>NZ_CATKPY010000009.1:0-1190 GCF_949767465.1 Pseudomonas sp. IT-P12 | reverse complement strand
GGCTCGCTTGTATGCTGGTACTTGAAGGGAGGAGGAGGGACAAGGCTCGATTCTGACTGTTGGCGCAGTACAGATCCGTGGGAGATTTCGCCCCTCCTCCTTTCACCCAAGCGCCGATAAAGAATGCATCTGGCTAGACCGACGATAGGAACAAGCCTGCGCCTCTGGGTGAGCCCTTCAAGTGCTCAAAACCATATCTCGGGGGATGTTCAATGGCAATGTCGGTCTCTGTTTCCAAGCCAATCGTGGGCGTGGATGTCGCCAAAAATGAACTGGTGATCTACCAGACCGAACTGGATCTGCTGGAGACGCTTCCCAATAACAAGCCAGCCATCAAGAAATGGCTGAAAGCCTTGCCGGCACCGGTCGACGTAGCAATTGAGTCGACCAATATCTATCACTTGGAATTCGCCGATCTGGCCCATGATGCCGGCTGCACGATTTACATGGTCGGTGGCTATGAACTAAGCCACTACCGTAAAGGTGTGAAGGTTCGCGCCAAAACCGACGCGCTGGATGCAAAGCTGCTCGCCCGTTATCTGAAAAACGAATATGAAGAGCTTCACCCATGGACTCCACCATCGCCGCTGTATCGTCAGCTCTTGAGTCTTTTCCGCCGGCGCGCCGCGCTGGTTCAGGCACGAGTTGGCCTGGTACAGAGCTGGGCAAATGAGCCGCTGCTCAAAGCCGCTTTTGCCGAGCAAATAGCCTCAATGCAGAGGTTTGAAGTGCTGGTCGAGAAGATGATCAACGACGTCCTTAAAGAGGCCGGTTTACTTGCCCATCTAAGGCGCTGCATGAAAGTTGAAGGCATAGGCTTTTTGACTGGAGCTCGCCTGATCGCGGCGTTTCAAAGGGGCGAGTTTAAAAACGCTGACGCATTCATCGCTTTTTTGGGGATGGACTTACGGGTTTCACAGTCGGGACAGAAGGACGGTCGCCGCAGTCTGACAAAACGAGGTGATCCGGAGGCGCGCCGACTTTTGCACAATGCAGCCATGTCGGCCAGCCGAACAGCAACCTGGAAAGGTTTTTATGAAGAGCAACGAGCTAGAGGGTTCAGCACCACTCAGGCACTGGTGATTCTGGCCCGTAAACTTGCTCGGGTCGTATTTGCGCTACTGAAGGGGCAGAGCGAATACCAGCCGAAAGCAAGTTGAGGGTTTCCCCTCAACCATAGAATCTCCCAC
>NZ_CATKPY010000008.1:0-1416 GCF_949767465.1 Pseudomonas sp. IT-P12 | reverse complement strand
AAGGCCGAGAGCTGATGACGAGTGTTCTTTTAGAACACGAAGTGGTTGATGCCATGCTTCCAAGAAAAGCTTCTAAGCTTCAGGTAACCAGGAACCGTACCCCAAACCGACACAGGTGGTTGGGTAGAGAATACCAAGGCGCTTGAGAGAACTCGGGTGAAGGAACTAGGCAAAATGGCACCGTAACTTCGGGAGAAGGTGCGCCGGTGAGGGTGAAGGACTTGCTCCGTAAGCCCATGCCGGTCGAAGATACCAGGCCGCTGCGACTGTTTATTAAAAACACAGCACTCTGCAAACACGAAAGTGGACGTATAGGGTGTGACGCCTGCCCGGTGCCGGAAGGTTAATTGATGGGGTTAGCTAACGCGAAGCTCTTGATCGAAGCCCCGGTAAACGGCGGCCGTAACTATAACGGTCCTAAGGTAGCGAAATTCCTTGTCGGGTAAGTTCCGACCTGCACGAATGGCGTAACGATGGCGGCGCTGTCTCCACCCGAGACTCAGTGAAATTGAAATCGCTGTGAAGATGCAGTGTATCCGCGGCTAGACGGAAAGACCCCGTGAACCTTTACTATAGCTTTGCACTGGACTTTGAATTTGCTTGTGTAGGATAGGTGGGAGGCTTTGAAGCGTGGACGCCAGTTCGCGTGGAGCCATCCTTGAAATACCACCCTGGCAACTTTGAGGTTCTAACTCAGGTCCGTTATCCGGATCGAGGACAGTGTATGGTGGGTAGTTTGACTGGGGCGGTCTCCTCCTAAAGAGTAACGGAGGAGTACGAAGGTGCGCTCAGACCGGTCGGAAATCGGTCGTAGAGTATAAAGGCAAAAGCGCGCTTGACTGCGAGACAGACACGTCGAGCAGGTACGAAAGTAGGTCTTAGTGATCCGGTGGTTCTGTATGGAAGGGCCATCGCTCAACGGATAAAAGGTACTCCGGGGATAACAGGCTGATACCGCCCAAGAGTTCATATCGACGGCGGTGTTTGGCACCTCGATGTCGGCTCATCACATCCTGGGGCTGAAGCCGGTCCCAAGGGTATGGCTGTTCGCCATTTAAAGTGGTACGCGAGCTGGGTTTAGAACGTCGTGAGACAGTTCGGTCCCTATCTGCCGTGGACGTTTGAGATTTGAGAGGGGCTGCTCCTAGTACGAGAGGACCGGAGTGGACGAACCTCTGGTGTTCCGGTTGTCACGCCAGTGGCATTGCCGGGTAGCTATGTTCGGAAAAGATAACCGCTGAAAGCATCTAAGCGGGAAACTTGCCTCAAGATGAGATCTCACTGGAACCTTGAGTTCCCTGAAGGGCCGTCGAAGACTACGACGTTGATAGGTTGGGTGTGTAAGCGCTGTGAGGCGTTGAGCTAACCAATACTAATTGCCCGTGAGGCTTGACCATATAACACCCAAGCAATTTG
>NZ_CATKPY010000007.1:0-8902 GCF_949767465.1 Pseudomonas sp. IT-P12 | reverse complement strand
ACCACTGAAGCAAACGCTGGTGGACGCGCTCTACGAACAGCCAACGGTCGAGCACGTCTACGACCTGTACGGCCCCTCGGAAGACACCACCTATTCCACCTGGACCCGCCGCACCGCAGGCGGCACGGCGAACATCGGCCGGCCGCTGCACCACACCGCCAGCTACGTGCTGGATGCCGACCTGCAACCGGTGCCGCAAGGCGTCTCGGCCGAGCTGTACCTGGCCGGCGCGGGCATTACCCGTGGCTACCTGGGGCGCGCGGCGATGACCGCCGAGAAGTACGTGCCGAACCCGTTCGCCCGAAATGGCGAGCGTATGTACCGCACCGGTGACCTGGTGCGTTACCAGTCAGAGGGTTCGCTGCAATACGTCGGGCGCATCGACCATCAGGTCAAGGTGCGCGGTTTCCGTATCGAGCTTGGCGAAATCGAAGCGCGCCTGCTGCAACAGGACGCGGTGCGCGAACTGGCGGTGCTGGCTCAGGACAGTGTCAACGGTCAGCAGCTGGTGGCCTACATCGTGCCGAGCGATGCGGCGGTCGTGGTGGGTGATGCCGAGGTGCAGGCCGGCCTGCGGGAAACCCTCAAGGCCGCGCTGCGTGAGCATTTGCCGGATTACATGGTCCCGGCCTACCTGTTGTTCCTCGATGCGCTGCCGTTGACCCCCAATGGCAAACTCGACCGCAAGGCCTTGCCAGCGGTCGATGGTTCCTGGCAGCAGCGTGAACACGTCGCGCCGCACAGCGCCCTGGAAAAAGCCCTGGCGGCGATCTGGCAAGACGTCCTGGCCATCGACTCGGTGGGCCTGGAAGATAATTTCTTTGAATTGGGCGGTGACTCCATCGTCTCGATGCAAGTGGTCAGCCGTGCCCGCCAGGCCGACATCGTGTTGAGCCCAAAGGACCTGTTCCAGCACCAGACCATCCGCAGCCTGGCGCAAGTGGCGCGCCAGGCTGAGCAGAGCTCCATCGACCAGGGGCTCGCGGTCGGCGCTGTGGCCCTGACGCCGGTGCAGCACTGGTTCTTCGAGCAACCTATCCCCGAGCGCCAGCACTGGAACCAGTCGCTGCTGCTGATCCCGCGTGAGCCATTGGATGGCGAGGCGCTGGAGCAGGCCCTGGGGCAATTGCTCAGGCACCACGACGGCTTGCGCCTGCGTTACCAGAACAGCGCCGCGGGGTGGCAGCAGGCCTATACGGGGCCGACGGCGGATTCGTTGCTGTGGCAGCGCCGGGCCGATTCGGCGCAAGCCTTGCTGGAGCTCTGCGAAGAGGCGCAGCGCAGCCTCGACCTGCAACAGGGCCCGCTGCTGCGAGCGCTGCGGGTGGACATGCACGATGGCAGCCAGCGTTTGCTGCTGGTGATCCATCACCTGGTGGTGGATGGGGTGTCGTGGCGCGTCCTGCTGGAAGATCTGCAGCAGTTTTACCGCGAGGCCCGGGACGGAACGGTCATGCGGCCTGTCGCCAAGACCAGCGCCTATCAGCGCTGGGCGGCGCGCCTGCAAGCGCACCTGCCAGTGTTCCTCCACAGCCTCGATCACTGGCAGGCGCAACTGCGCGACGTGCAGGGCGACTTGCCTTGCGATCGCGCCAACGGCGCCCTGGAGAATCGTTTCGAGCAGAAAGTCGAGATCAGACTCGACGCCGAACAGACCCGCAAGCTGCTGCAAGGGGCGCCCGCAGCCTATCGCACCCAGGTCAACGACCTGCTGCTGACGGCGCTGGCGCGTGTGGTGTGTCGCTGGACCGGGCAGGGCAGCACGCTGATCCAGCTCGAAGGCCATGGTCGCGAAGACCTGTTCGACGACATCGACCTGAGCCGCACCGTCGGCTGGTTCACCAGCCTGTTCCCGGTCAAGCTGACGCCTGGCGCCGAGGTCGGCGCATCGATCAAGACCATCAAGGAACAACTGCGAGCCGTGCCGGACAAGGGCCTGGGCTACGGCGCGCTGCGTTACCTGGCCGAACCTGCGGTCGGCGCAGCGCTGGCAGCCCTGCCCGTACCGCGCATCACCTTCAACTACCTGGGGCAGTTCGATCGCCAGTTCGACGACGCGGCGCTGTTCGTACCCTCGAGCGAAGGCAGCGGCGCAGCGCAGGATCCCGGCGCGCCATTGGCCAACTGGCTGACGGTGGAGGGCCAGGTGTATGGCGGCGAGCTGGCGATGAGCTGGGGTTTCAGCAGCGAGATGTTCGACCGCCGCACCATCGAGCAACTGGCCGGCCATTATGTGGCCGAACTCGACGCGCTGATCGAACATTGCTGCACCCTCGACCTCCCGCAGGCCACGCCATCGGACTTCCCGCTGGCGCGCCTGACCCAGGCGCAACTCGACGGTTTGCCGGTGGCGGCCGGCCAGTTGGACGACCTCTATCCCTTGTCGCCGATGCAACAGGGTCTGTTGTTCCACACCCTGTATGAACAGGCGGCGGGCGAGTACATCAATCAGCTGCGGGTCGACGTTCAGGGCCTCGATCCGCAGCGTTTCCGCGCCGCCTGGCAAGCGACCGTCGAGGCGCAGGACATTCTGCGCACCGGGTTTGTCTGGCAGGGCGAGCTGGAGCAGCCGGTCCAGATCGTCCACAAACAGGTGCAATTGCCGTTCAGCGTGCTCGATTGGCGTGAGCACGGCGATCTGGCCGTGGCGCTGGACGACCTGGCCGACGACCAGCGCCAGCAGGGCTTCGATCTCACCCAGGCGCCGTTACTGCGTCTGGTGCTGGTGCAAACCGCTGCCGATGGCTGGCATCTGATCTACACCCATCACCACATCCTGATGGATGGCTGGAGCAATTCGCAGCTGCTCGGCGAAGTCCTGCAACGCTACCGCGGTCAAACGCCACCGGCCACGGGTGGGCGTTATGGCGATTACATCGGTTGGCTGCAGCGTCAGGACGCCCAGGCGAGCGAGGCTTACTGGGGCGAACAGCTGGCGTCGCTGCAGGAGCCGACGCGCCTGGCCCAGGTGGTGGCGGGCAACGACAGCCTCAGCGGCCATGGCGATCATTACCTGACCCTGACGCCTGCGAATACGCTGGGCCTGGAAGCGTTTGCCCGCCAGCAGAAAGTCACCGTCAACACCCTGGTGCAAGCCGCCTGGCTGCTGTTGCTGCAACGCTACACCGGTCATGAGAGCGTGGCCTTCGGCGCCACGGTCGCCGGTCGCCCGGCCGATCTGCCCGGCATCGAGCAACAGGTCGGTCTGTTCATCAACACCTTGCCAGTGATCGGTACGCCGCGTCCGGACCAGACCGTCGCGGCCTGGCTGCAAGCCGTACAGGCGCAAAACCTCAGTCTGCGTGAGTTCGAGCACACGCCGTTGGCGGACGTGCAGCGCTGGGCCGGGCAGAGTGGCGAGGCGCTGTTCGACAACATCCTGGTGTTCGAGAACTACCCGATTGCCCAGGCGCTGCAACAAGGCGCCGAGCCAGGCGTGGTGTTCGGCGACGTGGCCAACCTGGAACAGACCCATTACCCGCTGAGCATTGCCGTGACGCTGGGGCAGGCATTGGCCCTGCACTTCAGCTATGACCGGTCGCTGTTCCCGGCGGCGGCCATCGAGCGCATCAGCGCGCACTTGTTGCACCTGCTGGAGCAGTTCGCCGAGTCTGCCGAGCGTCGCCTGGGTGAAATCGCCCTGACCAATGCCGCCGAACGAGCGCAGCAGCAAGCGGACAATCATCCGCAACCGTATCCGGTCAACGTGGCGGTGCATCAGCGCATTGCCGAATGGGCGGCGCAGCGTCCCGAGCGGACGGCGGTGATCTTCGCCGGCCAGCACTTCAGCTACGGCACCCTCGATCAGCGGGCCAACCGCCTGGCCCATGCCTTGATCGCCCGGGGTGTCGGCCCGGAAACCCGGGTCGGCGTGGCCTTGCCGCGCAGTGAAGAGGTCATCGTCGCGTTGTTGGCGGTGCTCAAGGCCGGAGGCGCCTACGTGCCGCTGGACACCCGATACCCGCGTGAGCGGCTGGCCTATCTGATTCAGGACTCGGGCCTGGCGTTGTTGCTGACCGATTCTTCGGTGGCCGCGCAATTGCCGGTGCACGGCGCGGTGGAGCGGCTGGAACTGGATCGCCTCGACCTCGAGGATCAGCCCGCCAGTGCGCCGCAGGTGGCAATCGATCCGCGGAACCTCGCTTACGTCATCTACACCTCGGGTTCCACCGGCAATCCCAAGGGTGTCAGCGTCGCCCACGGTCCGCTGGCGATGCATTGCCAGGCCATCGGCGAGCGCTACGAAATGCGTGACAGCGATTGCGAATTCCATTTCATGTCCTTCGCTTTCGACGGCGCCCACGAACGCTGGCTGACCAGCCTGACCCACGGTGCCTCGCTGCTGATTCGCGATGACAGCCTGTGGACGCCGGAGCAGACCTACAACGCGATGCGCGAACACGGCGTGACCGTGGTGGCGTTCCCGCCGGTGTACCTGCAACAACTGGCCGAACATGCCGAGCGTGAAGGTCATCCGCCGACAGTGCGGATCTACTGCTTCGGCGGCGACGCCGTGCCGGCCGCCAGTTTCGAGCGGGTCAAGCGCGCCCTCGATCCGGACTACATCATCAACGGCTACGGCCCGACCGAAACCGTGGTCACGCCGCTGATCTGGAAGGCCGGGCGCGACGTGCCGTGCGGCGCTGCGTATGCACCGATCGGCAGCCGCATCGGCGACCGCAGTGCCTACGTGCTCGACGCCGACCTCAACCTGTTGCCGCAAGGCATGGCGGGTGAGCTGTACCTGGGCGGCACGGGGCTGGCGCGGGGCTACCTGAATCGCCCCGGCCTGACTGCCGAACGCTTTGTCGCCGATCCGTTCAGCACCCACGGAGGCTTGTTGTACCGCACCGGGGACCTGGTGCGGCAACGGGCCGACGGCACCTTCGATTACCTGGATCGCATCGACAACCAGGTGAAGATCCGCGGCTTCCGTATCGAGCTGGGGGAAATCGAAGCCAGCCTGCAAGCCTTGGCCGGGGTGCGCGAAGCGGTGGTGGTGGCCCAGGAAGGCAGCGCCGGCAGCGGCAAGCGCCTGGTGGCCTATGTGGTGGCCGACGCGCTGAACGCCGCGCGCAGCGATTTTGCCGAAGCCCTGCGCGAGCAGTTGAAGACCACGTTGCCGGCGCACATGGTTCCGGCCTATCTGCTGGTTCTGGAACGTCTGCCGCTGACGCCCAACGGCAAACTGGATCGCAAGAACCTGCCCAAGCCTGACGTCAGCCAGTTGCAGCAAGCCTACGTGGCGCCACACAGCGCGCTGGAGCAGCAGCTGGCGACGATCTGGCAGGACGTGCTGAAACTTGAGCAGGTCGGGCTGAGCGATAACTTCTTCGAGCTCGGCGGCGACTCGATCATCTCCATTCAAGTGGTCAGCCGTGCCCGTCAGGCCGGGATTCGCTTTACCCCCAAAGACCTGTTCCAGCACCAGACGCTCCAGGCACTGGCTCAGGTCGCGCAGGTCGGTGTGGCGGTACAACGGATCGATCAGGGACCGGTCACCGGCGAACTCCCGCTGTTGCCGGTGCAGCAGCTGTTCTTCGAGCAGGCCATCCCCGAGCGTCAGCACTGGAACCAGGCCGTGATGCTCAAACCCACGCAACCCCTGCGCGCCGATGTGCTGGAGCAGGCCCTGGCGGCGTTGGTGGAGCATCACGACGGCTTGCGCCTGAGCTTCGTCGAACAGGCCGACGGCTGGCACGCCCACTATCAAGCGCCGGGCAGCCGAAGCGAAGCATTGGTGTGGTCGGTGGACATTGCCGGCGCCGCAGAGCTGGAAGCCGCCGCCAACAGCGCGCAACGCAGCCTGAATCTGCAACAGGGGCCGCTGCTGCGAGCGCTGCTGGCTCACCTGGGCGATGGCAGCCAGCGGCTGCTGCTGGCGATCCATCACCTGGTGGTGGACGGCGTGTCGTGGCGGATCCTGTTCGACGACCTGCAAACCACCTACGGCCAACTGGTCCGAAGCGAACCGCTGCGACTGCCGGCAAAAACCATGGCGGCCCAGACCTGGGCGCAGCACCTGCACCGCTATGCCTGCAGTGTGCCGTTGCAGGCCGAACTGGCCGGCTGGCAACAACGACTGCACGCTGCCGATGCAAGTTTGCCGCTGGATAACCCCGAGGGCGGGCTGCAACACAAACACGCGGTGACGGTGCGTACGCAGCTGAACCGGGACCTGACCCGTCAATTGCTGCAAGACGCTCCGGCGGCTTATCGCACACAGGTCAATGACCTGCTGCTGACGGCGCTGGCCAGGGTCATGGTGCGCTGGACCGGTTCCGACAGTGCGTTGGTGCAGCTTGAAGGTCATGGCCGTGAAGCGTTGTTCGACGACGTCGACCTGACACGCACGGTCGGCTGGTTCACCAGCCTGTATCCGGCCCGACTGACTCCGGTGGCCGACCTCGGCGAGTCGCTGAAACAGATCAAGGAACAACTGCGCGCGATCCCCAACAAGGGCATCGGTTTCGGCGCACTGGCCCGCCTGGGCGACACGGCTGCACGTGAGGCCATGGCCCGGTTGCCCGTGCCGCGCCTGACCTTCAACTACCTGGGCCAGTTCGATGGCAGCTTTGCCGAGGCCGACGGCGCTCTGTTCGTGCCGTCCGCCGAGGCGGCCGGGGATGAGCTGGATGCCGAAGCGCCACTGGCCAACCTGTTGGCGCTCAACGGCCAGGTGTATGGCGGCGAGCTGAACCTGGGCTGGACCTTCAGCCGCGAGATGTTCCATGAGGCGACCATCCAGCGCCTGGCCGACGACTACGCGCAGGAGCTGCAAGCGCTGATCGGTCATTGCTGCCAGGCCGGTCACCACGGCGTCACGCCGTCGGACTTCCCGTTGGCCCGTCTGAGCCAGGCGCAACTGGACCGCCTGCCGTTGCCGGCAGCGCTGATCGAGGACCTTTACCCACTGTCGCCGATGCAGCAGGGCATGCTGTTTCACGCGGTTTACCAGGAGACCTCGGGCGACTACATCAACCAGATGCGCCTGGACGTCGAAGGCCTTGACCCCGAGCGCTTCCACCAGGCCTGGCAAGCGGCGGTCGAGGCCCATGACATCCTGCGCACGCGCTTCGTCTGGCAGGGCGAGTTGCCGCACCCGGTGCAGGTGGTCAGCAAACACGCGCCGATGCCTTACAGCCTGCACGACCTGCGCGCCCACCCGCAGCCCGACCAGGCCTTGCAGGCATTGGCCGACAGCGAACGGCAGAACCTGCACCTGAGCGATGCGAGCTTGTTGCGCCTGGTGATCGTGCGTCTCGACGAGCAGCGCCATCACCTGATCTACACCAACCACCACATCCTGATGGATGGCTGGAGCAATTCGCAGTTGCTCGGTGAAGTCCTGCAACGTTACAGCGGTCAGTTCGTCGCCGCGAACAGCGGGCGCTATCGCGATTACATCGGCTGGCTTCAGTGCCAGGATGCGGCAGCCAGCGAAGCCTTCTGGACCCCGGCCCTGCGCGACCTGCAAGAGCCGACGCGACTGGCGCAAGCCCTCGCGTCGCCGGCGGTGAATGTTGAAGGTTATGGCGACCATTTCCAGGTGCTGGACGCCGAGCTGACGGCGCGCCTCGGCGAATTTGCCCGGGCGTCGAAAGTCACGGTCAACACCCTGGTGCAAGCGGCCTGGCTGTTGCTGCTGCAACGCTACAGCGGCAAGGACACCGTGGCGTTTGGCGCCACGGTCGCCGGGCGGCCGGCGGACTTGCCCGGCGTGGAGCAGCAGATCGGCCTGTTCATCAATACCTTGCCGGTGATCGCCACGCCGCGTGCCGAGCAGTCGCTCGACAGTTGGTTGCAGGCGGTACAGGCGCAGAACCTGGCGCTGCGCGAATTCGAGCACACGCCGTTGTTCGACATTCAGCGCTGGGCCGGGCAGGGCGGTGAAGCGCTGTTCGACACGTTGATGGTGTTCGAGAACTACCCGATCGCCCAAGCCCTGGAGCAGGGCGCACCGCAGGGGCTGCGCTTCGGCCCGGTGGCCAGCCGCGAACAGACCAACTACCCGCTGACCTTGCTGGTGAGCCTGGAGCGCGAGCTGGCGCTGCATTTCAGCTATCAACGCAGCGCGTTCGAGGCGGCGGCCCTGGCGCAACTGGCGACCCAGCTTGAGCATTTGCTGAGCCAGATGCTCGACGGCGGCCAACGCTGCCTCGGCGAATTGAGCCTGCTCGATCCTGCACAGCAACAACGCATCGTCCATGACTGGAACCCGGTCGGCGAAGGCTTCGCTGACCACCTGTGCATCCATGAACTGATTGCCCGCCAGGTTGCCGCTGCGCCCGAGGCCTTGGCGGTGACGTTCGGCACGTTGAACCTGAGCTACGCCGAACTCGACGCCCAGGCCAACCGCCTGGCGCACAAGCTGATCGAACTCGGTGTCGGCCCGGAAGTGCGGGTCGGCGTGGCCATGCAGCGTTCCGAACAACTGCTGGTGGCGCTGCTGGCGGTGCTCAAGGCCGGTGGCGCCTACGTGCCGCTGGACCCGGATTACCCGGCCGAGCGCGTGGCCTACATGCTCGAAGACAGCCGCGCTCACGTGCTGATCAGCGAATCGGCAGTGGCGCAAAACCTGACCGTAGCCAGTGACACTCAAGTGCTGTTGATGGAGGCCGCACACGCGTGGTCGGGTTATCCACAGCACGCGCCGCTGAGCCGCGTCACCCCGGACAACCTGGCCTATGTGATCTACACCTCCGGTTCCACCGGCCAACCGAAAGGCGTGGCCATCGCCCACCGCAACGTGTCGGCGCTGATCGACTGGTCGCAGTCGGTGTACCGCCGCGACGACATCCAGGGCGTGCTGGCCTCGACCTCGGTGTGCTTCGACCTGTCGGTGTGGGAGCTGTTCGTCACCCTGGCCAACGGCGGTTCGCTGATCATCGCTCGCAATGCG
>NZ_CATKPY010000006.1:0-26118 GCF_949767465.1 Pseudomonas sp. IT-P12 | reverse complement strand
ACCACGCAAAAAAAAGGACAGCCTCTCGGCTGCCCTCGCACACGCAGCAGGTTCAGTGAAACTTCGGCAGAACGTGCTCAGCGATCTCCTCGATGACCTCGGCAACCGGCCGTTCGCTGCGACGCACATGCACGCCTACGTGCTGGACACCGGCTTCACGCAAGGCCTGAAGCTCATCAATCAATGCCAACCGCCCGCAAGTGCCCCCGAAACGCACACGACGCATCGGGGTATGAGGATTGGCCGCCAGGTCCAGATGGACGAAGCTGATGTAAGGCTTGTCCCCACCCACCTCGCGCCACAGCCCCACCCGACGACGATGTTCATCCGGTGTCCCTGGATAGGCCAGCCAGCCATCCATGTGTTCGCCAATCCAGGCCGGTGACTGTTGGCCCAGCCCGGCTACCAACAGGGGGACGGCTTGATCCCGCTGCGGAAGCAATTGCGCACCTTCAGGCAGACGACCTTCGCCCTGGCTACGCAACATTTCCACCGTATCGCGGAACACCTCTGCGCGCTGATCGTAATCCACCCCGAACAACGGGTATTCCATGGGTCTATCGCCACTGGCCACGCCCAGCAACAGGCGACCGTCGCTCAACTCATCGATGCTGTTGGCGGCCTTCAGCGTGAGCCAGGGCTGACGCAATGGCAGCACAACTGCCGCCGTACCCAGCATGATGTTGTCGGTGATCCCGGCCAGGTATCCCAGATAGGAAAAGGTCTCGAACACCTGTGCGGCATCACCGAAGTTCGGGTCGTAAACGGGCACATCGCGAACCCACAGGGCTTTGAACCCGGCCTTGTCGGCCAGGCGTGCCATCGCTGCATGCTGCCTCAGGTCCGGAACACCAAAGGGCCGGCCTTCGGCTATCCGCCGATCCTGACCGTCGCTGGACCAGTCATTGTCCAGCGGCAGTTCAAGGCCTATGGAAAACCCGTTCGAGCCGAGTAATCGTTGAAATCGTGAATGCATGAAAAGACTCCCAGACGCGAAAAAGGAATGACATGCACCCAGTATCCACAGGCCCTTCGACGAGAAAAATGCACGAATCGGAACATCAATCTTGTGAAAAATGCACGAGTCCAATGTAAGCCGACGGTCGATTTGGCCTTCAAGGACAACCGTTCGAGGAAATCGTAATAAAGCGACCCACCGGTTTTTGGTATGGTGCAGCTCTTTTTTTCACGGACTGATTGCCCGCCCAAGGATCGGTGCTTCATTTTCAGTCGAAGAGCCGCTGCAGAAATGCCCGAACCGATACCGATCAAGGATCACGAAAAAGAGACGCGCCTGGTCAACAAAAGACTGATGGCTTGCGCCTTGTTCGTCGTCGCCATCATGTGCACGCTGGTAGGGCGAATGTATGTGCTGCAAGTGATGGAGTTCGACTACCACTCGACGATCTCCGAGAACAATCGTGTCCATGTTTTGCCGATCACCCCGACCCGGGGCCTGATCTATGACCGCAACGGCGTGGTCCTTGCCGATAACCGCCCCAGTTTCAACCTGACGATCACCCGCGAACGTGCCTCTGACGTCAAGCAAGAGCTGGACGAGGTAGTCGACCTGCTGCACCTGCCCGTTGAGGATCGGGCGCTGTTCGACAAGGCGATGAAGCAGGCGCGTCATCCCTTTGTGCCGGTCACCCTGTTCTACGAACTGAGCGAAGAACAGATCGCCGTGCTCGCCGTCAACGAGTTCCGTCTGCCCGGGATCGATGTCGAGCCGCAATTCGTCCGTCACTACCCGATGGGCGAGCACTTCGCGCATTCGATTGGCTATGTCGGTCGTATCAACGAAAAGGAATCCAAGGCGCTGGATACGGTCGAGTACCGTGGTACCCAGTCCATCGGCAAGACCGGGATCGAGAAGTTCTACGAGTCGGAGTTGCACGGCCATGTGGGTTATGAAGAAGTTGAAACCAACGCCCAGGGCCGGGTACTGCGGGTGCTCAAACACACCGATCCGGTTCCCGGGAAAAACATCGTCCTGAGCCTCGACGTCAAGCTTCAGGAAGCCGCGGAACAGGCCCTTGGTGACCGCCGGGGTTCCGTGGTCGCGCTCGATCCGTCGACCGGCGAAGTGCTGGCCATGGTCAGCAAGCCAAGTTTCGATCCCAACCTGTTCGTCACCGGCATCAGCTTCAAGGAATACGCGGCGCTGCATGACTCCATCGACCGCCCGCTGTTCAACCGCGTGCTACGGGGGCTCTATGCCCCCGGCTCGACGATCAAGCCCGAGGTGGCGATTGCCGGCCTGGATGCCGGTGTGGTCACGCCGCAGACCCGTGTCTTCGACCCCGGCTATTACCAGCTCCCGGACTACGATCACAAGTATCGCAACTGGAACCACAGCGGCGACGGCTGGGTGGACATGGACGCGGCGATCATGCGCTCCAACGACACTTATTTCTACGACCTGGCGCACAAGCTGGGCATCGATCGTCTGCACGACTACATGGCCATGTTCGGCCTCGGTGAGAAGGTCTCGCTGGACATGAACGAAGAGTCCGCCGGTTTGATGCCGTCCCAGGCCTGGAAGCGCGCCACGCGCCGTCAGGCGTGGTTCCCGGGCGAGACCGTGATTCTCGGCATCGGTCAGGGCTACATGCAGGTCACACCGCTGCAACTGGCCCAGGCCACTGCGCTGATCGCCAACAAGGGTGTGTGGAACCGGCCGCATCTGGCCAAAACCGTGGATGGTGTGGCGCCCGTGGATGAGCACCCGATGCCCAACATCCTGCTGAAAGACCCGCGCGATTGGGAACAGGTCAACCATGGCATGCAAATGGTCATGCACGATGCGCGCGGGATCGCCCGGGCAGCGGCGCAGGGTGCCCAGTACCGTATCGCCGGCAAGAGCGGCACGGCGCAAGTGGTGGCGATCAAGCAGGGCGAGCGCTACAACCGTGAGAAAACCCTGGAGCGTCACCGCGACAACGCCTTGTTTGTCGGTTTCGCGCCGGCCGAACACCCGAAAATCGTCATCTCGGTGATGATCGAAAACGGTGAGGCCGGTGGGCGTGTCGCCGGCCCTGTGGTGCGGCAGATCATGGATGCCTGGCTGCTCGACCAGGACGGGCACCTCAAGCCTCAATACGCCACGCCGAGCAAAGCGCCTGGCGACCCTCACGTGTAATCGGCCCCGACTTCGCGGGCGTGCCCGCGAAGCGCGAGGTAACACAAACGCCGTAAGGCACTTGCCATTGCCCTGACGTTAACGTCAAGATTGCGACAGGGCGCTGAAACTGAAAAAGCGCAGGGCGGACCGATCCGGAGCGCTTGATGACGCTAATAAAAACAACCTCCCCCAAACTGCACCGCGAAGCCCGGTTGGCACGGGAAAAGCTCCACCTCGAGGGCGAAGTCCCTGATGGCGTGTTGCGGGCCGAGATCGATGCGTCGTGGCGGCGCAGCCTCAGTCATGGCGTGCATTTCAACGGCAAACACGAACTGGCGCTGGATTCGAGTGCGAGCCTCGAAGGGCTGCTGGCGAACAACCGCCTGCTGATCGACGCGGCATTGCCGGCCATCGATTACCTGGCCGAACGCCAGGGCAAGGAAGGGCTGATCATCCTCGCCAATTCCGATGCGACCATCCTGGCCGTCGAAGGCCGAGCCGATCGCCTCAAGGGCAGTGGCCTGCAAGACATCGCCCTGGGGGCCTGCTGGAGCGAAGCTGCTCGCGGCACCAACGCACTGGGCACCGCCCTGGTCGAGGCCCGGCCGACCCTGATCGATTGCGGCGAGCACTACCTGGACCGGCTGACCGATTTCTCCTGCACCTCCGTCCCCATCTACTGCCCGCAAGGCGACATCCTCGGCGTCCTCGACCTGACCCGCGAAGGTCCGCTCGGCCGCGTTCACGACAGCACCGCGCTGCTGGCCATGGCGGTCAGCCAGATCGAAAGCCGGGTGTTCAACGCCAGTTTTCCAGAGCAGATCGTGCTGGCGTTCCATAGCCGTCGGCAATACCTTGAATCGCCATGGCAAGGCTTGTTGGCAGTGAGCCTGGGCGGACAGATTCTGGCGGTCAGCGCCCAGGCCTGCCAGTTGCTCCACGCCGAACGTTCGGCACTGGTGGGACGGCGTTGCGAAGAGTTTCTCGGCGTCGATGGCCTGCAATTGCTGTCGCGCCTGCATCAGGGCGGCACCGGCAGCCTGCAGACCGCCAAAGGCGAGTTTTTCTACAAAACCCTGCGCGCCCCACAACGTTCGATCACTGTCAGCACTCCACCGCGCAGCACCGCCAAGACCGCCAAGACACCCCCGGACCTTGAATCCCTGGCCGGCAGTAATCTCCGTTACGCCCGAGCCTTGCGCATGGCCCGCCAGGGCCTGGCCAACGAACTGCCGGTGCTGCTGCTCGGCGAAACCGGCACCGGCAAGGAAGTCATTGCCCGCGCCTTGCACCTGGCGGGCAGCCGTTGCGACAAACCTTTTGTCGCAGTCAATTGCGCGGCGATTCCTGAGGGCCTGATCGAGTCGGAACTGTTCGGCTACCGCGAAGGCGCATTCACCGGCTCCCGGCGTGGCGGCATGATCGGCCGCCTGCAACAGGCCCACGGCGGCACGCTGTTCCTGGATGAAATCGGCGACATGCCGCTGGCCTTGCAGGCGCGTCTGCTGCGGGTGCTTCAGGACCGCAAGGTAGCGCCACTGGGCGCGGGCGAGGAGCAAGACATCGATGTCGCACTGATCTGCGCCACCCACCGCGACCTCAAGCGATTGGTCGAAGACAAACAGTTCCGCGAAGACCTGTTCTACCGCGTCAACGGGATCAGCGTGATGCTGCCGGCGCTGCGTGAGCGCGACGATTTTGCCGCACTGGTCGGCCGCCTACTGAGCCGACTGGAGGCCCCGACCGTAGTTCTGCACGACGACCTCAGCCGCTTGCTCGCGGGTTATCACTGGCCGGGCAACATCCGCCAGCTGGAAATGGTCTTGCGCACCGCGCTGGCCATGCGCGAGCCGGGAGAGACCGTGCTCACCCTCGACCACCTGCCCGACAGCATGCTCGACGAACTACACGCCAGTGAGCGTCCCCCGTCCGGCAGCATTCGCGAAAACGAGCTGGAGTTGATTCGCCAGTCCCTGGACAGCCATCAGGGCAATGTCTCCGCCGCCGCCGACGCGTTGGGCATCAGCCGCGCGACGCTGTATCGCAAGCTCAAACAGTTGCGTTCGTGATGCAGCGTCTGATCGTTCGGCTGATCGACAGCCAGAACCCCGAAGCCCTGCAAGCGGCGTTGCGCTGGTTGTATGGTTTTGTCCGGCCGCACCGCCTGGCGATTGCCGGGCTGCTGGGGTTGTCGGCCTGCGCTTCACTGTTGGTGCTGGTGCAACCCTGGCTGACCAAGTTGCTGATCGACGATGGCCTGCTGGCCCGCGACTTCTCCATGCTGGTGTTGATCGCAGGACTGATGATTGTCGCCGGCCTGCTCGGCACGGCGTTGTCGGGAATCAATCGTTACCTGCACACGCGGCTGTCCGGACGGATTCTGTTTTCGCTGCGCGACGATCTCTATCGGCACCTGCAAACGCTGTCGCCAGGTTTCTACGGCCAGCGGCGCATCGGCGATCTGATGTCGCGCCTGGATGGAGATGTTGCGGAAATCCAGCGATTTGCCGTGGACTCACTGTTTTCTGCAGTGTCGAGCGTGATCGGCCTGGTCGTCGCCGTGGCGATGCTGGTGACCCTGTCGTGGCAACTCTCGTTGCTCGCCCTGGTGCTGATTCCTCTCGACGTTCTCTGGCTGCGCTGGATGCGGCGCAAGGTCGAGCGCGATGTGCGGCAGTTACGCGAACGTTCGGCGGACATGTCGTCGTTCATGGTCGAGACGCTGCCGGTGATGAAATTCATTCAATCGGCGGGTCAGCAGCAACGGGAGTCACGGCGCCTGGAACTGCTGGGGCAAGGCTACATGAGCCAATTGCTGCGCCTGCAGGTCACCGAGTTTTTCACCCAGGCGGTGCCGGGCACGTTGACCTCATTGTCCAGGGCCTGTGCGTTTTTGATTGGCGGTTACTGGGTGGTGCAGGGGACCTGGCAACTGGGGGCGCTGATCGCGTTCTCCACCTACCTGGGCATGGCGGTCGGACCGGTCCAGAGCCTGCTGGGGCTTTACGTGGCGATTCAGCGGATGACCGTCAGCCTGGGTCGCGTCATGGAGTTGCGCGGCGAACAGCCGAGCGTGCTGACGCCGGTTGAACCCAAGCCGATGCCGGCGTCCGGCGACTTGCGCTTTGACGATGTGCACTTCAGTCACCCGGGGCGCCCGACCACCTTGCGCGGGATCGAAGCGCGGATTCCCTACGGTTTGAAAGTTGCCCTGAGCGGTGGCTCCGGGGTCGGCAAGTCGACGCTGATCGACTTGTTGCAGCGACATCACGATCCACAGTCCGGTCGGGTGTTGCTGGGCGAAGTCGACGTGCGTGAACTGGACCTGTTCCAGTTGCGCAGGCAGATTGCCGTGGTCAGCCAGGACATCGTGCTGTTTCGCGGCAGCCTCGCGGACAACCTGGCCTACGCCATGCCCGACGCCAGCCGTGAGGCGATTGCCGAAGTCGCGCGGCTGGCACAACTCGACAGCCTGATTGCCTCATTGCCCGAAGGCCTCGACAGCCCGCTGGGCGAACGCGGCCAGCAGTTGTCCGGAGGGCAGAAGCAGCGCATCGCGATTGCCCGCGCGCTGTTGCAGGACCCTTTGATCCTGGTACTGGATGAAGCGACCTCGGCAGTGGACGAAGCCACCGAGCGTGAAGTGATCGAGGCCATCGACCGGTTGTTCGCCGGGCGTACGCGGATCCTGATCAGCCATCGCCCTTCCACCCTGGCCGACGCCGACCTGCGTTTCGAGTTGCTCGACGGCGTGCTCACGTCCAGGACGGTGCCGCATGAAGCCTGAACTGCGCATCGGCGTCGTCGACAGCGGCCATTCGGCGGCGCAGCGGGTGCAAGTGGTCGCCGGGCGGCGGTTTGCGCTGATCGAGGATGGTCTGGTCGAAGGCGCTTTGCTGGACGATCCACTGGGGCATGGCAGCGCGGTGATCGAAGCCATTGGCCGGCGGGCACCGTCGGCGGTGTTCTGTGTGGCCCAGGTGTTCGATCAGCGTGGCGTCACCAGTGCCTTGCAGATCGCCACGGCCATCGACTGGCTGATCGCGCAGGACGTGAGCGTGATCAACCTGAGCCTCGGCCTGCGGCAGGACCGCCCTCTGTTGCGAACCGCCTGTGCAGCCGCAGTAGCGCGCGGGATTGTGCTCTGTGCTTCCAGTCCGGCCCAGGGCGAGGGCGTGTATCCGGCGAGTTATCCACAAGTGCTGCGGGTCACGGGTGACGCGCGTTGCACCGAGCAGCAATGGTCGTGGCTCGACAGCGCCCAGGCGGATTTTGCCGCGTGCGTGCGGGGCACTTACCCGGGGCAATCCGGGGCGAGCCTCGGCTGCGCAGCGTTGAGCGGGCACATCGCCGGCTTTCTGCTGGCGCACCCCGCAGCGAGCCGTCAACAGATCATCGACTGGCTGCAGGTCAACGCCCGCTATCGTGGCCCCGAACGGCGTGTCGGGCCATGATCGCGATTCTCGGCGCGGGGCCTGCGGGTGCGGCGGTGGCCCTGGGGTTGCGCCGACTCGGCCATGACGTAACGCTGGTTTGCGAGTGGCGCCGGTTCGCGGCGCTGGAGGGGGTGTCCATACGGGTGCTGGAGGCCTTGCGCGGCGCCGGTCTGCAATACGCGCTGGCGCAGGCGACGCTGCCTTCCCAGCGCCAGGTGTCGTGGAATGGCCAGCAGCATGCGCAGAACATTGAATACCTGCTGGACCGTCCCGACTTTGACCGTGGCTTGCGCGAGGACTTGCGCCTGGCGGGCGTTGATCTGATTGAATCTCGGGTGTCGAGCGTTCAGTCGTTGCCCACCGGGCACCGGGTTGAAATCGAGGGGCACGATGCGCTGATTGCCGATTTTGTGGTGGAGGCCCGCGGACGTCAGGCCCCCACACCGGGCAAGGGCCTGCGCGGCCCGGAGACGGTCAGCCTGCTCAATCGCTGGCAAGGAGCGGCGGGCGACACTGCCAGCGCCGTGGAGAGCCTTGAGGACGGCTGGGCATGGATGGCGCGGCGGGCGGACGGACAATGTTACTGGCAGTGGACGCTCGACGTGGCCAGTGCCCAATTGCCGAGCAAGGCGCAGTTACTCGACTACTGTCGCCAGCGGCGCCAGGCGTCGGCATTGGTGCGCGAGTTCTTCGGCGCCGCCCCTGAAGTCGATCTGCAACTGCAGGCGCGCAGCAGCACCGCGATTCTCTGCCCTCAAGTGTGTGGCGAACGCTGGATCCGCGTCGGCGACGCGGCAATGGCGGTGGACCCGCTGTCGGGCAACGGGATTTTCCAGTCCTTGTCTTCGGCGTTGCAGGCGCCGGCGGTGATCAACACGCTGTTGCGCAAACCCGAACGCGCGGCCCTGGCCCAACGTTTTCACCAGCAACGGGTGGAGCAACTGTTCTTGCGCTTTGCGCGCATCGGCCGGGATTTTTACGCCGACGAGCAGCGCTGGCGGGAGCAACCGTTCTGGCGCGCGCGACGGCAATGGCCGGATGCTGAAGTGGCACATGCCGAGGTGGATTTTGCGGCGCTGAGGATTGAACGCGCGCCCGTGCTGAAAGAGGGGTTTGTCGATGAAGCCGAGGTGGTGATCACGGCGGACCAGCCACTGGGGATCTGGCATGTACAGGGGGTGGAACTGGCGCCCTTGGTGCGCCGGTTGCGGGCCGAGCCGGTGGGACAGGTGTTGGCGGAGTTGACGGTGGAGCAGGGCAGGATGGTCAGAAGTTGGTTGTTGGCCCAAGGTTTCAAACCTTGATCTCGGGTTGACCGCGTCGGCCTTTTCGCGAGCCGCCTCGCTCCCACAGAGGTGCACTTACCAGGGGAGAGCGGGCCGGCTCGCGAGGGCGCCACAGGTCAGAGCTTGATCAACACCGACTTCAACTCGGTGTAGTGCTCGATCGCCGCATACCCCATCTCCCGCCCGACCCCGGACATCTTGTAGCCGCCAAACGGCAGGGCCGGGTCCAGCGCGCTGTGGCAATTGACCCATACCGAGCCGGACTTGATCCGCGGGATCATCCGGTGCACCGCGGCCAGGTCGTTCGACCAGATGCTCGCCCCCAACCCGTAAGGGCTGTCATTGGCCAGGCGCAAGGCATCGGCCTCGTCGTCGAATGGAATCGCCACCAGCACCGGACCGAAGATTTCTTCCTGGACCAGCGAATGCTGTTGATCGACATCGACGATGACCGTCGGTTTGACGAAGAATCCCGGCCCGAACTGCTCGCCGCCACAGGCAATGGTCGCACCGCTTTCCCGGCCCTTTTCGATGTAGCCATACACCCGTTCCTGCTGCCGTGCCGAGATCAGCGGGCCCATTTCCACGCTCGGGTCCAGGCCATTGCCAAGCTTCATCGCGTTGGCGATACCGGCGATGTCCGCCACCACATTGTCGAAATGCTTGCGTTGCACGTACAGGCGCGAGCCGGCACAGCACACCTGGCCCTGGTTGAAGAAAATCGCACTGGCGGCGCCGGCCGCAGCGCTGGGCAGGTCGGCGTCGGCCATGACGATGGTCGGCGACTTGCCGCCCAGTTCCAGCGTGACCCGGGTCATCGAGTCCATGGCGATCTTGCCGATCTGCTGGCCCACGGCGGTGGAACCGGTGAAGGTCAGCTTGTCCACCAGCGGGTTGTGAGTCAGTGCGGAACCGGCGGTGATGCCGGTGCCGGTGACCACGTTGAAGACCCCCTCGGGGTAACCGGCTTCCAGCACCAGTTCAGCCAGTTTCAGGGCGGTCAGCGGGGTCTCGTCGGCGGGTTTGAGCACCACGGTGCAGCCGGTGGCCAGGGCCGGGCCGAGTTTCCAGCAGGCCAGCAACAGCGGGAAATTCCAGGCAACGATGGCACCGACCACGCCCACCGCTTCGCGGCGGATGAAGCTGTGGAACTGCTCGTTGGGCATCAGCGGCGCCGACACATCGACCGTGGAGCCTTCGATCTTGGTCGCCCATCCCGCCATGTAGCGCAGGAAGTCGATGGCCAGTTGCACATCCATAGCCTGCGCCACCGCCGCGCTTTTGCCGTTGTTCAGGCATTCCAGTTGCGCCAGCAGTTCTGCGTCACGCTGCATCAGGTCGGCGAGCTTCCACAACAGGTTCTGCCGTTCGCGGGGGCGGGTGCGGGTCCAGGCCGAATCATCGAAGGCCCGGCGTGCAGCGAGTACTGCGCGGTCGACATCTTCAGGCGTGGCCCTTGGCACCACGCACAGCACCTCGCCGGTGGCCGGGTTGTGCAGCGCCATGGTCTGGCCGTCGGCGGCCTCGACCCAGTCGCCGCCGATCAGCATGCGCGGGGCGCGCTGGATGAAAGCCGTGGTAGCGGGAAGCAGGTTGGGAAGCGACATGTTGAAACCTCGTCTTGTTCGTGTGCCGAGGTCTTTCGCAATGGCTGTGCCAGATGTGGATTTGCGTGGTCGGAGCCCGAACTGGCGGGCTTGCGGTGTTTTTTCGAATGGCCGGAGCCTGGGCAAACGTCGCAAATTGCGACGGTGTGAGAATCTCGAAACACCTGGCAGGCCATCGGTGGGAGCGATGGTGCGGCAGGGAACGGGACTATGCTTGTCTCAGGTTGCAACAGCTGTCGCGAAATAGAACGTGCAACGCCGATGACCGGCCCGTGAAAACCCTGTTCGGTTAAAGGCAAACCATTGATTAGTCGAGATATTCACAAGCTGGCACGCTCCGTGTATTGCTCATCGCAGACGTTTCTCTTGCCTCCGTCGGCAGATCAAAGCCGACGGCAGAAACCATAAAAACGATAAGCCACAAAAATAAGAAAGCACCGTGCGAGGTTCGACGTTGATGAAGAGAAAACTCCGATCAGGCCTGAGTGTCAGCCTGCTGGCCGTGGCCGCCTGTGTAGCGCTGCATTCGCCGGACAGCCTGGCAGCTCGCGACGCCCAGACCATCCTCAAGGAAACCTGTCAGGGCTGTCACACCCCCGAGGCGGATAACGCCCTGAGTCGCATCAGCCACCAGCGCAAGACACCGGAAGGCTGGCTGATGAGCATCGCTCGGATGCAGACCATGCACGGTCTGCAAATCAGCGACGAAGATCGTCGTACCCTGGTCAAGTACCTGGCCGACACCCAGGGCCTGGCACCCAGCGAGACCGACGGCGTGCGTTACGCGCTGGAACGCCGGCTCAATACCGTCGAGCAGTTCGACGACCAGACCAGTCAGATGTGTGGTCGCTGCCACTCCGGCGCCCGGGTGGCCTTGCAACGGCGGCCGGCCCAGGAATGGGAACGCCTGGTGAATTTCCACCTTGGTCAGTGGCCGTCGCTGGAGTATCAGGCACTGTCACGCGACCGCGACTGGTTCGATCTGGCTCGCAAAGACATGGTGCCGCTGCTGGCCAAGCGTTATCCGCTGGACAACCCGGCCTGGAAAAAATGGCTCGCCAGCGCGCCGAAAGCCGAGGCGCTGGTGGGCGACTGGAGTTTCAGCGGCCACCTGCCGGGCAAGGGCGAACTGGCCGGGGTGATGAGCGTGACCGCCGAGGGCGCGGACACCTTCAAGGTCAACGTCAAAGGCCAATACGCCGACGGCACGCCGTTCAACGGCGACGGCAGCGCGATTCTCTACACCGGTTACGAATGGCGCGGCAACGTCACCATCGACGGTGTGACCCTGCGCCAGGTGTTCGCGGCCCAGGGCAATGCGATGCAAGGCCGGATGTTCGAGGCCGAGCACGACGAGCGCGGCCTGGACTTCGTCGCCGCCAAGCAGGGCAGCAGCCGTTTGCTGGCGGTGCAACCGGGTTACCTCAAGGCCGGTGGCGAAACCGAAGTGACCCTGGTCGGCAGCGGCTTGAATGGCAAGCCGAACTTTGGCAAGGGCGTGGAGGTGGTCGAGATCGTTTCCCAGAGCCCACAGCAGATCAAGGTCAAGCTCAAGGCGGCCGCCAATGCCCAGCCGGGCTTGCGCACCGTCACCGTCGGTACGCTCAAAGGCCCGAGCCTGTCGGTCTACAGCAAGATCGCCGAGGTCAAGGTGGTGCCGGAATTCTCGGTCGCGCGGATCGGTGAGGGCGGAGGTTCGACGCCGAAAGTCCAGGGACGTTTCGATGCTGAAGCCTGGGGCAAGGGCGCGGACGGCAAGCCGTATCGCATCGGCATCGTCCCGGCGCAGTGGTCGGTCGAAGCGTTCGACGATCGCGCCAAGGAAGACGAAGACGTCAAATACGCCGGCACCATGCAGGCCGACAGCGGTGTGTTCACACCGGGCGATGCCGGGCCGAACCCGCAACGCAAGATGTCCACCAACAATGCCGGCAACCTCAAGGTCATTGCCGCCGTCGACGACGCAGGGAAATCCCTGACCGGTGAGGGCCACATGATCGTGACCGTGCAACGCTGGAACAATCCACCCATTCCATAAGGCGGATCCGACCCGGTTCCAGACACTTTTCGGAATGACCGCAAGCCCTGCACGGCAGGGCCTGCACAGGAGGTTGCAATGGGCGCTATCTTGAATCTGGTTGAACGTAACCTGCACGAAGTGCAGGTCGACGCCGACCGCATGCTGTTTCACATTCCCAGCAGTTCGCTGTTCGCCAGCGATGAACTGACGGGCACCATCATCGATTCCCTGCGCGGTCCCGGCTGCTCGTCGGAGGAGTTGATCCAGCGCCTGGCGGCGCGTTTCAACAGCGAAGAAGTCACCGAGACCCTGCGGGAGTTGATGTCCCTGGAGCTGGTCAGCGACGGCTCGCCGCTGACCCCGGACATCGCCACCAGGCGGGTCGAGCGCACGGCGATCAATACCGTGGTGCTCAACGTCAATACCGGCTGCAATTTGAGCTGCACTTACTGCTACAAGGAAGACCTCGACAAGCCGTCCGCGGGCAAGAAGATGGACGTCGAGACCGCCATCGCCTCAGTGGAAATGCTGCTGCGCGAATCCCCGGACGAAGAGCGTTTTACCGTGGTGTTCTTCGGTGGCGAGCCGTTGAGCAATCGCAAACTGATCGAGTACATGGTCGACTATTGTGAGAAACGGTTTGCCGAGGCGGGCAAGTTCGTCGAGTTCGTCATGACCACCAATGCCACGCTGCTCACCGAGGAGACCGTGGACTACCTCAACGCCCACCGTTTCGGGCTGTCGGTAAGCATCGACGGGCCGAAAACCGTGCACGACCGCAACCGGATCACCGTGGGCGGGCAGGGCACCTATGACGTGGTGCGGCGCAAGGCCGAAATGTTGCTGTCGCGCTACAACAGCCGTCCGGTGGGCGCGCGCGTGACGTTGACCACCGGCGTCACCGATGTCGAGACCATCTGGGATCACCTGTTCAATGAGCTGGGCTTTGCCGAAGTCGGTTTTGCCCCGGTGACCTCCGGCGACATCAGCAGCTTCAACCTCACCAGCGAAGAACTGGTGCAGGTGTTCGCCAACATGAAGGCCCTCGGCCGGCGTTATCTGGAAGCGGCCCTGGAGCATCGCAACATCGGTTTCTCCAACCTGCACCAGTTGATCACCGACATCCACGAGGGCCACAAGAAAGCCCTGCCGTGCGGCGCGGGCCTGAAGATGCTGGCGGTGGATCACAAGGGCGAGCTGAACCTGTGCCACCGTTTTACCGGTTCCTCCCTGCCGACCTTCGGCAACGTGCACAGCGGCGTGAAACAGGTGGAGCTGAACGACTTCCTGTCCCAGCGCCTGGACCGCAGCAATACCGGTTGCGAAGATTGCCAGATCCGCAACCTCTGCTCCGGCGGCTGCTACCACGAGAGCTACGCCCGCTACGGCGACCCGACCCACCCGACCTATCACTACTGCGAACTGATGCGTGACTGGGTCGACTTCGGCATCGAGGTCTACACCCGGATCATGGCCAACAACCCTGCGTTCATCAGCAGTTACATCACTCCGCGCAAGGCTCACTGATATGAAACATCTCAAGGCAATCAATAACAAAGCGTTGAAGCTGGATCAGGCCGCGGATGAAAACCGCATCGAAGAGGTGGTGGCGATGAGCTCCGTGGCGGGCTGTGCCTCGACCACCGACCCGGGCTGGGAGATTGACGCGTTCGGCGGTGTGTCGTCCCTGTGCCAGCCGATGGAAGCCGACCTTTATGGCTGTTCCGACCCGTGCTGGTGGCCGGCCCAGGTGCCCGACATGATGAGCACCTACCCGGACTGGAACAAGGATGCTCAGGCGTCCAACGACAACTGGCGCAACCTTGGCACTGTCTTCCCAAAAGACAAGTGAACGGACAGAGAAGAAGGATTCCAGCATGCCTAGCATCAAAGCCTGCGGCCTGACCGCATTTGCCGTCCTGAGTGCCTGTGCGTTCAACGTTCTGGCCGATGAAAACACCGCTTTGCAAGACGGTCACGAGTACATGTTGACCACCAATTACCCGAACAACCTGCACGTCATCGACCTGGCGACCGACAGCCTGTTCAAGACCTGCAAGTTGCCGGATGCCTTTGGCCCCGGCACCGTGCAGTTGTCGCCGGATCGCAAGACCGCCTACGTGCTGAACAACCATTACGCGGACATCTATGGCGTCGAACTGGACAGCTGCAAGCAGGTGTTCCACGCCAGCATCACCCAGAAGCCGGGGGAGAAGGCGAAGTCGATGTTCGCCTTTACCCTCAGCCATGACGGCAAGGAACTGTTCGCCATCGCCAACCCGACCTTGATGCTCAACGACCGTTACGAAGTGCAGCAGCCGCGGCTCGATGTGTACGCCACCGATGCCGGCATGGACGCCAGGCCCGTGCGCAGCTTCCCGGCGCCGCGGCAGTTGACCATCATGCAGAGTGGCGATGATGGCACGCTGTACGTGGCCGGGGCCGACATCTACAAGGTCGATGTGAAAACCGGCAAGTTCGATGTGCTGATCCCCAGTCGTCACTGGAAACGGGCGAACTACAGCGCGCCTGACGTGCTCTACGTGTGGAACCAGCAAACCTATCGCCACGACTTCTCGCTGCTCTACACCACGGCGAAATTCAAGGACAAAAAGCAGGACCCGGCCACTGCCGAGTACCTGTATGGGCTGTTCAGCGTCGACCTGAAGACCGGCAAGACCGAAACCACCGACTTCGGCCCGTTGACGGAAATCTACTTCAGCGGCATGCGTTCACCGAAAGACCCTAACCTGATGTTTGGCGTGCTCAATCGCCTGGCCAAGTACGACATCAAGGAGAAGAAGATGCTCCAGGCTGCGACGCTGGATCACTCCTACTACTGCATCTCCTTCAACAAGGAGGGGAGCAAGATCTACCTGGCGGGGACGTTCAACGATGTGGCGATCTTCGATGCCGACAGCCTGAAACAGGTGGGCACCATCAAGTTGCCGGGAGGGGATATGGCGATCACCACGGCGCAGATTTTTGTCCGGTGAATGGTGCCCCCCTGAGCTGACGTTATCGCCCGCAAGCCGGTCTCGCTCCCACCGTTTTTTGCGATGTACGCAACATCACTGTGGGAGCGAGCCTGCTCGCGATGAGTCTCGGAAATCACTGCCCCGGCACCGGGCAACTCAAATCCCCCTCCTGGCACTTCAAGTAGTTCTTGAAGGTCTGTGACCGTGCCTTGGTCAACTCGGTGATGCAGTTACTGTAGATCAACGGGTACACACTCCCGCCCGTCACGGCCGATGCAGAGAACTTGCACTCGGCATCGCGAAAGCCGATCCAGGCTCGCTGGGCGCCGACCAACAGCTTCTTGCTGTCAGGGCTGGCCTTCAAACGCGCGCTGATCTGTTGGTAAAGCGCGTTCAGTTCCTTGTCCGCCGCCTTGTGTTGTTGTGCCGCGCACTGGTTCATCGTCGCCTGGTCGCTGGCGTTGTCGCAATCGACGGCATGGGCAAGGGGGCTGAGCAGCAGTGGCGTCAGCGCCAGGAGCACGCGTGGAGTCATGAAGGTTCTCGCTGAGTCGGGAAAAGACCTGCGCAGTGTAGCGAAGCGTCGGTGGCCAGGCTTGCCCCTGTAGTGTTCAACCCCGAACTTTGACCCGAATGTGCGGCCGAATAGGTCAGGCAGGTGGATCGAGATACAACTTTAAGGTTGGACAAGTGGTCTTACAGGCCTACTGTTCAATACAGGAGGTGATTTATGAACCCAGCATCAGATCGCATCGAAAGGAAGATCCTGCTCAAGGCGCCGCGCTCGCAGGTCTGGCGCGTGCTGGCGAACGCCGAAGCGTTTGGGCAGTGGTTTGGCGTAGCCCTGGAAGGCAAGCGTTTTGTCGCCGGCGAGTGGACCCAGGGGCAGATTACCTACCCTGGCTATGAGCACTTGCTGTGGAACGTGCTGGTGGAGCGCGTCGAACCGGAGCGGGTGTTTTCCTTCCGCTGGCACCCTTACGCCGTAGAATCCGATTACGATTACACCCAGGAGCCCACCACGCTGGTGCGCTTCGAACTCGAAGACATGGACGGGGGCACCTTGCTCAAGGTGTCCGAGTCAGGTTTCGATCACATCCCCCAGGCGCGCCGTCTCAAGGCATTCCGCATGGACAGCCGGGGTTGGGATGAGCAGATGAACAACATCGAAGAGTTTCTCAAGATCAACCTCAAGGCGCATGAACGTCAGGAGGAGTAACCCCGGAAAACCGCGGCTTTCGGGCCTGGCACCTGAGGTGTCTAAGGGTTTTCGGAAGGGGGACTATGGCGAATGTCCTACACGCGATGGTAGCTATGTCGTCTGTTGCAGATTGGATCCGATGCGTAATCTAGCCACATCAACTGAAGCACAGGGAGTGCTTCGGGATCATGGATGATCGACCATCAGCAAGGACTCGCTATCGACAGGGAGTCGACATGGTCTTGGGAAAAACCCGCCTCTGGCGGGTTTTTTTTCGCCTGTCGAAAAGCGGGGCACCGCCCCCTCTGTGGGGGCGAGCAGGCTTGCGAAGGTCGCCAACGATAACGCGGGTAATCTGGATACACGTCGTGTACTGACGACCATCGCGAGCAGGCTTGCTCCCACAGATGCGGGGGCGTCAATCAGACCGCGAGTCTTGCGGCCACCCGGTCAGTGATCTGCGCCCGTTGCTGGCGTGACTGCGCTGTGCGTCGGTTGGCTTCCTCCAGAACGGAGGCGGGTGCCGTCTGCGGGCTGCCCGAGTCGAATGGCGGCGCCGGCGCGTACTCCAGTTGCAATTGCACCAGTTGCGCGGTGTCCTCGTCGAACAACTCCGCCGCCAGTGTCAGCGCGAAATCGATGCCAGCGGTGATGCCGCCACCGGTCAACAGATTGCCATCGCGCACCACCCGATCCTTCACCGCGATTGCCCCCAGGGGGGCGAGCAGTTCGTGATAAGCCCAGTGCGTGGTGGCGCGCTTGCCTTTGAGCAGGCCTGCCGCGCCGAGCACCAGTGAGCCGGTGCACACCGACGTGACATACCGCGCCTGGGCCGCCTGAGCCTTGATGAACGCCAGCGTCTCTTCATCCTCCATCAACGGCCCGACACCGCTGCCACCGGGAATGCAGATCACATCCAGCGCCGGGCAATCGGCGAAAGTGGCGGTAGGGTGGAGCACCAGGCCGGTACTTGCGGTGACCGGCTGCAGGTCCTTCCAGATCAGGTGCACCTTCACGTCCGGCAGCGAGGCCAGCACGTCGTAAGGGCCGGTCAGGTCCAGTTGCTGGACCTGCGGGAACAACAGAAAACCGATCTGCAACGTCATGGTCTTTTTCTCGTGAGGTGGGTGGACGACTTCACTCTAGGCTCGTAGGATTTGGCGCATACGCCAATTACCCCACGAATTACGCCAAACATGCCCAAGACCATCCATGTGCTCGCCTTTGCCAATGTGCAACTGCTCGATGTCACCGGGCCCTTGCAGGTGTTCGCCTCGGCCAACGACATTGCCCGTCAGAAGGGCCTGCCCGCGCCGTACGCCCCCACGGTGATTGCCAGCGGTGGCGGGGCGGTGACGTCGTCGGCGGGGTTGGCGCTGTTGGCCGAACCGCTGCCCGTGCAAGGCAGCGACACCTTGATCATCGCCGGCGGCTGGGGCGTTTATGCGGCGGCGCAGGACGCGGCGCTGGTGGCCTGGGTGCGCGGACACGCGGCCATGTGCCGGCGTGTGTCATCGGTGTGCACCGGGGCGTTCCTGCTGGCGGCCAGCGGCTGGCTGGATGGTCGACGGGTGGTGACGCACTGGACCCGTTGCGAACAATTGGCGCAACAGCATCCGCAGTTACGGGTTGAACCCAATCCGATTTTCATCAAGGACGGCCCGGTGTGGACTTCGGCCGGGGTCACGGCTGGCATCGACTTGGCGCTGGCCATGGTCGAAGCCGACCTTGGCCGCACCATGGCGCTGGAAGTGGCGCAGCAGTTGGTTGTGTTTCTCAAGCGCCCGGGCGGGCAGTCACAGTTCAGCGTCACCCTTTCACTGCAGAAGGAAGGCAGCCGTTTCGACGAGCTTCACGCCTGGATCAGCGAAAATCTCACCATGGACCTGGGCATTCCCACCCTGGCCCTGCAGGCGGGCATGAGCGAGCGCAGCTTCGTGCGCCACTACCGCGCCGATACGGGCCAGACCCCCGCGCGTGCCATTGAACTGATCCGCGTCGAGACCGCCCGGCGTCTGCTCAGCGATACCGGCGTGCCGATCAAACGGCTGGCGGTGCAATGCGGGTTTGGCAGCGAGGAGACCTTGCGCCGCAGTTTCCTGCGAGCCATGGGCGTGACGCCGCAGGCTTATCGGGAACGGTTTTCGGTGCAGTGAAAGGGGGCCTTGCCGGCCCCATCGCGAGCAGGCTCGCTCCCACATTTTTTTGGAGCGATGGCCGACGACACACGCTCAAGGCTGCCAGAAACTCTTCTCTCCACTCAATTTCCGGTCCAGGAACACGGCCGCGCTGATCAGCGCCAGGTGCGTCAGTGCTTGCGGGGTATTGCCCAGGTGCCGGGCGTGGCTGTCGAACTCCTCGGCGTACAATCCCAGCGGGTTGGCGTACCGCAGCAGTTGCTCGAACTCCAGATGCGCCTTTTCCACCTGGCCCGCCCGGGCCAGGCATTCGACGTACCAGAACGAGCAGGCGGCGAACGCGCCTTCGGTGCCGTCGAGGCCATCGATCCGGGTGTCGTCGTTGCGATAGCGATAGACCATGCCGTCGCGCACCAGGCTTTTCTCGATGGCTTGCAGGGTCGAGAGCCAGCGCGGGTCCTTGGCGCTGACAAAACGGACCAAGGGCATCAGCAGCATCGAACCGTCGAGGGCGGTGCCGCCGATGTGCTGGACGAAATGCCCGCGCTCCTCGTTCCAGAAGTTGTCCCAGATGTCGGCATAGATCGCCTGACGGGTCTGGTCCCACCGGGCGAAGGGCGCCGGCAACGAGCGCTTGGAGGCCAGGCGAATGGCCCGGTCCACGGCGACCCAGCACATCAGTCGCGAGTGCAGGAAGTGATGCTGCTCGCCGCGCATTTCCCAGATGCCGACGTCTTTCTGCTGCCAGGTCTCGCACACCTGGTCGACCACGTTCACCGCGTGTTTCCAGCCTTCGTGGGAGATGGCGTCACCGTACTTGTTGACCAGGTACACCGCGTCCATCAGCTCACCGAAGATGTCGAGTTGGACCTGATCGTAGGCGTCATTGCCAATACGCACGGGTTGCGCGCCACCATGGCCGGACAGGTGCGAAAGTTCGGTTTCCGGCAGTTCCTGGCGGCCATCGATGCCGTAGAGGATGTTGATTTTCATCGGTTGGCCGTGGCAGTCGCTGACCCGGCCGCGCAGCCAGCGCATGTAGTCGTTGGCTTCCTGGACAAACCCCAGGCGCATGAAGGCATACACGGTAAACGAGGCGTCGCGGATCCAGGTGTAGCGGTAGTCCCAGTTGCGTTCACCGCCGGGGGTTTCCGGCAGGCCAAAGGTCGCGGCGGCGAGGATCGCTCCGTGTTTGCGCGAGGTCAGCAGCTTCAGGGCAAGGGCCGAGCGGTTGACCATTTCCCGCCAGCGGCCTCGGTAGTTGGACTGACCGCTCCAGTCGCGCCAGAACTTCAGGGTGCGCTCCAGGCACAGCTCGGCGGCGCCTTCCTTGAGACGCGGATCGCCGACACCGCCGAGCAGGAACTGTGCGCTCTGGTCCTGCTCCAGGGTGAATTCGGCGAGCGCGGCGTGACCCTCGACCCGTAACGGTTGATCCGATGTCAGGCGCATCGCCGGCTGGCCGCTCGCCTCGAACACCACATTCTGTTCATCCAGGCGGGCACGGGTGCTGGCCCGGGCGTAGTCGTGGCGCACGGCGCAACGCAGGTGAAAGGTCGCGCGACCGCTGACCACTCGAACCCGGCGCATCAGTACCGGCAGGTCGTCCTCGCTGTCGCCGATCGGCAGCAGGTCGGTCACTTCGACCACCGCCTGCTCGCTGAGCCATCGGGTCTGCAGCACGTTGGTGTCGGGCAGGTAGATCTGCTCGCGGCGGGCGTCGGGCAGGTCGGGCGACAACTGGAAAATCCCGGCCTCGGGGCTGTCCAGCAGCGAGCAGAAGATCGACGGGCTGTCGAACTCCGGCCAGCAGAAAAAATCCACGCTGCCCTTGTCGTTGACCAGCGCCGCGCTGCGCATGTCGCCAATGATGCCGTGGGCGTCGATGGCGCTTTGTCGCTCGAAAAGATGATCAGCCATTGCCGCGAAACTCCGGATAGAGGCTCATGCCGCCGTCGATGAACAGGGTGGTGCCAACGATGTAGTCGGAGGCATCGGAGGCGAGAAATACCACCGCGTTGGCAATGTCCTCGACGTCGCCGACCCGCCCGTAGGGAATGAGTTTGAGCAAATCGGCTTCACTGACATCCCGGTTGATTTGCGTTCGGATCGCCCCCGGTGCGATGCCGTTGATGCGGATGCGCTGGTGGCTGACTTCCTGGGCGAGGGTCTGCATCAACTGATCGATGCCACCCTTGGACGCCGCGTAATTGACGTGGCCGGCCCAGGGAATGCGCTGGTGCACCGAACTCATGTGGATGATCTTGCCGGCCGCGCGGGACACGCCTTCGCGAATGCCCTGGCGATTGAAGATCCGCAGCGCGGCACGGGCACAGAGGAACTGGCCGGTGAGGTTGACGCCGATCACCTGGTTCCAGTCGGCAAGGCTCATGTCCACGGCGGGTGCGTCTTTCTGCAGGCCTGAATTGGCCACCAGAATGTCCAGCGTGCCGAACGCGTCGAGGCTCTGCGCGAACAGCCGTTCGACGTCCTGTTCCTGTGCCACATCCGCACCGATGGCGAGGGCACGACCGCCCTGCGCGTTGATCTGCCGGGCCAGTCGTTCGGCGGGTTCGGGCTGCGAGTGGTAGTTGATCACCACGGCGGCACCGGCGTTGGCCAGCGCCTTGGCGGCGCCGGCACCGATGCCGGAACTGGCGCCGGTCACCAGCGCCACTTGTTGCTTGAGAGAAATCTGCATGCACATCAGCCTGGGGTTGAGGGCCTTATCTGCTGACTGACGGGGGCTGGCGAGAGTTCAGGTTCAAGCATGAAAGTTTTGTCAGGCTGCTGAGGATGCCGTCCTCTTCAAGAACAGGCTCCCACACGTAATCGCGTAAACCCGCAGAAATCAGGCGAGCTGCAAGGCCGTCATCGCGAGCAGGCTCGCTCCCACAGGGAACCTTGTTACCAGCCGCGTCCGGAGTTGACCCAGAAGTTCACCGACAGCGAGGTGGAGACGGATTCCACCTGATGAAACCAGCCCTCCGGCAGGAACAGCAGGTCACCAGCCTCCAGCGTCACCCGCAGGAATGTCACGTCGGCTGCCGACGGAAAACGCTGGTAGTCGGGCGCATCCGGGTTGAAGTCGCAACCGTCCAGCCCGCCCTGGGGCGCCGTGGACCAGGTGCCCAACGCCTGGCGATGGTGCGGGGCGGCGAGGGTGAAGGTTTTCTGACCCCAGACCTGGGCGAACAGGTTATCGGTGTCGTCCCGGTGCAACGGGGTCAGGGTGCCTTTGGGGCCGATCCAGATCCGTGGCGGGATGAACAGCGAGGGATCGAAGTAGGGCGGGTACTTGATCTGTTCCATCAACTGCGCGGGGAGGATGTTGTTGCCCATATAGGCCGGTGGCTCGCCATCGGCGCCCTTGACCGCCGGGGAATCGAGTGAGGCGATGAAGTCGGCCATCGAGGTGGAACGAAAGTCCCGTTCCGTGGAGAACGTCTTCTTCACGTAGTCGCCGTGGCGGGTGATGCCTTGCAACTCGGCGAAGTGCACCAGCGATTCTTCGCGGCTGAGTTTGAACAGCGGCCAGTCCTGCAAGGCGTCGCTTATGATCACCGGCACGCCGTTGGGCAGGTAGCGGCTTTCGAATTCCTGCACCGACAATTCGCGGCGCGGCCGACGCTCCACCGTGCGTTGGGTTGGCAGGCTGGCGGTCAGTTGTTCACTGAAACGCGGCGGGGTCGGGTAACGTTTGTTCATGTCGACCTTTTCCACCACGCCGCCGCCATGGCGCGCATGGTCGATGATCTGCGGCAGCATCGTGGCCAGGCCCATGTTGCCGCCGATCTTCAGGCGACCGCTGGCGAACAGTTCCTCGACATTGGCCATGCCGCCCATGATGCCCAGAAAGTCCTTTTCCGCGACCTCGATGGTGACGTCGGGGCTGGCGTGGCGCCCGGCCTCGGTGCGGCTGTTGGACCTGACCTCGGACCAGTACGCCTGGTGCGGCCCGAACACGAATTGGAAAACACCTTCGATACCGACTGCGCCGGCGTTGGCGAACAGTTTGCCCAGGATGATTTGCAGGTCCACGACGATCACTCTTCTTGGTTTCGGTCTGAACAGGGAACGAACCCGTGTCGCGCAAATTTATCCAGGCGACGGACTAATTTGCGCCCGCGTCTGCGCGTTCATGGTGAGAGACCCTCTTTTCAAGGTGAACGCGGTGACCAAGCTGACCCTGCTGTGCCTGCCGTATTCCGGTGCCAGTGCGATGGTTTACAGCCGTTGGCGGCGCAAGGTGCCGCAGTGGCTGGATGTGCAACCGGTGGAGCTGCCAGGCCGTGGTGCCCGCTACGCCGAGCCCTTGCAGACCGACATGCGCGCCTTGGCGCTGCAACTGGCCAAGGAGCAGGGCGCCAGGCTGACAGCACCCTATGCCTTGTTCGGGCATAGCCTCGGCGCTTTGCTCGCCTGCGAAATGGCCCATGCGTTGCGTGCCCTGGGCTGTCCGGAGCCGGTGGCGCTGTTCGCCTCGGGCACGGCGGCGCCGACCCTGCGTGCCGACTATGACCGTGGCTTTGCCGAACCGAAAACCGATGCGCAGTTGATCGATCAGTTGCGCACGCTCAACGGCACCAGCGAAGAGGTGCTGGCCAACGAAGAATTGATGAGCCTGACGCTGCCGATCCTGCGTGCGGATTTTCTACTGTGCGGGCGCTTCCAGCCCCTGCAGCGACCCTTGCTCAAGTGCCCGGTGCATGTGCTCGGCGGCAAGGCCGACAAGGCCAGCACCGAACAATTGATCGGCTGGAGCAAGGAGACTCATGGCAGTTTCTCCCTGGACATGCTGGCCGGTGGGCATTTTTTCATCCACGAGCACGAGGCCAGGGTGCTGCGGGTGATCAGGGACCAACTGGAGGTTCATCATCGCCGGCACGCCATGGCGGCCAGCGCCTGAGACTGTCTTTTTTTCTTTCCCAGTGGGCGTGGGCTTGCTCGCCAAAGCCGTGTGTCATCCCGTGAACAGGTGACTCACGCACCGTCTTCGCGGGCAAGCCCGCTCTCGCATTGATCGATGTGCTACCACCCCTCTGATAGTTGTTCTCACCCGCTAATTTTTCCGGACTGCATTCGTTTTATAGGGACGACGTGCCTTTGTGCTTCCTGCCTACTGAACCGGATGCTGAGAAATGAATGCTGAAGACTCCTTGAAACTTGCTCGCCGGTTTATCGGGTTGCCCGTGGAAAAGCGCCAGATGTTCCTCGCAGCGCTGAACAAGGAGGGCGTGGATTTCGCCCGTTTTCCGATTCCCCAGGGCGTCGAGGCCGAAGACCGGCAAGCGCTGTCCTACGCACAGCAACGCATGTGGTTTCTCTGGCAACTGGACCCGCACAGCGGCGCTTACAACCTGCCGGGTGCCGTGCGTCTCAAAGGCCGCCTGAACCGCTCGGCGCTGGAGCAGGCGTTTGCCAGCCTGGTGGCGCGTCATGAGACCTTGCGCACGGTGTTCCAGCGTCAGGCCGACGAGACGCTGTTGCAGGTGCCGGCCAGCGCAGCCTTGCAGGTCGAGGACGTCGACTTCAGCGCGTTGCCGGCACCGCAACGCGAGCAGGCAGTGGCCCGCGCCGCCCAGCAGCAATCGCTGCTGCCGTTCGACCTGGCGGTCGGCCCGCTGTTGCGGGTGCAATTGCTGAAGCTGGCCGAGCAGGAGCACGTGCTGCTCTTGACTCTGCACCACATCGTCTCCGATGGCTGGTCGATGAACGTGCTGATCGACGAATTCATCCGTTGCTACGACGCCCATGATGCCGGCGTGCAACCGCAGCTGGCGGCGCTGCCGATTCAATACAGCGACTACGCCCTGTGGCAACGCCGCTGGCTGGAGGCCGGCGAGCAGGCCCGGCAACTGGACTACTGGCAAGCCCGGTTGGGTGATGAACACCCGGTGTTGGAGCTGCCCACCGATTACCCGCGCCCGGCCATGCCGAGTTATCGCGGCACGCGCCATGAGTTCGGTGTCGACAGCCGGTTGGCCGAACAGCTGCGCGCCACCGCCCAGAAGCACAACGTCACCTTGTTCATGTTGCTGCTCGGCGCGTTCAATGTGCTGCTGCACCGTTACACCGGGCAGACCGACCTGCGCATCGGCGTGCCGATCGCCAACCGCAACCGCAGCGAAACCGAAGGCTTGATCGGCTTCTTCGTCAACACCCAGGTGCTGCGCACGCAACTGGATGGCCAGACCCGTGTGGCGGATCTGCTCGGCGCCATCAAGGAAACCGCCCTCGGCGCCCAGGCCCACCAGGACTTGCCGTTCGAGCGTCTGGTCGAGGCCTTGAAGCTGGAACGCAGCCTGAGCCACACCCCGTTGTTCCAAGTGATGTACAACCACCAGCCGCAGGTCGCGGACATCTCCACGGTGACCACCGCGTCGGGCCTGGAGCTGGGCGCCATCGAGTGGGAAGGGCGCACCACCCAGTTCGACCTGACCCTGGACACCTATGAAAAGGCCGGCACGCTGCACGCCGCGCTGACCTACGCCAACGACCTGTTCGACGCCGCGACCATCGAGCGCATGGCACAACACTGGACCCGCCTGTTGCAAGGCATGGTGGGGGACAGCCAGCAACGCATCAGCGAGCTGCCGTTGCTGGAGGCGTCGGAATACCAGCGCATCGTCCACGACTGGAACCCGGTGTGTGAAGGCTTCGCTGACAACCTGTGCATCCATGAACTGATCGCCCGTCAGGTTGCCGCTGCGCCCGAGGCCGTGGCGGTGACGTTCGGCACGTTGAACCTGAGCTACGCCGAACTCGACGCCCAGGCCAACCGCCTGGCGCACAAGCTGATCGAGCTTGGAGTCGGCCCGGAAGTGCGCGTCGGCGTGGCCATGCAACGTTCCGAAAAACTGCTGGTGGCGCTGCTGGCGGTGCTCAAGGCCGGTGGCGCCTACGTGCCGCTGGACCCGGACTACCCGGCCGAACGTGTGGCCTACATGCTCGACGACAGCCGGGCACGGGTGCTTCTGACCGAGCAGGCGGTTGCCGCGACACTGGATGTGAACGCGCAGACTCAGGTGCTGCTGATGGACGCCGCCGATTCGTGGGCAACTTATCCACAGAGCGCGCCCAGGACCCGCGTCACCCCGGACAACCTCGCCTATGTGATCTACACCTCCGGTTCCACCGGCCAACCGAAAGGTGTGGCCATCGCCCACCGCAACGTGTCGGCGCTGATCGACTGGTCGCAGTCGGTGTACAGCCGCGACGACATCCAGGGCGTGCTGGCCTCGACCTCGGTGTGCTTCGACCTGTCGGTGTGGGAGCTGTTCGTCACCCTGGCCAACGGCGGTTCGCTGATCATCGCTCGCAATGCC
>NZ_CATKPY010000005.1:0-50612 GCF_949767465.1 Pseudomonas sp. IT-P12 | reverse complement strand
TGCGTAACTCTTTGTTTACCAAAGAGTTTTCCGTTTCGACTGCGCCGGAAGTGGGGCGAATTATAGACGTCCAGAATCTGCCGTCAACCCCTAATTATGCTTTTCTCGCAGAAGATGATTTTTTACCCGCCAGGCGAGGGATTCGGCGCGACACGGCTGGCAGACGCAACACCAAGAGCAGCAACCCTATGCAGGCATACACCGCCCACTCTTTCAGGTCGGCACGCACGATCCACAACATATGCAGCAAGCCAAGCCCGAGAACGACATAGGCCAGCCGGTGCAACTTCTTCCAGCGAGCACCCAGACGCCGCTGACTGTAGCGATTGGATGTCACTGCCAACGCCAGCAGGCAAAGGAAGCCTAGCGCCCCGACAATGATGTACGGCCGCTTGCGCAACTCGACGCCGAGTTGAGACCAGTCAAAGCCAAGAATGAACGCCAGGTAACTGCATAGATGCAGAACCACATAAGCGAAACACCACAGCCCCAATTGCCGCCGGACCGCCACCCACCCCGCCCAACCGGTGAGCTTCTGCAAGGGTGTCATGCTCAAGGTTATCAGCAGCAGGATGAGCGTCCCGAGCCCCAGCCGGTCAACCAGCACCTTGCCAGGATCCGGCCCGAGCAAATCCGCCCAGGCCTGATAGAGCCAGAGCAACGGCCATATCGCCGCCACTATAAAGACCCCTGCTCGCCACAACGGATATCGCATCAGTAATTCTTCCGCAGATCGAGCCCTGTGTATAACGAAGCGACTTCATCCGCATAACCATTGAACATCTGCGTGTCGCGCACATTGGGCTTGAACAGGCCGCTCGGCAAACGCCGCTCCCGTGCCTGGGTCCAGCGCGGGTGGTCCACTGCCGGATTCACATTAGCGTAGAAACCGTACTCATCCGCAGCAATGCTCTGCCAGGTGGTCTTCGGCTGCTCGCTGACCAGGCTGATCCGCACGATGGACTTGATGCTCTTGAAGCCGTACTTCCACGGCACCACCAAACGCAAGGGTGCACCGTTCTGATTCGGCAACTCACGCCCGTACATGCCCACCGCGAGGATGGCCAAAGGGTTCATTGCCTCATCGAGCCGTAATCCTTCGACATAAGGCCAGTCGATCAAGGCAAAACCGGAACGCTGCCCCGGCATGGTTTGGGGGGCCTGCAGGGTTTCGAAGCGAATGAATTTTGCCTTGGAGGTCGGCTCGACCTGCTTGAGCAATGCCGAGATGGGAAAGCCTATCCACGGAATGACCATCGACCAGGCCTCCACACAGCGCAGACGATAAATGCGCTCCTCCAACTGGTAGGGCTTCATGAAGTCTTCCAGCGCGTACCGCCCTGGCTTCCCCACTTCCCCGTCCACCACCACGCTCCAGGGCTCGGTTTTCAGCGCACCCGCGTTGGCAGCCGGATCACCTTTATCGGTGCCGAACTCATAGAAGTTGTTGTAGTGGGTCGCATCCTTGAACGGCGTGATGGCTTCGTCCCTGACGTTGACTGCCCCCCACTGCACAGAAGGAAGCTTTTGTGAAAACCAGGCAGGCGCCTTGCCGGGCTCGACATCCGGATAACGCGCAGCATCAGCAGCGCCGGCCCAACGTGGCAAACCGCCCAGGGCAAGGCCGGCAGCGGCAGCCCCCAGGACACTTCGACGGGATAGATAGAGGGATTCAGGCGTGACGTCCGACTCATGACAGTCGGACGCCTGGGGGACTTTGATCAGCATGGTAACTCCGCAGCATTGGAGAACAGATGCACCAATAGACTGCGGAGTATGAAGGAAATTACGCGTTCTTGTGCCGACGAAGGCGTAACAGATATTGCACCGGACCAGACGCCGCATAGGCGAGGAACACCAGCAGCAGGATACGCGGCGGATCACTGAAGACCACGGCGAACACCAATACGACGGCAAGGATGGCCACGAAAGGTACGCGCCCCTTCAGGTCCAGCTCCTTGAAGCTGTTGTACTTGATATTACTGACCATCAGCATGCCAGCAGCCGCCACCATCAGCGCCACCAGGAACGACATCTTGGAACCCTGGATCCCGTAATCGCTGAAAGCCCAGACAATACCGGCAACGACACCCGCAGCAGCCGGACTGGCCAGGCCGATGAAGTAGCGCTTGTCGGCGGTGCCGACCTGAGTGTTGAATCGCGCCAGTCGCAGCGCAGCACCGGCGACATAAATGAAGGCAACCATCCAGCCGACCTTGCCCATGTCGCCCAAAGCCCAACCGAATGCCAACAGGGCGGGCGCGACACCGAAGGCGACCATGTCCGACAGCGAGTCGTACTCGGCACCGAAGGCGCTCTGGGTATTGGTCATCCGAGCCACGCGACCGTCAAGGCCGTCGAGCACCATGGCCACGAAGATCGCGATGGCCGCGAAGGCGAAATACTTGCTGGCGCCAGCGGCATCGCCGGCACTCAAGGCGCTCTGCGCGCTCATCGAGTTGATGATGGAATAAAACCCCGCGAACAGGTTCGCGGTGGTGAAGAGATTCGGCAGAAGATAGATACCACGATGCCTGACTTTACGGCCTTCGGCGTCATGCCCTTCTTCGACGTGCTCATCGATGGGCAGCAGGCTTTCGGCGTCGGAAGCCTGGTTTGGCTCTTCGGGACGTTCGCTCATGGACATTACCTTGCAACAGGGTGGAAAGTTTCGACAAGTGTCTGGGACGACGGTTCGGCCGCAAACGATGCAGCTTTATACCAGAACCGTCCCCGCAAACGAAAAAACGCGGCCTGGGCCGCGTTTTTTCTCACACAAGTGCGCGACTTAGTTTTTGGCTTTGTCGACGATCTTGTTGGCACCGATCCACGGCATCATGGAGCGCAGTTGCTCACCGATGATTTCGATACCGTGAGCGGCGTTGTTACGACGCTTGGCGGTCATCGAAGGATAGCCGGTGGCGCCTTCGCTGATGAACATCTTGGCGTATTCGCCGTCCTGAATACGTTTCAGGGCGTTGCGCATGGCCTGGCGGGATTCGGCGTTGATCACTTCCGGACCGGTCACGTACTCGCCGTACTCGGCGTTGTTGGAGATCGAGTAGTTCATGTTGGCGATACCGCCTTCGTACATGAGGTCAACGATCAGCTTCAGTTCGTGCAGGCACTCGAAGTAGGCCATTTCCGGCGCGTAGCCAGCTTCAACCAGGGTTTCGAAACCGGCCTTGACCAGCTCAACGGTACCGCCACACAGAACGGCTTGTTCGCCGAACAGATCGGTTTCGGTCTCGTCCTTGAAGGTGGTTTCGATGATGCCGGTACGACCGCCACCGACGCCAGCGGCGTAGGACAGCGCGACGTTCTTGGCGTTGCCCGAGGCGTCCTGGTAGATCGCGATCAGGTCAGGGATGCCGCCGCCTTTGACGAACTCGGAACGCACGGTGTGGCCCGGTGCTTTTGGCGCGATCATGATCACGTCGAGGTCGGCGCGCGGTACAACCTGGTTGTAGTGAATCGCGAAGCCGTGGGAGAAGGCCAGGGTGGCGCCCTTCTTGATGTTCGGCTCGATTTCGTTCTTGTACAGCGAGGACTGGAACTCGTCCGGGGTCAGGATCATGACCAGGTCGGCAGCCGCGACAGCGGAAGCAACGTCGGTCACTTTCAGGCCGTGAGCTTCGGCCTTGGCGACGGTCGCCGAACCTTTACGCAGGCCAACGGTAACGTCAACGCCGGAGTCTTTCAGGTTGCACGCCTGGGCGTGGCCCTGGGAACCGTAACCGATGATGGCAACTTTCTTGCCCTGGATGATCGACAGGTCGCAGTCTTTATCGTAGAAAACTTTCATGAATTTCCCCTATATATCCAGGCCGTTCAGGCCATTCGCTAATTTGGTTTAGATGCTGAGTACTTTGTCGCCGCGAGCAATACCGGTGACGCCGCTACGGACGGTCTCCAGGATCGAAGCGGTGCCGATGGACTGAATGAAGCTGTCGAGCTTGTCGCTGGTACCGGTCAGTTGAACGGTATAGACGCTGGCGCTGACATCGACGATCTGCCCACGGTAAATATCGGTAGTGCGTTTGATCTCGGCGCGCTGGGCGCCCGTGGCCTTGACCTTGACCAGCATCAGTTCGCGCTCGATGTGAGCACTCTCCGACAGGTCCACCAGCTTGACCACTTCGACCAGCTTGTTCAGGTTCTTGGTGATCTGCTCGATGATCTCATCGTGGCCCACCGTGGTCAGCGTCAGACGCGACAGGGTCGGGTCCTCGGTTGGCGCCACAGTCAGGCTTTCGATGTTGTAGTTGCGCTGCGAGAACAGGCCGACTACGCGAGACAAAGCGCCAGGTTCGTTTTCCAGAAGCAAGGAAATAATGTGCCGCATGATTAGGTACGCTCCGTCTTGCTCAGCCACATATCGCGCATGGAGCCGTCTTTGATCTGCATCGGGTAGACGTGCTCACTGGTATCGACCGCAATATCGAGGACCACCAGACGATCCTTCAGAGCGAACGCTTCTTCCATCTTCGACTTCAGATCCTTCGAATCACTGATGCGTACGCCGACGTGACCGTAGGCTTCGGCCAGCTTGACGAAATCAGGCAGTGACTCCATGTAGGAATGCGAGTGACGACTGCCGTAGCTCATGTCCTGCCATTGGCGAACCATACCCAGAACACCGTTGTTCAGGATGACAATCTTGACCGGCAGACCATATTGCAGACAGGTGGACAGTTCCTGGATGTTCATCTGGATGCTGCCCTCGCCAGTCACGCAGACGACGTCGGCATCCGGGAAGCTCAACTTGATGCCCATGGCCGCCGGGAAACCGAAGCCCATGGTGCCCAGACCACCGGAGTTGATCCAGCGGTTGGGTTTGTTGAACTTGTAGTACTGCGCCGCGAACATCTGGTGCTGACCGACGTCGGAAGCGACATAGGCATCGCCCTTGGTCACTTCGCACAGGGTTTCGATCACAGTCTGCGGCTTGATGATACTGCCGTCACCCTTGTCGTAAGGGAACAAGCCGCGATCACCGCGCCATTCATCCACCTGCTTCCACCAGCTTGCCACGGACTCCTTGTTCGGGGTCTCGCCGATTTCCTTGAGGATCGCGACCATTTCGGTCAGGACGCTCTCGACGGGGCCCACGATCGGCACGTCGGCCTTGATGGTCTTGGAAATCGAAGCCGGGTCGATGTCGATGTGAATGATCTTGGCGTTCGGGCAGAACTTGGACGCGCCATTGATCACGCGATCGTCGAAACGCGCGCCGACCGCGAGGATCACGTCGGCATGGTGCATCGCCAGGTTGGCGGTGTAGCTGCCGTGCATGCCCAGCATGCCGATGAACTGGCGATCAGTGCCAGGGTAGGCACCCAGGCCCATCAAGGTGTTGGTCACTGGCAGGTTGAGCATTTTGGCCAGTTCGGTCAGCGGCGCGGAGCCACCACCGAGAATCACGCCACCGCCGGCGTACATCACCGGACGCTTGGCCGCCAGGAGCATTTCGGCTGCCTTGCGGATTTGCCCGGAATGGCCACGGACGGCCGGGCTGTAGGAACGCAGCTTGGCTTTTTTCGGGAAGATGTATTCGAACTTCTCGGCCGGGTTGGTCATGTCTTTCGGGATGTCGACAACGACCGGACCAGGGCGACCGGATTGCGCCAGGTAGAACGCTTTCTTCATGACTTCCGGGATTTCCGAAGCGTGCTTGATCATGAAACTGTGCTTCACGATCGGCCGGGAGATACCGATCATGTCGGTTTCCTGGAACGCATCGGTACCGACCATGGTGCTCGGCACCTGGCCGGAAATGACCACCATCGGGATGGAGTCCATGTAGGCAGTGGCAATACCGGTAATGGCGTTGGTTGCGCCCGGTCCGGAGGTCACCAATACCACGCCGGCCTTACCGGTGGCACGGGCGTAGCCGTCAGCCATATGGGTCGCAGCTTGTTCGTGACGAACCAGGATGTGGGTCACTTCCGGTTCTTTGAACAGGGCATCGTAGACATGAAGAAGAGCACCACCCGGGTACCCGTAGATATATTTGACGCCTTCGTCACGCAAAAAGCGGACGAGCATCTCACCGCCAGATAAAAGCTCCACGTTGTTCACCTCTAAAACGCCAGAATACCGTCCATATCAGAAAGGACGGGTCTTAATAGGTTTACTTCTCGGCAGAGCATGAGCGACGGTGGTCGCCGACTACGTCAGCACTGACTGAGCAAGTATTGGGATCGTCCCAAGTGTTGCGGGCTTTTCCCACCCAGCGCGAGGTAACGCGTTGCGGGTGTAACAGGTCGACGCGGATGTGCGCCTCATGATCTGCCGAGTGGGTCTGCTTCTGGCAGTCCCTCTACAGCGGACTTTGGATTCTTCTGTTTCGTCCCCTGCAAGTCAAGTCGTCTATGTGCTTTATTGAAGTAAGCACATGAGAAAGCAAGAAAAAACCGCGAAACAGCAACTGTGTTAGCTTCAATTGCGCAACCCAATACAAGGAAATGGCATGCGAACGTTTTTCCTGACCGCCAGCCTGTTGGCTGGCTTGAGTCCAATGTGCATGGCCGCGCAGGTTTACAAATGGGTCGATGAACACGGCGTCACCCACTTTGATGCGCAACCGCCCCAAGGCCGGGAAGCCGAAACAGTGGTTACGCCCTCGGCGCCTGCGAGCAACCCGGCGACGCGGCTGCCTGGCAGCACCGTCGGCGATCAACAGGCCATCGACAAGTCGGTGAAAAAGCAGGTCGCCGAGCAGCAGGCCCAACTGAAGGTATTCTGCGAGCAGGCCCGCACGAACCTGGCGCAACTGCAGAACAACCCGCGGCTGCGCGAGGATGTCGACGGTGAGATGCGCCGCCTGACCGACGAGCAACGTCAGGAGCGCACCACCGAAACACAAAGGCAGATCGCCGAGAATTGCCAGTAACGATCCTGCCCTGTGTGAGCGAGCCTGCTCGCGCCGGGAAGGATAAGCGGATCAGCGCGACGTCGTGATCAACAGGTCAAATTCCTTGAGGAGCACCTGCAACTGGCGATCCCGGCCCTGGACATTACGGGAGGCGAAGACCATTTCGGCCATCTCCTGAATGCCCGAAGCGTTGGGCAGCGGCAGATCCTGCTCCAGGATGATTTTCATGCGAGGCAGGAAGATCCACTGCAGCCACTGTTCGAAATCCAGCGTATCGACCGAAAAGGGTTCGACACTGGACAACGCTTCGGCGCAAGGCGCGACATCGTCCCACCATCCCTGAACGCGCAGTTCGCGCTCGATCAGCAACAGCTGTTCGGCAATCTTGGGAAAGCGCACGTCCATTACGAGGAAACCTTGGCCTTCTGACGAGCCAGTGCAGCGCCCGCGGAATCACCCTGCTTCTCACGCGCCTGACCAATCAATTCCCACAGGCTGGCCTGAAGCGCCGGACGTCCATTGGCGAACGTCAGGCCGCGACGGGCAAATTGTTCGGCCTGTGGCGCATCACCCTGCGCCATACGCACCTGGGCCAGGCGATAGAGCACTTGTGGTTCACGGGGTGCAACACGCTGGGCACGCTCGAGGCTGGAGGAAGCGCCATTGAGGTCCCCGCCCGCCTGTTGCTGCTGGGCGGTCGTCAGCAGTGCCAACACCGGACCATCCAGCTGTTCATCGGCGGACAAGCCACCGGCACTCGCCGACGGAATTCCGCTGGGGGTCGACGGCATGCTGTAGCTGCCCTGATTGATCGGCGCCGACTGAACCGGCGAGGTATCGATCGGGCCCGGGGTGATCGGCCCCGGCGTAATCGGCGAAGTGCTGATCGGTGTCGACGAAACGGCACCACCGCCCGGCACCATCACCACGACGCCAGAGTCGCCTTGTGGAATCGCCTGGCCCTGGGCTTGCGCCGGACGCTGCACCGTCGTCTGACGGAAGCCACCATTGGCCGACACCCGCTCACTGTTGGAAACGGCACTGCCGGAATCCACAACCGGAATGGAACCGCGCTGTACGGTGGAGCAACCGCTGAGCAAAGCCACGGTGACCACTGCTGGAATCAACCACTTGTTCACTTGAAACCCTCTTTGCTTAATTCATCCAGCCTTTGACCCAATCCATCACCGTTTCGCCGGAGACAGGGCTTTCCCCACCACACGCAGCGCCGGGAGGCGGTTCGCTGCCGCGAATATACGGCATCTGCACGGCACCTGGGCAATTGGCGTCGGAGCCTTGCCCGGTCCGCGAATCAACCCATGCCTGAACGACGTTGTCCGGTTGCGGCATGTCCAATGGCAGCGGGTCGGCCTTGCGCATGAAGCTGGTCCAGACCTGCAACGCACCGGTGGCGCCAGTGAACGGTGTCTTGCCGTTATCATCGCGCCCCAACCAGACCACCGCCAGCAAGTCCTGACTGAAACCGGCGAACCAGCTGTCTCGCGAGTCGTTACTGGTACCGGTCTTGCCTGCCAGGGTCAGGGTTTTCGGCAATACGTTGTAAACCGAACTGCCCGTACCTTCACGCATGACCCGCTGCATGGCGTTCTGGATCAGATAGATGGACGCCGGATCAAAACGCTGCTGGATCTGGAACGGATAGCGCTTGAGCGGCTCGCCTTCGGCCGTCAGTACACTGCGAATCCCGCGCATCGGCGTATTGAACCCTCCGTTGGCGAGCGTCTGGTACATGGTCGCGACCTCGATCGGGGTCATGCCTCCCGCCCCCAGCAACATCGACGGAAACGCCGGAAACTCACGGTTCACGCCCAGTCGAGCGACGGTTTTCAGCACATTGGGCACGCCGACTGCCAAGCCCAGACGTGCAGTGGACAAGTTGTAGGAGTGCGCCAGGCCCTGATAAAGGAAGACGGTGCCGTGGGAGCGGCGATCATAGTTCTGTGGTTTCCAGACCTGGCCATCCGCCCCCTTGACCGAGAAGGATTCGTCCGACAGCCAACTGGTCAGGCTGTACTGGCTCGGCTTCTCAAGAGCCGTCAGGTAAACGGCCGGCTTGATCAGCGAGCCGATCGGGCGCACCGCATCCAGCGCCCGGTTGAAGCCGGCGAAACTCGCCTGGCGACTGCCGATCATGGCCTGGACTTCACCGGTTTCCGGGTTGGTCACCACCATCGCCGCTTCCACATCATCGGAGCCCTTGCGTCCGGCCAGCCGCTTGAACGTATCGTTGACCGAGGCCTCGGCCTTCATCTGCAGGATTGGATCGAAACTGGTGAAGATCCGCAGGCCTTCTTCGGTCAAGTCTTCATCACGATAGTCTTCGCGCAATTGGCGCTTGACCAGATCGATGAATCCAGGGAACGAGCTGTCGGCGAGTTTGCCCCGCGTCGTCACACCCAGCGGCATTTTCTTCGCCGCCGCGACTTGCTCCGCAGTCGCAACGCCTTGCTGCTCAAGTACATCGAGCACCAGGTTGCGGCGCTCCAGCGCCCGCTCCGGATTGCGCCGCGGGTTGTAATAGGACGGCCCCTTGACCATGCCCACCAGCATGGCGACCTGATGCAACTTCAGTTCGGACAATGGCTGCCCGAAGAAGAACTGGCTGGCCAGGCCGAAACCGTGCACCGCACGCTGACCGTCCTGGCCGACAAACACCTCGTTGAGGTAGGCCTCAAGAATCTCGCGCTTGTCGTAATGCAGCTCGAGCAACATCGCCATCATGGCTTCGGTGAGCTTGCGGGTCAGGCTGCGTTCGCTGGTCAGGTAGAAGTTCTTCACCAACTGTTGCGTCAGGGTACTGCCCCCCTGAGTCATCTTGCCGCCCGAGGTATTGACCCAGATGGCGCGGGCAATCGACTTGGGCGATACGCCCCAGTGGCTGTAGAAATCCCGGTCTTCCACGGCGACCAGGGTTTCGAGCAGGTAAGGCGGGACCTGATCGAGCTTGATCAGAATACGGTCTTCAAGGTTTTTCGGGTAAATCCCGCCAATCAGCAGGGGCTCCAGACGCACCACCGACAACTTCGAGCCGTTGGTCGCCGAGAGTTCGGCCACATAGTCGCCGGAGAATCGCACGCGCACGGGCTGCGCCTTCTCCAGGCCTTCATAGAACTGGAAACCCCGGGTGTTCAAATCCACCGTATTGCCATTGACCGAGGCGGCGCCGGGGCCGTTGCTCACGCTTTCGCGACGATAGCCCAGGGCATCGAGCTCGGTCAGGAAGTCCTCTTTGCTCAGCTTCTGGCCGGTAAACAGCTCGAGCGGGCGCGCATACACCTTCGCCGGGATAGTCCAGCGCTTGCCGGAGAACTTCTCCTGCACGATGGCATCGAGGTAAACGGCGAATCCGGCGAGCAGCACAAGGCCAACCAGACTGAGTTTGATAGCCCAGCTCAACCAGGGACGCAGGCCCCGGGAAGGTGGTTTTTTGGGGGTACGGGGGGATCGGGTACGAGTCATGGCGCCGGATTATACGCACTTTATTCATCGTCAACAGGAGCCAACCGAGGTTTGCGTCGGACGGACTTGCCGCCATAATGACCGCCATATTTTTTGCCAGACTCTGAAGGAACGCCTGTGAGCCAGCCCCTGATCGCCGCCCTGCAAAACCCGGCCCTCTACCCGCATCCGGTAGACGGATTCCAAGTCATCGAAACGCACATCTCCTGGGTGATACTCACGGGCCCCTTCGCTTATAAAGTGAAGAAACCGGTTAACTTCGGCTTTCTCGACTTCACCAGCCTGGATGCCCGCGAGCATTTCTGCGCTGAAGAACTGCGCCTGAACCAGCGCCTGACCGATGATTTGTATCTGGAAGTGTTGCCAATCACCGGCAGCGTCGAGGCGCCACAACTGGGTGGTAATGGCCCGATCCTCGACTTCGCGCTGAAGATGCGCCAGTTCCCCCAGAGCCAATTGCTCAGCACCCTGCAAGCCAACGGCGAGCTGACCACCACGCACATCGACGAGATGGCCGTGCAGATCGCGCAATTCCACCTCAACGCCCCGAAAGTGCCTGCAGAACACGAAGCCGGTACCCCGGACAGCGTCATGGCGCCGGTTCGACAGAACTTCGAACAGATCCGCCCATTCCTGAGTGACAAGGCCGACCTTTTGCAACTCGACGCGCTGCAAGCCTGGGCCGAGAGCAGCTTCGAACGCCTCAAGCCCCTGTTCGCCGAGCGTAAAGCCCAGGGCTTCATCCGTGAGTGCCACGGTGATATCCACCTGGGCAACGCCACCGTGATCGACGGCAAGGTCGTGATCTTCGACTGCATCGAATTCAACGAGCCGTTCCGCTTCACCGACGTTTACGCCGACACCGGTTTCCTGGCGATGGACCTTGAGGACCGTGGCCTGAAATGCCTGGCCCGGCGTTTCATCAGCCAATACCTGGAGTTGACGGGTGACTACCAGGGCCTGGAGCTGTTGAATTTCTATAAAGCCTACCGCGCACTGGTTCGCGCCAAGGTCAGCCTGTTCAGTATGCCGGCCGAGGCCGACCCGGTGCAGCGCGCCACGACCCTGCGCCAGTACCGCAACTACGCCAACCTGGCGGAAAGCTACAGCACCATTCCTTCGCGCTTCCTGGCCATTACCCATGGCGTTTCGGCGGTGGGCAAAAGTCACGTGGCCATGCGCCTGGTGGAAGCGTTGGGCGCGATTCGACTGCGTTCCGATGTGGAGCGCAAACGCATGTTCGGCGAGCAAACCGTCACCAACGACCCTCAGGCCGGCATCTACAGCGCCGACGCAAGCGCCGCGACCTATGCCCGCCTGCATGAAATTGCCGCCGTGATCCTGCATGCCGGTTTCCCTGTGGTGATCGATGCCACGTACCTCAAGCGCGAGCAGCGCGATGGTGCTGCGCAAATCGCCGAAGCCACCGGTGCGCCGTTCCTGATCCTTGACTGCGAAGCACCACAAGCCGTGATCGAAAACTGGCTGGCCCTGCGTCAGGCAGACAAAAACGATCCATCCGACGCCAACCTGGCCGTTATTGCAGCTCAACAGGCCAGTCGTGAAGCGCTGACACCGGCGGAAATCCTGTGCAGCAAACGCGTGCTGACCAATGAAAGCGGGACCCTCGACACCGTTGTCGCACAAATCCGCCAACGCTTGCCGGGCCTGTAAAAAGTATTTCAATCGTGAAGCCTTCATCGGCTTCACGATTGTAACGTAGTGGCATTATACTGGCGTCATAAAACCAACAGGTGACGTGACATGAGCCAGCCCAAACTTCTCGATACACCGCTTTATGCTTTGCTGCACAAAGACGACATCAAGGGTTTCAACAACGAACGCCCAACGGATGGACCTATCGACATGGTCGGGGGTGACTTTCGCGGCCTGGACCTGCGCGAACTGAATGCCGACGGCGTCGACTTCACCAATGCCTATTTCCGTTCCGCCGACCTGCGCGGCATCGATTTCACTCATTCGAAACTGGAAGGCGCCAGCCTGGCTCACGCGCAGATCTCCGGCGCCTACTTTCCGCCGGAACTGAGCGCCGACGAGATCCTGATGTCGATGAACTTCGGCACACGCCTGCGTTATCGCTCACGCTGAAAACGACTGATCACTAAAAAGTCCGGCGCCCCCTGCCTCGCGCTGGACTGCGGATACGTTCGCGCACAAAACCCTGAGCACATCCCGCCTTCCCCTCCTCCGTTGCGATCTGGTACGTCGCGCCCCAGCGTGCTTCTTAGAAGCATTTGCTCCGACAGCGACCAAACAATCACGCTTTTGCTGCTGATGGCTACACTCCTGAGAAGCTCGCCCACGCACCGTTCGGCTATCGCAAGGAGGCTTGATGAATGATGAACTGCAGCATCTGAAGAACCTTGGCAAGACGTCAGCGCAGTGGCTGCATGCCGTGGGCATCCACAGCGCCTCGGATTTGCGTCGGCTGGGGGCCGTGGATGCTTATCGGGCCGTGCGTACGCGCGGGTTTCGAGCGTCCAAAGTGCTGCTGTACGCCATCGAAGGCGCCTTGATGGATGTGCACTGGAACGACATCCCCGCAGAGCGCAAGGAAGCCCTGAATAAACAGCTGGAAGCCATTTCATCACGCCACAAGAACTGAACGGGCCCTGCCACCATGTATTTGCTTGGGGAACAACCGGCCTACGCCGACGTACTGATCGATCGCCTGCAAAACATTCCGGCCCGCCTGCTGGAGCATTTATCCCCGTGCGGCCCGGCGTTGGAGTTTTCGGCGACTGACGATCTGGCAGCCGAATTACCCGTCAATCAATTGTTCATCCTGAAAAGCGGCCTGCTGCATGGATACATCGACGAGCGCCCGCTGTTCTACCTGCATGAAGGCGACCTGGTCGGCTTGCGCCAGGACAGCGACCTGCCACGCTGCCGGCTGTGCACGGATAGCCCGATCACACTGACGCCCTACCTGCGCTCCGAAGTGTTCCAGCACATCCATGCCGACCCGGAGCGCCCGGAACTGTTGCTGCAGTACCTGACCGGTCAGACTGCCCTGTTGTCCGACGCCGTCGCCCGCCTGAAGCAACCGGAGTTACGCAGCACCAACGGCTTTCAGCGCGTCGCGCGTGGCGACATGCTGATCCATCAGGGCGATGAGGCCGATCACGTCTTCGTGATTATCGAGGGCCATGCCGAAGCGTTCGTCGACGGACACAAGGTCGGCGATATCCCCAAGGACGAGATTTTCGGCGCCATGGCCGTATTCACTGGCGAGAAACGTAATGCGAGTGTGATCGCCAGCGAACCCAGTACCGTCATGCTGATCCCCAAAGACCAGTTTCTCAGCCTGACCCGCAGCAATGCGAAGATCGCCCACAGCCTGATCGAAAGCATGGCCCGCAGAATCGACCTGCTGAATAAACAGGTTACACATTTGAGCTCGCTCAAAAGCGGCCCGCCAGGCCAATGATTACGGGCTCCTTCAGCGCTTCGACGGCGATTCTCGAATAAATGAAGAATCAACGGTTGACATGGTAATGAGAATCGATATGATTATCACAACTGGTCGCGAGACTGGTCGATATTTGAACAGCCCTTGGTTCGGACTCTCAGATATCTCCTCATCAGGCTAATCACGGTTATTTGACCCGGCTCTTGCCGGGTCTTTTTTTGCCTGTGGAAAAGTCCGTCCTCACTTGCCGAACTGCTTGCGCATCTGCGCACAGTAATCCGGCGCCTCCATGACGGGGGTGTACCAGACATAGTCGGCCATTGCCGCCGTCACCTCACTGCCCTGCTGAGCGAGCATCAGTACCGTCGGCGCTTCACGCTCACCCAGATCCAGGGCGTGTATCGGCACCCCGACATCCTTGCGCGCGTGGTAAGCACCCGCCAACAACAAGGCCGGGGCGGGAGCTGCCAGCAGCCGCTCGGCCATGCGACGGTCGCGCTGTTGCTGGACGGCGAGCATGGCCGGCATTTGCGAGTCAGGCAGCAGGCCGCAATGGGATTCGCCGACCTGGGCCAAAAGCTCGGCCCTGACAGGCTCGGCGTTGGTGCGAGCACCGCTCAATACCGACGGGTTGGCGTAGATGTCGCGGACCTCGGCAGCATCCAGGTTGGCGGCCAGCAGCGGATACGGCTGGGCCAGGGCGAAACGGACAATCGGACCATACAGGTTCCAATCCCACCCCGACTGCCAGGCCAACGCACCGGGCAAGTCCGCCGGCAACGTCGGCGCCTGACGGACGTCGTCGACGCGGGCCTGCTGGTCCGGCGTGAGCATTTCCAGCAACAGGCTGCCTTGCGGACGCTGATCCCCCAGCGCCTGCAATAGCCAGTGCTGCAATTCGTGGTGATCGCGGTTGTCATGCTGCTCACCGACGATCAACCGCGAGGCGCTGGCCAGCCGCACGACCAGCTCCTGCGCGGTCAACGGCTGGCCGCTGTGCACGTCACGAATGTCACCGACGATCGGCGGCGGCGCTGAAACATGTTGGCAGGCGCTCAGCATCAACCCCGCCAGAATCATTCCTGCACGCATGCACTCCCCCTTCACCTTCAGCGGGCGATGATCAGCGGATGCCCGCGCTCTGGATGCTGTTGTACCAACACGTCCAAGCCGAATACCGCCTTGAGCGGCTCTGGACGCAATACTCGCTCGGGCGTATCGAGCGCGACCGGGCGACCGCCTTCAAGCAGCAGCAGGCGATCACAATAACGCGCCGCGAGGTTCAGATCATGCAGGATCACCAGCACAGCCGCTCCTCGGTCGGCGAACTCGCGCACCGCTTGCAGGGTGGTGTGCTGGTGCAGTGGATCGAGCATCGAGGTGGGCTCGTCCAGCAGTAACGTCTGGCCCGTCTCGCCAGGCCAGAGCTGCGCCAGCACACGCGCCAGGTGCACACGCTGGCGCTCGCCACCGGACAGCGCCAGGTAACTGCGCCCCATCAGGTGCCCGGCATCGGCTGCGTTCAACGCCGCGAGGACAATTTCGTCATCCCGAACCCGGCCGCTCTGGTGCGGCAAGCGCCCCATGCCGACCACTTCTTCGACACGGAAGGCGAAATCCAGGGTCGACACCTGTGGCAACACCGCCAGGCGCTGGGCTCGCCGGGCACCGGTCCACTCCCGCAGCTCGCGATCATCGAGCCAGACGCTGGGTTGATCCGCGTGCAACTCGCCGCCCAATGCGCCCAGCAGCGTGCTTTTTCCGGCACCGTTGGGTCCCAGCACGCCGAGCACTTCCCCGGGTCTGAGTTCCAGCGTGATGTCCGTCAGGACGAGCTTGCGGCCTCGGCGGATGTGCAGATTCTGCGTTCGCAACATCAGGCACGTCCCCTGAGCAGCAAATATAGAAAGAACGGCGCACCGATAAACGCAGTGACAATGCCGATCGGCAGCTCGGCCGGCGCCAGCGCCAGGCGCGCCACCAGGTCGGCAAACAGCAGCAGACTCGCGCCCGCCAGCACCGAGGCCGGCAGCAGCACGCGATGATCCGGGCCGGCCAGCAAGCGCACCAGATGCGGCACCACCAGCCCGACGAAACCGATCATACCGGCCGCCGCCACGGCCGCACCGACGCCCAACGCCGTGCAAAACACCAGTTCACGCTTGAGCCTCTCGACATCGACGCCCAAATGGCCGGCCTCCGACTCCCCCAGCAACAACGCATTCAGGGCCTTGGCCCGGCGTGGCAACCATAACGCCACGCCGACAGTGATCAGTAGCAGCGGCCAGAGTCGCGAGTAACTGGCCCCGTTGAGGCTGCCCAGGTTCCAGAACGTCAGGGTGCGCAGGGTCGCGTCGTCCGCCAGATAGGTAAACAGCCCCACGGCGGAGCCCGCCAGTGCAGTGAGGGCGATACCCGCCAACAGCATGATGGCGACATTGGTCTGCCCGTTGCGGCGCCCCAGCCGATACACCAGCGCGGTCACGCCCAGCCCGCCGATAAACGCGCACAGCGATAGCAGGTATGGCCCGAATGACTCCGGCAAACCGCCAAAGGCCGTTGCGCCGACAATCGCAATGGCCGCCCCCAACGCCGCACCACTGGAAACGCCCACCAGCCCGGGATCGGCCAGCGGGTTGCGAAACAAGCCTTGCATGGCCACGCCCGACAGCGCCAACACCCCGCCCACTGCCAGCCCCAGCAACGTGCGCGGCAGGCGAATCTGCCCGAGGATCAGTTCAGCCTGCTCCAGCCCGTCAGGTGCAATGGGCAGGCCGAGCAGACGCAAACTCGCGCGCAGGGTATCAAGCAGGGGAAGGCTGACCGGCCCCAGCGCCAGCGACAGCCAGATTGCCAACAAACACAGAAGGCTCAGGCCGATGAACAATGCACGGGGCTTTACCAGCACGGTCATGGAGTGGCAGTGCCGGGGTAGAACAGGTCGCTGACTTTTTTCACGGCCAAGGGCAGACGTGGGCCGAGCCCACCCACCAGCAGCGTCGGATCAAGCTCCATGACCCGCCCATCACGGGCGGCGCGGGTCGAGGACAGGATCGGGTTCTCCTTGAACAACGCTGCGCGGGCTGCCTCGCCCGTCAGCGCGCGGTCGGCGAACACCAGCACTTCGGGGTCCAGGCTGATCAGGGACTCGTTGGAGAAGGGTTTGTAACCGGTGTGGGTCGCCAGATTGTGCCCACCGGCGCTCTCAATCAGCCAATCGGCCGCCGTGTCCTTACCGGCGATCAGGGGTTTGCCGCCCGCATGACCGACCAGCAACAGCACACCCGGTGATGATTGTTTGACCTGCGCCCTGGTCACGCGGACTTTCTGCTGGTCGAGTTGTCGCTGATAGTCCTGGAACAACTGCACCGCCTTGTCCTCTGCGCCGAGCAACCGGCCCAGATGCTGCAAATTGTCCTGCAACGCTGGCAGATCGGGCTGGGCCGAGAACAACTCGACTTGCACACCTGCCGTACGAATCTGCGAAATCACCGGCGGCGGGCCCATTTCCTCGGTGCCCACCAGTATTTGTGGGCGCAGGCTCAACACGCCTTCGGCCGATAGCTGCCGTTGATAGCCAATGCTGGGCAATGCCGTGAGAGATGGCGGGTGCTGGCTGGTGGTGTCGACCCCGACCAGTTTCGCCTCGCCACCCAGTGCACTGACCCATTCCGACAGGGCGCCGCCGGCGCTGACCCAACGTTGCGGCAATTCGGCCGCTGCGCCGTGGTGGCTGACGAGAAGTCCGGCACAAAGCGCAATAACGCGGGTACTGAGGCGCATAAACAGCTTCCTTTTAAGGTTTTTCCCAGGCATCGAAAGACCAGGCCAAGTATCCTCGACGTGCGGCAGCTACCTGTGGACAAGGTGGCCATTTGATAATTGTTTTCATTTGAACGTCAAGCTCGGACATATTCAGTCACGAGCCGCCGACGACGTTGAGGATAGTCATGAAGTTTCTTTGCGCTGGCGCTGAGCTGGCCGACTCCAGCAGCCGCGGTTTCGACGTCGATGGCCAGAAGCTGTTTGCCGTGCGCCGCAACGGCCAGGTCTACGTCTATCTCAATCGCTGCCCGCACCGCGGCGTCGGTCTGGAATGGACGCCTGACCAGTTCCTCGACCCCAGCAACAGCCTGATCCAGTGCGCCACCCACGGCGCACTGTTCCTGATCGAAGACGGTGAGTGCGTGGCCGGCCCCTGCGCCGGACAATCTCTGACCCGCGTTGACAGCCGTGAAGACGACCAGGGCATCTGGATCAACCCTTAACGGTCGAGCAAAACATCCAGACGCCGCTCGACCCGCATTCCTTCATGGCTCAAAGCCACGCCATAAGCCAGCACCTCAACCCCGCACGCCACCGCGTCGCGCAAGGCCGAGGCGTAGGCCGCATCGATTTCGTGCGCTGGACGTACTGCCTCGATACCGCTCAGGCAGACGCAATACAACTGCACCGCCCGAATGCCGTCCCGGGCCAGGTGAGCCAGCTCCCTCAAGTGCTTGGCGCCTCGCTGGGTCACCGCATCGGGAAACGCGGCAACGGCTGAGCCATCGAAGCCCAGGGTCACGCTTTTGACTTCCACGTACGCCGGCCCATCCGGGTAATCGAGACGAAAATCGATACGGCTGCTTTCCTGTCCGTAGGCCACTTCACGCTTGAGTCCGGTAAAACCGTTGAGCTCGGCGATGACCCCGTTGCGCAGCGCCTCTTCGATCAAGCCATTGGCGCGTCCGGTGTTCACGCAAAACAGCCGGCCCTGCGGGGTTTCGCCGATTTCCCAGGTCCCCGGCAACTTGCGTTTCGGGTCATTGGAGCGACTGAACCACACCTGCCCGCCTTCAACCTGGCAATTGAGCATCGAGCCGGTGTTCGGGCAATGAAGGGTGAGGAACTCGCCATCGACGGTTTCGATATCGGCGAGAAAACGCTTGTAACGCCGGATCAGGCGACCTTCTTCCAGTGGGGGATCAAAACGCATCAGCCTTGCCAACTCCGCAGACCGCGAGCAATGCGTTCCACCGCTTCCTGCAGACGCGGCAAGCTCTGGGTATAGGCAAACCGCACGTGATGACCGGCCTGATAACGCCCGAAATCCAGGCCCGGGGTGATTGCCACATGCTCGGTTTCGAGGAAGTGGCGGCAGAACGCGAAGGCATCGCCGCCGAACTGGCTGATATCGGCGTACAAATAGAAGGCGCCTTCCGGCTCTACGGCAATATTGAAGCCCAGCTCACGCAAGGCGGGCAGCAGGAAATCCCGGCGCCGTCCAAACTCAGCACGCCGCTCTTCGAGAATGGCAATGGTCGCCGGTTCGAAACAGGCCAGGGCCGCATGCTGCGCCATGCTCGGAGCGCTGATGTAGAGGTTTTGCGCCAGCTTCTCCAACTCACCGACCGCCGCCTCCGGCGCCACGAGCCAGCCAAGCCGCCAGCCGGTCATGCCGAAATACTTTGAAAAACTATTCAGCACAAAGGCGCTGTCGTCGACTTCCAGCACGCTGGCGGCATCGGTGCCGTAGGTCAGGCCATGGTAGATCTCGTCCACCACCAGATGGCCATGACGCGCCTTGATCGCGCCCGACAGCCCGGCCAGTTCGTCGCGAGTCAGGATCGTCCCGGTCGGGTTGGCCGGCGAAGCCACCAGCGCGCCGACGCTGTCGTGGTCCCAATGACGCTCGACCAGGTCCGGCGTCAGTTGATAGCGCACCTCCGGCCCCACCGGCACCAATTGCGCCGCACCTTCCACCAGACGCAGGAAATGCCGGTTGCACGGGTAGCCCGGATCCGCCAGCAACCAGTGCTTGCCCGGGTCCACCAGCAGGGCGCTGGCCAGCAGCAACGCACCGGAACCGCCGGGCGTGATCAGGATTCGCCGGGGATCGATGTTCAGACCGTAACGCTGCTGATAGAAGCCTGAAATCGCCTCGCGCAGTTCGGGGATGCCCCGGGCGGCGGTATACCGGGTCTTGCCCGCCGTCAGCGCAGCCTGGCCGGCCTGGATGATCGGTTCGGCGGTGATGAAGTCGGGTTCGCCTATCTCCAGGTGGATCACGTCGTGGCCGGCAGCTTGCAGTTCGTTGGCCCGCGCCAGCAGCGCCATGACATGGAACGGTTCAATTGCGCGACTGCGGGCACTGTAGGGCTGAGCCATTGGCCTTCCTTCAACAAAAGGGAAAACACCGATTCTACCCAAGCGCAGGAACGAGCGAGAACCTAAAGCGGTCAGACCCCTTGAGACCCTGGCCACAAACGCTCATGCGAGTGCGCCAGGTTTGACTAAAATCATTAATTGATCAGGCCTCCATCACCACCAGGCAAGGCTTTGCAATCATTTGCAAGCCCCGCGGGCTGTGCCCTCGACATCCGGGAGTAGCGCGGTCCGATTCGATCTGGTAAGTTCGCCCGCTTGCAGCCGCAGGGCCGGCGGGTGCCGGTGATGGAGCAATCCTGCGCAGATGGATTACAAGAGTAGAGGCGGTCTATTTCATGTCCACCCAAGCAAAGCAACAGCCAGTCCAGTCGATCAGCGGCTTCGAACCCTATGTGGAAAAGCCGGGCGAGGAGTACATGGGCAAGCCCATGCGCGCTCACTTCACCAAGGTCCTGAACAAGTGGAAACAGGACCTGATGCAGGAAGTCGACCGCACGGTTGATCACATGAAGGACGAAGCGGCCAACTTCCCTGACCCCGCAGACCGTGCCAGCCAGGAAGAAGAGTTCGCACTCGAACTGCGCGCCCGCGATCGTGAGCGCAAGTTGATCAAGAAGATCGACAAGACCCTGCAACTGATCGAAGACGAAGAGTACGGTTGGTGCGAATCCTGCGGCGTGGAAATCGGCGTCAAGCGCCTGGAAGCCCGTCCGACCGCCGACATGTGCGTCGACTGCAAGACCCTGGCGGAAATCAAGGAAAAACAAGTCGGCAAGTAATGACGACTTGAATGAAGAACGGAGCGTGCGAACGCTCCGTTTTTGTTTCTGATATTTGGCCTGGCACATAACCTGTGGGAGCGGGCATTCGCGAGCAAGCCCGCTCCCACAGAGGTCTGGCGCCAGCCTGGAATAATGATACCGCCTGTATGAAATCCCCGACCTACATCGGCCGCTTCGCCCCCACGCCCAGCGGACACCTGCATTTCGGATCGCTGGTTGCCGCACTGGCCTCCTATCTCGACGCGCGTGCAGTGGGCGGGCGTTGGCTGGTGCGCATGGAAGACCTTGATCCACCCCGGGAAGAGCCCGGCGCGCAGGCAGCCATCCTCAAGGCACTGGAAAGCTACGGTTTCGAGTGGGATGGCGACATGGTCCGCCAGAGCGAGCGTCACGAAGCCTATGCCGACGTGCTCAATCAGCTGTTCAATCATGGCCTGGCGTACGCCTGCACCTGCTCGCGAAAGCAGCTCGAGCCCTATCACGGCATCTACCCGGGGCTGTGCCGCAATGCAGGCCACGGCAGCGAAGACGCGGCGATCCGCTTGCGTGTCCCGGAGCTGGAATATCACTTCATCGACCGGGTACAAGGCGAATTTCGCCAGCACCTGGGGCGTGACGTCGGCGATTTCGTGATCCGCCGCCGCGACGGCCTTTACGCCTACCAACTGGCGGTGGTACTCGATGATGCCTGGCAGGGCATCACCGACATCGTGCGGGGTGCCGACCTGCTGGATTCGACGCCACGCCAGCTCTATCTGCAGGAATTGCTCGGCCTGTCGCAACCGCGTTACCTGCACATTCCGCTGATTACTCAACCTGACGGCAACAAGCTCGGCAAATCCTACCGTTCGCCGCCGTTGACCGAAGATCAGGCCACCCCCCTGTTGTTGCGGGCCTTGCGCGCCCTGGGGCAGGCTCCGGGGAGCGAACTGAAGTACGCAACGCCCCGGGAAGTGCTGAACTGGGGGATCGCCCACTGGGATGCCACGAAGATCCCGCGCACACTCAACCTGCCCGAAGCGCAACTACAGTGATCAGACTTGCAGTGGCGCCCCCATCCGTTACCATCGCCGCACGTTTTCGGGCACGCGCATAAAAAAGAGAGGCCGGGATGTACATCTATCGCTTGGTCCTGCTTCTGGTCGTGGGGATCTATCTGTTCTCCCCCGCCATCATGGATTGGTGGATCGACGCCACGGGCGCCTGGTATCGCCCTTATCTGCTCTGGCTGATCCTGATCGTCGTGACCTTCATCCTGCAGAGCCAAAAAGATGCCGATGAGCTTTAGCCTGACCCAGATGATCCTGATCAGCGCCGCCTACCTGGCCGTGCTGTTCGGCGTAGCCTGGGTCAGCGAACGGGGCATGATCCCCCGGGCGATCATTCGCCACCCGCTGACCTACACCTTGTCGCTCGGGGTCTATGCCAGCGCCTGGGCGTTTTATGGCACGGTCGGCCTGGCCTATCAGTACGGCTATGGCTTCCTGTCCAGCTACCTGGGGGTTTCCGGTGCGTTCCTGCTGGCGCCGGTGCTGCTGTACCCGATCCTGAAGATCACCCGCACCTATCAGTTGTCGTCACTGGCCGACCTGTTCGCGTTCCGCTTTCGCAGCACCTGGGCGGGCGCACTGACCACGGTGTTCATGCTGATCGGCGTGCTGCCGCTGCTGGCGCTGCAGATCCAGGCGGTGGCCGACTCCATCAGTATTCTCACCCGCGAGCCGGTGCAGCATCGCGTGGCACTGAGCTTCTGTGCACTGATTACCCTGTTCACGATTTTCTTCGGCTCGCGCCATATCGCCACCCGCGAGAAACATGAAGGCCTGGTGTTCGCGATCGCCTTCGAGTCGGTGATCAAGCTGATCGCCATCGGCGGCGTCGGTCTGTACGCCCTCTACGGCGTCTTCGACGGCCCGCAACAGCTTGAGTTATGGCTGTTGCAAAACCAGACCGCCCTCGCCGCCCTGCACACGCCGTTGCAGGAAGGCCCGTGGCGCACGCTGTTGCTGGTGTTTTTCGCCTCGGCGATCGTCATGCCGCACATGTACCACATGACCTTCACCGAAAACCTCAACCCGCGCTCACTGGTCAGCGCGAGCTGGGGCCTGCCGCTGTTCCTGCTGCTGATGAGCCTGGCAGTGCCGCTGATCCTTTGGGCCGGACTGAAACTGGGGGCCACCACCAACCCGGAATTTTTCACCCTGGGCATCGGCATCGCCGCCAACAACAAAGCGCTGGCGCTGCTGGCCTATGTCGGCGGGTTATCGGCCGCCAGCGGCCTGATCATCGTCACCACGCTGGCCCTGTCCGGTATGGCGCTCAACCACCTGGTGCTGCCGCTTTACCAGCCGCCCGCCGAAGGCAATATCTATCGCTGGCTGAAATGGACCCGGCGCGCCTTGATCGTCGCGATCATCATGGCCGGCTACGGTTTCTACCTGTTGCTGGGGGCGGAGCAGGACCTGGCCAACCTTGGCATCGTCGCCTTCGTCGCGACGCTGCAATTCCTGCCCGGGGTGCTGTCGGTCCTGTACTGGCCGACTGCCAACCGTCGAGGTTTCATCGCCGGCCTGCTGGCGGGGATCCTGGTGTGGCTGGTGACCATGCTGTTGCCGCTGGTCGGCAACCTGCAGGGTTTCTACATTCCACTGCTGAACATGATCTACGTGCTGGACGACACCAGTTGGCACATGGCGGCGATTGCCTCGCTGGCCGCCAACGTGCTGATGTTCACGCTGATTTCGCTGTTCACCAATGCCAGCACCGAAGAAGCCAGCGCGGCCGAAGCCTGCGCCGTGGACAACGTGCGTCGCCCGCAACGCCGCGAACTGCATGCCGCCTCGCCACAGGAGTTCGCCACGCAACTGGCCAAACCCCTGGGTGCCAAAGCCGCACAGAAGGAAGTCGAGCAGGCCCTGCGCGATCTCTACCTGCCGTTCGACGAACGCCGGCCATACGCCCTGCGTCGCTTGCGTGACCGGATCGAGGCCAACCTCTCCGGCCTGATGGGCCCCAGCGTGGCACAGGACATGGTCGAAACCTTCCTGCCGTACAAGGCAGGCGGCGAAAACTATGTCACCGAGGACATTCACTTCATCGAAAGCCGTCTCGAGGATTACCACTCGCGACTGACCGGCCTGGCCGCCGAGCTCGACGCCCTGCGTCGCTATCACCGCCAGACCCTGCAGGAACTGCCGATGGGCGTCTGTTCCCTGGCCAAGGATCAGGAGATCCTCATGTGGAACAAGGCCATGGAGGAACTCACCGGGATCGCCGCGCAGCGCGTGGTCGGTTCGCGCCTGAGCACCATTGCCGAGCCGTGGAAAGGCCTGTTGCAAGGGTTCATCAATGTGCCGGACGAGCACTTGCACAAACAGCACCTGGCCCTCGATGGCCAGACCCGCTGGCTGAACCTGCACAAGGCGGCCATCGACGAGCCGCTCGCACCGGGTAACAGCGGCCTGGTCCTGCTGGTGGAAGACCTGACCGAAACCCAGATGCTCGAAGACAAGCTCGTGCACTCCGAGCGCCTGGCGAGCATCGGCCGCCTCGCGGCGGGCGTGGCCCATGAGATTGGCAACCCGATCACCGGCATCGCCTGCCTGGCGCAAAACCTGCGTGAAGAGCGGGAAGAAGACGGCGAACTCAAGGAAATCAGCGGCCAGATCCTCGAACAGACCAAACGCGTGTCGCGCATCGTGCAGTCACTGATGAGCTTTGCCCATGCCGGCACGCATCAGCACAATGACGAAGCCGTCTGTCTGGCCGAAGTGGCCCAGGATGCCATCGGCCTGCTGGCGTTGAACCGCCGCAATTTCGAAGTGCAGTTCTATAACCTGTGCGACCCCGACCACTGGGTCGAGGGCGATCCGCAGCGCCTCGCCCAGGTATTGATCAACCTGCTCTCGAACGCCCGTGACGCCTCGCCTCCCGGCAGTGCGGTCAGGGTCAAGAGCGAAGCCGGCGAACACACGGTCGACCTGATCGTGGAGGACGAAGGCAGTGGCATACCGAAGAACATCATGGACCGGTTGTTCGAACCTTTCTTTACCACCAAGGACCCTGGCGAAGGCACCGGTCTGGGCCTTGCACTGGTCTATTCCATCGTTGAAGAGCATTATGGACAAATCACCATCGACAGCCCGGCTGATGTACAAAGCCAACGCGGCACCCGTATCAGGGTGACTTTGCCGCGTCATGTCGAAGCGACGTCCGCTGTGAACTGAGACCGTCGAGAGTATCGAATCAATGCCGCACATTTTGATCGTCGAAGACGAAACAATCATCCGCTCCGCCTTGCGCCGCCTGCTGGAGCGCAACCAGTACCAGGTCAGCGAAGCCGGTTCAGTGCAGGAAGCACAAGAACGCTTCACCATTCCCACGTTCGACCTGATCGTCAGTGACCTGCGCCTGCCAGGCGCACCGGGCACCGAACTGATCAAACTTGGCCAGGGCACTCCGGTGCTGATCATGACCAGCTACGCCAGCCTGCGCTCGGCAGTCGACTCCATGAAGATGGGCGCAGTGGACTACATCGCCAAGCCTTTCGATCACGACGAAATGCTCCAGGCCGTCGCCCGGATCCTGCGTGACCGGCAATCGGCCCCGGCCAACAGCGAATCGCCTGTCGGCAAAGCCGTCAACGGTGCGGCGAAGCCCGGCGTCGACAGCAGCAACGGCGAAATCGGCATCATTGGCTCCTGCCCGCCCATGCAGGATCTCTACGGCAAAATCCGCAAAGTGGCACCGACCGACTCCAATGTCCTGATCCAGGGCGAGTCCGGCACCGGCAAGGAACTGGTGGCCCGCGCCCTGCACAACCTGTCCAAACGGGCCAAGGCGCCGATGATTTCGGTGAACTGCGCAGCGATTCCGGAAAGCCTGATCGAGTCCGAACTGTTCGGCCACGAGAAAGGCGCCTTTACCGGCGCCAGCGCCGGGCGTGCTGGCCTGGTGGAAGCGGCCGACGGCGGCACCCTGTTCCTCGATGAGATCGGCGAACTGCCGCTGGAAGCCCAGGCTCGACTGCTTCGCGTGTTGCAGGAAGGCGAAATTCGCCGGGTCGGTTCGGTACAGTCGCAAAAGGTCGACGTGCGCCTGATCGCCGCGACCCACCGCGACCTCAAGAGCCTGGCGAAAATCGGCCAGTTCCGTGAGGACCTGTACTACCGGCTGCACGTGATTGCCCTGAAACTGCCGGCATTGCGCGAGCGTGGCGCCGATGTCAACGAAATCGCCAATGCGTTCCTGGCGCGACAGAGCGCACGGATCAACCGCACCGACCTGAAGTTTGCCCCGGATGCCGAGCAGGCAATTCGTCACTATTCCTGGCCCGGCAACGTCCGCGAACTGGAAAACGCTGTCGAGCGCGCGGTCATCCTGAGCGAAAGCCCGGAGATATCCGCCGAGCTGCTGGGGATCGACATCGAACTGAGCGACCTCGACGACGATGAATTCATCGGCCTGGCACCGCAACAGGGTAACGGTGCCGCCAACAACAGCCATGAACCGACCGAGGACCTGTCACTGGAGGATTACTTCCAGCACTTCGTCCTCGAGCATCAGGACCACATGACCGAAACCGAGCTGGCGCGCAAACTGGGTGTGAGCCGTAAATGCCTGTGGGAACGTCGCCAGCGCCTGGGTATCCCGCGGCGCAAGACCGGCGTGGCCAGCGAGAGCTGAACGTCACCTGCGGGGTGCGCGAGTAACACATGAATCTGTGAAAAAACTGTTACCGCCGATTTTTCACGTAACAGAAGCCGGGGCTTACGGTAACGAAGCCCCGGTTTTTTTGGGCCTTGAAAAACCGGGTCAGCGGGCCTAACCCCTTGTTTTGCTAGGCTTCACAAAAGTTGGCACGCACCCTGCTATATGTTTGGTACAAGAACAATAACAAGCAATGCATAAGACAATAAAAATAAGACGAATCGACTCACGCACAATAAAAACAAGACGGCGAGAGGCGCAGCTAACTGATTCTTTTGGAGAGGCGTTGTATTTGGGGCGTGCCCCACGACCAGGCCGAGAACAACAAAAACTGTCCTAAGACAGAGCCTGAACTGGTTGGATCGAAAGATCACTGCAACACAGCGACCAAAGCAATCCGTTTGCTCTTGGCTCCCGATTGGGAGGGTCATGAAGGAAACCTTCATGGCGAGGGCACTCAACAAAAACAAAAAGCCCGAAACCAATAACAAAAATAGAGCATGCAACTACTTCTTGGGGAGCTTCGGCTCCCCTTGTAGTTTCCGCCCCCCGGGACCTTCCCTACAGCGTCCTACACCATCCTCTGACTAAATGCTAGAATCCCCGCCCATCATGCGGTCATTCTTCGTTTTGGCCGAACATTCCTTCAAACAGTGCATCCCATGCTGAAGAAGCTGTTCCAGTCACTCCGTTCTCCCAAGCGTATTACGCAACACATCCGCAGCACGCCTGAAGTGCTTAACAGCGGTCAACATTCGCTGCAAAAGGCGCAGTTCAGCCGTTATGCGGTGAATATCGTCGAACGCCTGCAGAGCGCCGGTTATCAGGCTTACCTGGTCGGCGGCTGCGTGCGCGACATGATGCTCGGCATCACGCCCAAGGATTTCGACGTCGCCACCAGCGCCACGCCTGAACAGGTTCGCGCCGAATTCCGCAATGCGCGGATCATTGGCCGTCGCTTCAAGCTGGTGCACATCCATTTCGGCCGCGAAATCATCGAAGTCGCGACCTTCCGCGCCAATCACCCGCAAAACGAAGAGGAAGAAGACAGCAACCAGTCTTCCCGCAACGAAAGCGGGCGCATTCTGCGCGATAACGTCTACGGCACCCTGGAAGAGGACGCGCAACGCCGCGACTTCACCATCAACGCCCTGTACTACGATCCGGTCAGCGAGCGCATCCTCGATTACGCCAACGGCGTACACGATATCCGCAACCACCTGATCCGCCTGATCGGCGATCCGAAGCAGCGCTACCAGGAAGACCCGGTACGGATGCTGCGGGCCGTGCGGTTTGCCGCCAAGCTGAATTTCGGTATCGAAAAACACAGCGCCCTGCCGATCCGTGATCTGGCGCCGATGCTGCGCGAGATTCCGTCGGCCCGTCTGTTCGAAGAAGTGCTCAAGTTGTTCCTCTCCGGCCACGCCGCGGACACGTTTGAAATGCTGGTCGACCTGCAACTGTTCGATCCGCTGTTCCCGGCCAGCGCCGAGGCCCTGGAGTACAACCCGACGTACACCCACACCCTGATCAGCGAAGCACTGATCAACACCGACCTGCGCATCAAGCAGAACAAGCCGGTGACCCCGGCGTTCCTGTTTGCCGCATTGCTCTGGCCTGCCCTGCCGGCTCGCGTACTGCGCCTGCAGGAACGTGGCATGCCGCCAATTCCGGCCATGCAGGAAGCGGCGCACGAACTGATCGCCGAACAGTGCCAGCGGATCGCGATCCCCAAACGCTTCACAATGCCGATCCGGGAAATCTGGGACATGCAGGAGCGCCTGCCGCGCCGCAGCGGTAAACGCGCCGACCTGTTGCTGGACAACCCTCGCTTCCGTGCCGGTTACGACTTCCTCCTGCTGCGTGAAAGCGCCGGCGAGCAAACCAACGGCCTGGGCGAATGGTGGACCGATTATCAGGACGCCAACGACAGCGAACGGCGGGACATGATCCGCGACCTCAGCGGCAAGGACGACGGCGACTCAGGCGCTCCCCGCAAACGGCGCCGCAGCACGGGCGCCAAACGCAAGCGCACGGCCGGCGCCCCGAGCGGCAGCGGCGAGTAAACGCATGGAACGCATCTACATCGGCATGGGCAGCAACCTGGCTGACCCAGCCGAACAATTGCGCAGCGCGCTCGACTCGCTGGCGCACTTGCCCCAGACCGCGCTGGTCGGGGTTTCCGCGTTTTACCAAAGCGATTCGCTGCTGCCGGGCCAACCGCGTTACACCAATGCGGTGGCCGCCCTCGACAGCGCACTGGCACCACTGGCGCTGCTGGATGCGCTGCAAGCCATCGAAAATGGCCAGGGCCGCGAGCGCCTGGAACGCTGGGGACCACGCACGCTGGATCTCGACATCCTGCTGTTTGGTGACCGACTGATCGACGAGCCGCGCCTCAAGGTGCCCCATTACCATATGCAGGAACGCGCCTTCGTCCTCTATCCGCTCGCCGAACTGGCGCCCGCGGATTTGCGCCTGGCCGATGGCCGCCGCCTGGACGCGCTGCTTGCCGCCTGCCCGTTCGTCGGCCTGGAACGACAGCCCTCGAATTAACCAAAATCCCCTGTGAGAGCGAGCCTTCACAGGGATTTTGGCGCCGCTCCAGAAACCGCGGTTGCTGAATCGCATCAGTCGCCATCGGTAACACCCCTGTCGTAACAATGCGGTAACACACGTAATTGACTTCCCGAGTTCTCATCACGACTATAGGCGTCCCGCTGCCGCCAACACGGCGTTAAAGGGCGCAATCCAGGCCTTAAAAGCACGACAACAGACCGTGCGCCTGTATTTAACGAAGAATCACGCGCGTTACTCGCAGTAGTTTCCATAGCGCCTGAATGAGGAACTTTTCATGCCAGCCATCACCCTGACCACGCTGCAAGGTCTCAAGCAAAAAGGTGAAAAAATCACCATGCTGACCTGCTATGACGCAACCTTCGCCCACGCCTGCAACGAAGCGGGTGTCGAAGTGCTGCTGGTGGGCGACTCCCTCGGCATGGTTCTGCAAGGTCACGACAGCACGCTGCCGGTGACCACTGCCGACATGGCTTACCATGTCGCGGCCGTCAAACGCGGTAACACCGACGCGTTGATCCTCGCCGACCTGCCTTTCATGGCCTATGCCACCCTCGAACAAACCATGACCAACAGTGCTGCGTTGATGCAGGCCGGTGCGCACATGGTCAAGGTCGAAGGTGCCCTGTGGCTGGCGGACTCGATCCGCCTGCTGGCCGAGCGCGGCATCCCTGTCTGCGCGCACCTTGGGCTGACACCACAGGCGGTGAATATCCTGGGCGGCTACAAGGTCCAGGGTCGTAGCGAGAACCAGGCACGGCAGATGCGCGCCGATGCCATTGCTCTGGAACAGGCCGGTGCGGCCATGCTGTTGCTGGAGTGTGTACCGAGCGAACTGGCCCAGGAAATCACTCAGGCAGTGGGCATCCCGGTAATCGGCATCGGTGCGGGCAATGGCACCGACGGCCAGGTGCTGGTGCTGCACGACATGCTCGGCCTGTCGATCACAGGCCGTGTGCCCAAGTTCGTGAAAAACTTCATGCACGGCCAAACCAGTATTCAGGCGGCCCTGAGTGCTTATGTCACCGAGGTCAAGGCGGTGACTTTCCCTGGTATCGAACACGGATTCTCTGCATGAACACCGTAAAAACCGTACGCGAACTGCGCGCCGCCGTGGCTCGCGCCCGGGGCGAAGGCAAGCGCATTGCCTTCGTGCCCACCATGGGCAACCTGCACAGCGGTCACATCGCCCTGATTGCCAAGGCCTCGCAACGGGCTGATTTCGTGGTCGCGAGCATTTTCGTCAACCCGCTGCAATTCGGCGCGGGCGAAGACCTCGACAAGTACCCGCGCACCCTGGCGGCGGATCAGGAAAAGCTGCTCGAAGCGGGCTGCCACCTGCTGTTCGCTCCGACCGTTGAAGAGATGTACCCCGACGGCATGGCCGGCCAGACTCGCGTCAGCGTTCCCCAACTGTCCGAAGGCCTGTGTGGTGCGAGCCGTCCGGGACATTTCGAAGGCGTGGCGACAGTGGTCAGCAAGCTGTTCAACATGGTCCAGCCGGACCTGGCGATCTTCGGTCAGAAGGATTTCCAGCAACTGGCGGTCATCCGCGCCCTGGTGCACGACCTGAACATGCCGATCCAGATCATCGGCGAGCCGACCGTGCGAGCCGACGATGGCCTGGCGCTGTCGTCGCGCAATGGCTTCCTCGACGAACAACAGCGAGCAACAGCCCCGGTCGTCTACCGCACCCTGTCTGCGATGGCCGAAGCCATCAAACAGGGCGAACGCGATTATCCAGCCCTGATCGCGGCCCAACGCCAGGCACTCGAAACCGCCGGGCTGCGTACCGATTACCTGGAAGTGCGCCATGCGCTGACCTTGCGTCCCGCCACAGCGCAGGACCGCGACCTGGTGATCCTGGTGGCGGCGTTCCTCGGCAGCACACGGTTGATCGACAACCTGCACCTGGATCTCGACGCGATCGCTTGACACCAAAACCTGCTGTGGGAGCGAGCCTGCTCGCGATAGCGGTCTGTCAGTCAGTCAACATCGATGTTGAATGTGAGGGACTTATCGCGAGCAGGCTCGCTCCACAGGGAAAATTTGTGGGCTTCCCGCGCGTATTGCTGCCCACATTGCCTTCGGGCACACTGCCCGCCGTTCGATTCCGACCTGGAAAAACACTCATGCACGCCATCATGCTCAAGGCCAAGCTGCATCGCGCCGAAGTCACCCACGCTGTTCTCGATTACGAAGGTTCCTGCGCCATCGACGGCGAATGGCTGGACCTGTCCGGCATCCGTGAGTACGAACAGATCCAGATCTACAACGTCGACAATGGCGAGCGCTTCACCACTTACGCGATTCGCGGTGAAGAAGGTTCGCGGATGATTTCGGTCAACGGCGCTGCAGCGCACAAGGCCAAGGTGGGCGACCGCGTGATCATCTGCGCCTATGCCCACTACAGCGAAGCCGAACTGCTCAACTTCAAGCCGCGTATGCTCTACATGGCGCCAGGTAACGAGTTGAGCCACACCAGCAACGCCATCCCGGTTCAGGTTGCCTGATCGCATCGCCTTCCCGTTTGTCGGACCGTTCCCTGCCCCATGTACAAAAAAGTACCGGGAACGGGTCAGACAAACTCAAGACAGATTGCAGCGCGAGGTTTACTGTATTCGCCCTGTGCCATGAAATCGTGTCGACGCAGTTGACCGGACGCCCACCCGCAGCGCTCCGGGATTTTTAGTGTTCAAAAGGCCGTTCAAGTAAAAAGGAAACCCGCAGCGATGGCGTACTACCGCACTCCTCACGACGTGACCACCCTGCCCGCCTGGCAGGCGTTGAAAGACCACCGCCAAGCCATGCAGGATTTCAGCATGCGCGAGGCCTTTAATGCCGACCCGCAGCGTTTTACTCAATTCACCCTCAGCAGCTGCGGCCTGTTTCTCGACTACTCGAAGAACCTGATCAACGCCGAAACCCGTAACCTGCTGGTGGGCCTGGCCAACGAAGTCGATCTGCAAGGCGCGATCAAGGCGCTGTTCGAAGGCGAAATCGTCAACTCCTCCGAAGGCCGCCCGGCCCTGCACACCGCGCTGCGTCGCCCGGTGGGCGACAAGCTGTCGGTCAACGGCGTCAACGTGATGCCGGAAGTCCACAAGGTGTTGAACCAGATCACCGACCTCGTGGGCCGCATCCACGACGGTCTGTGGCGCGGCTACACCGAGAAGCCGATCACCGACGTGGTCAACATCGGCATCGGTGGCTCGTTCCTCGGTCCTGAACTGGTGTCCGAAGCGCTGCTGTCCTACGCGCAAAAAGGCGTACGTTGCCACTACCTGGCAAACATCGACGGCAGTGAGTTCCATGAACTGACCCTGAAACTGCGCGCCGAAACCACGCTTTTCATCGTCTCGTCGAAATCCTTCAACACCCTCGAAACCCTGAAGAATGCCCAGGCCGCTCGCGCCTGGTACCTGGCGCAGGGCGGCTCGGAAGCCGAGCTGTACCGTCACTTCATTGCCGTCTCCAGCAACAACGCCGCCGCAGTAGCATTCGGGATCCGCGAAGAAAACATCTTCCCGATGTGGGACTGGGTCGGCGGGCGTTACTCGCTGTGGTCGGCCATTGGCTTGCCTATCGCCCTGGCCATCGGCATGTCGAACTTCAAGGAGCTGCTGTCCGGTGCCTACACCATGGACCAGCATTTCCAGAGCGCGCCGTTCGAACAGAACATGCCGGTGCTGCTGGCCCTGCTCGGCGTCTGGTATGGGAACTTCTGGGGTGCGCAGAGCCACGCGATCCTGCCGTACGACCACTACTTGCGTAATATCACCAAGCACTTGCAACAGCTGGACATGGAATCCAACGGCAAGAGCGTGCGCCAGGACGGCACGTCGGTGTCCACCGACACCGGTCCGGTGATCTGGGGCGGCGTCGGCTGCAACGGTCAGCACGCGTATCACCAGTTGCTGCACCAGGGCACCCAACTGATCCCGGCCGACTTCATCGTGCCGATCGTCAGCTTCAACCCGGTGGCCGACCACCACCAATGGCTGTACGCCAACTGCCTGTCGCAAAGCCAGGCGCTGATGCTCGGCAAGACCCGCGCCGAGGCCGAGGCCGAGCTGCGGGACAAGGGCATGGCCGAAGCCGAGGTGCAGAAACTCGCACCGCACAAGGTGATCCCGGGCAACCGTCCGAGCAACACCCTGGTGGTCGAGCGCATCAGCCCACGCCGCCTGGGCGCGCTGGTGGCGATGTACGAACACAAGGTCTTCGTGCAAAGCGTGGTCTGGGGCATCAACGCCTTCGACCAGTGGGGCGTGGAGCTGGGCAAGGAACTGGGCAAGGGCGTCTACAACCGTCTGGTCGGCAGCGAGGAAACTGCCGCCGAGGACGCATCCACCCAAGGGCTGATCAACTACTTCCGCGGTCGTCATCGCGGCTGATACCCAGCTGCGCCGCTATTCCTGTGGGAGCGGGCTTGCTCGCGAATGCGTCATGTCAGTCGACGAATGTATCGATTGATCTACCGCAATCGCGGGCAAGCCCGCTCCCACAGTGTTTTGAGGCGGGCCCAAAATTTCGGGGTTCGGGTTGAACCCTTGCGCCACTCGGCGCATCTTTGTTCCTGTCGCAAAACAAGAATAAGGAACCGTCATGTTCGATATCAGCACGTTCCCCAAAGCCGATGCTGTCCGCCGGGCTGCACAGTTGAGTCAAGACGACTACCAACGCCTGTACCGCCAATCCATCGAACACCCCAGCGAGTTCTGGGCCGAGCAAGCCAGGCGTTTTCTCGACTGGAGCAAACCCTGGGACACCGTCCAGCGCTACAACCTGAAAACCGGTGAAGCCAGCTGGTTTGCGGGCGGCCAGTTGAATGTCAGTTACAACTGCATCGACCGCCACCTGGAAAAACGCGGCAATCAGGTCGCCCTCATCTGGGAAGGCGACGACCCCGCCGAATCCGCCCAGATCACCTACAAGAAACTGCACCACCACGTCTGCCGCCTCGCCAACGTGCTCAAGAGCCGTGGCGTGAAGAAAGGCGACCGCGTGTGCATCTACATGCCGATGATCCCCGAAGCCGCCTACGCCATGCTCGCCTGCACGCGCATCGGGGCGGTGCATTCGGTGGTGTTTGGCGGCTTCTCCCCTGATTCGGTCCGCGACCGCATTCTCGACGCCGACTGCCGCACCGTGATCACCGCCGATGAAGGCGTGCGTGGCGGCAAATTCGTTGCGCTCAAGGAGAAGGTCGACAAGGCGCTGCTGGGCTGCCCGAACGTCAGCACGGTGATCGTGGTCGAGCGCACCCAGGGCCAGGTGAACTGGGTCGAAGGCCGTGACCTCTGGTATCACCAGGCCCTGCGCGACGTCAGCGACGAATGCCCGCCCGAGCCGATGGACGCCGAAGACCCGCTGTTCATCCTCTACACCTCCGGCAGCACCGGCAAACCCAAGGGTGTGCTGCACACCACCGGCGGCTACCTGCTGCAAGCGGCCATGACGTTCAAGTACGTGCTCGATTACCGTGACGAAGAAGTCTTCTGGTGCACCGCCGACGTCGGCTGGGTCACCGGCCACAGTTACATCGTCTACGGCCCCCTGGCCAATGGGGCAACCACGCTGATCTTCGAAGGCGTGCCGAGCTACCCGAGCAGCTCGCGCTTCTGGCAGGTCATCGATAAACACAAGGTGAACATTTTCTACACCGCCCCGACCGCCCTGCGCTCGCTGATGCGCGAAGGCGCCGAACCCTTGAAGGAAACGTCGCGGGCGAGCCTCAGATTGCTCGGCAGTGTCGGCGAGCCGATCAACCCGGAAGCCTGGGAGTGGTACTTCAACGCGGTCGGTGAACAGCGCTGCCCGATCGTCGACACCTGGTGGCAGACCGAAACCGGCGGCATCATGCTCAGCCCGCTGGTCAGCGCCCAACGCATCAAGCCCGGCTGCGCCACGCAACCGATGTTCGGTGTGCAACCGGTGCTGCTGGACGAAGTCGGCAAGGAAATCAAAGGCGCCGGCAGCGGCGTGCTGGCGATCAAATCCAGCTGGCCGGCGCAGATCCGCAGCGTGTACGGCGATCCGCAACGAATGGTCGACACCTACTTCAAGCCCTACCCCGGCTACTACTTTACCGGCGACGGTGCGCGTCGCGACGAGGACGGCGACTACTGGATCACCGGGCGTATCGATGACGTGATCAACGTGTCCGGCCACCGCATTGGCACCGCCGAAGTGGAAAGTGCTCTGGTGCTGCATGACAGCATTGCCGAGGCCGCCGTGGTCGGTTACCCCCACGATGTCAAAGGCCAGGGCATCTACGCATTCGTCACGCCCATGAACGGCACCCAACCCAGCGACGATCTGAAAAAGGAGCTGCTGGCCCACGTCAGCCAGGAAATCGGCAGCTTCGCCAAGCCGGATCTCATCCAATGGGCACCGGCCTTGCCGAAAACCCGTTCGGGCAAGATCATGCGGCGAATCCTGCGCAAGATCGCCTGCAACGAACTCGACAGCCTCGGTGACACCTCGACCCTGGCCGATCCGAGCGTGGTGCAGGAGCTGGTCGATAAGCGTTTGAATCAATGAAAAAGCATCGTCGGAATGCCGCCCAGAGCAGGCTCGTTCTCACAGGGGATCAGTGACGGACGCAGATCCAACGTGGGAACGAGCCTGCTCGCGATGGCGTCACCGCGCTCTGGCGCCAAGCTGTTAAACTCCCGCGCCCCATTCCTCGTGCAAGGCGCCCAGCATGTCTACCTTGAACCAGGCGCTGCGCGCCGCCCTCGATCATCGCCAGGAACTGCTGGCCGAACTGCATCGGCAGGGCACCGACTGCTATCGCCTGTTCCATGGCAGCCAGGAAGGCGCCGGCGGCCTGACCATCGACCGCTACGGCCCGCAACTGCTGGTGCAGAGCTTCCACCAGACGCTGGAGCGCGAGGCGCTGCTGCACGTCCACCAGGCGATCAACCAACACCTGGGTTTCGACAGCCTGCTGGTCTACAACGACCGCTCCCGAGGCCACTCGCGGATCGACCGTGAAGACCCGGTCTACCGCGCCGACGACGCCGCCCTGCAAGACCTGGTCGGTCACGAGTGGGGCCTGAATTACCGGGTTCGCGGTCGCCACGCCGGCCAGGACCCGTTGCTGTTCCTCGACCTGCGCAACACCCGTGGCTGGGTCAAGGACCATAGCCGCGACAAGAGCGTGCTGAACCTGTTCGCCTACACCTGCGGAGTTGGCCTGAGCGCGGCCGCCGGCGGTGCGCGCGAGGTGTGCAACCTGGACTTCGCCGAGGGCAACCTGGCGGTCGGCCGGGAAAACGGCCTGCTCAATCCGCACCTGCCGACCATGCAATTCATCCAGTCCGATTACTTCCCGGCGATCCGGCAGTTGGCCGGGCTGCCCATCAGCCAGCGTCGCGGGCAGAAACTGCCGAGCTATCAACGCCTGGAGCAACGCCAGTACGACTTGGTGCTGCTCGACCCACCCGCCTGGGCCAAGAGCGCATTCGGCACCGTGGACCTGCTGCGTGATTACCAGAGCCTGCTCAAGCCCGCGTTGCTGACCACCGCCGACGATGGCGTGCTGATCTGCTGCAACAACCTGGCAAAAGTCAGCATGGACGATTGGCGCGAGCAGGTTCTGCGCTGTGCCGAGAAAGCCGGGCGGCCGGTGCGCGAATGGGCGGTGATGAAACCGGGTGGCGATTTCCCCTCGATGGACCAGCAGCCGCCATTGAAAACCCTGATCCTGCAGCTCTGACCTCGTCGGACAAATCTGAAAGTCGTGGGCAGCTCAATTACTTCGGAACCGGAAACGCGTGCCATACTCCAAGGCACTCCGATTCAGACAGATGAAGCTGCACATGCCCAAAGGATTGATTCGCGCTATCGGCGCCTTGTTGACTGCCCTGGCTCTCTACAGCCTGCTGGGGTTTCTGATTCTGCCGGGCATTGCCTTGCGCGTGGCCAATCAACAACTGGCCCACTACGCGACCACTCCCGCCACGCTCCAGCGCATCGAGCTCAACCCGTTCAGCCTTGAAGTCACCCTGTGGGGCCTGAACATTGGCGAGCCGGGCAAGGAACAGGTCGGCTTCGAACGCTTGTACGCCAACCTGCAGCTCGACAGCCTGTGGACCAAGGCGCTTCATCTGGCCGACATCGAACTGGACAAACCCAAGACCGAAATCCTGTTCGACAAGGACGGCAAGCTCAACCTGCTCGGCCTGTTCAAGTTGCCTGCCAGCGAGCCGGCCCCGGCCGATCCCGACGCCAAGCCGTTTCCCCTGAGAATCGAGCGCATCAACCTGGCCGGCGGCGCCGTGCATTTCCTGGATGAGCGTCCCAGCGAACCCATCGAGTTCGTCTACGACAAACTCGACTTCGAGCTGAAGAACCTCAGCACCCTGCCCGAGGATAGCGCCGACATGACACTGGTGGCCGCCGGCCCCAATGGCGGGCAGATCGACTGGACCGGCAACTTCAGCCTCATCCCGATCGCCTCCGAAGGAAAACTGAAAGTCACCGACGGCAAGATGAAAGCCTTCTGGCCCTACGTGCGCGATGCCGTACCGCTGGTGCTCGAAGACGGCGTCGTCAGCCTGAGCACCGACTACAAGCTCAACCTGTCCCAGCAGACCGAACTGCTGCTCAGCAACGTGGCGGTCAGCGTCGCGCCGTTTGCCATCAAGGCCCCGGACGGTCGACCGCTGGCGAAACTCGAGCGCCTGGACGTTACCGACACCACCGTGGACCTGGCCAGACAGCAAGTGGTGGTCGGCAAGATCCGCAGCCAGAAACTGGAAACCTGGGCAGCACTGGAGGCCGACGGCCAGCTCGACTGGCAAAAACTGTTCGCCAGCCAACCGTCCAAGGAAGCCGCGAAAGCCAAGGCCGAACCGGCCAGCACACCTGCAGCCGCCGACTCGCCGAAAGCACCCGAGACCGCGAGCAAACCGTGGCAGGTCTTGCTCAAGGACGTGCAACTGCGCGATTACCAGGTCCACCTGGCAGACCGCAAGGCGCAACCCGCTGTCACTCTGGACCTGAACCCGCTGAACCTCGACCTGCAGAATTTCGACAGCCTCAACGGTTCACCTTTTACCCTCAAGCTCGATACCGGCGTGGGCAAGCAAGGCCGGATCACGGCCGACGGTCAGGTCAATCTGGCCCCGGTCAGTGCCCAATTGAAAGTGCAGACCAAAGACATCGACCTGCGGGTCGCCCAGTCGTATATCAACCCGTTCATTCGCCTCGAACTGCGCAGCGGCATGCTCGGCAGTGATCTGGCGGTCAACCTCAAAAGCAACGAGCCGTTGGCCCTCAGCGTCACCGGACGCGCACAGATCGACCAGTTGCACACCCTCGACACCCTGAAGACCCGTGACTTCCTCAAGTGGCAGCAGGTGGTGGTGGAAGGCTTGAACTATCAGCACGGCGACAGCCTGTCGATCGACAAGGTCAACCTGTTCCAGCCCTACGTGCGCTTCATGATCAACGATGACCGCACCACCAACGTCGATGACCTGCTGATCCCGCAGCCGCCCGATTCCGGGGCGAAAACCGCTGCCGCCAAGCCGGCCGCCGGGAAGGACAAGCCGCTGGGCATCCACATCGGCGGCATTGCCATCAATGACGGCTCGGCCAATTTCGCCGACTTCAGCCTGACCCCGAACTTCGCCACCGCCGTGCAACAGCTCAATGGCCAGATCGGCACCATCGACAGCCGTCAGGCAAAACCGGCGACCGTGGACGTCAAGGGCAAGGTCGATCGCTACGCGCCGGTGACCATCAAGGGCTCGGTCAACCCGTTCGACCCGATGGCCGCCCTCGACATCGCCACCAGTTTCAAGCGCGTGGAACTGACCACCCTGACGCCCTACTCCGGCAAGTTCGCCGGTTACCGCATCCGCAAGGGCCGGCTCAATCTGGACCTGCACTACCTGATCACCAAAGGCCAGCTCAAGGCGGAAAACAAAGTGGTGGTCGAGCAGTTGCAGCTGGGTGAAAAAGTCGACAGCCCGGATGCGGTCAGCCTGCCGTTGAAACTGGCGATTGCCCTGCTCAAGGACGTCGACGGCAAGATTTCCATCGAGCTGCCGGTGACCGGCGACTTGAACAATCCGCAGTTCAGCGTCATGCCGATTGTCTGGCAGACCTTGCGCAACCTGATCGTCAAGGCCGCCGCCGCGCCGTTCAAGCTGATTGGCGGGCTGGTCAGTGGCGGTGGCTCCGAAGACCTGGGCACGGTGTCGTTCGCGCCGGGCTCCAGCGAACTGGGCAAGGACGCCGAGGGTTCGCTGATCAAGCTGTCCCAGGCCCTGAAGGAACGTCCGACCCTGCGTCTGGAAATCGAGGGCACCGCCGCCGCCAGCAGCGATGGCCCGCTGATCGCCGAGCAGCGCCTGGAGCGCGAGTATCAATACAACTACTACAAGATGCTCCAGCGTCGCGGCGACAAGGTGCCGGCGCAGGCGTCGTTGCTACAAGTCCCGGACGGCGAGAAAGGGCCGTTGCTGGAAGGCATCTACCGCACCCGTCTGAAAACCCAGCCACCGGCTGAATGGAAAGACCTGGGCAAGGAGGAACGTACGGCCCGGATGCGTGCCGACGTGATCAAGTTCTGGAGTTCCAGCGACGTGCTGCTGCGCCAACTGGGCCAGGACCGAGCCAGCAGCATCAAGGATTACCTGGTCGACAAGGGACAACTGGCCGACGACCGTGTGTACTTCATCGACGCCAGCCTCGGCGAGGCGGAAAGTGACGGCCGGGTCGTGACACCCCTGCACCTGGACGCCGAATGATGATCGGGCGCTTGCTGCTCGGCCTCACCCTGGCAATGACGGCGGCCCACGCCTCGGCCGCCGACACCCTGCGCTGCGGCAGTCAACTGGTCAGCGTGGGGGATCGCTCCAGCGAGGTGCGGCAGAAGTGCGGTGAACCGGTCAGCCGCGACCTGCTCGGTTACAAGCGCAGCGCCAACCGCCGGGAAGAGTTCCAGGTCGAGGAATGGACCTACGGGCCTAACGGCGGGATGTACCAGTACCTGCGGTTCGAGGGTAATCGGCTGCGGCAGATCACCAGCAAGCGAGGTCACTGAATCCTTCCCCACGTCAATTGTGGGAGCGAGCCAGCTCGCGATAGCGGACCGACGATCACTGCCGCGTTGTCTGTGGAGCCGCCATCGCGAGCAGGCTCGCTCCCACATCGACGCCAGGTCTTTCCTGTCTTGCAAATAGAACAGGCCCCGACACGAATGCCGGGGCCTGTAATGGCCACTATCCCTGTGGCCGTCGCATGAACTCTAAAGTTGCGGCAGACGTATAACCTGGCTCGTCTACCGCGTCTTCTCCCGGTCCAGGCGAGAAGTCTTGCCTTACTCGGCTTTCAGGCCGTCAGCGGAGACCGCCTTGACGCCTTTGATTTTCTTGGCGATGGCCACGGCCACATCTTTCTGCGACTCGGTCACAGCGGTAGTGGACGACAGGGAAACCACGCCTTTGTTGGTTTCAACCTTGATGTCGGTGCCAGGAATGCCTTTCTCGGTGACCAGGTCGGCTTTGACTTTGGTGGTGATCCAGGTATCGGAGGTAGCTTCCTTGGCTTGGGTCACTTCACCGGCTGCGAGAACCATAGGAGCCTGGGTCGCTTGGGTTTGGGCGAAAGCGGCGTTGGCCATGGTGAGGGTCAGCGCGGTAGCAGTGGCAGCAGCGATAGCGAACTTCTTCATACGAGTAACTCCTGTTTTTCTGGAAAAGTCTGCTGGGTGTCATGTCAGCAGGGTTACTGGGTATGTTGCGAACGCTGTGCCAAGTTTGAGACAGACAATAAATCGTTATAAATCAGATAGTTAAGAAAACGAGCAATTTTCGAAATCATGCAAAATGCATGAGTTTGATTTTTTCTACATGCAAGTTGCGGATTTGGCGTGGGCCTAAGGCCATGAATTTGCGAAAGTTTTGCTATTACTCCGGTCATGCGTCGATAGCTCACTCAAATCCGCAAAAAAAACCCCGCCTCTCACGAGGCGGGGTCCAGTGAGCCGTTGATGATCAGGTCCCGGTAGGGCAACCCGCTGGTGCGTAATCGGACGCTGCGCTGGTTTTGCATGACCATCCGCTGGTGGCATCACGAGTCAGCGTGATCGTCGCGTTGGCGACGACGGTCGGTGCCCCCTTGAGCGTGCAGACAATCCCGCTGCTTGGCGATGCCAGGACGGTGATCGTGCAGTGCTGCGAAGTCGTGCTGGCGCCGATATCGGTGGTGGATGGCGACGTCGTACCCGAATTGACCTTATCTTCATAATTGACTTTCAGCGCCGAAATCTCCGCCAACCCCGCCGTCACCTTCGCCCGCGCCTGGTACTTGGAGTACGCCGGAATCGCAAACGTCGCCAGGATCCCGATGATCGCCACCACGATCAGCAGTTCGATGAGGGTGAAACCTTTCTGAGTATTCATAGACAAGCTCCATGCATGAGTCGAAATCTCATGATCTGAATCAGCCGCAGCACAGCCCGTGCCAAGCCTTCAGCCCCTTGTTCCCGGGGGGCGGAAACCCGACCACGCGGCGAGCGGTCCGCAAAAGCCGCACTATGTGACACTTTTTGTCACTTCAACAGCGCGGGTTTGGCGCGTCCGTTTGACTAGGCTATAAGTCATGAACTGTCTGCGTCCGGTATTCCCATGAATGACATCGCTCTAAGCGGCCTGGCCAAACAACTGGTCCTGGCCGAACTGCTCACTGAAAAAAGCGCGCAACAGGCGTATCAGCAAGCCCAACGCCAGAAACTGTCCCTGGTCAGTTACCTGGTGCAAAACAAACTGGTGAAGAGCCGCCAGGTGGCCGAGATTGCCTCGGAGCATTTCGGCATGGCCTTGCTCGACCTGCATCGGCTGGACAAGGAGTCGCAACCCAAGGGTCTGGTCAGCGAAAAACTGGTTCGCCAGCACCATGCCCTGCCCCTGTGGCGGCGCGGCAACAAACTGTTCGTCGGGGTCTCCGACCCGACCAATCACCAGGCCATCAACGACATCCAGTTCAGCACCGGGCTCACCACCGAAGCAATCCTGGTGGAAGACGACAAACTCAGCGACGCCATCGAGAAGTTCTTCGACAGCCATGCCACTGGCCTGGAGGACATGCCTGACGTCGACCTCGATGGCGTGGACATCGAGTCGATCGATGACGCTCGACAGGATGGCATCGCCGGGCAGGATGCCGACGACGCGCCGGTGGTGCGCTTCGTTCACAAGATGTTGCTCGACGCCATCCGGGGCGGTTCATCCGACCTGCACTTCGAACCCTACGAAAAGACCTACCGCGTGCGGGTGCGCACGGACGGCATGCTGCGCGAAGTCGCCAAGCCGCCGATCCAGCTGGCCAACCGCATTGCCGCGCGCCTGAAGGTCATGGCCAGCCTCGACATCTCCGAACGGCGCAAACCCCAGGACGGGCGGATCAAGATGCGCCTGTCCAAGAGCAAGTCCATCGACTTCCGGGTCAATACCCTGCCGACCCTGTGGGGCGAGAAAGTGGTGATCCGGATCCTCGATCCGTCCAGCGCGCAAATGGGCATCGATGCCCTCGGCTACGAGCCCGAGCAGAAAGACCTGTACATGGAAGCGCTGAAGCAACCGCAAGGGATGATCCTGGTCACCGGCCCCACCGGCTCGGGCAAGACCGTATCGCTCTACACCGGGCTGAACATCCTCAACACCGTGGACATCAACATCTCCACGGCCGAGGACCCGGTGGAGATCAACATGGAGGGTATCAACCAGGTCAACGTCAATGCCAAGCAGGGCATGGGCTTTCCCCAGGCGTTGCGTTCGTTCCTGCGCCAGGACCCGGACGTGATCATGGTCGGCGAGATCCGCGACCTGGAAACTGCCGAGATCGCCATCAAGGCGGCACAGACCGGACACCTGGTGCTCTCGACCCTGCACACCAACAGCGCGGCGGAAACCCTGACCCGCCTGCACAACATGGGCATCCACGGGTTCAACATCGCCACCTCGGTCAGCCTGATCATTGCCCAACGCCTGGCGCGCAAGCTGTGCACCCATTGCAAGAAGCCGCTGGATGTTCCCCGCGAGGTGTTGCTCAGGGAGGGTTTCCCCGAGGAACGCCTCGGCCAGTTCACGATCTATGAGCCGGTCGGCTGCGATCATTGCAATGGCGGCTACAAGGGGCGCGTGGGGATCTACGAAGTGGTGAAGAACACGGCGGATCTGCAACGGCTGATCATGGCCGAAGGCAACTCGCTGGAAATCGACAGCCAGATGCGCAAGGACGGTTTCAACGACCTGCGGACCTCGGGGCTGATCAAGGCCATGCAGGGTATTACCAGCCTTGAAGAAATCAACCGGGTTACCAAGGACTGAACATGGCGGTCAAAGCAGCAAAAATCAGCGTGTACGCCTGGGAAGGCACCGACAGGAAAGGCACGAAAATGACCGGCGAGCTCAGCGGTCAGAACCCGGCCCTGGTCAAGGCGCAACTGCGCAAGCAAGGCATCAACCCCGGCAAGGTGCGCAAGAAATCCGCCTCGATCCTCAACCTGGGAAAACGCATCAAGGCCCAGGACATTGCCCTGTTCACCCGGCAGATGGCGACGATGATGAAAGCCGGGGTGCCGCTGTTGCAGTCCTTCGACATCATCGGCGAAGGCTTCGACAACCCGGCCATGCGCAAACTGGTGGACGAGGTGAAACAGGAGGTGGCGGCCGGCAACAGCTTCGCCGCCGCCCTGCGCAAGAAGCCGGAGTACTTCGACGAGCTCTACTGCAACCTGGTGGACGCCGGTGAGCAGGCCGGCGCGCTGGACACCCTGCTGGAACGAGTCGCCACCTACAAGGAAAAGAGTGAAAGCCTCAAGGCCAAGATCAAGAAAGCCATGACCTACCCGCTGGCCGTGGTGTTCGTCGCGATCATTGTCACCGGTATCCTGCTGATCAAGGTGGTGCCGCAGTTCGAGTCGGTGTTCAAGAGCTTTGGCGCGGAACTTCCGGCGTTCACGGTCATGGTCATCGGCCTGTCGAAGCTGTTGCAGGAGGGCTGGTGGATCGCCCTCGGCCTCCTGATCGCGGCAATCTTCGGCGTGCGTCGTGCCCTGAAAACTTCGCAGGGCTTTCGCGACACGATGGACACCTGGCTGCTGAAACTGCCGTTGATCGGCACGTTGATGTACAAGTCGGCCGTGGCCCGATTTGCCCGCACGCTGTCGACCACCTTCGCCGCCGGCGTGCCGCTGGTCGAGGCACTGGAGTCGGTGGCCGGTGCCACCGGCAATGTCGTGTTCAAGCGTGCGGTGCTGCGCATCAGGCAAGACGTATCGACGGGGATGCAGCTGAATTTCGCCATGCGCACCGCCGGCATCTTTCCCAACATGGCGATTCAGATGACGGCCATTGGCGAAGAGTCCGGTGCCCTGGACGACATGCTCGACAAGGTTGCCGGTTTCTATGAAGCCGAGGTCGACAACATGGTCGACAACCTCACCAGCCTGATGGAGCCGTTCATCATGGTGGTCCTGGGTGTTGTCGTCGGCGGCCTGGTGGTGGCGATGTACCTGCCGATCTTCCAACTCGGCGCAGCGATCTGATATGCCCTGGCCTGACACCCTGACCCTTTACCCGTTGGCGTTTGTCGTCATCGCGCTGTTGCTCGGTCTGCTGGTCGGCAGTTTTCTCAACGTGGTGACCTGGCGCCTGCCGAAAATGCTCGCACGCGAATGGCGATTGCAGGCCCATGAAATCCTCGGCCTGCCGGGCGAGACACCGCAGCCCACCTATAACCTGCTGCTGCCCCATTCCCAGTGCCCGCATTGCGGGCATCGGATCCGTGCCTGGGAAAACATTCCGCTGCTCAGTTACGTCGGCTTGCGTGGGCGCTGCTCGAGTTGCGCCACGCCGATCGGTAGACGCTATCCGTTGACCGAACTGGTCTGTGGCCTGCTGTCGGCCTTCATTGCCTGGCATTTCGGTTTCGGCTGGCAAGCGGTGCTGGTGCTGGTACTGAGCTGGGGCCTGCTGGCCATGAGCCTGATCGATGCCGAGCATCAATTGTTGCCCGACGTACTGGTGCTGCCGTTGTTGTGGCTGGGGCTGATCGTCAACAGCTTCGAGTTGTTCGTGCCGTTGCACGAGGCCTTGTGGGGCGCCGTTGCCGGCTACCTGGCGCTGTGGGCGGTGTTCTGGCTGTTCAAGCTGATCACCGGCAAGGACGGCATGGGCCACGGTGATTTCAAGCTGCTGGCCCTGCTGGGGGCCTGGGGCGGATGGCAGATTCTGCCGCTGACGCTCCTGTTGTCGTCGCTGGTCGGGGCCGTGGTCGGGGTGATTTTGCTGAAGCTGCGCGATGCCAGACACTCGACACCGCTGCCCTTTGGCCCCTATCTGGCAATTGCCGGCTGGATTGCCTTGCTCTGGGGTGGTCAAATAACCGACTTCTATTGGCAGTTTGTCGGTTTGAAATGAATACCCCTGCGGAAAAACCCTGGATTCTCGGCCTCACCGGCGGCATTGGCAGCGGCAAAAGCGCGGCGGCCCAGCACTTCATCGACCTGGGCGTCCATGTGGTCGATGCCGATCACGCGGCGCGCTGGGTCGTGGAGCCGGGTCGCCCGGCCCTGGCGCGGATCGCCGAACATTTTGGCCCCGGCGTGTTGCAGGCCAACGGCCAACTGGATCGTGCGGCACTGCGCAAGCTGATCTTCGAAGACCCGCAAGAGCGACGCTGGCTCGAAGCGCTGCTGCATCCACTGATCGCCGAGGAAATCGCCGAGCATCTGGGCAAGGCACAATCGCCTTACGCGATTCTGGTTTCGCCGTTGCTGATCGAATCCGGGCAATACGCAATGACCCAGCGCGTGCTGGTGATCGATGCGCCCGAACAGCTACAGATCGAACGCACCCTGCAGCGCGACCAGACCAGCGAGCAACAGGTCCAGGCGATCCTCAAGGCGCAATCCAGCCGTGAGGATCGCGTGAGCCACGCCGACGACGTGGTGGTCAACGACCGCGACCTCGCCTGGCTGCACAGCGAGGTCGAGCGCCTGCATCACTTTTACTTAACATTGCGTGGAGGCCAGTCATGAGCCCAATCCCGACCGTCGATTGCCCAACCTGCGGCGCCCCTGTCGAATGGAGCCCCGAGAGCACCTTCCGGCCGTTCTGTTCGGACCGCTGCAAACTGATCGACCTGGGCGCCTGGGCATCGGAGGAACACAAGATTCCGGTGAGCCCGGACGCCGAGGACGACCTGTTCAGCGAAGACTTCGAACCGCGTCACTGAGGACGATATTCAGGGCCGCATGAACCCGTAGTCCTGACTGTCATCGAGATTTTCGGCGAGAAACTGCAACTCGTCGGCCAGGTCCTCGACACTGCGCACCGCCTTGCTCTGCTGCACCACCGCGCTGAGCAGGGCGCGCAGGCTCAGCCCCGGATCAAACCCGACTTCCTGCGCGGCATCCAGACTGTGGCGCAGTTCCTGCCTTGCCCATTCGTAGACACTCATTTCAATGCTCCTGAAAGGTTTTTCGGAGCATGAATTCGTCTGGTTTTTTTGCCTTTGATGTGGATCAAGATTTCGGGTCGTCATCCTTCCAGGGCGCCGAAAGGTAGCGGGTGCGGTTGAAGGTCTCCAGCCATTCGGGGCAAAACACCACCAGCGCACTGACCACCATGCCGTTGATGAAGGCCTCCGGAAAGATGATCAACCACAGGTAGCCGACAAAGTCTTCCAGCCAATAGGGCATGGCGAACAACCCGTCATACCACAGCAGCCACAGCGCCAGGAGCAGGCACAACAACGCCGACAACGCGGCCGCGAAGAAACCGGACACGAAGATGTAAACGAAGAGATTACGCGGCTGCGCACGCTCCACCAGGATGGCGCAGCACTCGGTGATCAAGACGGGCAACACGATCAACAAGGCGCCGTTGACCCCGACGGCGGCGAGGTCCTGGCGGCCGAGCAGCACCAGGCCTGCCTGCGCGACCAGGCCACCGACGATTGCCAGGGGCCAGTCCAGCAGCAGGGTCACGGCGGTCATGCCGAGAAAGTGATAGGACACACCGGTATCGAAATCCCGTCGCACCAGCCACAACATGAACAGCGCGAACACCGTGCCGAACAGCAGATGCTGGCGCCGGCTGTCGGCGAACAATTCGACCCAGGGCGTGCGCCAGACAGCCCAGGCAATCACCGGCAGGTAAATCAGCCAGCCGACCGTCAGGCTCTGCGCCGACAGCACCTCCACGCCGATCATGGCCCGGCTTTCTCCAATGCCTCACGCAATTGCGCGGCCGTGGCGTATTCGTGCTGGTCCACCAATTGCCCCTTCCTGAGGGTCAGCCACAGCACTTTATCCACAGCCCCCGGATAGCGCGGGGCCACTCGACCCTCACGATCCAGCATGACCCGATAGGCATAGTCGCGCATGGCCGGCACGGCGAACAATTTGGCCACCAGCCGTGGCATGCGCTCGATGTCCGCGACAAACACCGCGTGGCGTGCTTCCAGGTAGCCCTTCGGCTGACCTTGCAGCGCCGCCTCGACCAACTTGGCCCCGTCCATGCTCCGCGCCACCAGCAATGTCTGCGTCTGATCGTCAAGGCTGTAGGCCTGATCGAACTGATCCAGCAACGTCCAGGGTGCCAGGCGCTCGCCTGTTTCAAGCGCATGGGCCCCCAGGGGTAAAAGTCCGAGCAGCAACAACGGCCAATATTTCACGTCTGATCCTCGTTCAATCGCTTGCACATAATGGCCATCAGTCTACACCGGCTGTTCCCCCTGCCAGTGACGAGCTTTACCGTTAAACGCTTTCAGCTTGTCGCATTTGAACGCTAAGCTTGGGCCTATGGATGACTCCGACTACTTACGCCTGCTGACCATCGCGGCCGAGCAAGCCAACGCGTTCCTGTCCAATGCCCGCAAATGGGAGCGTGAGCGTTGGGTCTGCCAACGCCTGCTGCAAGGGCTGAACATTCCGTACCGCGTCGACGAATTCGCCCCCGCCGGGGAACCGCCGGACGTGCTGTTCCGGGACGCCAACTTTGAAGTGTTCTTCGTCCTCGACGAGGGGCGGCGCCTCAACGACGAATGGCGCGATGAGTTGCAACGGCGGCGCAGCGCGTTTTCGCTCAGTTCACTGGTACGTCGCGAAGCCAAGCCCAGGCGCATTCCGGCCAATGAATTTCTGCAGAGGCTGGCGCCGACCCTGCGCAAGAAAGCCCACAACTACAAGGAACGCGGCATGGACCTGGGCGAGCTGGACATCATTGCCTTCACCAGCCTCAAGCGTGAAGTGCTCGACCTCAACAGCCACTTTCCACCGCCCACCGAATATTTGCGCCAGGGCTGGCGCTCCTTGTCACTGGTAGGCCCCACCTTCGCCCGCGTGCTGTTTGCCCACCCGGATGCGCCGGACTTTCTGCGCGGCAACCTGGGGCGCAGCATCGTGTTCGATGTCGGGATCAGCCTGTGAGCCCGCTGCAGGCATTGATCGCCGAAGTGCCGCAGCTGGGCCGCGTGCGCTGGATCGGCGTACGCCCGCAACGCCATGCGCCGATGATCGAGCTGGAGGCGGTAGAGGCTCGTCTGGAAGCCGGCCTGACCGGTGACCGCGCTCGCCCCGGCGTGCGCAATGCGCGCCAGGTGACGCTGATCCAGTGGGAGCACCTGGCCGTCATCAGTGCGCTGATGGGCCGCGCCGATGACCAGCCCGTAGTGCCGCAGGACCTGCGGCGCAACATCGTCGTCAGCGGTATCAACCTGTTCAGTCTCAAAGGCCGACGCTTCAGGATCGGCCAGGCGATCTTCGAAACCACGGGTTGGTGCCAACCGTGCGCGCGCCTGCAGGACAACCTCGGACCGGGCACCTTTCAAGCCGTTCGCGGGCATGGTGGAATCACCGCCCGGGTGTTACAAAGTGGAATCATTCGCCTGGACGACACCGTCAAGGTCGAGCCGATTCCGCCAAGCGGCTATGCTCCGTTCAATGCGGGCTGATGCGTGACCCTGCCGTGCGCATGTAGCTTCAATCCATTCAGCAACGTCTACCCCTGACGAGGCCCGATATGACCAGCCGCCTGAACCCTGACGACCAAAAGCATGTCGAAGAGTACCTGCAGTTGTCCCAGCACCGAGTCGAGCGCCGGCCCTTTCGGCCGTGGATGCTCCTGGTGATGGTGCTGGCTGTGACCATCAGCCTGGGCCTGTTGAGCCGACTTATCAGTTACCTGACGCTATGAGCTGCCTGGCGCTCGCTCGGATGACTGCACCGATTTCCTTTAGCCTTGCGAGTTATCCCCATGTCCCATCGTATTGTCATTGTCGGCGGCGGCGCCGGCGGTCTGGAGTTGGCTACCCGTCTGGGTAAGACTCTGGGCAAGCGCGGCACGGCCAGCGTGATGCTGGTCGACGCGAACCTGACCCACATCTGGAAACCGCTGTTGCATGAAGTGGCGGCCGGCTCCCTGAACTCTTCCGAAGACGAACTCAACTACGTCGCCCAGGCAAAATGGAACCACTTCGAGTTCCAGCTGGGGCGCATGAGCGGGCTTGATCGCACCCTGAAGAAAATCCAGCTGGCGGCCACCTACGACGAAGCCGGCCTGGAACTGGTGCCGGCACGCGAAGTGCCTTACGACACACTGGTGATCGCCGTCGGCAGTACGACCAACGATTTCGGCACCCAGGGCGCCGCGCAGCATTGCCTGTTCCTCGACACCCGCAAACAGGCCGAGCGCTTCCACCAGCAGTTGCTCAACCATTACCTGCGCGCTCATGCCGGGCAAACCGATGCGGTGCAACAGATCAGCGTGGCCATCGTCGGTGCCGGCGCCACCGGCGTGGAACTGGCTGCCGAACTGCACAACGCGGCCCATGAACTGGCGGCCTACGGGCTGGACCGGATCAAGCCGGAAAACATGCACATCACCCTGATCGAAGCCGGGCCACGGGTGCTGCCAGCCTTGCCGGAACGCATCAGCGGGCCGGTGCATAAAACCCTGGAGAAACTCGGGGTCAACGTCATGACCAACGCGGCAGTCAGCGAGGTCACCGCCGACAGCCTGATCACCGCCGATGGCAATGTGATCAATGCCAGCCTCAAGGTCTGGGCCGCCGGGATTCGCGCACCGGGTTTCCTCAAGGACATCGATGGCCTGGAAACCAACCGCATCAACCAGTTGCAGGTGCTGCCGACCCTGCAAACCACCCGTGACGAAAACATCTTCGCCTTCGGCGACTGTGCGGCCTGCCCGCAACCAGGCACCGATCGCAATGTGCCGCCGCGCGCACAGGCGGCGCATCAGCAGGCCTCGCTGCTGACCAAATCGTTGAAGCTGCGCATCGAAGGCAAGTCGCTGCCTGAGTACAAGTACACCGATTACGGCTCGCTGATCTCGCTGTCGCGCTTCTCGGCGGTGGGTAACCTGATGGGCAACCTCACCGGCAGCGTGATGCTCGAGGGCTGGCTGGCGCGGATGTTCTATGTGTCGCTGTACCGGATGCACCAGATGGCGCTGTATGGCATGTTCCGCACGGCGATGTTGATGCTGGGCAGCAAGATCGGGCGCGGCACCGAGCCGCGCCTGAAGCTGCACTGATCAAACACCTGCCTGTGGGA
>NZ_CATKPY010000004.1:0-74408 GCF_949767465.1 Pseudomonas sp. IT-P12 | reverse complement strand
TTATGCAGGTAGGGGTTTTGTTTTTGCTCGCAGAAAAATCCTCCTGGCTCGTTTTCTATGCAACGGGTCAAGGCGTGGCTATTATGCGTGCCTCATTGTGAGGCGAGACTTGCATGCTGACGTTGTTAAAGCTTCTTAAGGATGGTCGATTTCATTCGGGGCAGGCCCTGGGCGCTGCTTTGGGTGTCAGTCGTAGTGCCGTATGGAAACAGCTTCAGCTTCTAGAGGCTGAGCTGGGGCTGTCCATCCATAAGGTGCGAGGGCGGGGCTATCAATTGGCTGCGCCGTTGACGCTGCTTGATCCGGTCGCAATAGCGGAGCAGGCGCCTTCCTGTGATTGGCCTATCCTGGTTTTTGATTCTATCGACTCTACGAATGCTGAAGCGCTGCGTGCCATCGAGCGAGGTCAGGCGGCGCCGTTCCTTGTTTTGGCGGAGCGGCAGACTTCCGGTCGTGGGCGCCGTGGGCGCAAGTGGGCCAGTCCGTTTGCGGAGAATATCTATTACAGCCTGGTGCTGCGTATCGACGGTGGTATGCGGCAGTTGGAGGGTTTGAGCCTTGTCGTTGGGCTTGCGGTCATGCAAACCTTGCGTGCGATGGGTATTGCGACAGCAGGTTTGAAATGGCCTAACGATGTGCTGGTCGGTCAGAAAAAGATCGCCGGGATTTTGCTCGAGTTGGTGGGTGATCCTGCAGACGTATGTCACGTGGTGTTGGGTGTTGGCGTTAACGTGAACATGCAGATGACCGATGAGGTCGATCAGCAGTGGACATCCATGCGGCTTGAGTCAGGGCGTGCATTTGATCGCAATCACTTGGTCGCTCAATTGGGGCAAGTGCTTCAAGACTATTTGCGTCGGCATCAAATGGGTGGATTTCCCGCTATCCAGGCCGAGTGGGAGGAGCATCATCTGTGGCAGGGGCGAGCGGTATCGTTGATTGCCGGCGTCAACCGGATAGAGGGTGAGGTGCTGGGTATTGATAGTCAGGGTGCTCTGCGCTTGAGGGTGGGTGGTGTGGAAAAAGTCTTTAGTGGCGGTGAGCTCAGTTTGAGGTTGCGCGATGATTCTTGAGCTCGACTGCGGAAACAGTTTCATCAAGTGGCGAGTGCTTGCGACTGATGCATCCCGGGCTATTGGAGAAGGGGTTGTCGACACCAACCTTGCGCTTCTGGAAAGTCTGAGTGTGCTCACGGGGCTCGATCTCAAGTTTTGTCGGTTGGTCAGTGTCAGAACTGAAGAAGAGACTGCCGCGTTGGTTTCCCTGTTGACGGCGTCCTTTGGCGTTGAGGTGGTCTGTGCGAAGCCTGCTCGCGAAATGTCGGGTGTTCGCAATGGCTATGAGGAATTCGAACGCCTTGGGCTTGATCGCTGGCTGGCGATGCTTGGTGGATACCACCTGGCGTCGGGCGCATGTCTCGTGCTTGATTTCGGCACCGCCGTCACTGCGGACTTTGTTGCGGGCGATGGGGGGCATCTTGGCGGTTTCATCTGTCCGGGAATGCCGTTAATGCGTAACCAGTTGCGTACCCATACTCGCAAGATTCGCTACGGGGATCTGGCTGCCGAGCGCGCCCTGGAAAGTTTTGCGCCGGGGCGCACGACCGTGGAAGCGGTCGAGCGCGGCTGCTCCTTGATGCTGCGGGGTTTTGTTCTGACGCAATTGGAGCTCGCGCGAAGCTATTGGGGTGAAGAGTTCTCCGTGTTCCTGACTGGGGGGGACGCAGAATTGGTTGCCGGGATTGTGCCTGAAGCCAAGGTGATTCCTGACCTGGTGTTCGTGGGTTTGGCTATGGCATGCCCTTTGTCCTGAGGTTCCTATGCGTTGGTTGTTCCTGCTGCTGCTCGTCCTCAATGTGTTCTATTACGTTTGGCATCAACAAGAGGCTCCCCTGCGAGCGAAGGATGTCACGCCTTTGAGTCTGTATCGGGGGAGCCAGCAGGATATTCGTCTGTTGAGTGAGGCGACTGATGCGTCCCGCGATAAAGGAAAGCCAGCCTTGGCAGACGGTGATTGCTTGTATCTGGGCGGTTTCGTGCGTCAGGAGGTGCTTCAGGCGGCTGAGCGGCGCTTGAAAGGCATGGAGATCAAGTATCAGCCTCTCCCCAGGGATGTCCCTGATTTCGCTGGCTATTGGGTGCGAGTAGCCCCCGAAAGCCGGCGCTGGCTTGACGATGTACAGTTGCAAAACCTTTCCAGAGAATTCAATGACTTAAAACATAAAATAATGCCTTGCGAGGGGGTTGCGCCCGCGGAATAGTTTGCATAGAATGGCGCCCGCTTCGCAGTGAAGACCTTTGAAAGGGCTGCAGTGCAAAGCGATGTCAACGCAGCTAACCTCAGGTTTTTTATGAGAAAATGCTTGACAGAAGGCTGGCATGATATAGAATGCCGGCTCGCTTAGGAGGGGTTCCCGAGCGGCCAAAGGGATCAGACTGTAAATCTGACGTCTACGACTTCGAAGGTTCGAATCCTTCCCCCTCCACCATTTTAGCGAGAGCTGCAAGCTCCGCGGGTATAGTTTAGTGGTAGAACCTCAGCCTTCCAAGCTGATGATGCGGGTTCGATTCCCGCTACCCGCTCCAAGTTTGCAGATTTTGCATAGTGTTACGCTCTTGTAGCTCAGTTGGTAGAGCACACCCTTGGTAAGGGTGAGGTCAGCGGTTCAAATCCGCTCAAGAGCTCCATATGACAAGGCAGATATGAAAATATCTGCCTTTGTTTTAATGGCTTGCTTGGTTTGGTTGGCTCCTGGTCTGTTGGTGGGATTGCAGCGGGTTAGGGGTGATCGTAGTAGGTTTCGTGCCGCTATTGCTGATGCTTGCGGTGCTGGGGCTGAAGTCGTCGAGTAAGTTGTTGTAATGTCTTTTTCGGGCCTGCATAATGGTCGGCCTGATTTTGTTTTAGGTCAGTAGCTCAATTGGCAGAGCGACGGTCTCCAAAACCGTAGGTTGGGGGTTCGATTCCCTCCTGACCTGCCAGATTCACTTGGTGTGTCTGGCTTTCTTTTCACAGGATCTTCATAGATGACTCCTAAAGCTGAAGCTCAAGGCTCTCGCTTCGATCTGCTCAAGTGGCTAGTAGTAGTCGCTTTGGTGGTTGTTGGCGTTGTTGGTAATCAGTATTACTCTGCTTCGCCGATCCTGTACCGCGTACTAGCGTTGCTTGTCATTGCTGCTGTAGCTGCCTTTGTAGGCCTGCAGACCGTCAAGGGCAAGTCTTTCTTCGTACTGGTTAAGGAAGCGCGCACCGAGATTCGTAAAGTCGTATGGCCAACTCGCCAAGAAACCACGCAGACCACGCTGATTGTCGTGGCTGTGGTGCTGGTTATGGCGCTGCTGTTGTGGGGTCTTGATTCCCTGCTCGGTTGGCTTGTCTCCTTGATTGTCGGCTAAGGGTGTCCCGTGGCTAAGCGTTGGTACGTTGTGCATGCTTACTCCGGTTACGAGAAGCATGTCATGCGCTCGTTGATAGAGCGCGTAAAGCTGGCTGGCATGGAAGATGGCTTCGGCGAAATTCTGGTTCCCACTGAAGAAGTGGTTGAAATGCGTAATGGCCAGAAGCGCAAAAGCGAGCGTAAGTTCTTCCCAGGTTATGTGCTGGTTCAGATGGATATGAACGAGGGTACTTGGCACTTGGTCAAGGATACTCCTCGCGTCATGGGCTTCATTGGCGGTACCGCTGATAAGCCTGCGCCAATCACTGATAAAGAAGCCGATGCGATTCTGCGTCGTGTCGCTGACGGTAGTGACAAGCCGAAGCCGAAGACTTTGTTCGAGCCGGGTGAGTCCGTACGCGTCAATGACGGGCCGTTTGCCGACTTTACCGGCACGGTTGAAGAGGTTAACTACGAGAAGAGCCGGATCCAGGTGGCAGTGCTCATTTTCGGTCGCTCTACTCCGGTAGAGTTGGAGTTCAGCCAGGTCGAAAAGGTCTAGCTGAGCAAGCATCCCAACCCCACAGCCCCAGGCTGTGGGGTTTTGTCGTCACTGGGATAAACGCGCAAGTAACCGGGGAGCCTTTCGAGGCGTTCGAACCCGTAATTGGAGTGCCTCATGGCCAAGAAGATTACCGCTTACATCAAGCTGCAAGTGAAGGCCGCTCAGGCTAACCCAAGCCCACCTGTTGGTCCTGCTCTGGGTCAGCACGGCGTGAACATCATGGAATTCTGCAAGGCTTTCAACGCCCGTACTCAGGGTCTTGAGCCAGGTCTGCCGACTCCAGTGATCATCACTGTCTACAGCGACCGTAGCTTCACTTTCGAAACCAAATCCACCCCTGCTTCGGTTCTGCTGAAGAAGGCGGCCGGTCTGACCAGCGGTTCCGCTCGTCCGAACACCGTTAAGGTTGGCACTGTGACTCGTGCTCAGCTGGAAGAAATCGCGAAAACCAAAAACGCGGATCTGACTGCAGCTGATATGGATGCAGCCGTGCGTACTATCGCCGGTTCTGCTCGTAGCATGGGCCTTAACGTGGAGGGTGTGTAATGGCTAAGCTGACCAAGCGTCAAAAGGCTATCGCCGGCAAGATCGAAGCAGGCAAGGCCTACAACTTTGTAGACGCCGCTGCACTGCTGGCCGAGCTGTCGACTGTCAAGTTCAGCGAGTCGTTCGACGTAGCTGTAAACCTGGGCGTTGACCCGCGTAAATCCGACCAGGTCGTTCGTAGCGCTACCGTGCTGCCACACGGCACTGGCAAGACCGTTCGCGTTGCTGTGTTCACCCAGGGTCCAGCTGCTGAGGCCGCTCTGGCTGCCGGCGCTGACCGTGTAGGTATGGACGAGCTGGCTGCCGAAATGAAAGGCGGCGACCTGAACTACGACGTAGTGATCGCATCCCCGGATGCAATGCGCGTTGTTGGTCAGTTGGGTCAGATCCTCGGTCCACGTGGCCTGATGCCTAACCCTAAAGTCGGCACCGTTACTCCAGACGTAGCTACCGCGGTCAAGAACGCCAAGGCTGGTCAGGTTCGTTATCGCACCGACAAAAACGGCATCATCCACACTTCCGTTGGCAAGATCGGCTTCGACGCCGTCAAGCTGAAGGAAAACGTTGAAGCTCTGATCGCTGACCTGAAGCGTATCAAGCCAGCTTCTTCGAAAGGCATTTACGTCAAGCGCGTTACCCTGAGCACCACTATGGGCCCAGGTCTGGTCATCGACCAAAGCTCGCTCGACGCGTAAGACACAGATTGGCGCGAGCGATTGCGCCAATTGAAAAATTGGGGTCCCTGCCTGGCGGGGGCTATCCAAGACCGTAGGCGACGCAAGTCTTAAACCACAAGCCTACGCAGATGGTGCTCCCGGTTCCTTACCGAATCAGACACCAAAACGACATCCGGCTTCGGTCGGATGAAACGGTAACAAGCAGGAGTTAAACCCGTGGCAATTAAACTCGAAGACAAGAAGGCCATCGTCGCTGAAGTCAACGAGGCTGCCAAAGTCGCTCTGTCCGCTGTCGTGGCTGATGCCCGTGGCGTAACAGTAGGCGCAATGACCGGACTCCGTAAAGAGGCCCGTGAAGCTGGCGTATACGTACGTGTCGTACGTAACACCCTGCTCAAGCGCGCTGTTGAAGGCACTGAATTCAGTGTTCTCAACGAAGCGTTCACTGGCCCTACCCTGATTGCATTCTCCAAGGAACATCCAGGCGCCGCCGCCCGGATTTTCAAGGAGTTCGCCAAGGGTCAGGACAAGTTCGAGATCAAGGCAGCTGCGTTTGATGGCAAGTTCCTTGCCGCTAACCAGATCGACGTGTTGGCTACCTTGCCAACTCGCGACGAAGCTATCGCAAAACTGATGAGCGTGATCCAAGGCGCTACCAGCAAGCTGGCTCGTACTCTGGCAGCCGTTCGCGACCAGAAAGAAGCTGCTGCAGCCTAAGGCTCAGTCGAATCTTTCCAAATCATTTGTTTAATTTGATGGCTGCGTAGGCTGTCACCCCAATACAGGATTCAAGTCATGTCTCTGACTAACGAACAAATCATCGAAGCAATCGGCCAGAAAACCGTTCTGGAAGTTGTTGAGCTGATCAAAGCAATGGAAGAAACCTTCGGCGTGACCGCTGCTGTTGCTGCTGCTGGTCCAGCTGCTGCTGCCGCTGTTGTTGAAGAGCAAACCGAGTTCAACGTTGTTCTGCTCGAAGCTGGCGAAAAGAAAGTAAACGTGATCAAGGCAGTTCGTGAACTGACTGGTCTGGGCCTGAAAGAAGCCAAAGAGAAAGTCGACGGCGCTCCTCAGGTTGTAGCTGAAGGCGTTTCGAAAGAAGCTGCTGAAGACGCTAAGAAGAAGCTGGAAGAAGCAGGCGCTAAAGTCGAGCTGAAGTAAGCATCGACTTTGCTCCTCCAGCCCGAGCGTTAAGCGAAAGGCTGATGGCTGGTGGCTCTTGCCACCGGCCTTTTTCCGTTATTGGCAGCCGACTGGGTTGGCGCTGATAACGAGCTGTAACCACCCGATATGGTGGCGCAAACCATGGGGTTTGCACGATTTTCTGGCTGCTCCCGTCGGGAGGGGCCAAACAAGCAGGTGACCAAGCTGGGGAACGCTGATGGCTTACTCATATACTGAGAAAAAACGTATCCGCAAGGACTTTAGCAAGTTGCCGGACGTCATGGATGTGCCGTACCTCCTGGCCATCCAGCTGGATTCGTATCGTGAATTCTTGCAAGCGGGAGCGACTAAAGATCAGTTCCGCGACGTGGGCCTGCATGCGGCCTTCAAATCCGTTTTCCCGATCATCAGCTACTCCGGCAATGCTGCCCTGGAGTACGTGGGTTATCGCCTGGGCGAACCGGCATTTGATGTCAAAGAATGCGTATTGCGCGGTGTGACTTACGCCGTACCTTTGCGGGTAAAAGTGCGCCTGATCATTTTCGACAAAGAATCGTCGAACAAAGCGATCAAGGACATCAAAGAGCAAGAAGTCTACATGGGTGAAATCCCCCTGATGACTGAAAACGGTACCTTCGTAATCAACGGTACCGAGCGTGTAATCGTTTCCCAGCTGCACCGTTCCCCTGGCGTGTTCTTTGACCACGACCGTGGCAAGACGCACAGCTCCGGCAAGCTGCTGTACTCGGCGCGTATCATTCCTTACCGCGGTTCGTGGCTGGACTTCGAGTTCGACCCGAAAGACTGCGTATTCGTGCGTATCGACCGTCGTCGCAAACTGCCTGCGTCGGTATTGCTGCGCGCGCTTGGCTATACCACCGAGGAAGTGCTGGACGCGTTCTACACCACCAACGTATTCCACGTGAAGGGCGAGAACCTGAGCCTGGAACTGGTGCCTCAGCGCCTGCGTGGTGAAATTGCGGTCCTGGACATCCAGGATGACAAAGGCAAGGTTATTGTCGAGCAGGGTCGCCGTATTACCGCTCGCCACATCAACCAGCTGGAAAAGGCCGGGATCAAAGAGCTGGAAGTGCCTCTGGACTACGTCCTGGGTCGCACCACCGCCAAGGTCATCGTGCATCCGGCAACCGGCGAAATCCTGGCAGAGTGCAATACCGAGCTGAACACCGAAATCCTGGCCAAGATCGCCAAGGCCGGTGTTGTTCGTATCGAGACTCTGTATACCAACGACATCGACTGCGGTCCGTTCATCTCCGACACGCTGAAGATCGATTCCACCGCCAACCAACTGGAAGCGCTGGTCGAGATCTATCGCATGATGCGTCCAGGCGAGCCGCCAACCAAAGACGCTGCCGAGACCCTGTTCAACAACCTGTTCTTCAGTCCTGAGCGCTATGACCTGTCTGCGGTCGGCCGGATGAAGTTCAACCGTCGTATCGGTCGCACCGAAATCGAAGGTTCGGGTGTGCTGTGCAAGGAAGACATCGTCGCGGTTCTGAAGACCCTGGTCGACATCCGTAACGGTAAAGGCATCGTCGATGACATCGACCACCTGGGTAACCGTCGTGTTCGCTGCGTAGGCGAAATGGCCGAGAACCAGTTCCGCGTTGGCCTGGTGCGTGTTGAGCGCGCGGTCAAAGAGCGTCTGTCGATGGCTGAAAGCGAAGGCCTGATGCCGCAAGACCTGATCAACGCCAAGCCAGTGGCTGCGGCGGTGAAAGAGTTCTTCGGTTCCAGCCAGCTGTCCCAGTTCATGGACCAGAACAACCCGCTGTCCGAGATCACCCACAAGCGTCGTGTTTCTGCACTCGGCCCTGGTGGTTTGACCCGTGAGCGTGCTGGCTTTGAGGTTCGCGACGTACACCCGACTCACTACGGTCGTGTGTGCCCGATCGAAACGCCGGAAGGTCCGAACATCGGTCTGATCAACTCCCTGGCCGCCTATGCGCGCACCAACCAGTACGGCTTCCTCGAGAGCCCTTACCGTGTGGTGAAAGACGCTCTGGTCACTGACGAGATCGTATTCCTGTCCGCCATTGAAGAAGCTGATCACGTGATCGCACAGGCTTCCGCCACGATGAGCGACAAGAAAGTCCTGATCGATGAGCTGGTAGCTGTTCGTCACCTGAACGAGTTCACTGTCAAGGCGCCAGAAGACGTCACCTTGATGGACGTGTCGCCGAAGCAGGTAGTTTCGGTTGCAGCGTCGCTGATCCCGTTCCTCGAGCACGACGACGCCAACCGTGCGTTGATGGGTTCGAACATGCAGCGTCAAGCTGTACCAACTCTGCGTGCTGACAAGCCGCTGGTCGGTACCGGCATGGAGCGTAACGTGGCCCGTGACTCCGGCGTTTGCGTCGTGGCTCGTCGTGGCGGCGTTATCGATTCCGTCGACGCCAGCCGTATCGTGGTCCGTGTTGCAGATGACGAAGTCGAGACCGGTGAAGCCGGTGTCGATATCTACAACCTGACCAAGTACACCCGCTCCAACCAGAACACCTGCATCAACCAGCGTCCACTGGTGCGTAAGGGTGATCGGGTACAGCGTAGCGACATCATGGCCGACGGTCCGTCCACCGATATGGGTGAACTGGCGCTGGGTCAGAACATGCGCATCGCGTTCATGGCATGGAACGGCTTCAACTTCGAAGACTCCATCTGCCTGTCCGAGCGTGTGGTTCAGGAAGACCGCTTCACCACGATCCACATTCAGGAACTGACCTGTGTGGCCCGTGACACCAAGCTTGGCCCAGAGGAAATCACTGCAGACATCCCGAACGTGGGTGAGGCTGCACTGAACAAGCTGGACGAAGCCGGTATCGTTTACGTCGGCGCCGAAGTCGGCCCAGGCGACATTCTGGTTGGTAAGGTCACTCCGAAAGGCGAGACCCAGCTGACGCCGGAAGAAAAACTGCTGCGTGCGATCTTCGGTGAGAAGGCCAGCGACGTAAAAGACACCTCTCTGCGTGTACCAACCGGTACCAAGGGTACTGTCATCGACGTTCAGGTGTTCACCCGTGATGGCGTTGAGCGTGACAGCCGTGCCCTGTCGATCGAGAAGAGCCAGCTCGACGAGATCCGCAAGGACCTCAACGAAGAGTTCCGTATCGTCGAAGGTGCAACTTTCGAACGTCTGCGTTCCGCTCTGGTCGGCCACAAAGCCGAAGGCGGCGCCGGTCTGAAGAAAGGTCAGGACATCACCGACGAAGTCCTGGACGGTCTCGAGCATGGCCAGTGGTTCAAACTGCGCATGGCCGAAGACGCTCTGAACGAGCAGCTCGAGAAGGCTCAGGCCTACATCGTTGATCGCCGCCGTCTGCTGGACGACAAGTTCGAAGACAAGAAGCGCAAACTGCAGCAGGGCGATGACCTGGCTCCAGGCGTGCTGAAAATCGTCAAGGTCTACCTGGCAATCCGTCGTCGCATCCAGCCGGGCGACAAGATGGCCGGTCGTCACGGTAACAAGGGTGTGGTCTCCGTGATCATGCCGGTTGAAGACATGCCGCACGATGCCAACGGCACGCCGGTCGATGTTGTCCTCAACCCACTGGGCGTACCTTCGCGTATGAACGTTGGTCAGATCCTTGAAACCCACCTGGGCCTCGCGGCCAAAGGTCTGGGCGAGAAGATCAACCGCATGGTTGAAGAACAGCGTAAGGTTGCTGAACTGCGTACCTTCCTGGATGAGATCTACAACCAGATCGGCGGCCGTAACGAAGCGCTGGAAACGTTCTCTGACCAGGAAATCCTGGATCTGGCTCAAAACCTGCGCAACGGCGTTCCAATGGCCACTCCGGTATTCGACGGTGCCAAGGAAGTTGAAATCAAGGCCATGCTGAAACTGGCAGACCTGCCAGAGAGCGGCCAGATGCAACTGACTGACGGCCGTACCGGCAACAAGTTCGAGCGCCCGGTTACCGTTGGCTACATGTACATGCTGAAGCTGAACCACTTGGTAGACGACAAGATGCACGCTCGTTCTACCGGTTCGTACAGCCTGGTTACCCAGCAGCCGCTGGGTGGTAAGGCGCAGTTCGGTGGTCAGCGTTTCGGGGAGATGGAGGTCTGGGCACTGGAAGCATACGGTGCTGCTTACACTCTGCAAGAAATGCTCACAGTGAAGTCGGACGATGTGAACGGCCGGACCAAGATGTACAAAAACATCGTGGACGGCGATCACCGTATGGAGCCGGGCATGCCCGAGTCCTTCAACGTGTTGATCAAGGAAATTCGTTCCCTCGGCATCGATATCGATCTGGAAACCGAATAACACGTGACGCGAATCGAGAGCGGGGCAGGATTGCCCGCTCTCTGCTCCGCCAGGAGGAAAGGCCTTGAAAGACCTACTGAATTTGCTGAAAAACCAGGGTCAAGTCGAAGAGTTCGACGCCATCCGTATCGGATTGGCATCGCCTGAGATGATCCGTTCGTGGTCGTTCGGTGAAGTTAAAAAGCCGGAAACCATCAACTACCGTACGTTCAAACCTGAACGTGACGGCCTGTTCTGCGCCAAGATCTTTGGCCCGGTAAAGGATTACGAGTGCCTGTGCGGTAAGTACAAGCGCTTGAAACACCGTGGCGTAATCTGCGAGAAGTGCGGTGTTGAAGTCGCACTGGCCAAAGTTCGTCGTGAGCGCATGGCGCACATCGAACTGGCTTCGCCTGTTGCCCACATCTGGTTCCTGAAATCGCTGCCGTCGCGTATCGGCTTGCTGATGGACATGACCCTGCGTGATATCGAGCGTGTTCTCTACTTCGAGAGCTATGTCGTTATCGATCCAGGCATGACCACCCTTGAAAAAGGTCAGCTGCTCAACGACGAGCAGTACTTCGAAGCGCTGGAAGAGTTCGGCGACGATTTCGATGCCCGCATGGGTGCCGAAGCTGTCCGCGAACTGCTGCACGCTATCGATCTGGAGCACGAGATTGGCCGTCTGCGCGAAGAAATTCCGCAAACCAACTCCGAAACCAAAATCAAGAAGCTGTCCAAGCGTCTGAAGTTGATGGAAGCCTTCCAGGGTTCCGGCAACCTGCCAGAGTGGATGGTGCTGACCGTTCTGCCGGTTCTGCCGCCAGATCTGCGTCCACTGGTCCCGCTGGATGGCGGTCGCTTCGCGACTTCCGACCTCAACGATCTGTATCGTCGAGTGATCAACCGTAACAACCGCTTGAAGCGCCTGCTCGATCTGTCCGCTCCGGACATCATCGTGCGCAACGAAAAGCGCATGTTGCAGGAAGCCGTCGATGCACTGCTCGACAACGGTCGTCGTGGTCGCGCCATTACCGGTTCGAACAAGCGTCCTCTGAAGTCCCTGGCTGACATGATCAAGGGTAAACAGGGTCGTTTCCGTCAGAACTTGCTCGGTAAGCGTGTTGACTACTCCGGCCGTTCGGTAATTACCGTAGGTCCGACCCTGCGTCTGCACCAGTGCGGTCTGCCGAAGAAAATGGCTCTCGAGCTGTTCAAGCCGTTCATTTTCGGCAAGCTGGAAATGCGTGGTCTCGCAACCACCATCAAGGCAGCGAAGAAGATGGTCGAGCGCGAACTGCCGGAAGTGTGGGACGTTCTCGCTGAAGTGATTCGCGAACACCCGGTTCTGCTCAACCGTGCACCGACCCTTCACCGTCTGGGTATCCAGGCGTTTGAACCGGTACTGATCGAAGGTAAGGCTATTCAGCTGCACCCTCTGGTCTGTGCTGCGTACAACGCCGACTTCGACGGCGACCAAATGGCCGTGCACGTGCCGCTGACACTGGAAGCCCAGCTGGAAGCGCGTGCGTTGATGATGTCGACCAACAACATTCTGTCGCCAGCCAACGGTGAGCCAATCATCGTTCCGTCGCAGGACGTTGTATTGGGTCTGTACTACATGACTCGTGAAGCGATCAACGCCAAGGGCGAAGGTCGTGTGTTCGCGGATCTGCAGGAAGTTGACCGTGTGTTCCGTGCCGGCGAAGCCGCACTGCACGCGAAGGTTAAAGTGCGGATCAGCGAAACCGTCAACGATCGTGACGGCGGCAGCGTGACCAACACCCGCATCGTCGACACCACTGTCGGCCGTGCGCTGTTGTTCCAGGTTGTGCCAAAAGGTCTGTCCTTCGACGTCGTCAACCTGCCGATGAAGAAAAAGGCGATCTCCAAGCTGATCAACCAGTGCTACCGCGTGGTGGGTCTGAAAGAGACCGTGATCTTCGCTGACCAGTTGATGTACACCGGTTTTGCCTACTCGACCATCTCCGGCGTTTCCATCGGCGTTAACGACTTCGTTATCCCGGATGAAAAAGCCCGCATCATCGGTACGGCTACCGACGAAGTGAAAGAGATCGAAAGTCAGTACGCCTCCGGCCTGGTAACCCAGGGCGAGAAGTACAACAAGGTCATCGACCTCTGGTCCAAGGCGAACGACGAAGTTTCCAAGGCGATGATGGCCAACCTCTCGAAAGAGAAAGTCATCGACCGTCATGGTGTCGAAGTCGACCAGGAGTCCTTCAACTCGATGTACATGATGGCCGACTCGGGCGCACGGGGTTCTGCTGCGCAGATCCGTCAGCTCGCCGGTATGCGTGGCCTGATGGCCAAGCCGGACGGCTCCATCATTGAAACGCCGATTACTGCGAACTTCCGTGAAGGTTTGAGCGTACTTCAGTACTTCATCTCCACTCACGGTGCTCGTAAAGGTCTGGCGGATACCGCGTTGAAAACTGCGAACTCCGGTTACCTGACTCGTCGTCTGGTAGACGTGGCGCAGGATCTGGTTGTGACCGAGATCGATTGCGGCACCGAACATGGCCTGCTGATGACTCCGCACATTGAAGGCGGTGACGTTGTCGAGCCGTTGGGTGAGCGTGTATTGGGTCGTGTCATTGCCCGTGACGTATTCAAGCCGGGTACCGAGGACGTCATCGTTCCTGCCGGCACCCTGGTAGACGAGAAGTGGGTCGAGTTCATCGAGCTGAACAGCATCGACGAAGTGATCGTGCGTTCGCCGATCAGTTGCGAAACCCGCTATGGCATTTGCGCCAAGTGCTACGGCCGCGATCTGGCTCGTGGTCACCAGGTGAACATCGGTGAGTCGGTCGGCGTTATCGCTGCCCAGTCCATCGGTGAGCCGGGTACCCAGCTGACGATGCGTACGTTCCACATCGGTGGTGCGGCAAGCCGGACCTCCGCAGCCGACAGCGTTCAGGTGAAGAATGGCGGTACCGTCCGTCTGCACAACCTGAAGCACGTTGAGCGAGTGGATGGTCACCTGGTCGCCGTGTCCCGTTCCGGTGAGCTGGCAATCGCTGACGACTTCGGTCGTGAGCGCGAGCGTTACAAGCTGCCGTACGGTGCCGTGATTTCGGTTAAAGAGGGTGACAAGGTCGACGCTGGCGCTATCGTGGCCAAGTGGGATCCGCACACTCACCCGATCGTTACCGAAATGAAAGGTACCGTGACCTACGTGGGCATGGAAGAAGGCATCACGATCAAGCGTCAGACAGACGAATTGACCGGTATGACCAACATTGAAGTACTCGATCCGAAAGATCGTCCAGCTGCTGGCAAGGACATCCGTCCTGCCGTGAAGATGGTCGACGACAACGGCAAGGATCTGTTGCTGCCAGGCACTGACGTTATCGCTCAGTACTTCCTGCCAGCCAACGCCCTGGTCGGTGTAGCGGACGGTGCGAAGATTGCGATCGGTGATGTTATCGCTCGTATTCCGCAAGAGACTTCCAAGACCCGTGACATCACCGGTGGTCTGCCGCGTGTTGCCGACCTGTTTGAAGCTCGTCGTCCGAAAGAAGCGTCGATTCTGGCTGAAGTCAGCGGCACCATCGCGTTCGGCAAGGAAACCAAGGGCAAGCGTCGTCTGGTTATCACTCCGAACGACGGTAGCGATCCGTATGAAGAGCTGATTCCGAAGTGGCGTCACCTGAACGTGTTCGAAGGCGAACAGGTAAACCGCGGCGAAGTTATCTCCGACGGTCCGAGCGATCCACACGACATCCTGCGTCTGCTGGGTGTGAGTGCGCTGGCCAAGTACATCGTGAACGAGATCCAGGACGTTTATCGTCTGCAGGGCGTGAAGATCAACGATAAGCACATCGAGACCATCCTGCGTCAGATGCTGCGTAAAGTTGAGATCTCCGAGTCCGGCGATTCCAGTTTCATCAAGGGCGACCAGATGGAACTGACTCACGTACTGGTAGAGAACGAGCGTCTGGCTACGGAAGACAAGTTTGTCGCCAAGTTCACCCGCGTTCTGCTGGGTATCACCAAGGCGTCGCTGTCGACCGAATCGTTCATCTCGGCGGCTTCCTTCCAGGAAACCACCCGTGTACTGACCGAGGCGGCGGTAACCGGCAAGCGCGATTACCTGCGTGGCCTGAAAGAAAACGTGGTCGTGGGTCGTTTGATCCCGGCAGGTACCGGCCTGGCTTATCACAGCGAGCGCAAGCGTCGCCGTGATGCAGACAAGCCGCTGCGCGTAAGCGCCAGTGAAGTGGAAGCTGCACTGACCGAAGCGCTGAACTCGAGCGGTAACTGAGTTCTGCGATAAATGAGCGTAGGGCCCTGGTCAATCCGTTCATCGAATCGCGACAATTTGTCGAGGTTGGATAAGCGGGGAGGTCGGGGCCTTGCCTTGACTGGGGGCAAGATCCTCTTTAGACTCTTGTACCCCTAAATTTGGCGGGAATGCGTTCCTGCCATTTTGCTTTTCTTGCAAGACAATAGCGTCGCAAGACAACAGTGGAGCTAGTAGATGGCAACTATCAACCAGCTGGTACGTCAGCCGCGTAAGCGTATCGTCGAGAAATCCGACGTGCCTGCGCTGCAGAACTGCCCGCAACGTCGTGGCGTGTGCACCCGTGTGTACACCACTACGCCGAAAAAACCTAACTCGGCACTGCGTAAAGTATGCCGTGTGCGTCTGACCAACGGTTTCGAGGTTTCCTCGTACATCGGTGGTGAAGGCCACAACCTGCAAGAGCACAGCGTGGTGCTGATCCGCGGCGGTCGTGTAAAAGACTTGCCAGGTGTTCGTTACCACACCGTTCGCGGTTCGTTGGATACTTCCGGTGTTAAAGGTCGTAACCAGGGTCGTTCGAAGTACGGTACCAAGCGTCCGAAGTAATCGGTTGCTTTGCAGTTTTCTAATTTATTGAGTCGATAAGAGTAAGGTCGGGCACGCATCTCTCGAGATCTGTTCCGAACTAACCTGAAGACCGTTTGAGGGCTTATCAATGCCAAGACGTCGCGTAGCAGCAAAGCGTGAGATTCTGGACGATCCGAAATACGGAAGCCAAATCCTCGCCAAATTCATGAACCACGTTATGGAAAGCGGCAAGAAAGCCGTTGCCGAGCGTATCGTTTATGGTGCCCTGGAAACCGTTGCAGCTCGTAAGGCTGGCTCCGATCCCCTGGAACTCTTCGAAAAAGCACTCGACGCCATCGCTCCGCTGGTCGAAGTGAAGTCGCGCCGCGTTGGTGGTGCTACTTACCAGGTTCCTGTCGAAGTTCGTCCTTCGCGTCGTAACGCTCTGGCAATGCGCTGGTTGGTAGACTTCGCCCGCAAGCGCGGCGAGAAGTCCATGGCTCTGCGTTTGGCTGGCGAACTGCTGGATGCTGCTGAAGGTAAAGGTGCTGCAGTTAAGAAGCGTGAAGACGTGCACCGTATGGCTGAAGCTAACAAGGCTTTCTCGCACTACCGCTTCTAATTTTAGCGTCACTAATTTTGCGAGGGCTTTATGGCTCGTACTACACCGATTAATCGCTACCGTAACATTGGTATCGTTGCTCACGTGGATGCTGGTAAAACCACCACCACCGAGCGCGTCCTTTTTTACACCGGCAAAAGCCACAAAATGGGCGAGGTGCATGACGGCGCCGCGACCACGGACTGGATGGTGCAGGAGCAGGAGCGTGGTATTACCATTACTTCTGCTGCTATTACCGCCTTCTGGCAAGGTTCTGCGAAGCAGCACAAAGACCAATACCGCTTCAACGTCATTGACACCCCGGGCCACGTTGACTTCACCATTGAAGTTGAGCGTTCCCTGCGTGTGCTCGACGGCGCGGTCGTTGTGTTCTGTGGTACTTCGGGTGTTGAGCCTCAGTCCGAAACCGTATGGCGTCAAGCCAACAAGTACGGCGTTCCACGTATCGTTTACGTGAACAAGATGGACCGTGCCGGCGCTAACTTCCTGCGCGTGATCGCGCAGATCAAGCAGCGTCTGGGTCACACTCCAGTGCCAATCCAGTTGGCTATCGGTTCCGAAGACAACTTCCAGGGTCAGATCGATCTGATGACCATGGAAGCCGTTTACTGGAACGATGCTGACAAAGGCATGACCCCTCGTCGCGAAGCGATCCCTGCCGAGTTGCAGGAGCTGGCCGAAGAGTGGCGCAACAACATGGTTGAGGCTGCGGCCGAAGCCAGCGAAGAGCTGATGAACAAGTACCTCGAGGGCGAAGAGCTCACCATCGAGGAAATCAAGGCCGCTCTGCGTCAGCGTACTATCGCTGGTGAGATCGTTCTGGCTGTTTGCGGTTCTTCCTTCAAGAACAAGGGCGTTCCCCTGGTTCTCGACGCCGTTATCGACTACCTGCCGGCTCCGACCGACATTCCTGCCATCAAGGGTACTGACCCGGATGACGAGGAAGTTCAAATGGAACGTCACGCAGACGACGACGAGCCGTTCTCGGCTCTGGCGTTCAAGATCGCTACCGACCCATTCGTGGGTACCTTGACCTTCGTCCGTGTTTACTCGGGCGTGTTGGCCTCCGGCGACGGCGTGATCAACTCGGTCAAGGGCAAGAAAGAGCGCGTGGGTCGTATGGTGCAGATGCACGCAAACGCCCGTGAAGAGATCAAGGAAGTGCGCGCTGGTGACATCGCGGCCCTGATCGGCATGAAGGACGTCACCACTGGTGAAACCTTGTGCAACGCTGACAAGCCAATCATCCTGGTTCGCATGGACTTCCCGGAGCCGGTTATCTCGGTTGCCGTAGAGCCTAAGACCAAGGACGATCAGGAAAAAATGGGTATCGCTCTGGGCAAGCTTGCTCAGGAAGACCCGTCTTTCCGCGTCAAGACTGATGAAGAGACCGGTCAAACGATCATCTCTGGTATGGGTGAGTTGCACCTGGACATCCTGGTTGACCGGATGCGCCGTGAGTTCAACGTTGAAGCCAACATCGGTAAGCCTCAAGTTTCGTACCGTGAGCGCATCACGAAGAACTGCGAAATTGAAGGCAAGTTCGTTCGTCAGTCCGGCGGTCGTGGCCAGTTCGGTCATTGCTGGATTCGTTTTGCACCTGCTGACGAAGGTCAGGAAGGTCTGCAATTCTTGAACGAAGTAGTGGGTGGTGTGGTTCCTAAGGAATACATCCCGGCTATCCAGAAGGGTATCGAAGAGCAGATGAAGAACGGCGTAGTTGCCGGTTATCCGCTGATCGGCCTGAAGGCTACCGTGTTTGATGGTTCCTACCACGACGTCGACTCGAACGAGATGGCGTTTAAGGTGGCTGCTTCCATGGCGACCAAGCAACTGGCCCAGAAAGGTGGCGGTGAGTTGCTTGAGCCGATCATGGCGGTAGAGGTTGTTACGCCTGAAGACTATATGGGTGACGTGATGGGCGACCTTAACCGTCGTCGCGGCATGATCCTGGGTATGGAAGATACGGTTTCCGGTAAAGTGATTCGCGCCGAGGTTCCGTTGGGTGAGATGTTCGGTTACGCAACCGACGTTCGTTCCATGTCCCAAGGTCGCGCAAGCTACTCTATGGAATTCAAAAAATACAATACGGCTCCGTCGCACATCGTCGAAACCGTTACCAAAAAACAAGGCTGATTCAGCCCCCTTTAGGCTAGGAGTTAATTGTCGTGGCTAAAGAAAAATTTGATCGTTCCCTTCCGCACGTCAACGTTGGCACCATCGGTCACGTTGACCACGGTAAAACCACTCTGACCGCAGCTCTGACTCGCGTCTGCTCCGAAGTTTTCGGTTCGGCCGTAGTTGAATTCGACAAGATCGACAGCGCGCCAGAAGAAAAAGCTCGTGGTATCACCATCAACACCGCGCACGTCGAGTACAACTCGAAGATTCGTCACTACGCTCACGTTGACTGCCCAGGTCACGCTGACTACGTGAAGAACATGATCACCGGTGCTGCCCAGATGGACGGCGCGATCCTGGTTTGCTCGGCCGCTGATGGTCCGATGCCACAAACCCGTGAGCACATCCTGCTGTCCCGTCAGGTAGGCGTTCCGTACATCGTGGTTTTCCTGAACAAGGCTGACCTGGTAGACGACGCTGAGCTGCTGGAACTGGTTGAGATGGAAGTGCGCGACCTGCTGAGCACTTACGACTTCCCAGGTGATGACACTCCAATCATCATCGGTTCCGCTCGTATGGCGCTGGAAGGCAAAGACGACAACGAAATGGGCACTACCGCTGTCAAGAAGCTGGTAGAAACTCTGGACAGCTACATCCCAGAGCCAGAGCGTGCTATCGACAAGCCATTCCTGATGCCAATCGAAGACGTATTCTCGATCTCCGGTCGCGGTACTGTTGTGACTGGTCGTATCGAGCGCGGTATCGTTCGCGTTCAAGATGCGCTGGAAATCGTTGGCCTGCGTGACACCACCACCACCACCTGCACCGGTGTTGAGATGTTCCGCAAGCTGCTCGACGAAGGTCGTGCTGGCGAGAACTGCGGCGTTCTGCTGCGTGGTACCAAGCGTGACGACGTTGAGCGTGGTCAGGTTCTGGTTAAGCCGGGTTCGGTTAAGCCGCACACCAAGTTCACCGCAGAAGTTTACGTTCTGAGCAAGGAAGAAGGCGGTCGTCACACTCCGTTCTTCAAAGGCTACCGTCCACAGTTCTACTTCCGTACTACTGACGTGACTGGTAACTGCGAGCTGCCAGAAGGCGTTGAAATGGTAATGCCAGGCGATAACATTCAAATGACTGTTACCCTGATCAAAACCATCGCGATGGAAGACGGTCTGCGTTTCGCTATCCGTGAAGGCGGTCGTACCGTCGGCGCTGGCGTCGTAGCCAAAATCATCGAGTAATCTCTTTATCGAGATCGCTTCGATGCTTTGAGAAAGCCCCCGCTTAGCGGGGGCTTTTTTATTGGGTTGACACCTATCTGGGGCGTCTATAGAATTGCGCCTCCTTTTAACGGGCGTATTGCGCCCGGTGGGAATAGCAGCCGGAGTCTGAAATCCAATGCAAAATCAGCAAATCCGTATCAGGTTGAAGGCTTTCGACCATCGCCTGATCGACCAATCAACCCAGGAAATCGTGGAAACCGCGAAACGTACTGGTGCTCAAGTGCGTGGTCCTATTCCACTGCCTACCCGTAAAGAGCGGTTCACCGTTCTGGTCTCCCCGCACGTCAACAAAGACGCGCGTGACCAGTACGAGATCCGTACTCATAAGCGCGTTCTGGACATCGTCCAGCCAACGGATAAAACCGTTGATGCTCTTATGAAGCTTGATCTTGCGGCCGGTGTGGAAGTGCAGATCAGCCTCGGCTAAGACTCTGTCTTAGTCGTGTAACGCTCTGAAATGGGCGGCCATAGCGGGTGAAAGCCCCGTACACTCATGAGGTTTACAACATGACTATTGGTGTAGTCGGTCGTAAATGCGGTATGACCCGTATTTTCACCGAAGAAGGTGTCTCCATTCCGGTCACGGTCATTGAGATCGAGCCGAATCGCGTCACCCAGTTCAAAACTGAAGAAACCGATGGCTATCGTGCAGTGCAAGTCACTGTCGGCGAGCGTCGCGCTTCGCGTGTAACAGCAGCTCAGGCTGGCCACTTCGCCAAGGCGAACGTTGCCGCTGGTCGTACCGTTCTGGAGTTCCGTCTTGAAGACGGCGAGTACCAGGCCGGCGATCTGATCAAAGCTGAAATCTTCGCCGCTGGTCAACTGGTTGATGTAACCGGTCAGTCCAAGGGTAAAGGCTTTCAGGGTACGATCAAGCGTTGGAACTTCCGCGGGCAAGATAACACCCACGGTAACTCCGTATCCCACCGCGTTCCAGGCTCTATCGGCCAGTGCCAGACTCCTGGTCGTGTATTCAAGGGCAAAAAAATGTCCGGTCATATGGGCGCTGAGCGCGTGACCGTGCAGTCCCTCGAAGTAGTGCGCGTGGACGCTGAACGCAATCTGTTGTTGGTCAAGGGCGCTGTTCCTGGCGCTACTGGCGGCAACGTGGTTGTACGTCCAGCAGCCAAGGCTCGCGGTTAAGGGGAAGCTGACATGCAATTAAATGTAAATGACGCTCAAGCGATCGAAGTTTCCGAACTGACATTTGGCGGCGAATTCAACGAGACGCTGGTTCACCAAGCAGTCGTGGCCTACATGGCTGGCGGCCGTCAGGGTAGCAAGCAGCAAAAGACCCGTTCCGACGTTTCCGGTGGCGGCAAGCGCCCATGGCGTCAGAAAGGTACTGGCCGTGCTCGTGCCGGTACTATCCGTAGCCCAATCTGGCGTGGCGGCGGTACCACTTTCGCAGCTCGCCCTCAGGATCACTCTCAGAAGCTGAACAAGAAGATGTATCGCGCAGCAATGCGTTCCATCCTTGCTGAGCTGGTGCGTACTGATCGTCTGGTTGTGGTTCAGGATTTCGCTGTTGAAACCCCGAAAACCAAAGACCTGCTGGGCAAACTGAACAACATGAGCCTGACCGACGTTCTGATCGTGTCGGACGCTGTTGATCAGAACCTGTACCTGGCTGCTCGTAACCTGCCACACGTTGATGTACGTGACGTGCAAGGTTCCGATCCAGTTAGTCTGATCGCATACGACAAGGTGTTGATCACCGTGTCGGCCGTGAAGAAATTCGAGGAGCTGCTGGGATGAACCAGGAACGCGTATTTAAAGTTCTGCTTGGCCCGCACGTTTCCGAGAAGGCTACGGTTCTGGCAGACAAGAAAGGCCAGTTCGTTTTCAAGGTTGCTACTGACGCAACCAAGCTGGAAATCAAGAAGGCCGTCGAAAGCCTGTTCAGCGTGAAAGTAGAGCGTGTTACTACCCTGAATGTTCTGGGTAAGAGCAAGCGCACTGCTCGCGGTCTGGGCAAGCGTAATGACTGGAAGAAGGCAGTTATCTCCCTTCAGCCAGGCCAAGATCTCGATTTCAGCAGCAGTGCTGAGTAAGGAAGGGGTGCATCATGGCAATCGTTAAATGCAAACCGACTTCCCCTGGCCGCCGTTTTGTGGTCAAGGTGGTCAACCAGGAGCTGCATAAAGGCGCTCCTCACGCACCGCTGCTCGAGAAAAAGTCGAAGTCTGGTGGTCGTAACAACAATGGCCGTATTACCACTCGTCACGTTGGTGGTGGTCATAAGCAGCACTATCGTTTGGTTGACTTCCGTCGCAACGACAAAGATGGCATCGCTGCCACTGTCGAGCGTATCGAATACGATCCAAACCGTACTGCTCACATCGCTCTGCTGCTGTACGCAGATGGCGAGCGTCGCTACATCATCGCCCCTAAAGGCGTGAGCGCTGGCGACCAGCTGATCGCAGGTGCTCTGGCACCGATCAAGCCGGGCAACGCTCTGCAACTGCGCAACATTCCAGTTGGTAGCACCGTACACGGCATCGAATTGAAGCCAGGTAAAGGCGCTCAGATCGCTCGTTCCGCTGGTGCTTCGGCTCAGCTGATCGCTCGTGAAGGTGTCTACGTGACCCTGCGTCTGCGTTCTGGTGAGATGCGTAAAGTGCTGGCTGAATGCCGTGCGACCCTGGGCGAAGTCTCGAACTCCGAGCACAGCCTGCGTTCGCTGGGTAAAGCTGGTGCCAAACGCTGGCGTGGCGTTCGCCCAACCGTTCGTGGTGTTGCCATGAACCCGGTTGACCACCCACATGGTGGTGGTGAAGGTCGTACCTCTGGTGGTCGTCATCCGGTATCGCCATGGGGCTTCCCGACTAAGGGCGCGAAGACTCGTGGTAATAAGCGTACCGACAAAATGATCGTCCGTCGTCGCAAGTAAATAGAGGGATACGACAGTGCCACGTTCTCTGAAAAAAGGTCCTTTTATCGATCTTCACCTACTGAAGAAGATCGAAGTGGCGGCGGAAAAGAATGATCGCAAACCGGTGAAAACCTGGTCGCGTCGTTCGATGATCCTGCCACAAATGGTCGGTTTGACCATCGCAGTACACAACGGTCGTCAGCACGTCCCAGTTCTCGTGAACGAAGACATGGTCGGCCACAAACTGGGCGAGTTCGCCGGTACCCGTAACTATCGCGGGCACGTGGCTGACAAGAAAGCCAAGCGTTAAGGGGTTAGGAAATGGAAGTAGCCGCTAAGTTGTCGGGCGCTCGAATCTCCGCCCAGAAAGCCCGCTTGGTCGCCGACCAGATCCGCGGGAAGAAGGTGGGCGAAGCGCTCAACCTGTTGGCTTTCAGCAGTAAGAAAGCCGCCGAGATCATGAAAAAAGTGCTGGAGTCGGCCGTAGCCAACGCCGAGCATAACGAAGGCGCAGACGTTGATGACCTGAAGGTCAGCACCGTTTTCGTCAACGAAGGGCGTTCGCTGAAGCGCATCATGCCACGTGCCAAAGGCCGTGCTGATCGCATCGTCAAGCGGTCTTGCCATATCACTGTCAAGGTTGCTGACAAGTAACGGAGTCGAAGAGATGGGTCAGAAAGTACATCCCATTGGCATTCGCCTGGGAATCGTCAAGGAGCACACCTCCGTCTGGTACGCAGACGGTCGGACTTATGCGGACTATTTGCTCGCAGATCTGAATGTGCGTGAGTATCTCCAAGACAAACTAAAAAGCGCGTCCGTAAGCCGTATCGATATCCATCGTCCGGCTCAAACTGCACGCATCACCATCCACACCGCTCGTCCAGGTATCGTTATCGGGAAGAAAGGTGAAGATGTTGAGAAGCTGCGTCAGGACCTGACCAAGCAAATGGGTGTGCCTGTGCACATCAATATCGAAGAGATCCGCAAGCCGGAGCTCGACGGTATGCTGGTTGCGCAGAGCGTAGCTCAGCAGCTGGAGCGTCGCGTCATGTTCCGTCGCGCTATGAAGCGCGCAGTACAGAACGCCATGCGCATTGGTGCCAAAGGCATCAAAATCCAAGTGAGCGGTCGTCTCGGCGGTGCTGAAATCGCACGTACTGAATGGTATCGCGAAGGTCGTGTGCCACTGCACACCCTGCGTGCCGACATCGACTATGCCAACTACGAAGCTCACACCACTTACGGTGTGATCGGTGTAAAGGTTTGGATCTTCAAAGGCGAAGTAATTGGTGGTCGCCAAGAAGAACTGAAACCACAAGCACCAGCGCCTCGTAAAAAAGCTGCTAAGTAAGGGGTACGCCAAATGTTGCAACCAAAGCGTACGAAGTTCCGCAAGCAGATGACCGGCCACAACCGTGGTCTGGCACTGCGCGGTAGCAAAGTCAGCTTCGGCGAGTTCGCGCTGAAGTCTGTTGCTCGTGGTCGTCTCACCGCTCGTCAGATCGAATCAGCGCGTCGTGCTCTGACCCGTCACGTAAAACGTGGCGGCAAGATCTGGATCCGTGTATTCCCGGACAAGCCTATTTCCAAGAAGCCACTCGAAGTTCGGATGGGTAAAGGTAAGGGTAACGTCGAATACTGGGTTGCCCAGATTCAGCCAGGCAAAGTCCTGTATGAAATCGAGGGTGTTTCTGAAGAGCTGGCGCGTGAGGCTTTCGCCCTGGCTGCTGCAAAGCTGCCGCTCGCCACCTCCTTTGTTAAACGGACGGTGATGTGATGAAAGCGAATGAACTTCGTGAAAAATCCGCACAGCAGCTGAACGAGCAACTGCTCGGCTTGCTGCGCGACCAGTTCAATCTGCGCATGCAGAAAGCAACTGGCCAGTTGGGGCAGTCTCATCTGCTCTCGCAAGTTAAGCGTGACATCGCTCGCGTGAAGACTGTGCTCAACCAGCAGGCAGGTAAGTGATCATGGCTGAAGCCGAAAAGACTGTCCGTACGCTGACTGGCCGTGTTGTCAGCGACAAGATGGACAAAACCATCACCGTTCTGATCGAGCGTCGCGTCAAGCACCCGATCTACGGTAAATACGTTAAGCGTTCGACTAAGCTGCACGCGCACGACGAAACCAATCAGTGCCACATCGGCGACAAAGTCACTATTCGTGAAACTCGTCCTTTGGCCAAGACCAAGTCTTGGGCGCTGGTTGATGTTCTCGAACGCGCTGTGGAAGTCTAAGGACTAGGGGTCGGAGAAATTATATGATTCAGACTCAATCCATGCTCGATGTGGCCGATAACAGCGGCGCTCGCCGTGTTATGTGCATCAAGGTGCTGGGTGGCTCCCATCGTCGTTACGCTGGTATCGGTGACATCATCAAGGTTACCGTCAAGGAAGCAATTCCTCGCGGTAAAGTGAAAAAAGGCCAAGTGATGACTGCTGTTGTAGTCCGCACTCGTCACGGCGTACGTCGTGCCGATGGCTCCATTATCCGCTTTGATGGCAACGCTGCTGTTCTGTTGAACAACAAGCAAGAGCCGATCGGCACCCGTATCTTTGGGCCAGTGACCCGTGAACTTCGTACTGAGAAGTTCATGAAGATCGTCTCGCTCGCCCCAGAAGTGCTGTAAGGAGATCCGACATGCAAAAGATTCGTCGTGACGACGAGATCATCGTGATCGCCGGCAAAGACAAAGGTAAGCGCGGTAAGGTGCTGAAGGTTCTTGCTGACAACCGTCTGGTTGTTGGTGGTCTGAACCTGGTCAAGCGCCATACCAAGCCTAACCCGATGTCGGGCGTACAAGGCGGTATCGTCGAGAAAGAAGCGCCACTGCACGCTTCCAACGTCGCCATCTTCAACGGCGAAACCAACAAGGCTGACCGCGTTGGTTTCAAAGTAGAAGACGGTAAGAAAATTCGTGTCTTCAAGTCGACCCAAAAAGCGGTTGATGCTTGAACACTGCTAGGTAGAAGACCATGGCACGACTAAAAGAGCTTTACCGGAAGGAAATCGCTCCGAAACTTAAGGAAGAACTTAAGCTTTCGAACGTGATGGAAGTTCCGCGCGTTACCAAGATCACCCTGAACATGGGTCTGGGCGAAGCGATCGGCGACAAAAAAGTCATCGAACACGCTGTTGCTGACCTGGAAAAGATCACCGGCCAGAAAGTCGTTGTGACCTACGCTCGTAAATCCATCGCTGGCTTTAAAGTCCGTGAAGGATGGCCGATCGGCGTCAAAGTGACCCTGCGCCGTGAGCGTATGTACGAGTTCCTGGATCGTCTGCTGTCGATCTCCCTGCCTCGGGTTCGCGACTTCCGCGGCCTGAATGCCAAGTCCTTCGATGGTCGTGGTAACTACAGCATGGGTGTGAAAGAGCAGATCATTTTCCCGGAGATCGACTACGACAAGATCGATGCTCTCCGCGGTCTGGACATTACCCTGACCACCACTGCCAAGAACGATGACGAAGGCCGCGCTCTGCTGCGTGCTTTCAAATTCCCGTTCCGCAACTGATTGGAGTAGGAAAATGGCCAAGAAGAGCATGAAAAACCGTGAGCTGAAGCGTCAGCTCACCGTTGCCAAGTACGCCACCAAGCGTGCAGCGCTGAAAGCTATCATCGTCGATCTGAACGCAAGTCCAGAAGCACGTTGGGAAGCTACCGTAGCTCTGCAGAAGCAACCACGTGACGCGAGCGCTTCGCGCATGCGTAACCGTTGCCGCCTGACTGGTCGTCCGCACGGCGTTTACCGCAAGTTCGGCCTCGGCCGTAACAAGCTGCGTGAAGCGGCAATGCGTGGTGACGTGCCAGGTCTGGTTAAAGCCAGCTGGTAAGCACTGTCAATGTCAGGGTGGTCGGGATTGCAAGATCCTGACCACTGGTGACCTTGAACTTGAATCAAGCCCCTTTTGGGGCTTGATTCATTTGTGGGGTGTGTCTAGAATACCCGGCTCGCCTGAGCCCGTGCTTTTTTTGCGCGGTTGTATTCGGCGACACGTAGTAGCCGCAAGGCTAATTTTTTGTGTATTAGGAGCATCTAGCCCATGAGTATGCAGGACCCGTTAGCGGACATGCTAACTCGAATCCGTAATGCCCAGATGGCTGAAAAGTCCGTCGTAAGCATGCCATCTTCTACTTTGAAGGTAGCTGTTGCCAAAGTCCTGAAGGACGAAGGTTACATTGCGGGTTATCAGATCAGCAGCGAAATCAAGCCACTGCTGTCCATCGAGCTGAAGTACTTCGAAGGCCGTCCGGTCATCGAGGAAGTGAAGCGCGTTAGCCGTCCAGGCCTGCGTCAGTACAAGTCCGTCGATGATCTGCCAAAAGTTCGTGGCGGTCTCGGTGTGTCTATCGTCTCCACCAACAAGGGTGTGATGACTGATCGTGCTGCGCGCGCTGCCGGTGTCGGCGGCGAAGTTCTTTGCACTGTGTTCTAAGGGGGGATAAGCATGTCTCGCGTCGCTAAGAACCCCGTTAAGCTGCCAGCCGGTGTCGAAGTCAAATTCGCAGGCCAACAGCTTTCGGTGAAGGGTGCCAAGGGCACTCTCGAACTGAACGTCCATTCGTCCGTTGAGATCGTTGAAGAAGCTGGTGAGCTGCGTTTCGCTGCTCGCAATGGCGATCAACAAACTCGCGCAATGGCCGGTACCACTCGTGCGTTGGTAAACAACATGGTCCAGGGCGTAAGCCAAGGCTTCGAGCGCAAGCTCCAGCTGGTCGGTGTTGGTTACAAAGCGCAAGCAAAAGGCACAGTGCTGAACCTGGCTCTTGGCTTCTCGCACCCAGTGGATTATGAACTGCCGGAAGGCATCACCGCTGAGACTCCTAGCCAGACCGATATCCTGATCAAGGGCATCGATAAGCAGCTGGTAGGTCAAGTGGCCGCCGAGATCCGCGACTTCCGTCCACCAGAGCCGTACAAAGGCAAAGGTGTGCGCTACGCGGACGAAGTCGTCCGTCGTAAAGAAGCCAAGAAGAAGTAGGGCATAGCAAATGACCGACAAAAAAGTTACTCGACTGCGTCGCGCTCGCAAAGCACGCCTGAAAATGCACGAACTCGAAGTCGTGCGTCTCTGCGTGTTCCGCTCGTCGCAGCACATCTACGCCCAGGTCATTTCGGCCGACGGCAACAAAGTCCTGGCAAGTGCCTCGACTTTGGACAAAGAACTGCGTGATGGTGCCACTGGCAACATCGACGCGGCCACTAAGGTTGGCCAGCTGGTCGCTACGCGTGCAAAAGCCGCTGGCGTCTCGCAGGTGGCTTTCGACCGCTCTGGCTTCAAGTACCACGGCCGCGTCAAGGCGCTGGCTGATGCTGCTCGTGAAGCTGGGCTGGAGTTCTAAGTTATGTCAAATAACGACCAAAAGCGCGACGAAGGCTACATCGAGAAGCTGGTTCAAGTTAACCGCGTAGCCAAAACCGTTAAAGGCGGCCGTATCTTCACTTTCACCGCGTTGACCGTGGTGGGTGATGGTAAAGGGCGTGTTGGCTTCGGCCGTGGCAAGTCGCGTGAAGTGCCTGCTGCGATCCAGAAGGCAATGGAAGCTGCTCGCCGCAACATGATCCAGGTTGATCTGAACGGCACTACCCTGCAGTACTCGACGAAGTCCGCTCACGGCGCTTCGAAGGTCTACATGCAGCCTGCTTCTGAAGGTACCGGTATCATCGCTGGCGGCGCTATGCGTGCCGTTCTCGAGGTTGCTGGCGTTCAGAACGTTCTGGCCAAGTGCTACGGCTCGACTAACCCGGTAAACGTGGTTCACGCCACTTTCAAGGGTTTGAAGGCTATGCAATCTCCTGAATCCATTGCCGCCAAGCGTGGCAAAAGCGTCAAGGAGATCTTCTGATCATGGCTACCGTAAAAGTAACGCTGATCAAAAGCATGACCGGCCGTATCCCTAACCACAAACTGTGCGTTAAGGGTCTGGGTCTGCGTCGCATCGGTCACACTGTAGAAGTCCAGGATACTCCCGAGAATCGCGGGATGATCAACAAGGCTTACTACATGCTGCGTGTCGAGGGTTAATCGATGAAACTCAATGATCTGAGTCCAGCGCCGGGTTCCCGTCGCGAAAAGCATCGTCCGGGCCGTGGTATCGGTAGTGGTTTGGGTAAAACCGGTGGCCGTGGCCACAAAGGTCAGACCTCCCGCTCCGGTGGCACCATTGCTCCAGGCTTTGAAGGCGGTCAACAGCCGCTGCATCGTCGCCTGCCGAAATTCGGTTTCGTTTCCCTGAAAGCCATGGACCGCGCAGAAGTGCGTCTGTCCGAGCTGGCTAAAGTGGAAGGCGACATCGTCACCGTGCAGTCCTTGAAAGATGCCAACGTGATCAACGTCAACGTACAGCGCGTGAAAATCATGCTGTCCGGTGAAGTGACTCGCGCTGTAACCATCGGAAAGGGAATCGGCGCCACCAAAGGTGCGCGTGCGGCTATCGAAGCAGCTGGCGGCAAGTTCGAGGAATAAATGGCTAAGCAAGGTGCTCTCTCTGCGCTCGGCAAAGGCGGTATGTCTGAACTCTGGGCTCGTCTGCGTTTTCTGTTCCTGGCGATTATCGTCTACCGAATAGGCGCACACATCCCGGTTCCAGGTATCAACCCGGACCGACTCGCGGACCTGTTTCGACAGAATGAGGGGACCATTCTTAGCTTGTTCAACATGTTTTCCGGCGGCGCGCTGGAGCGGATGAGTATCTTTGCACTGGGGATCATGCCGTACATTTCGGCATCGATCATCATGCAGCTGATGACCGCCGTCAGCCCGCAGCTGGAACAGTTGAAGAAGGAAGGTGAAGCTGGCCGTCGCAAGATCAGCCAGTACACCCGCTACGGCACTGTCGTTCTCGCTCTCGTTCAGGCTATTGGCATGTCCATTGGTCTGGCAGGGCAGGGCGTTGCGTTCACTGGTGACTTTGGCTTCCATTTCGTTGCGGTATCCACGTTTGTGGCTGGCGCGATGTTCATGATGTGGCTGGGTGAGCAGATTACTGAGCGTGGTGTTGGCAACGGTATCTCGATGTTGATCTTTTCGGGTATCGTTGCCGGTCTTCCGAGAGCGATCGGGCAGTCTTTCGAGTCTGCGCGGCAGGGTGATATCAACATTTTCGCCCTGGTTGCCATCGGTTTGCTGGCAGTAGCGATTATCGGTTTCGTGGTGTTCATTGAGCGTGGTCAGCGTCGTATTGCTGTTCACTACGCCAAGCGTCAGCAGGGCCGTAAGGTTTTCGCTGCGCAGACAAGCCACTTGCCGCTGAAGGTGAACATGGCCGGTGTTATCCCGGCCATTTTCGCGAGCAGCATTTTGCTGTTCCCGGCTTCGTTGGGTGCCTGGTTTGGTCAGTCCGAAGGTATGGGCTGGTTGCAGGACATCTCGCAGTCGATCGCTCCTGGTCAGCCATTGAATATTCTGCTGTTTAGTGCAGGGATTATTTTCTTCTGCTTCTTCTATACGGCGTTGATGTTCAATCCGAAAGACGTAGCGGAAAACCTGAAGAAGTCCGGTGCCTTTATTCCGGGCATCCGTCCAGGTGAGCAGTCTGCGCGCTACATTGATGGCGTTTTGACCCGCTTGACCATGTTCGGTGCTCTATACATGACGGCCGTGTGCCTGCTGCCCCAGTTCCTGGTGGTTGCGGCAAACGTACCGTTCTACCTTGGCGGGACCTCGTTGCTGATCGTCGTCGTGGTTGTGATGGACTTCATGTCCCAAGTACAATCGCACCTCGTTTCGCACCAGTACGAATCCCTGATGAAGAAAGCCAACCTGAAGGGTTACGGCAGCGGCATGTTGCGCTGAGTACCCATAAGGTTCGAGGAGTTGGTGATGAAAGTTCGTGCATCGGTGAAAAAGCTGTGCCGTAACTGCAAGATTATTCGCCGCGAAGGTGTTGTTCGAGTAATTTGCAGCGCGGAACCGCGTCACAAACAGCGCCAAGGCTGAGTGTGATTGTGCTTCAAGCCCGGTAGCTAGTGCGCTACCGGGTTGATTATTTGTTATTACAGCGATATTATCTCGCGCCCTATTTCTTGGCTTCCGGGGCGTAGGTAGCTGTCAATTGGAGTCCCACTGAATGGCCCGTATTGCAGGCGTTAACATTCCAGATAACAAGCATACTGTTATCTCGCTGACCTACATCTATGGTGTTGGTCGCACAACTGCACAGAAGATCTGTGCAGAGACTGGGGTAAACCCAGCCGCAAAGATCAAGGATCTGAGCGACGAGCAGATTGAACAGCTGCGTGGCGAAGTGGCGAAGTTCACCACTGAAGGTGACCTGCGTCGCGAAATCAACATGAAAATCAAGCGCTTGATGGACCTCGGTTGCTATCGCGGTCTGCGTCATCGTCGTGGTCTGCCAGTACGCGGTCAGCGTACCAAGACCAACGCGCGTACCCGTAAAGGTCCGCGTAAGCCGATCCGCAAGTAATCGCCCCAGCGAATCGACAGGAATTTAATCATGGCAAAACCTGCTGCTCGTCCTCGTAAAAAAGTTAAAAAGACAGTGGTTGATGGCATCGCCCACATCCATGCTTCTTTTAACAACACAATCGTGACCATCACCGACCGTCAAGGTAACGCTCTTTCCTGGGCTACCTCCGGTGGTTCGGGTTTCCGCGGTTCCCGCAAGTCCACCCCGTTCGCTGCTCAAGTAGCTGCTGAGCGTGCTGGTCAAGCTGCGCTGGAATACGGTCTGAAAAACCTCGACGTTAACGTCAAAGGTCCAGGCCCAGGTCGTGAATCTGCAGTTCGTGCTTTGAACGGCTGTGGCTACAAGATCGCCAGCATCACCGACGTGACGCCAATCCCGCACAACGGGTGCCGTCCGCCGAAGAAGCGCCGCGTGTAATCCAGGAGATTGTAAAGAATGGCTCGTTACATTGGTCCAAAATGCAAACTCGCTCGTCGCGAAGGCACCGATCTCTTCCTGAAGAGCGGCGTGCGCGCGATCGAATCGAAGTGCAACATTGAAGCAGCACCTGGTATCCACGGCCAACGCCGCGGTCGCCAGTCCGACTACGGCACCCAACTGCGTGAAAAGCAGAAGGTCCGTCGTATCTACGGCGTTCTCGAGCGTCAATTCAGCGGCTACTACAAAGAAGCTGCTGGCAAGAAAGGCGCAACTGGCGAAAACCTGTTGCAACTGCTCGAATGCCGTCTGGACAACGTTGTATACCGTATGGGCTTTGGTTCGACTCGTGCCGAATCCCGTCAGCTGGTATCGCACAAGTCGATCAGCGTAAACGGCAAAACCGTTAACGTTCCGTCCTACCAGGTTCGTGCTGGTGACGTGGTCGCTGTTCGCGAGAAGGCAAAAAACCAACTTCGCATTGTCCAAGCTCTCGATCTGTGTGCCCAACGTGGCCGCGTAGAATGGGTAGAAGTAGACACTGAGAAGAAGTCGGGCGTTTTCAAGAACGTTCCAGCTCGCAGTGATCTGTCCGCCGACATCAACGAAAGCCTGATTGTCGAGCTCTACTCCAAGTAAGGGCTAGAAAATAGGTGCATCCATGCAGATTTCGGTAAATGAGTTCCTGACACCACGCCATATCGATGTGCAGGTTGTCAGTCCAACCCGCGCCAAGATCACTCTCGAGCCTCTCGAGCGTGGTTTCGGCCACACCCTGGGCAACGCGCTGCGCCGCATCCTGTTGTCCTCAATGCCCGGCTGTGCAGTAGTCGAGGCCGAGATTGACGGTGTACTCCATGAGTACAGCGCCATCGAAGGCGTACAGGAAGACGTAATTGAAATCCTGTTGAACCTTAAAGGTCTGGCTATCAAGCTGCACGGTCGTGACGAAGTTACGCTGACCTTGTCGAAGAAGGGTTCGGGGGTGGTTACCGCTGCCGATATTCAGCTGGATCATGATGTCGAGATCGTTAACCCCGATCACGTAATCGCTAACCTGGCGTCTAACGGCGCCCTGAACATGAAGCTCACCGTAGCTCGTGGTCGTGGTTATGAACCGGCAGACTCGCGTCAGAGCGATGAAGACGAAAGCCGCAGCATTGGTCGCTTGCAGCTCGACTCTTCGTTCAGCCCGGTTCGCCGTATCGCATACGTGGTGGAAAACGCCCGTGTCGAGCAGCGTACCAACCTGGACAAGCTGGTTATTGATCTGGAAACCAACGGTACCCTGGATCCTGAAGAGGCTATCCGCCGTGCTGCAACCATTCTGCAACAGCAGTTGGCTGCGTTCGTCGACCTCAAAGGTGACAGTGAGCCTGTGGTTGTCGAGCAGGAAGACGAGATCGATCCGATCCTGCTTCGCCCGGTTGACGATCTGGAACTGACTGTACGTTCGGCCAACTGCCTTAAGGCGGAAAACATCTACTACATCGGTGACCTGATTCAGCGTACCGAAGTAGAGCTGTTGAAGACTCCGAACCTGGGCAAGAAATCCTTGACTGAAATCAAGGACGTTCTGGCCTCCCGCGGTCTGTCCCTCGGCATGCGCCTCGACAACTGGCCGCCTGCAAGTCTTAAGAAGGACGACAAGGCGACTGCCTGATCGTCGTAATCACCGAACGTTGTGTTTGGTAAGGAATGAACCATGCGTCATCGTAAAAGTGGTCGTCACCTGAGCCGCACCAGCTCGCACCGCAAGGCCATGTTCCAAAACATGGCGGTGTCGCTGTTCGAGCACGAGCTGATCAAAACTACACTGCCAAAAGCCAAAGAACTGCGCCGCGTTGCCGAGCCGCTGATCACTTTGGCCAAGATTGACAGCGTTGCTAACCGCCGTCTGGCTTTCGACCGTACTCGTTCGAAAGCTATCGTTGGTAAGCTCTTCAACGACCTGGGCAAGCGTTACGCTACCCGTGAGGGTGGCTACCTGCGCATCCTCAAGTGCGGTTTCCGCGCTGGCGACAACGCGCCTATGGCGTACGTCGAGTTGGTTGATCGTGCTGTCGGCGGTGAAGCTGTATCCGCTGAGTAAGACGTCAGTCTGAAACAAGGAACCGGGCCTCGTGCCCGGTTTTTTGTGGGCGATCGAAAAGTTTGCCGCCTCTTGGAGTTAGTTATTTTCTATCGACTCACATGGCGTAATGAATTTGTAGGTGTAACATTTCTGATCAATACTCCTTCTCAGCCGATTAGCCGGCAGTTCGAGACTGAAGAGGAAGAGATCGCATGAGCCAAAATAAAATACTCACTACCGCCAGTGGCGCTCCTGTCGCTGACAACCAGAATTCCCGCTCCGCCGGCCCTCGCGGTCCACTGCTCCTCGATGACTTCCACCTGCTGGAGAAGCTCGCCCATTTCAACCGGGAAAACATTCCGGAGCGCCGGGTACACGCCAAAGGTTCGGGTGCCTACGGTACGTTTACCGTGACACGCGACATCACCCAGTACACCAGCGCCAAATTGTTCGAATCGGTCGGCAAGCAAACCCCGACATTCCTGCGTTTTTCCACGGTAGGCGGTGAGCGTGGCTCGGCCGACACCGAGCGCGATCCACGTGGTTTCGCCCTGAAGTTCTACACCGAAGAAGGCAACTGGGACATCGTTGGCAACAACACGCCGGTTTTCTTCATCCGTGATCCGCTCAAGTTCCCGGACTTTATCCACACCCAGAAGCGTCTGCCCCAAAGTAATCTGAAAAGCGCTCAAGCGATGTGGGATTTCTGGTCGCACTCGCCCGAGGCATTGCACCAGGTCACCATTCTGTTTTCGGACCGTGGCATCCCTGATGGTTACCGTCATATGCACGGCTTCGGCAGCCACACCTACAGCCTGATCAGCGCTAGCGGTGAGCGTCATTGGGTGAAGTGGCACTACAAGACCAAGCAGGGCATCAAGAACCTGGCACCGGCAGAAGCTGCGCGCCTGGCGGGTACCGATCCGGACTACGCCCAGCGTGACCTGTTCGAGGCCATCGAGCGCGGCGATTTCCCGAAATGGAGCGTCTGCATCCAGCTCATGACCGAGGCCCAGGCTGAGGCGCACTATGAGAACCCGTTCGATGTGACCAAGACCTGGTCGCAGAAAGAGTTCCCGCTGATCGAAGTGGGCGAACTCGAGCTCAACCGTAATCCGCTGAACTACTTCGCTGAAGTGGAGCAGGCCGCCTTCGGCCCGAGCAATATGGTACCGGGTGTCGGCCTGTCACCGGATCGCATGCTGCAGGGGCGCGTGTTCGCTTACGCCGATGCGCATCGCTACCGTGTGGGCACCAACCACCAGCAACTGCCGGTGAATGCGCCTCGCAGTCCGGTCAACAGCTATCAGCGCGACGGCTCCATGGCGTTTGGCAGCAATGGCGGCGCTGCACCGAACTACGAGCCAAACAGCTATGTGGAGTCGCCTAAGCAAGCGCCTCGCTACGCAGAGCCAGCGCTCAAGCTGAGCTGCGTGGCCGATCGTTACGATCATCGTGAGGACACCGACTACTACAGTCATGCCGGGGCGTTGTTCCGCCTGATGAGCGATGAGCAGAAATCCCTGCTGGTGAGCAACATCGCCGGTGCGATGGCCGGGGTTTCCGGTGATGTGGTCGATCGCCAGCTGCAACACTTCTTCAGGGCTGATCCAGCGTACGGAGAAGCAATCGCAAAGGCGTTGGGCGTACAGCTTAACTAAGTCTAAACGAGAAGCAGAACCGCCCTCATTTGGGCGGTTTTTGCGTTATTTAAGCTGCTTTTCTCAGAATATCTTCGCTTTTATTGCGTCTGGAGAGTGACCTCGCGGTCATGTTGGTTCAAACTACAGACTTTCAAGCAGGGAGATGTAGGGCGATGCAAGGCCACCCAGACGTAATCGATTACCTCAACACGTTGCTGACCGGCGAACTGGCCGCGCGTGACCAATATTTCGTTCACTCGCGGATGTATGAGGACTGGGGATTCACCAAGCTCTACGAACGAATCAACCACGAGATGGAAGAGGAAGCCGGCCACGCCGATGCGCTGATGCGCCGGATTTTGATGCTGGAAGGTACGCCGCGCATGCGTCCCGATGATGTCGATGTCGGCACTTCGGTTCCTGACATGCTCGCGTCCGACCTGCGCCTGGAGTACAAGGTCCGCGCCGCACTCTGCAAGGGCATCGAGCTATGCGAGTTGCACAAGGATTACGTCAGTCGCGAGATCCTGCGTGTTCAGTTGAATGACACCGAGGAAGACCACACCTACTGGCTCGAGAAGCAGTTGGGTCTGATCAAGTTGATCGGCATCGAGAACTACCTGCAATCCCACGCCTGATTGCAGCGGTTATAAAAAAGCCCCTGTCACCGATAACGTGACAGGGGCTTTTTCATGGGCCGGATTCAGGCCCTGTCGCGCTCGAGCAAAGGCTTGAGATAGAAGCCGGTATGAGATTGCTTCATCTCGGCGACCTCTTCCGGTGTGCCCACGGCAATGATCTGGCCGCCCTTGGAGCCGCCTTCCGGCCCCAGGTCCACCAGCCAGTCGGCGGTCTTGATCACGTCCAGGTTGTGCTCGATTACCACGACGGTGTTGCCGTGGTCACGCAAGCGATGCAACACGTCGAGCAGTTGCTGGATGTCCGCGAAGTGCAGACCGGTGGTCGGCTCATCGAGGATGTACAGGGTCTTGCCGGTGTCGCGCTTGGACAACTCGCGGGACAGTTTCACACGCTGTGCTTCACCCCCCGAAAGTGTGGTCGCCGATTGCCCCAGCTTGATGTACGACAGGCCGACGTCCATCAACGTCTGCAGCTTGCGCGCCAGCGCCGGAACCGCATCGAAGAACTCCCGGGCTTCCTCGATGGTCATTTCGAGGGTTTCGTGGATGCTCTTGCCCTTGTACTTGATCTCCAGGGTTTCGCGGTTGTAGCGCTTGCTCTTGCAGACATCGCATGGAACGTAGATGTCCGGCAGGAAATGCATTTCGACCTTGATCAGGCCGTCGCCCTGGCAGGCCTCGCAGCGTCCGCCCTTCACGTTGAATGAGAAACGCCCAGGGCCGTAGCCGCGCGAACGGGACTCCGGCACACCGGCGAACAGCTCGCGAATCGGCGTGAACAAACCGGTATAGGTCGCCGGGTTGGAGCGCGGGGTACGGCCGATGGGGCTCTGGTCGATGTCGACGACCTTGTCCAGGTGCTCAAGGCCCTTGATGCTGTCGTGCGCGGCTGCTTCAAGCGTCGTGGCCCCGTTGAGGGCGGTGGCGCTTAGCGGAAACAGCGTGTTGTTGATCAGCGTCGACTTGCCGGACCCGGAGACTCCGGTCACACAGGTCAGCAGTCCAATCGGGATATCCAGATCGACGTTGCGCAGGTTGTTGCCACGTGCTCCCTTCAGGGACAGCGACAGCTTCTTGTTGCGCGGCGTGCGTTTGGCCGGCACTTCGATTTTCACCCGGCCGGACAGGTACTTGCCAGTCAAAGAATCGGGGTGAGCCATGACCTCGGCCGGGGTGCCTTCGGCGACAATGCTGCCGCCGTGTACGCCAGCGCCCGGGCCGATATCCACCACATAGTCCGCCAGGCGGATCGCGTCTTCATCGTGCTCGACCACGATCACCGTGTTGCCGATGTCGCGCAGGTGTTTAAGCGTGCCCAGCAGCCGATCGTTGTCGCGCTGGTGCAGGCCGATGGACGGTTCATCGAGGATGTACAACACCCCGACCAGACCGGCACCGATCTGGCTGGCCAGGCGGATTCGCTGCGCTTCACCACCTGACAGGGTGTCGGCACTGCGGTCCAGGGACAGGTAGTCGAGGCCGACGTTGACCAGGAACTGCAGGCGTTCACGGATTTCCTTGAGGATCTTGTCGGCGATTTCGCCGCGACGACCGGTCATCTTCAATACGCCGAAGTAGTCGCAGGCATCGCCAATCGGCAGGTTGGTCACTGCCGGCAGGTTCTTCTCACCCACCCAGACATGCCGCGCCTCGCGCCGCAGACGGGTGCCACGGCAATCCGGGCAGGGCTGGGTACTGAGGAACTTCGCCAGTTCCTCACGTACAGAGGCCGATTCGGTTTCGCGGTAGCGTCGCTCCAGATTGGGCACGATGCCTTCGAACGGGTGCGAGCGTTTGACGATGTCGCCCCGGTCGTTGAGGTACTTGAAGTCGACATTCTGCGAGCCGCTGCCCTGCAGGAGCAGTTTTTGCTGCTCGGCCGACAACTCGTTGAAGGGCTTCTCCAGACTGAATTTGTAGTGCGACGCCAGTGAGCCAAGCATCTGGAAGTAATAGACGTTGCGCCGGTCCCAGCCGCGAATCGCGCCCTCGGCCAGGGTCAGTTCACCATTGACCAGTCGCTTGATGTCGAAGAATTGCTTCACCCCCAGACCGTCGCACGTCGGGCAGGCACCGGCGGGATTGTTGAAGGAGAACAGCTTGGGTTCCAGCTCGCTGATGGCGTGGCCACAGATCGGGCAGGCGAAGCGGGCGGAGAAGATCATCTCTTCGCCCGGCTCGTCGTCCATCGGCGCAACCAGCGCGATACCGTCCGCCAGTTTCAGCGCGGTTTCGAAAGACTCGGCCAGGCGCTGCTGCAGATCGGCGCGGACCTTGAAGCGGTCGACCACGACATCGATCGTGTGCTTTTTCTGCTTGTCGAGCTTGGGTGCTTCGTCCAGCTCATGCAGCTTGCCGTTGATCCGTGCACGCACGAAGCCCTGGGCGCGCAGCTCTTCGAAGACCGACAGGTGTTCGCCTTTACGCTCGCGGATCACCGGGGCCAGCAGCATCAGCTTGCTGCCTTCCGGCTGGGCGAGGACCAGGTCGACCATCTGGCTGACGGTTTGCGCTTCCAGTGGAATATCGTGGTCCGGGCAGCGCGGAATACCGACGCGAGCGTAAAGCAGGCGCAGGTAGTCGTAGATCTCGGTGATGGTGCCGACCGTCGAGCGCGGGTTGTGCGAGGTGGACTTCTGTTCGATGGAAATGGCGGGCGACAGGCCTTCGATGGTGTCGACGTCGGGTTTTTCCATCATCGACAGAAACTGCCGGGCATAGGCCGACAGCGACTCGACGTAACGGCGCTGACCTTCGGCATACAGCGTGTCAAACGCCAGTGACGATTTGCCGGACCCGGACAGGCCGGTGATGACGATCAGTTTGTCCCGTGGCAGGGTCAGGTCGATGTTCTTCAGGTTGTGGGTTCGGGCCCCACGAATCAGGATCTTGTCCAAAGTGGCCTCGCTTGGCGGGCGTCGAAAACGTAGGAGTATACGGCCAAATACTGGATGGATGCACACTATCAATCGAGTGGATTACGCTCTTACATGAAGAGTCTGTCAGCGGAACGCGGCAAAGCGTCGCGAGATACCCCGTCAATCGATGGGACTGGTAGAATCGCGGCCGGTTCACATGAGGTTTTTCCATGCACGATCCCCATAGCGAACGCATGAGTGGTAGCGAGACCCGCGCAGCAAGCGGTCTGGCCCTCGTGTTCGCCTTCCGTATGCTTGGCATGTTCATGGTGTTGCCGGTGCTGGCGACCTATGGGATGGACCTGGCGGGAGCGACCCCGGCCCTTATCGGGCTGGCGATTGGCGCTTACGGCCTGACCCAGGCGATTTTTCAGATTCCTTTTGGCGTCATTTCCGACCGCATCGGCCGCCGCCCGGTGATTTACCTGGGGCTGGTGGTCTTTGCCCTGGGCAGCGTGCTGGCCGCCAGTGCCGACTCGATTTGGGGCGTTATCGCCGGACGCATCCTGCAAGGTGCGGGTGCGATTTCCGCCGCAGTGATGGCGTTGCTGTCAGACCTGACCCGCGAGCAGCATCGAACCAAGGCCATGGCCATGATCGGCATGACCATCGGCCTGTCGTTTGCGGTGGCCATGGTGGTGGGGCCGTTGCTGACCCGTGCCTTCGGTCTGTCGGGGCTGTTCCTCGCCACGGGCGGCATGGCCCTGGTAGGTATCCTGATCGTCGCTTTCATGGTGCCGCGTGCCGCCGGGCCGTTGCAGCACCGTGAGTCCGGCGTCGCGCGGCAGGCATTGCTGCCGACGCTCAAGCACCCGGATTTGCTGCGCCTGGACCTGGGCATTTTTGTGTTGCACGCGATGTTGATGTCGAGCTTCGTTGCATTGCCGCTGGCCCTGGTCGAAAAAGCCGGGTTGCCCAAAGAGCAGCACTGGTGGGTCTACCTGACCGCGCTGCTGATTTCCTTCTTCGCCATGATCCCGTTCATTATTTACGGCGAGAAGAAACGCAAAATGAAACGAGTTTTATTGGGCGCAGTGCTGACGCTGATGCTCACTGAGCTATTCTTCTGGCAGTTCGGCGATAGCCTGCGGGCCCTGGTGATCGGAACGGTGGTGTTCTTCACCGCGTTCAACTTGCTGGAAGCTTCGTTGCCATCGCTGATCAGCAAGGTTTCACCGGCGGGCGGCAAGGGCACGGCGATGGGGGTTTATTCCACCAGCCAGTTCCTCGGATCGGCACTGGGCGGGATACTCGGCGGCTGGATGTTCCAGCACGGCGGCCTGTCGGTTGTGTTCCTTGGATGCGCCGGTCTGGCTGCCCTCTGGCTGGCCTTTGCTGTTACCATGCGCGAACCTCCCTACGTGACGAGCCTGCGCTTGCCGTTGTCGCCCGAGGCGATCCGCGAAGCGGGTCTGGTCGAGCGCCTTTTGGCCGTGGTAGGGGTAACAGATGCAGTGATCGTTGCCGATGAAGCGGCGATTTACATCAAATTGGACACCGAACTATTGGATCGCACCACCCTCGAGCGTCTGGTGAACAACCCGGCCGCGACAGCGTGCGAAGCCTAGGAGAACGTTATGGCCCGTGGGGTTAACAAAGTCATATTGGTCGGCACTTGCGGCCAGGATCCCGAAGTTCGCTACCTGCCTAACGGTAACGCCGTGACCAACCTGAGTCTGGCGACCAGCGAACAATGGACCGACAAGCAAACCGGTCAGAAAGTCGAAAAGACCGAATGGCACCGTGTGTCGATGTTCGGCAAGGTGGCGGAAATCGCCGGTGAATACCTGCGTAAAGGTTCGCAGGTCTACATCGAAGGCAAACTGCAGACCCGCGAGTGGGAAAAAGACGGTATCAAGCGTTACACCACCGAAATCGTGGTCGACATGCAAGGCACCATGCAACTGCTCGGCGGCCGTCCGCAACAGGGCGACCAACAGGGTGGTGGCAACAACTACCAGCAATCCGCGCCACGCCAGCAGGCGCCGCGTCCGCAGCAGTCGGCACCGCAACAGTCGCGCCCGGCGCCACAGCAGGCCGCTCCACAGCCAGCTGCGGATTTCGACAGCTTCGATGACGATATTCCGTTCTGATCGACCGTTACACCTGATCTGAACCCAAAGGCCCGGCGCTGACAGCGTCGGGCCTTTTTTGTGGGCGTCGGCCGGGGGGCGGGTGCCGGTGCAACCTCAATGGCTGGCCGCGAGAAACTCGTCGGTAGACACCACGGTGGCATAGGCGAAGCCCAGCGCCGCCATGAACGCGGCATGGACGTGGGCGGCCGGGACGGTGAGGCCGTTGAACTCCAGGTCGCGTGAGGCACAGGCGTCGTGGATCACGGTGACGCTGTAGCCAAGGTCATTGGCGGCCCGGGTGATGCCATCGATGCACATGTGGCTCATGCTGCCGACCACCACCAGTTCCTTGATACCTTGCTCGTCGAGGATCGACTTCAGCTCGGTTTCACGGAACGAGTTGACGAAGTGCTTGAGCACGACCGGCTCTTCGGCACGGTTGAGCACCTTGGGATGCAGCTTCGCGCCTTCGGAGCCGGGAGTGAAGAACGGCGCGTCGTGGGAGGTGAATTCGTGGCGGATGTGCACCACGTTATCGCCGGCCGCACGAAAGGCTTCGATCAGGCGGGCGGCGTTGTCTGCCGCGGCGTCGGCACCGACCAGCGGCCACTTGCCTTGTGGGAAGTAGTCGTTTTGGATATCAACTACGATGAGTGCTTGCTTGGCCATGACTGTTTCCTTGTTGTGCTGATTGGGTGTGCAATGAAGTATCGGGGCTGGCCGGCTCTGCGAGGATTGGCCGCACCGACAATAGAGAGGGGAAAACTGACAATGGACGCACAAAGGCCGATCACCGAGCTGGGTGTACTGATCTACCCTGGCGCGCAGATGGCGGCGGTGCACGGCTTGACGGATCTGTTCGGCGTGGCCAACCGGATTGCCGCCGACTATCAGGCGCAGGCGTTGCCGTTGCTGCGGGTCAGCCACTGGCAGGTGGATGAGGCCGGGGTGCCCGCGCGGGTCTACGACAGTTCTCCGGCGGCGGACGAAGGCTTGGTGGCGCTGCTGATTCCGCCGTCGATTGGCGGTTTTTCCGAAGGCCAGGCGCCACCGGAGCTGCTGCGCTGGATTCGTCAGCAACACGCCCAGGGGGCGACCGTCGGCGGTGTCTGCGTGGGTTCGATTCTTTTGGCCGAAAGCGGCTTGCTCGACGGGCGCAGCGCCACCACTCACTGGACCTCGGCCAAGGCTTTCGCCGAGCGTTATCCAGCGGTCAGGCTCAAGGCCGATACGCCGATTGTCGACGATGGTGACCTGATCACCACGGCCGGGCTGATGGCGTGGTCCGAATTGGGCCTGCGCCTGGTCGACCGCCTGCTGGGGCCGAGCATCGCCACCGGCACCGCGCGGTTCCTGGTGGTGGAACACAGCGACAGCGCCAGCGAGTGTGGCAGCAACTTCGCGCCGATCCTCAGCCACGGCGACGCCTCGATTCTCAGGGTGCAGCATTGGCTGCAAAGCACCGGGGCCACCGATGTCTCGCTGCCGGCGATGGCCGAACGGGCAGGGTTGGAGGAGCGAACCTTCCTGCGCCGGTTTCGCGCAGCCACCGGGCTGAAACCCACCGAGTACTGCCAGCATCTGCGGGTCGGCAAGGCTCGGGAAATGCTGGAGTTCACCAACGGCACCATCGACCACATCGCCTGGACCGTGGGGTATCAAGACCCGAGCGCCTTTCGCGCGACGTTCAGGAAAATCACGGGTCTGGCGCCGAGTGATTACCGTTCGAGGTTTGGGGTGACGCCCAATGCGGCCACTCGATAGTTGCATCGAGCCTATCCCCTTTCGCGAGCAGACTCGCTCCCACAGGAGATCCTGGAATTTCAATCATGCAAAATGCAAGGAATGAACGAGGTGTCGTGCAGAATAAAACGGGCGCGACGCCAGGTGATAACCGCAACGGCCTGATTTGCAGCGTGTTTCCCGGCCCCGGCGCTTGGCCTGATCTCTGCAACCCTCCATTGACATTCATCCAGTGCCGATTGAAGGGGGATGCATGACCCCAACAAACCGCAAGAAACTGGTGGTCGCCCATTCGGTGCGGCCTGACGCTCCGCAACATGAGGTCGAGACCAATCGCGCGCTCGCCCGATGGCTGGCGCAGATCCTGGGCTTCAAGTATGGCGGCAGCTATGACCCCGACCGCCACCAGGGGCGCGAGCTGTACCTGTTGCCGACGCAGACCCTGGTCGGTGCCGATGCCGCCCGGCAACTGGGTGTCAAAGGACCGGAGGATTTGTGGGGCGGTTATGTCGAGCATGATTTCATTTGCACCAAGGCCATCAGTCACGGCCTGCGCGACAAAAATGCATTCGCCCCGCCCGGTTGGTCATCGTTGTTTTCCGAGCGGGTACGTGGCGTGGTGCTGGACGGCCTGAGCGTGTTTTCCTTCGATGATGCACGGTCTGCGGCAGAGCACTTGCTCTACACCGGCCCGATCCGCCTCAAGCCGATTCATGCCTGTGCCGGACGCGGTCAGGAAGTGATCAAGAGCCTGGATCAGTTCGACGCCGTGCTCGCCAGGCCCGAAGCCCGGACGTTGTTTACCGAGGGCGTGGTGCTCGAGCAGGACCTGAGCGAGGTGGTCACTCACAGCGTCGGCCAGAGCTTCATCGGCGACGTGGTGCTGAGTTACTGCGGTGATCAATACCTGACCCGCGATGCCCACGATGAGGAGGTCTACGGCGGTTCGAACCTGGTTGTGGTGCGAGGGCATTACGACAATTTGCTCGAGTTGGAGTGGCCCGACGATGTGCGCCTGGCGATCCATCAGGCGCAAGTGTTCGACCGGGCGGCGGATGAGGCCTACCCTGGTTTCTACGCCTCGCGGCGCAACTACGACATCGCCCAGGGGCTGGACGCCAACGGCAAGCGCCGCAGCGGTGTGCTCGAGCAATCCTGGCGCATGGGCGGTGCCAGCAGCGCGGAAGTGGCGGCGTTGCAGAGTTTCATCAACGACCCGCAAATGCGCGCGATCCGCGTTTCGTCGGTGGAAACCTATATCGATCAGGCGCTGCCGGCGGATGCCATCGAGGTGTATCGCGGGCCGGCGCACAACAGCGACTTCCTCCTCAAGTATGTAACGGTCCAATCCTATGACGGCTAGAAGCGAAAGCATTCAAATCGACATCGACGATGAACAGATGAGCGGGACCTTTCTCAGTCCCAAATCCAAAGTCCCCGGTGTGCTTTTCGTGCACGGCTGGGGCGGCAGTCAGGAGCGCGACCTCGAGCGGGCCAAAGGCATCGCCGGCCTGGGCTGCGTGTGCCTGACCTTCGATCTGCGCGGGCACACCGGCGGTACCGGCATTCCGCTGACGCGGGTCACTCGCGAAGACAATCTGCGCGACCTGCTGGCGGCGTACGACCGGTTGCTGGCGCATCCGGCGCTCGATACCTCGGCGATTGCCGTGGTCGGCACCAGCTACGGCGGTTACCTGGCGTCGATCCTGACGTCCCTGCGCCCGGTCCGCTGGCTGGCGCTGCGGGTGCCGGCGCTGTATCGCGATGAGCAATGGCATACCCCCAAGCGTGAGCTGGACAAGCTGGACCTGCGCGATTACCGCAGCACGCTGGTGCGCGCCGACAGCAACCGTGCGCTGCATGCCTGTGCGCAATTCACCGGGGATGTGCTGCTGGTGGAGTCCGAGACCGACGACTACGTGCCCCATGCGACGATCATGAGTTACCGTGCCGCGTGCCAGCAGACGCATTCGCTGACCCACCGGATCATCGACGGCGCCGACCACGCGTTGAGCGAGCCGGTTTCGCAGCAGGCGTATACCTCGATCCTGGTGGACTGGATTACCGAGATGGTGGTGGGTGAGCGGTTGAGCATCATTCAGTCGAAATGAGGTTGGCCTGCCTGGCGCCATTGCTCCCCCGGGTCAACCGGCGATGGCCTCGCCATCACATCACTCGGGCTTTTTGGCAATTCGCAGCGACTTGGCCTTCGCTTCGACCACCAGGTACATCACCAGTGTGATCAGCAACGGCAGGATGAAGTAGATCGCCCGATACGCCAGCAACCCCGCCACCAGGCTGCCCCGCGATGCTTCGTGCTGCAGCAACGCGACAAACACCGCTTCCAGCACGCCGAGCCCCGCCGGAATGTGCGTGATGACCCCGGCGATGGCGCTGATCAGCAACACCCCGAGTACCAGCGGGTAATCCAGTTTGCTCGGCAGCAGGGTGAAGATCACCGCCGCCATCAGCGACCAGTTCAGCGCGCCGAGAAGCAATTGCAGGATCGCCATGCGCAGCGACGGCAGGTTGATTTCCACCCCGCGAATCGACCACTCCCGGCGTCTGGAGAACCGACAGGCCGCCAGATAGCCCGCGCTCGCCAGCAACAGCAACACGCCTACGCCCTGCAGCGCATCGCTGCTGAGTTTCCAGCCGGGGGGCATGCGCACCAAGCCGCTGCTGAACACCACGCCGGCAATCAGCATGTAGCCGAACCAGTTCGTCGTCAGGCTCAGCCCGAGGATTTTCGCGATGTTGCTCTTGCTTACGCCCAGCCGTGAATACAGGCGAAACCGCATGGCGATACCGCCGACCCAGGCACTGAGGTTGAGGTTGAAGGCGTAGCTGATGATGCCCACCGGCAGGATCTGTTTCCAGGTCAGGTCCTGGCGGATGTAAGTGCGTCCGATCAGGTCGTAGCAGGCGTACACCAGAAAGCTCACCAGCGTCAGCCCGGCGGCAATGATCAGCGTGCGCACCTTGAAGTCGGCCAGGGTGGCGAACACTTCGTTCCACTCGATGCGCTGGGCCAGCAGGGTGAACAGCACGATCAGCGCCAGGAAAAACAGCATCGTCAGTGGCTTTTTCCAGCGCGTCCAGCGTGACGGCGATGCGCTGGAGGCATGAGCAGGCGAGTGAGTGTCAGCGCGGTCCATGGTTGTCACTCCCGCTGAGATGGGTGAAAGGCTTCAACCGTGGCTTGTGAGCCGGCAGCCAACCGGCCCAGGCCGGGAAATGCCGCAGGAAGTGAAACACCAGGAAACCCACCGTCATGTGCCAGATCCGCCCGCGCGGAGCCTTGTCCGGGGACATCGCCTTGCAGTGGTGTTCGCTGAGGATTTCCAGGCGCTCGAACAAATCCTGATTGAAGAGGCGGTCGCGGATCAGAACATTGGCTTCCAGGTTCATCGACAGGCTCAGCGGGTCGAGATTGCTCGAACCGACGGTGCTCCAGTCTTCGTCCACCAGCGCCACCTTGCCGTGCAGCGGTCGTTCGCAATATTCGTGGATGCGCACACCGGACTTGAGCAGGTAGTCATAGGTCATGCGCGCCGCCAGTTTGGCCACCAGCATGTCCGGCTGACCCTGAAGGATCAGTCGCACATCGACACCTCGGCGCGCGGCATTGCGGATCTCGCGCAGCAGCCGATACCCGGGAAAGAAATAGGCGTTGGCGATCACCACCCGCCGTTGCGCGGTGCGCAGGACTTGCCGATAAACCTCCTCGATGTCGGTGCGGTGGTCGCCGTTGTCGCGGTAGACCAGGCGCACCTGGCCATCGTGATCGTTGAACGCCAGTTCCGAACGTCGCTGCCGGCGCCGCTGCCACCAATACTTGGCCCGGGCCGGACGACCGCTTTGCAGCAGCGCGAAATGATGAATGTCGGCCACCGCCGGGCCTTGCACTTCCACCGAATAATCCTGCTTGGCCTCGGGGCCGAAGTCGCCCAGGTGATCGGCGGAGAAGTTGATCCCGCCGATGAACGCAATGGTGCCGTCGACCACCACTATCTTGCGATGCAGGCGACGGAACCAGTTGGTGCGAAAGCCAAGGTGCTTGGGGGCCGGATCGAACATCTGGATGCGCACGCCGGCCTCGCTCAGCGCCGCGAGATAACCGGTGGTCAATTCGCCACAGCCAAAACCGTCGAGGCTGGCGGTGACCCGGACACCGCGCTGTGCGGCCTCGATCAACACCTGCTGCAACTCGTTGCCGACCTTGTCCTCGAACACGATGAAGGTTTCCAGGAGGATTTCCGTCCTGGCCTGGCGCATGGCTTCGAACACCCGTGGAAAGTAGGCTTCGCCGTTTTCCAGCAGTTTCACCCGGTTATTGCCCTGCCAGCCGTATTCGACATCGACCACCCCGGGCTCCCGGACCGGCTGGGCCGTGGACAGGTGTTCCACGGGTGTTTCTTCCAACGGTGCGCTGCTCATAGTTCGATCTCCACCGATAGCGGTGCGTGGTCGGAAAGGTGTGACCAGGGACGTGAGGCCAACACTTGCGGGCGGCAGGCCTTGAGGTTGCGTATGTAGATGCGGTCCAGGCGCAGGGCCGGCAGGCGCGCCGGGAAACTGCGCGCCGGTTTGCCGTGGTGCTCGGCGAATACTTCGCGCAGGCCGCAGGGTTCGAGCAGCGCGTCGGCGCGCTGGCGCCAGTCGTTGAAATCGCCCGCGACGATCACCGGCGCGTCGCCCGGCAATTCGTCGAGACGTTGGGCCAACAGTTTGAGCTGCGCATTGCGGTGGGTTTCGCGCAGCCCCAGGTGAACGCAGATCGCATGCACCTGGGGGCCTTCGCCCGGCAGGCGCAGCACACAGTGCAGGAGCCCGCGGTTCTCGTGACCGCTGATGGACACGTCGAGGTTGTCGTGCTGGATGATCTGGAATTTCGACAGCAGCGCATTGCCGTGATCACCGGCCGGGTAAACAGCGTTGCGCCCATAGGCGAACTGCGGCCACAGGGTGTCGGCGAGGAATTCGTATTGCGGCATTTCCGGCCAGTTGCTGTACCGCCGGGGGTGATGTTCGTGTGCGCCGTGGACTTCCTGCAAAAACACCACGTCAGCCGATACGCTGCGGACGGCTTCACGCAGTTCGGGCAGGATGAAACGCCGATTCAGCGCGGTGAATCCCTTGTGCGTGTTGACGGTCAACACCGTGAAGCGACGCACGGCGGCCAGGGTTTGCATCGAGTTGTCGGAGGCGGCGAGCGGCACGGATTCATTCATGACAGCACCCCTTGCGCGGCCGGTTCGCCGGGTGCCGTGGCGAGGTCCTTGTCGAGATCAAAGTGCTTGAGCAGGCGGCGGGCGTCATAGGGGGCCCGGACTTTGATGTCGTTGTCGAAATAGCAGAACACCTCGCGGGATTTGCGCGCCCGGGGCTTGAGCCGCGGTGCGATCAACTGCGGGTCCGGCGGTTGCCCGCCGTGGTGCCAGGCATCGATCCGCGCGCCCCAATGCTTCAGCGCCTGCGGGGTGTAACCGCTGGCGTAGAGCTCTTCGGCGCCGTGCAGGCGCAGGTACACGAAATCGCTGGTGAGGTCTTCGCGATAGGGCCACTTGCCGGCCGTATCGGCGATCACCAGCGCGACGTTATAGCGCTTGAGCAAGCGGACGAATGCCGGATCGACGAAACTGTCATTGCGGATCTCCACCGCGTGGCGCAATGGCCGCTTCCTGTACGCCCGGGTGCTGGCCTGGCCGTGCAGGTGCGCGTCGTGCTGGCGGGCGAGGGCGGCGGCCTGTGCGGTGTCGTGGGGCAGTTGTTCGAGGAAGTGCTCGAACAGCTCGGCGTCGAATTTGAAGTTGGGCGGAAACTGCCAGAGGATCGGACCGAGTTTTTCCTTGAGTTCCAGCACCCCGGAGGCGAAGAAGTTGGCCAGGGGAATATGGATGTCGCGCAGGCGCCGGATATGAGTGATGAAGCGCGGGGCCTTGACGCTGAAGACGAAGTCCGCCGGGGTTTCGGCGTACCACTGGGCGTAACGTTCCGGCCGTTGCAGGGCGTAAAACGATCCATTGATTTCAATACTGTTGACGGCCCGGGAAGCGAACTGCAATTCGCGTTTCTGGGTCAGCCCCTTCGGGTAGAAGTCCCCGCGCCAGGGCATATAGCGCCAACCTGAAATGCCAATGTGAATCGCCGCCATGTCGCCTCCCGTGTGATGGTCCTCGGTTGCCCCTGTCTTTTGATGACTGTGGGGCAATCGAGAAAGTTTCCACCGGGCTACGGACGGTCCATCCTTCACACCGCCTCTGCAGGAGCGAACAAGCTCGCTCCTGCAAAGGATCAATGGCCGGTGACGATGTGGGTCGAGCCCGGGGCATTCACCGGGCCAAGGCGATCGAGACGACCGCTCCACAGGGTCAGCGCCAACGCCACCAACACCACCAGACCACCGATCCATGCCGTGTGAATCAGCCCCATGTGGGCGACGATCAAGCCACCGCCCCACGCGCCACCGGCAATCCCGAGGTTGAAGGCGGCGATGTTCAAGCCGGAGGCGACATCCACGGCGTGGGGGGTGTGGTGTTCGGCCTGGCGTACGACATACACCTGCAAACCCGGCACGTTGCCGAACGCGACTGCGCCCCAGACCAGTACGGTGGCCAGCGCCAGCCATGGATTGTTGGCGGTGAAGGTCAGCATGAACAACACGGCGGCGAGCAGGGCGAAGACGATTTTCAGCGCGCTGATCGGGCCGCGCTTGTCGGCCAGCTTGCCGCCCCAGATATTGCCGACGGCCACCGAGAGGCCGTACACCAGCAACACCAGGCTGACGGTGCTGGCGCTGAAACCGGACAGGTCCTGAAGAATCGGCGCCAGGAAGGTGAAGGCGATGAACGATCCGCCGTATCCGATCGCCGTCATTGCATAGACCAGCAACAAGCGCGGTTGCTTGAGCACCTGCAATTGCTGCAACAGGGACGCCGGCTTGTTGTGGGCGATATTGTTCGGCACGTAGAGCAGGCTGCCGATGAACGCGACCACACCCAGTGTCGAGACAGCGAGGAAGGTTTCGCGCCAGCCGAAATGCTGGCCGATGAAGGTCCCCAGCGGCACCCCGGTGACCAGTGCTACGGTCAGGCCGGTGAACATGATGGCAATCGCGCTGGCGGCTTTCTCCTTCGGCACCAGGCTGGTGGCGATGGTCGAACCAATCGAGAAAAACACCCCGTGGGCCAGGCCGGTGACAATCCGCGCGATGATCAGCGAGTCATAGCTCGGCGCTTTCCAGGCCAGCAGGTTGCCGAGGGTGAACAGCACCATCAACGACAACAGCAGCCGCTTGCGCGGGACCTTGCCGGTCAGGGCCGTCAGTACTGGCGCGCCAACGGCAACGCCCAGGGCGTAGAGGCTGACCAGCAGGCCGGCGGACGGCAGGCTGACGCCGAGGTCGGCGCCGATGGTGGGTAACAGGCCAACGATGACGAACTCGGTCGTCCCGATGGCGAAAGCGCTGAGCGTCAGCGCGAGCAAGGCAATGGGCATGGCTGCCACTCCAGTGGTTGATTGATGGAGCGCAGTCTCGGGGTTTGGGTCATGCGGAAAAATACAGGGATAAGCATTTGATATTTGCGTGCTGATCAAATATCGACTGATCAATAGGGTGCCCTGGGGAACGGTTGGTGATTCAACGCCATTTGGGAGACCTCATCGTTCTCAAGCCTGATGTGTGAACTTGCCGGCCAAATGCCAATCAGTTCCTTACAGACCCTTTTTGAGGAGCTCCCCCCGTTTTGTTCAAGTTCAATACCGCGATGTTGCTGGGGGCGTTGCTGATTTTTGCCAGCAACGTACTGCAAGCCGAACCGCTGCCGGGTGTTCCGGCCACCGCCGAGGAGTCGGCGAAACCCGAGCCCCTGGTTCAGGGCGGGTTGTTGGGGGCGATCAGTTCGAGCATCGATGATGTCCAGGACAAACTCGACCTCAACGAAAACCTGGTCGATGCCTGGCGCCTGCGGGCGGATCGGGCGGCGGATGAAGTCGGCAAGCTGGTGAACCAGCCGTCGTCGCGATCGCCCATGAGCGTGGTAGGCGACTTCCTGCTGCTGTCCGGTGTGTGGCTCGGCGTCTTCGCCTTGCTGACCGTGCTGGGTGGGTTGCTGGCCCGACGCCTGAGCCAGGGCCGCTGGCTGCGCCAGCGTCATCGGGGGCAGGACCTGCTCGGTTATGTGTTGCCCTACACCTTGCCCGCCGTGATCTGCCTGCCGCTGACCCTGTATGTCAGCCATTTCCTGCCTGCCTCGGTGGGCCGGGCGCTGGCGCTTTGCTTTGCCTACGCCACCAGTAGCGGCATTTTCTCCACGTCGATGTTCCTGTGTGTGGTGGTCTTGTTCAAGACCGGCCACAAGCGCCCGGCCGTGCAGATCATCCGTGACTACTGCCCTCGACCGCTGTTCCTGATCGGCTTTCTCGCGGCGCTCAGTGATGCCCTGACCAGCCCGCAGATCGCCCGCCAGCTGGGGGGCAACATCACCAGCAGCATCGCGGTGTTCACCGGCCTGTTTGCCTCGATCATCTTCGGCCTGCTGGTGATTCGCCTGCGTCGCCCGGTGGCGCACCTGATCCGTAACCGTTCGCTGGCGCAGCGCCTGAAACAGCCTTCGTTGCAGGAGTCCCTGCGGATTTTTTCCGGGTTGTGGTACTGGCCGATCCTGTTGATGGTGCTGGTCTCGGTGATCAACCTGATCGGTGTGGGCGAAGACAATCAAAAGGCCCTGCGCTGCGCGTTGTTCACCACTGTGCTGCTGATCGCCACGGTGTTCCTCAGCACGATTTTCCAGCACCTGTTCAAATCCCGCAAAACCGAGGCGATCCAGCGCAGCAGTGCCTACAAGGAGCGTTTCCTCAGCTTGCTGCATGCGCTGTTGCGGATTGTCATGGCCGTGGCGTTCATCGAAATCCTCGGGCGGATCTGGGGGGTGTCGCTGTTCGAATTCGCCGAGCGCAATTCTGTGGGACGGGCGATCAGCGATTCGTTGAGCAGCATCGGCCTGATCCTGCTGGTGACGTGGTTGTTGTGGGTGGTGCTCGACACGGCGATCCAGGAGGCGTTGAAGCCACCGGTCAACAAGCGCTCGGCGCGCCAGCCGAGTACGCGGGTCAAGACCATCCTGCCGCTGCTGCGCAACGCGATCAAAATCATCCTGGTGGTGATCTGCGCGATCACCACCATGGCCAACCTGGGGATCAACGTTGCGCCACTCCTGGCGGGTGCCGGGGTGGTCGGCCTGGCCATCGGTTTTGGTTCGCAGCAACTGGTGCAGGATGTGATCACCGGCCTGTTCATCATCATCGAAGACACGTTGTCGGTCGGCGACTGGGTGGTGCTCGACTCCGGGCATGCCGGCACGGTCGAAGGCCTGACCATCCGCACCTTGCGCCTGCGCGACGGCAAGGGTTTTGTCCATTCGGTGCCATTCGGCCAGATCAAGGCCGTTACCAACCAGTCGCGGCAGTTCGCCTTTGCGTTTTTCTCCGTGCAGTTCACCTACGACACCGATGTCGACCAGGCCATCGCCTTGATCCGCGAGGCCGGGGATTCGATTCGCGAGGATGCGTTTCTCAAGTACAACCTGCAAGGGCCGCTGGACGTGTTCGGCGTCGACAGGATGGACCTTAACGGCGTGGTGCTGACGGCGCAGTTCCGAACCGTGTCAGGTGGCCAATATGCGGTCAGTCGGGCGTTCAACCAGCGTTTGAAAAAGCTTGTGGATAACAGCCCGTGGGTGCATTTCGCGCAGACTTATCCACAGCAGGTGCTGATGCCGAAGCGGCAGGTGGAGCAGGTTGAACAAGAGGCTGGGCCGCAGGAGCATGCGGGGGTGGTGTTGCCGGATCAGTCGCGAACCTAGTGGTTGGGGCAGGCCTTATCGCGAGCGGGCTCGCTCACAGGGAGACATCTTGCCTTGTGGGAGCGAGCCTGCTCGCGATGGAGGTCAATGCCGGACCAGTTTGCTGTTCAGCTCGGCAATCCACGGATGATCCGGTTCGACCCAGAACACCGGCTTGCCGGCAATCACCGCCGCCACCGGCAAACCATCGCGGTACACCAGCCGGTTGCTTGCCAGCGCCGGTACTTTCGCCCCTGGCAGCAGGGTGCCGGCCAGGTTCAGTGGGTCAACCCCGCACACCGCGATCAAACTCCCGTCATGCGCCCGCCGCCTAACTTCGCGCAGCAAAGGGATGGCTTCGGGCAACGCGAACTGTTCGCCGGCCAGGCCACTGACAAAACGCCCACCGCGAATCTCGCCGCGAGCCTCCAGGCGATGGAAGGTGCGCAACAGTTCGCGCCAGCTCGGCAACCACTCCGCTTCGCGTTCCAGCAGCCGCCAGAACACCACGCCGTAGCGCCGCAGCAAGGTCATGGCGATATGTTCCAGGGTCTCGCTCGCCACCGGCGCTTTCCTGTCCGCCAGCGGTGCCGGCGGCCCGCGTCGCAGCAGCGCCCAGCGCCCGGCATCGTCCATGCCGCCGATGAATGCCCCACGCCCGCGTCGACTGCTGCGGGCCTGGCGCTTGCTGGCGGGGGTGATCAGCGCGCGCAATCCGGCAAAGCTGTCGGCATTCACCCAGCCGGCACCGACCAGTTCCTGCAAGGCGATTTCCAGTTCCGTGTGCAGCAGATGGGCTTCATGAACCAGCTCATCGAAAAACAGCGCGCCGTGCTGGCTGAGGGCGTCGTAGACCTTTTGCGCTTTCGGCGACAGTTCGCTGACCGGCGTCTGTTCAGTCAGGCCGCTCCACAAGCCGACCTGACTGCGCGGCAGCAACACTATCGGCGTGCTGCGCAATGCGCTGCTGGCGCTTTTGTTGTGGCCGGTCAGGCGAGTCCACACCAATTTGCCGCTGCGGCACAGATCGTCCAGCCAGCTCGCCGAATAATCCTTGATGCGCGCCGGCAACAGGTCGCTGTCCCAGGCCGACGCGGCGGCGGGGTAGCCTTCGAACTGGCCGACAATCGCTGGCAACACCGCGCTGCCCTTGCCCTGGCTCGTGGCCGACAGGTGCTGCCAGTCGAACAGGAAACGCATGAAGTCCTGCAACGACACCGGTTCGATTTCCCGGCGCAGACGCTTGACCGTGTAGCGATGAATCCGCGCCAGCAGATGCCGTTCGCACCATTGCTCCTGGTCTGCATCGGGGGTGAATCGTCCTCGCAGCACGTGACCTTCGCGTTCCAGTTGCGCCAGCACCTGGACGACCTGCGCCGGTGGTAATTGCAAGGGATCGGCAATCGCTTCCAGCGATAACGGACCAAAGGCGCCGAGCCGTGCGCGCAGGACTTCCACCAAGGCGTCATCGGCTTGCCAGGCCTCATCGAATCCCGGCAACGCCTGCAGCGGGGGCAGCAGATCGGCCTGTGGATAAATCGCCTGCAGACAGGTCAGCCGTTCCAGTGGCAACCATAACGCCTGGCCGCCAGCCATCTGCAGACGGCTGGCGCGTCCCTGCCCGGCAAGGCTTTCCAGCCAGGTCGTCCAGGGTGAGTGGGCCTGTGCCTCGGCCTCGGTGAGACAGGCCAGGGTCATCAGCGTTTCCTGCATTTCGTCGACGCTGGTCGGTGCTGGCCAGGCTTCGTCGCGCACCGCCTGAATCGCCTCGGCATCCAGCGCACCGAGGTCGTCGGTGGATTGCGCATCAGTCCAGCGTCGGTTGAGGACCGCTTGCGTGCGCCGTTCTTCCAGCGGCGCATCGTCGAGAAAGGTGTAGGGCCGGGCGCTGAGGATTTCTGCCGCCAGCGGCGAGGGGGCCGGCAGGTCGCGGCTGATCAGGCGAACTTCGCCGCACTCCATGCGCCGCAACAAGGTGAGCCAGCCTTCGCAGTCCATGGCGTCGTGCAGGCAATCGTCGAGGGTCTGCTCTACCAGCGGATGCTCGGGAATCTCGCGCTCACCCGCCAGGTTTTCCACGCAGGCGATCTGGTCGGGAAACACGCTGGCGATCAGGTCTTCGCTTTTCATCCGTTGAATCTGCGGCGCGACTTTGCGACCGCCGGTAAAGCGCGGCAGTGCCAGCGCGACCCCGGCGTTCCAGCGCCAGCGCACACCGAACAGCGGCGCTTCGAGCACCGCCTGGATCAGCAGGTGCTCGGCGCTGTTGCTGTGCAGGTAGCGCCAGACCTCGTCCAGCTCGAAGCTGTGGCTCGTGGACAGCGACAGGACTATTGCGTCTTCGCTGGCGGCGGCCTGCAATTCGAAGTTGAAGGTGCGGCAGAACCGCTTGCGCAGGGCCAGGCCCCAGGCGCGGTTGATGCGGCTGCCGAACGGCGTGTGGATGATCAACTGGGTGCCGCCGGATTCGTCGAAAAAGCGCTCCATCACCAGCGTGTCCTGCGAGGGCAGGGCGCCCAATGCCAGGCGCGCGCGGGCGAGGTAGTCCAGCAGTTGTTCGGCACTCGCGAGTTCCAGGCCGAGGGTGTCGGTCAGCCAGTCGAGGGCCGGTTGCAGGTTGCCCGGCGTGGCCCCCAACAGCTGATCGAGTTGCCCTTGCAGGCGCGCCACGGCAAACGACAGTTCGGTGCTGCGCCCGGGTGCTTCACCCAGCCAGAACGGAATGGTCGGCGGTTGCCCGTGCGCATCCTCGACCCGGACCTTGCCGGTTTCGACCCGCAAAATGCGGTATGAGGTGTTGCCAAGCTGAAAGATATCGCCAGCGATGCTTTCCACGGCGAAGTCTTCGTTGACGCTGCCAATGTTCAGGCCCTGAGGCTCCAGCAGCACGCTGTAGTCGGCGTTGTCCGGGATGGTGCCACCGCTGGTCACAGCGGTCAGCCGACTGCCCCGGCGTGCACGCAAGGTTCGGGTCAACGCGTCGCGGTGCAGGAACGCGCTGCGGATGCCTTGGCGACCGTTGTAGCCTTCGGCGAGCATCTGCAGTAATGCCTGAAAATGGTGTTCGTCGAGCCCGGCGTAGGGCGAGGACTTGCGGAACATCTCCAGCAAGGCCTGCTCCTGCCATTCCTGGCAACTGACCTCGGCGATGATCTGTTGGGCCAGCACGTCCAGTGGTGCCCGTGGAATCTGCAGGGTGTCGAGTTCTCCCCGGCGCACGCAGTCGAGCAGGGCGGCGCACTCGATCAGGTCATCGCGGGTGGTGGCGAACAGACGGCCCTTGGGCGTACCGCCGACCTGGTGGCCGGAGCGACCGACCCTTTGCAGAAACCCGGCAATCGAGCGTGGCGAGGCGATCTGGCAAACCAGGTCCACATCGCCGATGTCGATCCCCAGTTCCAGCGACGCCGTGGCGATCAGCACCTGCAGGTCGCCGCGCTTGAGCCGCTGTTCGGCGTCCAGGCGAAATTCTTTGGCCAGGCTGCCATGGTGGGCGGCGACCGCTTGCTTGCCCAGGCGCTCGCTCAAATGCCGGCTCAGGCGCTCGGCCAGGCGCCGGGTGTTGACGAAAATCAGCGTGGTGCGGTGTTCGCGGGCGAGGGCAGCGAGACGGTCGTAGACCAATTCCCACACATCATTGGCCATCACCGCCGACAGCGGCACGGGCGGCACTTCAATGCCCAGGTCCCGTGGGCGGGCGTGGCCGATGTCGATGATTTCACAGGGGCGATCGCGCCCGACCAGAAAGCGTGACACCGCCTCGATGGGCTTTTGCGTGGCGGACAGGCCGATGCGCATCAGCGGCGTCGAGCACAACGCCTGCAAGCGCTCCAGGCTCAGGGCCAGGTGGCTGCCGCGTTTGCTGGCGGCGATCGCATGGATTTCGTCGACGATGACCGTGCGCGTGGATTTGAGCAGGTGCCGGCCGGAATCGGAGCCCAGCAGCACGTAGAGGGATTCCGGAGTGGTCACTAGGATGTGCGGCGCGGTCCTGCGCATCGCCGAGCGCTCTTTCTGCGGCGTGTCGCCGGTGCGCACGGCCGTGCTGATCCGCAGCTCGGGCAAGCCCATGGCGCGTAACTGCGCGGTGATGCCGGCAAGCGGGGCCTGCAGGTTGATCTGGATATCGTTGGACAGGGCCTTGAGCGGCGAGACGTAGACCACCAGCGTTTCGTCGGGTAGGCCGGCGGCGGTTTCCAGGCCACGGTGGACCAGATCGTCGAGGACGGCGAGGAACGCGGTGAGGGTCTTGCCGGACCCGGTGGGCGCGGCGATCAGGGTCGAGCGGTGCTGGCGGATCAACGGCCACGCCCGGGCCTGGGCGGCGGTGACCGTCGGGAAAGTGCTGCTGAACCAGGCGCTGACGGCGGGGTGGAAGCCGCTCAGCGCACTGTCTGCGGGGATGGGCAGGTTCATGAGTGAATTTATGCGGGCGGGGGCAGGAAGATGCAAGTGCCACTCATGATTTGCAGCGACCTTGATGGCCCTTTCGCGAGCAGGCTCGTTGCCACAGAGGATCGCGCCACCCGGTGGGAGCGGGCCTGCTTGCGAAAACGCCAGTCGCCACACCACCCAACCCGGACATCTACACTTTACGGATGACGGTTGCGCACTAAACCCGCAAAATGCAACGATTCCGACAATTATCGACGGCATCGCCGACCTGCGATGTCGATACAGCCATTGTTCCAATAAGACTGGGCCTGCTGACTCTATGCGAATGCGCCTTATGTTACTGGGCGGCGGAAATGCCCTTGGGCAGGCGCTGATTCGCCTCGGTGCGGAGGAAGACATCGGCTTCCTCGCCCCCCGCCCACCGCAGGACGGCTGGGACGCCGCGAGCCTGACGCAACTGCTCGACGACACCCGCCCGGACGCGTTGATCAACCTCGCCTACTACTTCGACTGGTTTCAGGCGGAGACGGTCAGCGAGTCGCGTCTGGCCGGGCAGGAGCGGGCGATCGAGCGTCTGGCCGAATTGTGCCAGCATCACAACATCGTCCTGCTGCAACCGTCGAGCTATCGCGTGTTCGACGGTTCCCGGGCAACCGCCTACAGCGAGAAAGACGAACCGGTACCGCTGGGCCTGCGTGGCCAGGCCTTGTGGCGGATCGAGCAGAGCGTGCGCGCCACCTGTCCGCAGCATGTGTTGCTGCGCTTCGGCTGGCTGCTCGATGACAGCCCCGATGGGACCCTCGGGCGATTCCTGGCCCGTGCCGAACACCCCGAGGAACTGTTGATGGCCGATGACCGCCGGGGTAATCCGACACCGGTGGACGATGCGGCCCGGGTGATCATCTCGGTGCTCAAGCAACTCGATTGCGCGGCGCCGCTGTGGGGCACCTACCACTACGCCGGGCACGAAGCGACCACGCCGCTGGCCTTGGGGCAGGCGATTCTGAGCGAAGCCCGCGCGCTGCATCCGCTGGCCATCGAGGAGCCCACCGCCCAGGCCCACGCCGCGCGCCCGGACGCTGCCGAAGAGCCGCAACACGCTGTGCTGGCCTGCAAGAAAATCCTTCATACCTTCGGGATCAAGCCCCGCGCCTGGCGTGCGGCTCTCCCGGGCCTACTGGACAGGTTTTATCGCCATGGCTGACGGCCCCGTTCTGATCACCGGTGGTGCCGGTTTCATCGGCTCGCACCTGACCGATGCCTTGCTTGCCAAGGGTTATTCGGTCCGAATCCTCGATGACCTGTCCACCGGCAAGCGCAGCAACCTGCCGCTGGACAATCCGGCGATGGAACTGGTCGTCGGCGACGTCGCCGATGCGGCCCTGGTCGCGCAGGCCATGCGCGGTTGCAGTGCGGTCGCGCACCTGGCGGCAGTGGCGTCGGTGCAGGCCTCGGTGGACGATCCGGTGAAGACCCACCAGAGCAATTTCATCGGCTCGCTGAATGTCTGCGAAGCGATGCGCCAGGCCGGCGTCAAGCGCGTGCTGTTCGCCTCCAGCGCGGCGGTCTATGGCAACAATGGCGAAGGCGAGTCGATTGACGAAGACACGCCCAAGGCACCCCTGACGCCGTACGCTTCGGACAAATTGGCCAGCGAACATTACTTCGACTTCTACCGTCGCGAGCACGGGCTGGAGCCGGTGATTTTCCGCTTCTTCAACATCTTTGGTCCGCGACAGGATCCGTCCTCGCCGTATTCCGGGGTGATCAGCATTTTCAGCGAGCGCGCACAGAAGGGCCTGCCGATCAGCGTGTTCGGCGACGGCGAGCAGACGCGGGATTTCGTCTACGTCGCCGACCTGGTCGAGCTGCTGGTGCAGGCGATCGAGCAACCGCAGGTGGACGTCGGCGCCGTCAACGTCGGCTGGAACCAGGCCACCAGTCTCAAGCACATGCTCGATGCGTTGAAGCAAGTGGTGGGCGAGCTGCCCCCCGTGAGTTATGGCCCGGCGCGATCCGGTGATATCCGTCATTCGCGGGCCAACAACCAGCGCTTGCGCGAGCGTTTTGTTCTACCGGCACAGACGTCGATGAGTGTCGGCCTGGCACGTTTGCTGGGGCGCTGATCGTCACTGCACGGGAATGAAAAAAGGCGCCTTCGCAGGCGCCTTTTTTTGCAGCTCGTTCCCACCACGTGAACGATTTTCAGAACTTGTAGCCCAGGCCCACCATGTAGATGAACGGGTCGACATCCACGTTGACCTTGGCCCGTGTGCCCGGTGCGACCGCGTTGTTTTCCACGGTCGCCTGGGTGTCGATGTCGATGTAGCGCACTTGGGCGTTGAGCAGGATGTTGTCGGTGATCATGTAGTCGGCGCCGACCTGGAAGGCCATGCCCCAGGAGTTTTTCGCCTTGAAGTTGCTGAAGCCGTTGGCCTTGGCATCGCTGCTGAGGTCTTCGTCGAAGATCCAGGTGTAGTTGATGCCGGCGCCGACATACGGCTGGAACGCGGACTTGGCGTCCAGCGGGTAGTACACGACGCTCAAGGTAGGCGGCAGGTGTTTCAGGCTGCCGAGTTTGCCGTTGGCGGCAGGCAGCGCGGTGTTCTTGATCTTCACGTCATGCTGGAACGGCGTGGCCGCCAACAGCTCGATACCCCAGTGGCTGTCGAGCATGTAAGCGAAGTTCAGACCCAGCTGGGTGTCGCTGTCCATGGTCGCCTTGCCGCCCAGGTCGGCACCTTTGAGCGGGCCTTGGTCGACCTTGACGCTGGAGCTGTCGGCTTTCGGGTTGACGGTGATTGCACCGGCACGGATGAGGATGTCGCCGGCTTCGTGCGCATGGGCAATGGGGGCGGCAAGCGCGAGGGCGAACAACGATGCGCTGAGCAAAGACTTTTGCATGGGGGCTCCAGAAGGACGTTGAAATGTTTGATGTCCCAATGGTACGGAGCCGTCTGATACGGTCTTTTGATTCAGCTCAATGAAACAGTGATAGCCCGGTTTTTTGCGGAACCATCGCAAACAGGCTCGCTCCCACAGGGTTGATGTTGCCCTCGGTGGGAGCGAGCCTGCTCGCGACAGCTATCGATCATGCGAAGTCAAACCCGCAGATTCACTCCGGCAATTCATACATGTAGATCTTGTCCGCTTCCATCTGATACCCGGCATCCGCCAGCTCGCTGGTCGACGCTTTCACCTGCAGCGCCCCTTCGATCCAGTACGGCTGATACAGCTCATCGAGCTTCACCCCGACTTCGCTTTTCACATGCACGATCTGGTTCGACGGCGGTGGCGGCACGTGGATGCAGGCGCCGAAATACGGCACCAGCAGAAACTCCGTGGTACGGCCTTCTTCACTGACTTCCAGTGGCACGATGTAGCCCGGCAAGCGAATGTTCTGTCCATCGAGGCTCTTGACCACCGGCGCATTGGGCATGTCCTGTTTCGCGGCGGGCGCCGACTCGGCGGAGAGTGCGTTGCCGATCTGCGACAGGTCGTGCAGGGGTGTCATGTTCGGCACTTCCGGCATCGCATCGGGCGGGATCATTTCCGACCAGGTCAACTCTTTCGGTTCGGCCGCCCACAGCGGCAGGGCGACCAGCATCAACAGCGCAAGCACGGCGCGGGGCATCATTAACGTCCTCATAGTCGGATCGACAGGCCATCGGCCAGGGATTGGCGATAGGCACGCCAGGCCGGCACGCTGCCCATCAGCAGCGCGGCGGCCAGGATGCCACCGAGCAGCGTCCATTCATATTCGCTGGGCCAGGCCAGTGGCAAATACAGACCATAATTGGCCTGCACGTAGCCCTGCGCGGCGGCGATGCCCAGGTAAAGCAGAGCCACGCCGGCGATCACGCCCGACAGTGCCAGGGCGAACGCTTCCAGCACCAGCAACGTCGCGATGTGCCAGGGGCGGGCGCCGACCGAACGCAGAATCGCCATCTCGCGTCGGCGTTCGTTGAGGCTGGTGAGAATCGCCGTGAGCATGCCGATCAAACCGGTGAGCACCACGAACAGCGAGACCACGAACAAGGCTTTTTCCGCGGTGCTCATCAAGCTCCACAGTTCCTGCAGTGCCACGCCCGGCAGGATCGCCAGCATCGGTTCACCGCGGAATTCGTTGATCTCGCGCTGCAGCGCGAAGGTCGAAATCTTGCTGTTGAGGCCCAGCATGAATGCAGTGATCGCCTGGGGCGTCAGGTCCATGTTGCGCGCCTGATCGGCGCTGATCCGGCCGTTGCCACGGGCCGGCACACCGTTGTGCCAATCGACGTGAATCGCTTCCATGCCACCCAGGCTGATGTGCAGCGTGCGATCCACCGGGGTGCCGGTGCGCTTGAGAATGCCAACCACGGTGAACGGTTTGTCGTCGTGCTTGACCAGGCTGATCGCCGCCACGCCGTGGGCCAGCACCAGTTTATCGCCGAGCTTGTAATGCAGCGCATCGGCCACTTCGGCACCGAGCACCACTTCAAAGGGATCACTGGCGAAGGCCCGACCGTCGGCCAGTTCCAGGTGTTGCTGGCGACCGTATTGATAGTGCTCGAAGTACGCCTCGGTGGTGCCCATCACGCGATAGCCACGGTGGGAATCGCCGAGGGACATCGGGATCGCCCATTTCACTTTCGGGTTGCTGGCGAAGTGTTCGAAGCTGTCCCAACGGATGTTGTTGGTGGCGTTGCCGATGCGGAACACCGAGTACAGCAGCAGGTTCACCGAACCCGAGCGCGCACCGACGATCAGGTCGGTGCCGCTGATGGTGCTGGCGAAACTGGCCTTGGCTTCGGTGCGCACGCGTTCCACGGCCAACAGCAGGCAGACCGACAGGGCGATGGCGAACGCAGTGAGGATCGCGGTGAACCGGCGATTAGCCAGGCTGGCCATGGCTAGACGAAACAAATACATCTCAGACCTCTGCGGGCGTGGCGGCGCGATTGAGTTCGGCCAGCGACAGGTTGCGATCGAACAGCGGTGCGAGGCTCTGGTCATGGCTGACGAACAACAGGCTCGATCCCGCTTCACGGCATTCGGCGAACAGCAGGCGAATGAAGTTTTCGCGCGCGTCGTAGTCCAGAGCGGACGTCGGCTCGTCGGCGATCACCAGTTCCGGTTGACCGATCAACGCCCGCGCGGCCGCGACCCGCTGTTGCTGGCCGATGGACAATGAGTCGGCACGGCGACCGAGCAGGCTGCCATCCTTCAGGCCCAGGTGCGCAAGGAGGGTGGCGGCGGCCTGGTCGACACTGCCGTGGCGCTGGATCGCACGTTCTGCGCGCAGCCTGGAAAAGTGGCAGGGCAACTCGACGTTCTCGCGCACCGAGAGAAACGGCAGCAGGTTGAACTGCTGGAAGATGTAGCCGGTGTGATCGACCCGGAAGCGATCACGTGCACCGGCGCCGAGCTCGGTCAGTTCCTGGCCGAGCAGGCGAATGCTGCCGCGATCCGGCTTCTGCACGCCGCCCAGCAGACCGAGCAGGGTGGTCTTGCCGCTGCCGCTCGGGCCCTTGAGGAACAGGGTTTCACCCGGCTCCAGGCGAAACGCCGGGATGTCCAGCAGTGGCGGGTGACCGGGCCAGCTGAAGCCCAGGTCGGACAATTCGATAAGTGCTTGAGTCATGTGAAACCGGTTGAATGAGTGGGTAACCCTGTGGGAGCGAGCCTGCTCGCGGTGTTCATGCGTCCATCGCGAGCAGGCTCGCTCCCACAGGTCATCAGTATTTCAGCGCCGCCGCCTTCGCCGTCACTTCAACGCCTTGCTGGCCGCTCGGGCTGATCAGTTGTACCTGAATTTTCTGGGTGGCCGGGAAGGTGTTGAACACATTCGCCAGGTCCAGGGTCTTCAATGCGCCCGGTGTGGAACAGGTGAACTGGTAGTGCGCATGGATTTCGCTGTGGTCGTGAGGGTGTTCGCCCTTGGCCTCGTCATCATGATCGTGATCATCGTCAGCCTCGGGTTTGTCGCCGAACAACGGGCTTTCCAGTGCCTGACTCGCCACCACGCAACCGGCGGCTTTTGGCAGGTTGAACAGCGCCAGCGGTTTTTCCAGTTGCGCACGGACCGCAGCGACTTTGGCCTTGTCGGCGTCCGTGGTGGCGGCGTGTTCGAAACCCACCAGGTTCATCGCCGGGCTTTCCAGCTCCAGCTCCAGGGTCTGGCCATCCAGCGCGGCGTTCAGGCGACCGACACCATGTTCGTGTGCGCCGAGGCTGCCGTGCTCATGGTCATGGTCGTGATCATGTTCCTGCGCCGCATGAGCGACAGCCAGTGGTAACAAGGCAAACGGCAGAGCGAGCAGCAGACGACGCATGATGAATCTCCGGAACTCAGGATGAATAAATTGTTATGTAATCTTATAACGTAAGTGCGGAGAGTTTGACCGTCTGCTTGGCGTTGCACAAGTCCCATGGGAGCATGTGGGTCAGAAATAGGTGGGAGCAGGTTTATGTTGCGGATACGCGGAACCATCGGCGACTGGCCGGTGGATTTGACCCTGGAGATGGACGACGCCGACTGGGCGCGCCTTGGTGCGCAGGTGCAGGTGGTCAAGTCCGAAGCCAGCGAGGCGCCGGCCAAAGCGCTGAATCAGGACGACACGCAATGGCAGGTCGCGAAAGACCTGTTGCGCAACGCCGGGCAATTGAGCGGGCCGGACCTGCTCGATCAGCTGGAAGGGCTGACCGGCAGCGCGGCAGCGGGCAAACGCCTGCTGGTGCGGTTGCGCCATTGTTCGCAGGTCAAGGTGACGAGCGGCGGGGATACGCCCTTGTACAGCTGGCTGTAGGCGCGAGCCTGCTCACGAAAAGCGTCGGGGCACCGTGGTCTACAGGTAGTCCCGATCATCGTTGACGCCCAGCGCGAGCAACGTGGCGATCAGTACAGCGCGGCAAACAACTTGCGGCGGTAGGTGGTCACCAGCGGGTGATCATTGCCCAGCAGTTCGAACACTTGCAGTAAGGTCTTGTGCGGCAAGCCTTCGCTGTAGCTGCGGTTGCGGATGAACAGCTTGAGCAGCGCATCCAGCGCCGCATCGTACTGCTGACGGGCCAGTTGCTGGATCGCCAGTTGATACACCGCTTCATCGTCTTGCGGATTCTTCGCCAGGCGTGCCTTCAGGTCGGCGGCATCCGGCAGGTCCTTGGCCTGGCCAAGAAACTGAATCTGCGCTTTCGCGCCCGCCAGGGCCGCTTTGTGTTCATCGCTTTTCACCGCGTCGAGCACGGTCTGCGCTTCACCCAGTTCGCCGCGCTCGGTCAGGCAGCGGGCATAGAGAATCAGCGCCCCGGCGTTGCTGTTGTCTTCACCCAGCAGTACGGTGAGCACGGCTTCGGCGTCGGCGAAACGGCTCTCGTCGAACAACGCCTGCGCCTGTTCCAGCGGATCGGCCGCAGCCGGTGGCGGCATTTGCACGTGCGGCTCGAGCAGCGCCCGTACGGCCGACTCCGGTTGCGCGCCGGCAAAGCCGTCGACGGGCTGACCATCCTTGAACAGCACCACGGTTGGCAGGCTGCGAATGCCGAAACGGGCGACGATGTCCTGCTCGACATCGCAGTTGACCTTGGCCAGCAGCAACTCACCCTGATAGCTCTCGGCGATGGTCTGCAGCATGGGCATCAGCACTTTGCAGGGCGCACACCATTCGGCCCAGAAATCCACCAGTACCGGTTTGTGGAAGGAGTTCTCGATCACCGACTGCTCGAAGTCGGCGGTCGTGGCGTCGAAGATGTAGGGCGTTTCCTGACTCATGGGGGATCTCTTGGAAGCGTGAATAGGGGCACTATACGACCTGGCGGGGTGTGCCTGAAAGCGGAGCGCGGTTGAGAGCTGTGTTGCCTGTCAGGAAGTCTTCAACTGACGGCGGGCGTGATACAGGCTCACATGCCGGAACTCTTCCGGTTCCGCCAGATCCGGCAAGGTCATGGCTTCGAGCATCTCGATGCGCCGATACATCGGGTGACGAAAATCCCTGACCCGCGAATCGGCTACCAGCGCTTCTTGGCCGCGACTCAAAAATTCATCGAGCAGTGGCAGGTTCGCCCGGTCGTACAACACGTCGGCCACCAGGATCAGGTCGAAACGATCAGCCTCGGCAAAAAAGTCCGCCGAGTAGTCCAGGTGCACGTCGTTGAGCGCTGCGTTCGCCCGACACGCGGCCAGCGCCAGCGGGTCCAGGTCGCAGGCCACCACCTGCAGCGCACCGGCCTTCGCCGCAGCAATCGCTGCGACCCCGGAGCCTGCGCCGAAATCCAGCACGCGCTTGCCCTTGACCCAATGCGGGAACTCGGCGAGATAGCGGGCAACCGCCAGACCGCTGGCCCAGCAGAAACTCCAGTACGGCGGCTCATGCAGAATCCGCCGGGTTTCTTCCGGGCTGAACGCGCGGTCCATGCGTTCACCGTCGATCAGCCAGAGCTTGAGTTCGGTGCCCGGCAACTCGCACACCACCAGCCGGGCATCGCCCAGCAGTTCACTCAATGGCTGCTGCAGGTCGAGCGGTGCAATCATGGTGCTTTGACAAATTGCAGCTGGCCCAGGGCCTGGGTCGTCGGTTGGGTGATGAGCTGCGAAGGCAGGTGCAGGATCAGTTGGCCGGACTGGCTGGCGCGACCGCGCAATTCAACCCGGGCACCGGCGGGGAAGGACTCGGGGTTGAAACGCAGGTGAAACGGCAACAATTGATTGGTGCCGATCAGGCTGGAACTGGCGAGCAATTGCTGCGGACGGTCCTTTTCGTCGATCACCAGCAGCGCCAGTTCGACTTCGGCGCCCTGGGGCACGCCTTGCAGGGTGCCGCTCAATTCCCGCTGGTGAGCGGGCAGCGGGCCCAGCTCGGTCGACTGCCGGGCTTTCTTCTGCGCCGTCTCAGGGGCGGGCCCGGGCGTGGGGGGCTGGGGCTTGGGGGCGTCGCTGCCGCAGGCCACCAGCAAGCTGAAAACACTGAGCAGTACGAGCGGTTTTAGGGACATTTGCGGCTCCAGCAAGGTGAAATCCATGAATAGACACGATTGTCAGTCTGTATACCGCAAACCCTATGGCTTGTCTTGCCACCGGGATGCGCTACCATGGCCCTCCCTTTTTTTGTTGCCTGCCACCATGCACTGTCCCTTCTGCGGTGCCAACGACACCAAGGTCATCGACTCGCGTCTGGTCGCCGAGGGCGAACAGGTGCGCCGCCGGCGCGAATGCCTGGCCTGCGGTGAGCGTTTCACGACGTTCGAAACCGCTGAACTGGTGTTGCCGCGCCTGATCAAAACCGACGGCAGTCGCCAGCCGTTCGACGAAGAAAAACTCCGCGCCGGCATGCAGCGGGCGCTGGAGAAGCGCCCGGTGAGTGTCGAGCGTCTCGAATCGTCGCTGGTGCACATCAAACACAAACTGCGCGCCACCGGCGAGCGCGAGGTCAAATCCCTCGTGGTCGGTGAGCTGGTGATGGCCGAGCTGAAAAAACTCGACGAAGTCGCCTACATCCGTTTCGCCTCGGTGTATCGCCGCTTCCAGGACCTCAACGAGTTCCGCGAAGAGATCGATCGCCTGGCCCGTGAGCCGGAGAAAGAATGAGCGCACCCGCCGAGCAGGCCATCCTCGACGCCCATTACATGGCCCGTGCCCTAGAACTGGCGCGCAAGGGCCATTACACCACCCACCCCAACCCGCGGGTCGGCTGTGTGATCGTGCGTGACGGGCAGATCGTCGGCGAAGGCTGGCATGAGCGCGCCGGCGAATCCCACGCCGAAGTCCACGCGCTGCGTGCCGCCGGCGACCTGGCCCGCGGCGCCACCGCTTACGTGACCCTCGAGCCCTGCAGTCACCACGGCCGCACACCGCCCTGCGCCGATGCGCTGATCAATGCCGGGGTTGCCCGCGTGGTCGCGGCGATGCAGGACCCCAACCCGTCGGTCGGCGGGCGAGGCCTGCAACGTCTGGCCGAGGCCGGCATCGCGGTTCATAGCGGGGTGCTGGAGGGCGAGGCGCGTCTGCTCAATCAGGGTTTCCTGAAACGCATGGAGCACGGTCTGCCGTTCGTGCGGGTCAAGTTGGCCATGAGCCTCGACGGCCGCACAGCGATGGAAAACGGTGAGAGCCAATGGATCACCGGCCCGGCGGCGCGTTCGGCAGTCCAACGCCTGCGGGCCCAGGCCAGCGTGGTGCTGACCGGTGCCGACACGGTGCTCGCCGATGGCGCTCGTTTGACCGTCCGCCCCGACGAATTGGGCCTGGATGCCGGGCAAACCGCGCTGGCCATGAGCCGTCCACCGTTGCGCGTGCTGATCGATGGCCGCCTGCGCGTGCCGCTCGATGCACCGTTCTTCAGGGCAGGCCCGGCGCTGGTCGCCACTTGCATGGCCGTCGAGGAACAATACGCCAACGGTCCGGAGTGCCTGATCGTGGCGGGCGGCGATGGCCAGGTCGACTTGCGTCAGTTGCTGGTGGAACTGGCCCATCGCGGGGTCAACGAGGTGCTGGTCGAGGCCGGCCCGCGCCTGGCGGGTGCCTTTGCGCAGCAGGGGTTGGTGGACGAATTCCAGATATTCATTGCCGGCAAGTTTCTCGGCTCTTCGGCCAGGCCGTTGCTGGACTGGCCGCTGGAGCACCTGAAGGATGCGCCCGAGCTCAAAATCACTGACATTCGCGCGGTTGGCGATGACTGGCGAGTCACTGCCATTCCTGCACCGAAGGCGAGCGTATAATCCCGGGCTGCGCCACACGACGGCCCTGTTCTCGAGGAGGACTCCATGTTTACCGGCATCATCGAATCCATCGGCAGTATTCGTGCATTGACCCCAAAAGGCGGAGATGTGCGGGTACACGTAGAAACCGGCAAGCTCGACCTGAGCGACGTCAAGCTGGGTGACAGCATCGCGGTCAACGGCGTGTGCCTGACCGCCGTCGAATTGCCTGGCAATGGCTTCGCGGCGGACGTCAGTCGCGAAACCCTCGACTGCACCGCCATGAACGACCTGAAAAGCGGCAGCCCGGTCAACCTGGAAAAAGCCCTGACCCCGACCACTCGCCTTGGCGGGCATCTGGTCAGCGGTCATGTCGATGGTGTGGGCGAAGTGGTTGCCCGTACCGAGAACGCGCGTGCCGTGGAGTTCCGCATCCGCGCCCCGAAAGAACTGGCCAGATACATCGCCCACAAAGGCTCGATCACCGTCGACGGCACCAGCCTGACGGTGAACGCGGTCGATGGCGCCGAGTTCCTGCTGACCATCATTCCGCACACCCTCAGCGAAACCATCATGGCGTCGTACCAGCCAGGTCGCCGGGTGAACCTGGAAGTCGACCTGTTGGCCCGTTACCTGGAGCGTCTGCTGCTGGGCGACAAGGCGGCCGAGTCTGGCTCCTCACAGAAGCCTGGCAGCACCATTACCGAAAGCTTTCTGGCCCAAAACGGCTACCTCAAATCCTGACCCAAGGGGGTGCCTTGTGGCGCTCAATAGCATCGAAGAACTGGTTGAAGACATCCGCCAAGGCAAGATGGTCATCCTCATGGATGACGAAGACCGCGAGAACGAAGGCGACCTGATCATGGCCGCCGAGTGCTGCCAGGCCGAACACATCAACTTCATGGCCAAGCACGCCCGTGGCCTGATCTGCATGCCGATGAGCCGCGAGCGCTGCGAGCTGCTCAAGTTGCCGCTGATGGCGCCACGCAACGGTTCCGGTTTCGGCACCAAGTTCACCGTGTCGATCGAAGCGGCCACCGGCGTGACCACCGGCATCTCCGCCGCCGACCGGGCGCGCACCGTGCAGGCCGCCGCCGCGAAAGATGCCAAGGCTGAAGACATCGTCAGCCCGGGCCACATTTTCCCGCTGATGGCCCAGGCCGGCGGCACCCTGGCCCGTGCCGGCCACACCGAAGCTGCCTGCGACCTGGCGCGCATGGCCGGTTTCGAGCCGAGCGGGGTGATCTGCGAAGTGATGAACGACGACGGCACCATGTCCCGTCGCGCCGAACTGGAAGCCTTCGCGGCCGAGCACAACATCAAGATCGGCACCATCGCCGACCTGATTCACTACCGGATGATCCACGAACGTACCGTTCAGCGGATTGCCGAGCAGCCGCTGGACAGCGAACTGGGCCAATTCAACCTGGTGACCTATCGTGATTCCGTGGAAGGCGACGTGCACATGGCCCTGACCCTGGGCACGGTCTGCGCCGAAGAGCCGACCCTGGTGCGGGTGCACAACATGGACCCGCTGCGGGACCTGTTGATGGTCAAGCAGCCCGGTCGCTGGAGCCTGCGTGCCGCCATGTCCGCAGTGGCCGAGGCCGGCAGCGGCGTGGTGCTGTTGCTCGGTCACCCGCTCGATGGCGACGTGTTGCTGGCGCATATCCGTGAAACCGGCGATCACGTGGCGGTGAAAAAGCCGACCACCTACAGCACGGTCGGTGCCGGTTCGCAGATCCTTCGGGACCTGGGCGTGCGCAAAATGCGCCTGATGAGTGCACCGATGAAATTCAATGCGATATCCGGTTTCGATCTGGAAGTTGTAGAATACGTGCCCTCCGAATAATGACCGGTTGTTCCCGGCCCTGAATTCGCGGCAAATAAATCACTGAGGGACGCGTAGCAGACGCGTCCCGGCTCTTTAAGAGATCTGACGAATGACCCTGAAGACCATCGAAGGTACCTTCATCGCCCCTAAAGGCCGCTACGCTTTGGTAGTGGGCCGTTTCAACAGCTTCGTCGTTGAAAGCCTGGTCAGCGGTGCCGTTGATGCCCTGGTTCGCCATGGCGTGAGCGAAAGCGACATCACCATCATCCGCGCACCGGGCGCCTTCGAAATCCCGCTGGTTGCGCAGAAAGTCGCTCAGAAAGGCGAGTTCGCGGCAATCATCGCCCTGGGCGCAGTCATTCGTGGCGGTACGCCGCACTTCGAATACGTGGCGGGCGAATGCACCAAGGGCCTGGCCCAGGTGTCCATGGAGTTTGGCGTACCGGTCGCTTTCGGCGTCCTGACCGTCGATTCCATCGAGCAGGCCATCGAACGTTCCGGCACCAAGGCCGGCAACAAAGGTGCTGAAGCTGCCCTGTCCGCTCTGGAAATGGTCAGCCTGCTGGCGCAGTTGGAGGCCAAGTGATTAGCGACGATAGCGATCGTTTCAACCCGCGCGATCCAAAGCCTGCGGATGCCGGCAAGCCATCGAAAAGCGTCAAGCGTCGCGAAGCCCGTCAGCTCGCAACGCAGGCGCTGTATCAATGGCACATGGCCAAGCAGTCGCTGAACGAGATCGAAGCGCAGTTCCGGGTCGATAACGATTTCACCGATGTCGATGGCGCTTACTTCCGGGAAATCCTCCACGGGGTGCCGGCGCAGAAGGACAAGATCGACACGGCCCTCAAGCCTTGCCTGGACCTGGCCATCGAAGAGCTGGACCCGGTGGAACTGGCGGTGTTGCGCCTGTCCACCTGGGAACTGCTGGAGCGTGTCGACGTGCCGTACCGCGTTGTGATCAACGAAGGGATCGAGCTGGCGAAAGTCTTCGGTTCCACCGACGGCCACAAATTCGTCAATGGTGTGCTCGACAAGCTGGCCCCGCGTCTGCGTGAAGCCGAAGTGAAGGCGTTCAAGCGCTGATTGGCGCTTGAGTCTGCGATGGGCGAGTTTGAGCTGATCCGCCACTTCTTCGCCGCCGCGCCTTGCGCGCAGGGCGGCGAAGGCGTTGCGCTGGGGATCGGCGATGACTGCGCCTTGCTCGCTGTTCCCGTGGGGGAGCAGTTGGCGGTTTCCACCGACACCCTGGTGGCCGGTGTGCATTTCACCGACCCCTGCGAGCCGTTTCTGCTCGGCCAGCGCTCGCTGGCCGTGGCCGTCAGTGATCTGGCGGCCATGGGCGCCACGCCCGTTGCCTTTACCCTTGCCCTGACCTTGCCGACGGTGACTGCCGATTGGCTGCAAGCCTATGCCCGTGGTTTGAACCTGATGGCCCAGCAGTGCGGCGTGGCCTTGGTGGGTGGCGACACCACCCGCGGGCCGTTGAGCCTGACCGTGACCGTATTCGGTCGCGTGCCGGCCGGCAGTGCGCTGACCCGCAGCGGCGCCCGGGTGGGCGATCTGTTGTGCGTCGGCGGCGAGTTGGGCAATGCCGCAGGCGCCTTGCCGCTGGTGCTGGGGGAGCGTACCGCGCCCGCCGCAATCGCCGACCCGCTGCTGGCGCATTACTGGTCGCCACAACCTCAACTCGCGCTGGGCCAGGCGCTGCGCGGCAGGGCCACTGCGGCGCTGGACATCTCCGATGGCCTGCTTGCCGATTGCGGGCATATCGCGCTGGCGTCGAAGGTCGGTATCGAGGTCGAACGGCACCGGTTGCCGCTGTCGAACGCTCTGGTGGCCCTGCTCGGCCAGTCCGGCGCCGAAGAAGCCGCCCTGAGCGGCGGCGATGATTACGTGCTGGCCTTCACCCTGCCATCCGTCGAGTGGCCTCGTCTGCTGGCAGAAGGTTGGCCCGTTCATGTGATCGGGCAAGTGGTCCCGGGGCAGGGCGTGGTGTTACGCGACACCGACGGGCAGGACATCACCCCGCCAACGCGGGGCTATCAACATTTTCGGGAGACACCGTGACAGATCATCCCAAGCAGGTTCCGGCGGAATTCGTGCCGCCATCGGTCTGGCGCAATCCCTGGCATTTCCTGGCATTCGGCTTCGGTTCGGGCACCTTGCCTAAGGCGCCTGGCACCTGGGGTTCGTTAGTTGCGCTACCCTTCATTCCGTTGTGGCAGATGTTGCCCGACTGGGGGTACTGGCTGATGCTGGGCGTCACCATGCTGTTCGGCTTCTGGCTATGCGGCAAGGTGGCCGACGATCTGCGGGTACACGACCACGAAGGGATCGTCTGGGACGAAATGGTCGGCATGTGGATCACCCTGTGGCTGGTGCCGGAAGGCTGGTACTGGTTGCTCGCGGGTTTTGTCGTGTTCCGTTTCTTCGACATTCTCAAGCCCTGGCCGATCCGCTGGATCGACCGGCATGTGCACGGGGGCGTCGGGATCATGCTCGACGATGTACTGGCCGGGGTGTTTGCGTGGCTGGCGATGCAAGGATTGGTATGGATTTTCGCCTGAGTGGCGAAGCAGGGGACTGGGATGGTTCGACGCTGGTTGGCGGTGACGGTATTGGCAATGTTTGGCGCGCTTGCCCAGGCGGGGGAGGCCGAGCCTGCTCCCTCGGTTATCCACCTGGCCAGTGAAGACTGGGAAGATTACACCGCCGCGGACGGTCACGGCCTGGGTTGGGATGTGCTGCGGGAAGTCTTCGAGCCGGTCGGCGTCAAGCTGGACATCCGCACCGAGCCGTACACCCGCGCCATCGGGCTGGCGCAACGCGGCGAAGTGGATGCCTGTGTCGGCGCCTATCGCGATGAAACCAGCGATCTGCTGTACCCGCAGTGGAATTTCGACACCGACCACATCTATGCCCTGGGCCTGGCCAGCAGTCCGGTGCCAACGGCGCAGACGCTGGGCAATTATCGGCTGGCCTGGGTGCGTGGCTACGACTACCAGGATTACCTGCCCAACATTACCCGCTATAACGAAGTTGTGCGGCGCACCGGCATCCTGTCGATGCTGCTGCACGACCGCGCCGACTATTACATCGATGCGTTGACCGAGGTGGACTACGTGATTCGGCGGGCCAGGGACCCTGCCCAGTTCCGCCGCACGCACATCGCCGAACTGCCGCTGTACCTGTGCTTTGCCGACAACCCCAAGGCGCGCAAATTGATGGCGCTGTTCGACCAGCGTATGGAACTGTTGGTCAAAAGCGGCCAGTTGAGACCGATCTTCGAGCGCTGGAAGCAACCTTACCCGTTTGATTCGAATTGACTGCGCTCAGTGGGGTAGCCTGCTCGCGATGTAAGGTGTGTCAGCGGCAGGCAGGTTGAATGAAGCACCGTAATAGTGAGCAAGTTCGCTCCCACAGGGGCTGTCATCCAACTTTTAGATCGTTATGTCCCACAATTCAGCCTGAGCGTCTCCCGGAACGTGCTGTTACAATGCCGCGTCTGCGAAACTCCAGTACCCCTAGATCAGGAGCACCCCGGTGTCCGTCGTTTTTGTCGCCGCTTGCAAGCTGCCCATGCCTTTTGCGCAATTCACCATGCACGGTTTTCTCGATGAAGAGAGCGGGCGCGAGCATGTCGTACTGAGTCTGGGTGAGTTCGACGACGGCGCCCCGGTGCTTGGCCGATTGCACTCCGAGTGCCTGACCGGCGACGCCCTGTTCAGCCAGCGTTGCGACTGCGGTTCGCAACTCGAAGCCGCCCTGCGGGCCATCGCCCGTGAAGGTCGTGGCGTGTTGCTGTACTTGCGCCAGGAAGGCCGTGGCATTGGTCTGCTGAACAAGATCCGCGCCTACGAATTGCAGGATGGCGGCGCGGACACCGTTGAAGCCAACGAGCGCCTGGGTTTTGCTGCCGATCAGCGTGACTACGCCATGTGCCTGCCGATGCTGCAACACATGGGGGTCAAATCCCTGCGCCTGATGACCAACAACCCACGCAAGGTCAAAGCCTTGACCGACATGGGCATCGTGGTTTCCGAGCGCGTGCCGTTGCACACCGGGCACAACCCGCACAACAAGCTCTACCTGGCGACCAAGGCCAGAAAGCTCGACCACATGATGGGTAACGAGCACCAGGGCGAGGTCGATCCGGCGTGACCCGAGGTCAAGTGCGGCGTCGACTCTCCGTCAGCTGGTGGCAATACCTGGCGCTGGCCTTGTTGCCGTTGTTCGTGATCAACGGCGTGTTCGGCACCAGCGAGCCGATTCTGCCGGTGCTGGCGATGCCGATGTTCATTGCCGGCGTGGCCTCCATGTTTGTCAGCCTGAAGTTTTTCCATCGCTACAAGCATGCGCTGATCGCCACCGGCAAAGCCCTCGATACGCCTGAAGAACCTGCCGCCTGGATTACCCTGGCGGCCCGTCGTCGTGCGGCGTTCATCGCTGCCGGGTTACCCGCCTGGATCGGTGCACTGGCGGTGTTCGTGGGGCTCGAAGCGGTACCGCTGGTGCTGTTGGCGATATCGACCGCCGTGCTGTTCTACCTCTACCGTATCCCGCGTCAACTCAGCTGATGTCGCGTGTCTGGCTGGCGATCCTGCTGCTGGCCGTCGGCGGGGTGGCCGGTGCGGCCGGGCGTGTGGTCAGTCTCGCGCCATCGCTGTCCGAAATCGTGGTCGAGCTGGGTTCCGCCGACTTGCTCGTGGGGGTGCTGGACGCCGGCGAGCGCCCGGACGAACTCAAGAACCTGCCGTCCGTTGGCCGCTACGGCCAGTTGGACATCGAGCGCCTGCTGAGCCTGCAACCCGATTTGCTGTTGCTCTGGCCCGGCAGTGTCAGCCCGGCCCAGCGCGACCAGCTGCAGCGCCTGGGCATTCCCACCTATGTCGCCGAACCGCACGACCTTGAACAACTCACGGCGCAAATAGAAGCCATCGCCGTCCAACTTGGTCGACCCGAGCGCGGCGTTGCATGGGCCAGCGATCTACGCGAGCGCCTGGCGGCCCTGCGCCAGCGTTATCGCCGCGATGAGCCGTTGCGGGTCTTCTATCAGGTCTGGGATCGACCGCTCTACACCGTGGGCGGCGGGCAAATCATCAGTGACGCGTTAGAGGTGTGCGGGGCGCGCAACGTATTCGCCGACCTGAAGTTGCCGGCGCCGCAGGTCAGTGTCGAAGCGGTGTTGCAGCGTAATCCCGAGGTGATCGTCGCCAGCGAGCGGGCGCAGCTCGAGGCGTGGAAGGCGTGGCCGAGCGTTGCGGCGGTGGCGCAGGGGCGCTTGCGTGCGGTGCCGGACAAGGGCCTGGAGCGGCCAAGCGGGCAGATGGTGGGGGCGGTGGCCAGGTTGTGTGAGGTGATAGCGCCGGACCGTTGAGACCGCGG
>NZ_CATKPY010000003.1:0-169301 GCF_949767465.1 Pseudomonas sp. IT-P12 | reverse complement strand
CTGTCAACACCTCTTTTTCACCGCTTTCGACCGAGAAGATCGAACCGTCCATCAAGCGACTACATACTGCCTGACCGACTCCTTCCAGGCTTCGATGACCTGAAGCAACTCGCTGCCGAAAATCGCGTAACTCTTTGTTTACCAAGGAGTTTTCCGTTTCGACTGCTCCGGAAGTGGGGCGAATTATAGACGTCCAGAATCTGCCGTCAACCCCTAATTCAGGATTTCTATCAGACGTTTCGAAAACACCCGCTTATATATAGACGCGCCGATCAGGAATGCGCAGTATATTGCTCAAACTACAATCAGCTTCTGCTGTCTGCCCTGGATGATGCCACCTGATGAAAGACCAACCCCGCAGCCTTGCCTCTACCCTCTTCCCGGTTGGCCTGCTGTTGATAGCCATGGCTTCGATCCAGTCTGGAGCTTCTCTGGCCAAAAGCATGTTCCCGGTGGTGGGTGCCCAAGGCACCACGACGCTGCGATTGATCTTTGCCAGCGTGATCATGCTCCTGCTGCTGCGCCCCTGGCGCGCAAAGCTCACGGCCAAATCCCTGCGCACCGTGATCGTCTACGGGATTGCGTTGGGGGGCATGAACCTTCTCTTCTATATGTCCTTGCGCACGGTGCCACTGGGCATCGCGGTTGCGCTGGAGTTCACCGGCCCGCTGGCGGTCGCCATCTATGCTTCGCGCCGCGCGATCGACTTCCTGTGGGTCGCTCTTGCCGCTGCCGGCCTGATGCTGCTGATACCGACAGGTGCAACGACCTCCGGCATCGATCCCCTCGGTGCCGGTTATGCCTTGGGGGCGGGCGTCTGCTGGGCTCTCTACATTCTCTTCGGGCAGAAGGCCGGTGCCGACAATGGCGTACAAACGGCTGCACTGGGCGTCATGATCGCCGCATTGTTCGTGACGCCTTTCGGCATCGCCCATGCGGGCACCGCGCTGCTGACATTCTCGGTGATCCCGGTGGCGATCGGCGTCGCCCTGCTGTCCACCGCCCTGCCCTATACCCTGGAAATGGTCGCTCTCACGCGAATGCCGACCCGCACGTTCGGCACGCTCATGAGTATCGAACCCGCGTTCGGCGCGCTATCGGGTCTGCTGTTCCTGCAGGAATTCCTCACACTGTCACAATGGCTGGCCATCCTGTGCATCATTCTGGCTTCCGTGGGCGCGACCTTGACCATGGGCAGTACGGCCAAGCCAGCAATCGCGGCAGACTGACACGGGTTTGACGAAACTCTGGCATTTACCGCTCATTTAGGCCATGTTTAGCCCGCACTTAATTTCAGACATGGACTTTTCAGGATAGGGATATCAGAGACGCTTCAGCGAAAGCGGATACTGCCAGACCCGGGCACGAAGACCCGGGACGCGTTAAGGACAGCAATGAAACGAATTTTGATACTGATCGCCGTACTTGCGATTGCAGGCTGCGCGGCGACTTCGGAAACCCACACCAAACGTGGCAAGAAAGGTTTGCACATCAACTGCTCCGGGCTGTCGTCCTCGTGGGACAAGTGTTACACCAGCGCCGCCAATTCGTGCGCACCCAAGGGTTACAAAGTCATCGCCAAGTCGGGGGATGGCGTGGAAGAACCCGGCGACTATCCGTTTGGCCTTAATCCCGCCGGCTATACCAGCCGCAGCATGATCGTCATCTGCAAATAGATCGATGCCGTCTCTCCACGCAGATCTGACGGCTCATCTCATCGCCTCCGGCGTTCGGCAACCCTCGCTGAATTCGCGGCTTGCGTGCGCCGGGTGAAACATCGCCCCTCCCGCCATTCACCTTCTTGACGCCCCTCCAATCCCCGGCATAACGTCCGTTCACTCAACGATCGTTTAGCAAGGGACCTCAACATGAATAACAAGAAGGTCGTATTGGTGGTCGGTGCAGGCGACGCCACCGGCGGCGCAATCGCCAGGCGTTTTGCACAGGAAGGCTTTGTCGCCTGCGTAACCCGGCGCAGTGCCGACAAACTCCAGCCTCTGGTGGACGCCATCAACGGCACTGGCGGAGAAGCCCACGGTTTTGCCTGCGATGCGCGCAAGGAAGAGGATGTGATTGCGCTGATCGAGCAGATAGAAAGCCAGGTCGGCGCCATCGAAGCATTCGTCTTCAACATCGGCGCCAATGTGCCCTGCAGTATCCTCGAGGAAACCGCGCGCAAGTATTTCAAGATCTGGGAGATGGCCTGTTTCTCCGGCTTCCTGAATGCTCGCGAAGTGGCCAAGCGCATGGTCAAGCGTCAACGGGGCACTATCCTGTTCACCGGGGCGACGGCGGGGCTGCGGGGTGCTGCCGGGTTTGCGGCATTCGCCGGCGCCAAGCACGGCATCCGGGCATTGGCCCAAAGCATGGCCCGTGAGCTGGGGCCGATGAATATTCATGTGGCCCACGTCGTCGTCGACGGCGCCATCGATACTGATTTCATTCGCGAGTCTTTCCCCGAGAAATACGCCACCAAGGATCAGGACGGCATCCTTGATCCCGAACACATAGCCGAGAATTATTGGTTCCTGCACAACCAGCCCCGGGACGCCTGGACGTTCGAGCTGGATCTGCGCCCCTGGAACGAACGCTGGTAAGCCTCCCTACAACAATAAAGAGCGCACCGACCATGAGCAAAACCGTGGAGTTCTACTTCGACCTGGGCAGCCCCGCGACCTACCTGGCCTACACCCAGCTGCCGGGCATCTGTGCACAAACCGGCAGCCAACTGATCTACATTCCGATATTGCTGGGCGGCGTCTTCAAAGCCACTGGCAACGCCTCCCCCGTGACCGTCCCGGCCAAGGGCCGCTATATGTTCCAGGACCTGGATCGCTATGCCAGGCGCTATGGCGTGACGCTGAAATACAATCCGAACTTCCCCATCAACACCCTCATGCTCATGCGCGCCGTCACCGGCATGCAGTTGCGCCATCCCCAACGCTTTCAGGCGTTCATCGATTGCCTGTTTTACGCCCTCTGGTTGGAGGCGCGCAGCCTCGATGACCCGGCGACCGTCGCTACGGTTCTGACCCGGCACGGTTTCGATCCCGATGAGGTACTGGCCTTGACCACAGATGAGGAGGTCAAGGCCGTGCTCAAGGCCAACACCGAACAGGCGGTTGAACGCGGTGTGTTCGGCGCGCCGAGCATGTTTGTCGATAACCAATTGTTCTTCGGTCAGGATCGGCTCGAATTCGTTCTTGAAGCCTTGCGCTAAATGTCGACGACCAACCGCCCCTGTGCCGCTCCCGAGATGAGCAGCTCGTGGGCGGACTCGGCGGTCTCCAGCGTGAACGCGCGAGGGTCCATCAACGGCCTGAGCGAGCCCGCCTCGATCAATCGCGTCGCCTCGCGAAGAATCTGCCCGTGATGCTCGCGACCCACACCGGTGAGCAACGGCAACAGCGTGAACACTCCGGAATACGTTGCCCCACGAAACGAGAGCGGCGCCAGGCTATGTTGTCCCCAGCCAAGGCAGCTCAACACATGCCCGTGGTAAACCCGCGCAGCCTTGAATGAGGCATCCAGGGTTTCGCCGCCCACTGTGTCGTAGACGATATCGAATCCCTCCCCGGCGGTATGTTGCGCCACATACTGCTCGACCGGGCTCCTGCGATCGATGAAGGTTGCACCGAACCCTTCGATGGTTGCCTGGTGCCTCGCGGACCCTGTGGCAAAGACCTCGGCCCCGAACGCACGGGCGATTTGCACGGCAACATGACCCACACCACCCGCCCCGCCGTGAATCAGCACTTTCTGGCCCGCGCTCACCCGCGCCCGGTCCACCAGCCCTTCCCATGCGGTGATCAGCACCAACGGCAATCCCGCCGCTTCGCGGGCGCTCAGGTTGCCGGGCTTGGGCGCCAGGAGCCGCGCATCGACTGCGGCATACTCGGCCAACGAGCCTTGCGCACCGCCAATCCCCGTGGCCATGGCGTAGACCTCATCGCCCGGACGCCAATCGCTCACGCCCTCCCCGACAGCCTCAACGATTCCTGCCAGATCAATGCCCAACGTCGCCGGCAACGGTTGATGTGCATGGGCTGCCTGGCCGGCACGGATTTTCCCGTCCAGCGGGTTGAGACCACTGGCCTTGATCCGGACCAGCACTTGTCCGGCTTGCGGCGTCGGCCGCGCCATGGACACCAGGCGCAGCGGTGCGTTAGCCGAGTCGACGATCAAAGCGCGCATTTCCAGTGAGTCAGTCATTTCGCAAGTTCCCATCAGTGGTGGCTGTGGGATAAATCTTCTTCCTGTCGACTCATGCTGATAAGACCCTATATAGCTATAGTAACCATGCCCCTTTGGCATGAATGAGAATTGCTGTGGACAAACTCAATGCAATGGCGATCTTCGTCCGGGTCGTCGAACGTGGCAGCTTCTCGGCCGTTGCCCGAGAGCTGAAAACCAGCCAGCCAACCATCAGCAAAGTCCTGCGGGCCTTGGAAAGCGAGCTGGGTGGCAAGCTGATTGCCCGCAGCACCCGTCGGCTGTCCCTGACCGACGAAGGTCAGCGCTACTACGACGAATGCCGAAACATCCTCGCCGCAGTCGATGCTGCCGAGCTGAGTTTCCAGTCAGGCCGGGAAAGTATCGCCGGTCACCTGCGCATCGGCTCTTCGGTCAGTTTCGGGCGTTTGCAAATTGCCCCGCGCCTGGCGGAGTTTCTCAAGCGCCATCCCGACCTCGATATTGACCTGCAATTGAATGATCAAAACCAGGATCTGATCAGTGAAGGCCTGGATGTCACGTTCAGAATCGGCGAGTTGAACGACAGCGGCCTGATCGCCCGTCGCATCGGCACCACCCATCGCGTGACCGTCGCGGCCCCCGACTACCTGCAGCGACGGGGCCACCCGCAATCACCGCAAGCGCTGAGAGAGCACAACTGCCTGCCGTTCAACCTGTTGAGCAGTCATAACCTGTGGGTGTACGAAAACGATGACCAACGACACGAAGTACGGATCAACGGCAACGCGCAAAGCAACAATTCGGAGGCCATTCGCGAAATGGTGTTGGCAGGGCTGGGGATTGCGCTGTCGCCAGTGTGGCTGTTCAGCGAAGACCTGAAAGCGGGTCGAGTGACGGAGATTCTGCCCGACTACATTGCGCAGTCGCTGCCCATACACGCGGTGTCCCCGGCGAATCGTCGCCAATCCGCCCGGGTCAAAGCCTTTGTCGATTACATGAGCCAGGCGCTGCAGGCAGCGCCTGAACTCAAGCCGATCAGATAGCCGCCGTGCGAGTGTTCAACCACTCCAGTGCCGCGCCATCCAGCAGGGGGCTCAAGCGCTCGCGCACTTCAGCGTGATAGGCGTTGAACCATTGCTTTTCCTCGGTCGTCAGCAGCGACGGCTCCAGGCACCGGGTGTCGATCGGGCACAGGGTCAGGGTTTCGAACTTGAGGAATTCACCGAACTCACTCTTGCCCGCTTCGCGGTTCAACGCCAGGTTCTCGATGCGCACACCCCAGCGACCCGGACGATAAGTGCCGGGTTCGATCGAGGTGATCATGCCCGGCTGCATCGCGGTCTGCGGCGCTGCCACGGCCTGGTAGGCAATCACTTGCGGACCTTCGTGAACGTTGAGGAAATAACCGACGCCGTGGCCGGTGCCATGACCGTAATCGACGTTCTCCGCCCAGATCGGCGCGCGCGCAATGGCGTCCAGCAGCGGTGACAGAATCCCCCGGGGGAACTGCGCACGGGACAGCGCGATCACGCCTTTCAACACGCGGGTGCAGTCGCGCTTCTGCTCATCGGTTGGCGAGCCGACCGGCACCATCCGCGTGATGTCCGTGGTGCCACCCAGGTATTGGCCACCGGAGTCGATCAGCAACAGGCCGTCACCTTCGATCACCGCGTGCTCTTGCTCGGTGGCGTGGTAATGCGGCATGGCGCCATTGGCGTTGAACGCGGCAATGGTGTTGAAGCTCAGCGACACGTAATCCGGGCGGCGCGCCCGCGCAGCGGTCAGGTGTTCGTCGATGGTCAGTTCGGTGATGCGCTCGCGGCCCCAGGCCGACTCCAGCCAGGCGAAGAACTCGCACAGTGCCGCGCCGTCCTGTTCCATGGCGCGCCGGATGTGTTCGGCATCGGCCAGGCTTTTCTGCGATTTGGCCAGGGTCGTCGGGTTCAGGCCCTCGACCAGCTTCACACCGCTGTCCAGGTTGTCCAGCAGCCCTGCCGTCACGCGCGCCGGATCCACCTGCAGGCTGGCACCACTCGGCACGGCACGCAGGGCGTCGGCCACTTCGCTGTAGTCGCGCAGGGTGATGCCGTCCTGCTCAAGCACCGCGCGCAGCTCGGCGCTGACTTTGCTCAGGGCCACGAACAGGGTCGCCTGTTGCTGGCTGATCAGGGCAAAGGACACGAATACCGGGTTGAACGAGACGTCGCCACCGCGCAGGTTGAACAGCCAGGCGATGTCGTCGAGGGTGGCGATGAAATGCCAATCGGCGCCACTGGCACTCAGCGTTTCACGCAGGCTGGCGAGTTTCTCGCCACGGCTGACGGTCGCCTGTGGCGGCAAGTGCTGATAGATCGGCTCGTTCGGCAGCGCCGGGCGATCGCTCCAGACCTGATCCAACAGATCGATGTCGGTACGCAGGCGTGCACCGCGCGCTTCGAGCTTGCTGCCCAGGGTCCGCGCCGAAGCCACGGCCATCACCGCGCCGTCCACCGCGACAACGCCACCTTCGGGGGTTTGCTCGGCCAGCCAGTCCAGCGGGCTCGGTTGACCCGGTTGCAGCTTGACCAACTCGATGCCGCTGCCCTTGAGCTCCTTGGTCGCCTGTTCCCAGTAACGACTGTCGGCCCAGACCCCGGCGAAATCAGGGGTCACGATCAGCGTGCCGACCGAACCGTGGAACCCCGACAACCATTGCCGCCCCTGCCAGTAACCCGGCAGGTATTCCGACAGGTGCGGGTCGGCCGACGGCACCAGCAGGGCGTGAATACCCTCCCGGCTCATCAGCTCGCGGGTGTGCGCCAGGCGCTCGGGCACCGATGCGTTGATCGAAGGCTGCGTTTTCATCATGTCTCCTGCTAACCACTTCATCATTATTGTCGAGTGCCGATCGGCGTCGGCACTTCAAGGTCACGTCGCCCAGAATGCCGGAGCACTGGCGCAGTTGGCTTTAATCAGTTGTACCGCCTGGTCGATGTCCTGCTCCGTGGTGAAACGACCCAGGCTCAAGCGCACGGTGCGACTCGCCGAACGGGCATCATGCCCCAGGGCCAGCAACACGTGGGAAGGCGAATTGCTCGCGGAGTTGCAGGCCGAGGTCGCGGAAAACGCGATCGAGGCACTCAACGCCGCTGGATTGAACTCGCCTTCGCCGAAGGTCAGGCTCAGGGTATGGGGAATGCGCTGGGTCGGGCTGCCATTGAGCCGAACCCCGGGCAGACTCAGCAGCGAATCGAGCAAGCGCTGGCGCAGACGCACGATGGTGGCCTTCTCTTCATCGAACACTTGTGCCGCCAACGCGAAAGCCACGCCCATGGCGGCAATTTGATGGGTCGCCAGCGTACCGGAACGCAAACCGCCTTCGTGGCCGCCACCGTGAATCTGCGCCAGCACGCGCTCACGGGCGCGGGGCCCGACATACAGCGCGCCGATGCCCTTGGGGCCATAGAGCTTGTGCGCCGAAAAGGACATCAGGTCCACCGGCAATCGAGCCAGGTCGATCTGGACTTTCCCCGCGCCCTGCGCGGCATCGACATGGAACAACCCGTCGCGGGCGCGCACGACTTCGCCAATGGCGGCGATGTCATTCAGCGTGCCCAGTTCGTTGTTGACCAGCATCAACGACACCAGAAAGGTGTCTTCGCGCATCGCCTCGCTGACGGCTTGCGCGGTGATCAACCCTTGCGCATCCGGCACCAGGTAGGTCACGGCAATGCCGCTGTCCTGCAATTGCCTGGCCGTGTCGAGAATCGCCTTGTGCTCGATCTGGCTGGTAATGATGTGGCCGCCGGACACCCCGCGGGCCTGGGCCACGCCCTTGAGGGCGAGGTTATTGGACTCGGTGGCGCCGGATGTCCAGACGATCTGCGACGCATCGGCTCCGACCAGTTCGGCCACTTGCTGGCGCGCCCGCTCGACCGTTTGCCGGGCCTGCTGGCCGAATGCATGGGAACTGGACGCCGGGTTGCCGAAATTGCCGGCAAACCCCAGACACTCGACCATCACCTCAATGACTCGCTCATCCACCGGCGTGGTGGCAGCGTAGTCGAAATACAACGGACGTTTATTCATAAAAGACTCGCAGAGCTTGTTCCGGGATCGAGCGCCGGAATTCGGTGCACCAGCAATACCCGATCGGATGCGTAAAGGAAGTACGACTTCATTTAAAAGTGCGTAGGAACGCTCCTGAGGGCGAGCTTAACAGGCATCGGGCAAGGGGTTGAAGCAATGCGTCAGCTAAAACTTTCCAGCAACAGCGGATACAGCGAAACCACCAGCAGCGCGGCCATGCCCCAGTTGAACAGGCGCAACCAGCGGCGATCCTTGAGCACATTGCGCAACAGCGTGCCGCACGCCGCCCAGACGCCGACGCTCGGCAGGTTGATCACGGCAAACACCGCCGCGATCACGATGACGTTGGTGAAATAGCCCTGCATCGGCGTGTAGGTGCTGATGGCACCGATGGCCATGATCCAGGCCTTGGGGTTGACCCACTGGAACGCGGCGGCGCCCAGGTAGCTGATCGGCTTGCCCTGCCTAGACTCACCGTCGGAAACCGGACCGGAACGGGCGATTTTCCACGCCAGGTACAACAAATACGCCGCGCCGACATATCGCAACACGGTGTACAGCAACGGGTAGGTCTGGAACACCGCGCCCAGGCCGAAACCCACCGCCACCACCAGCGAAAAGAAACCGCAGGTAATGCCGAGCATATGGGGGATGGTGCGGTTAAAGCCGAAGTTCACACCCGATGCCAGCAACATGGTGTTGTTCGGGCCGGGAGTGATCGAAGTGACAAGCGCAAACAGGGCAAAGCCCAGCAGCAGGTCGAGCGAAAGCGTCATCGGTGGCAGTCCATCAGGGTCGGTCAGGTATCGACCCTATCGCACGCCACCCCGGAAACCCATGGACAGTTGAGCGAAACTTCGGGCGGTACAGTCGCTCAGCTTGGACGGCCATGCAGTTGGACGGCACGTTCGGCGCTCATCTCACCCTGCTTATCGAAACCGTAGGTTTTCTGTGGCAGGCCGAGCAATTCGGCTTTTTTCGCGTGGTATTCGTCGAACGACAAACCACGACGGTTCAACGCCTCCAGCGCCAGTTCCCGGGTTTCCTCGGCCGTGTAGGGGCGCAATTCCGGGGATACGTGGTTGGCACATCCGGCAAGAACGGTGACCGCGAGCAGCAAGAAAGGGGTGAGTAGCGTTTTCATGATAAGGCGTCCTGGCATCTGGGTTCGGGGCAATGAACACAGGCTACTCGCGCCCACAGACGGGCAGAAATCAACGCTTTCGATAGTGGCTATCGACTTTTCCCAATGACTGGGCCTTCGCGGTCTTATATTCACTAAGGATCTATAAATATTTATTTATCGTATTTTGAGGAATAAGCGTAAGGCTTTATAACAATCCCAACGCCTGAACCAACTGTTGCCCACGCAACTGTTCGCCAGGCAACAGTCATTCAACAAACAGTCCTGAAAAACCAACAGTGCGCAGCCGTCGGTGCGTCGCAGGCCACGCAATACCTGGGCCTGGCGGTTTGGTACAGCTCTTGCTCAAGCCCTGTGACTATTCACTGCTCCCCGAGCAACTGTTCAAAAAGGAACTGATGATGTCGCGTCCATTGAAAGTCGTCGCCCTTTCCGGCGGAACCTGGCGTCCGTCCCGCACCCTGGTACTGACCCAGGCGTTGCTGGCCGAACTGGCCGGGCAATTACCGATCGAAAGCACGCTGATCGAACTGGGCGATATCGCACGCCCACTGGGCGCCGCCCTGTCGCGTCAGGAACTGGCGGCCGACATCGAGGCGCAGTTGCGAGCCATCGAGACCGCCGACCTGCTGATCGTCGCGGCGCCGGTCTATCGCGGCTCCTACCCGGGACTGCTCAAGCATCTGTTTGATCTGATCGACCTTAACGCCCTGATCAACACGCCGGTGCTGCTCGCTGCCACCGGTGGCAGCGAACGCCATGCGCTGGTCCTCGATCATCAGTTGCGTCCGCTGTTCAGTTTCTTCCAGGCCCTGACCCTGCCCATCGGGGTCTACGCCACCGAGGCCGATTTCGCCAATTATCAAATAACCAGTGAGCCCTTGAAGGCCCGCATTCGTCTTGCTGCAGAACGCGCTGCGCCGTTGTTCGGCGTGCACCCCAACAATCTGCTGAAAATTGCTTAAGGACTTCTTCATGGATGTTTTCTGGTTCCTGCCGACCCACGGCGACGGCCATTACCTGGGCACCACCCAAGGCGCACGCCCGGTGACCCTCAACTACCTGAAACAGGTGGCGCAGGCCGCCGACAGCCTCGGTTACCACGGCGTACTGATTCCCACCGGGCGCTCCTGCGAGGACTCATGGGTCATCGCTTCGGCCCTGGTGCCCCTGACCGAACGCCTGCGCTACCTGGTGGCGATTCGCCCGGGAATCATTTCGCCGACCGTCTCCGCGCGCATGGCCGCGACCCTGGATCGCCTGTCGGGCGGCCGCTTGCTGATCAACGTGGTGACCGGCGGTGACCCGGACGAAAACCGCGGCGACGGGATTTTCCTCGATCATGGCGAACGTTACGAAGTCACCGATGAATTCCTCAGGATCTGGCGCCGCGTGTTGCAAGGCGAAGCGGTGGACTTCGAAGGCAAGCATCTGCAGGTGCAGAACGCCAAGGCGCTGTATCCACCGGTGCAGAAACCCTATCCACCGCTGTACTTCGGCGGATCGTCCGAAGCCGCCCATGACCTCGCCGCCGAGCAGGTCGATGTCTACCTGACCTGGGGCGAACCACCGGCGGCCGTGGCGCAGAAGCTCGCCGATGTGCGCGAGCGCGCCGCCCGTCACGGGCGCACGGTGAAGTTCGGGATTCGTTTGCACGTGATCGTCCGCGAGACGGCCGAAGATGCCTGGAAAGCCGCGGACAAGCTGATCGAACACATCAGCGACGAGACCATCGCGGCGGCGCAGAAATCGTTCTCGCGTTTCGATTCCGAAGGCCAGCGGCGCATGGCGGCGCTGCATGACGGCCGCCGTGACAATCTGGAAATCTCCCCCAACCTGTGGGCCGGCGTCGGCCTGGTGCGCGGCGGTGCAGGGACGGCGCTGGTGGGTGATCCGCAACAGGTGGCGGCACGCATCAAGGAATACGCGGACCTGGGAATCGAGAGCTTCATCTTCTCCGGCTACCCGCACCTCGAAGAAGCCTATCGCTTCGCCGAGCTGGTGTTCCCGCTACTGCCCGAACCTTACGCGAGCCTGGCGGGGCGCGGTGTCACCAACCTCACCGGGCCGTTCGGCGAAATGATCGCCAACGACGTGCTGCCCGCCAAAGCCACGGCCTGACCCACGCCAAACCCTGTCGGAGCTTGCTCGCTCCGACAGGGGATCGCGCCAAATTCATTGAGGAACCCCGCGTGACTGCCAAGCCGCAAAGCGCCCTGATTTCCCCCCTGCAAACCGCCCGCCGACTGGCCGCCGAGTTTGCCCTGACGGCTGTCGAACGCGATGAGCGCGGCGGTACACCGAAAGCCGAACGTGACGCCTTGCGCGACAGCGGCCTGCTGGCCTTGAGCATTCCCACCCAGTACGGCGGCCTCGGCGCCAGCTGGAGTGACACCCTGAACATCGTGCGCGAGTTCGCCAAGGTCGACAGCTCGATTGCCCACGTCTTCGGCTTCCATCACCTGATGCTCGCCACCGTGCGCCTGTTCGCCCGCCCCGAGCAATGGCAGCCCTGGTTCGAACAGACCGCACGCAAGAACTGGTTCTGGGGGAACGCCCTCAACCCGCTGGACACCCGCACCGTGGTCAAGGACCTTGGCGGCTGGCGTGAGTTTTCCGGCAAGAAGAGCTTCTGTTCCGGCGCCAGCGATTCGCAAATGCTGATCGCCTCGGCCGTCGACGAAAGCGCGGGCGGCAAGCTGCTGATTGCGGCCATCCCCAGCGGTCGCAGCGGCATCACCTTGCACAACGACTGGAACAACATGGGCCAGCGCCAGACCGACAGCGGCAGCGCCTCGTTCGAGCGGGTGCGGGTCGAGGAGTCGGAACTGCTGCTCGATCCGGGCCCATTGAGCACGCCGTTTGCCTGCCTGCGGCCGTTGATCGCGCAACTGACCTTCACCCACATGTTCCTCGGCATTGCCGAAGGCGCTTTCGAAGAAGCGCGACAATACACCCTCACCGAAACCCGCCCATGGCATAAATCCAACACCCAGGACGTGCGCCAGGACCCTTATGTGCTCGGCCATTACGGCGAGTTCTGGGTCGCGCTCGAAGGCGTTCGGTTGCTGGTGGAACGCGCCGCCGAGCTGCTCGACAAGGCCTGGGCGAAAGGCCCCGGCCTCAGCGCCGAAGAGCGCGGCCACCTCGCCACGGCGATCGCCACCGCCAAGGTCGCCGCCACCCGCAACGGCCTGGAACTCTGTAGCCGCTTGTTCGAAGTGACTGGCGCGCGCTCGACTCACGCCTCGCTGCGCCTGGACCGCCACTGGCGCAACCTGCGCACGCAGACCCTGCACGACCCGGTGGATTACAAAATCCATGAACTGGGCGATTGGGCGCTGAACCAGTCCCTGCCGATTCCGACTTTCTATTCATAATTTGCCTACATGGAGCGTGCCCCCATGCAACTGCTGACCTTACCGCCCTCGCCCGCTCTGGCCACCTCGATCCGCGCCACGGCCCAAGTGTTCGAAGACCCGAAATCCCAGGCACTGCTGGCGCATCTGCAACAAGTCGCGCCGAGTGAGGCCAGCGTGCTGATCATTGGCGAAACCGGCACCGGCAAGGAGTTGGTGGCCCGGCATATTCACAACCTCAGCGCCCGGCGTAACCGGCCGTTCGTGGCGGTGAACTGCGGCGCGTTCTCCGAATCCCTGGTCGAGGCCGAGCTGTTCGGCCACGAAAAAGGGGCTTTCACCGGCGCCTTGAGCGCCAAGGCCGGCTGGTTCGAAGAGGCTGACGGCGGCACCTTGTTCCTCGATGAAATCGGCGACTTGCCGATGGCGATCCAGGTCAAGCTGCTGCGGGTCCTGCAGGAACGCGAGGTGGTGCGGCTGGGCTCGCGCAAAAGTATTCCGATCAACGTACGGGTGCTGGCGGCGACTAACGTACAGCTGGAAAAAGCCATCAACGCCGGGCATTTCCGCGAGGACCTGTATTATCGCCTGGACGTGGTCAGCCTGGAGTTGAGCCCGCTGCGCGAGCGGCCCGGCGATATCCTGCCGCTGACCCGCCATTTCGTCGACGCCTACAGCCAGCGCCTGGGCTACGGCACCATCACCATCAGCAAGGAAGCCGAGCTGAAACTGCGTAGCTACAGTTGGCCGGGCAACATCCGCGAACTGGAGAACGTCATTCACCATACCCTGCTGATCTGCCGCAACGGGGTGATCGAGCGCGACGACCTGCGCCTGTCGCACATGCGCATCGAACGTCAGGACGATGGCCACGGGCATCACCACGATTCACCGGAAGCCCTGCTCGACCGGGCTTTCCAGAAACTGTTCGAGGAACAGGCCGGCGCACTGCACGAAAAAGTCGAGGACGCCTTGCTGCGCGCGGCCTATCGCTTCAGCCACTACAACCAGGTGCACACCGCTGCGCTGCTGGGTTTGAGCCGCAACGTCACGCGCACCCGGCTGATCAAGATTGGTGAGCTGGCGGTGAACAAGCGCCGCCCGACGGAAAACGTTCAGGGCGAGCGTTTGATGCAGCTGTCGATTTAATTCACCAGGTTGCAGTGCAGCGCGTTGTCCGGGCTGCGTTCCAGGCTGTGCAGCACCTGGAACGAGCCGAACGTCACGGTTTTCGCCTGATGGGCGCGAATCAGCTGCCAGAAGTCCTGCTCGCCGCTTTCAAAGCTCTGAAACGCCGCCTCCCCCGCCTCACGCGATTGCCATTGCAGGTAATTGAGCACCCGTCGGCCATCGTCGCTGGCCTGGATACTCGCACTCAGGAAACCGCTGTACCCTTGGGCCAGGCGTTCAGTTTGCCGGGACAACGCCGATACCAGGGCCGGTTGCTGGTGGGGTTCGATCTCGAATTCGATCAACTGGGTGAAACTGCGATTTTTCTCTAACGCTTGCATGAAAAGTCCCCACTGACGTGTAAGCCGAATCTTGCGATCCGAAGACCTGCAGGGTAAAACCTCTAGTTAAGTCAAGGTCAAGAGACATTTTCAATGATCACCCCGGAACAGGTGCATAAAGAACTTACCGTCGGCCAGCTTGCCGCCCGCAGCGGCGTGGCCGTCACGGCACTGCATTTTTATGAATCCAGGGGCCTGATCAAAAGCAATCGCAATCAGGGCAACCAGCGGCGTTATCCCCGGGAAGTCCTGCGGCGGGTGGCGCTGATCAAGGTGGCGCAACGGCTGGGCATTCCCTTGGCGGACATTGGTGCGGCCCTCAAATCCCTGCCGGACAACCGGGCGCCGACAGCGGCGGATTGGCAGGTGCTGTCGGCGCAGTGGGGTCGGGAACTGGATGAGCGAATCCAACAACTGACCTTGCTGCGGGACAAGCTCAATGGCTGCATTGGCTGCGGCTGCCTGTCGATGGAGGCGTGTCCGCTGCGCAATTTCGGCGATGTACTGGGCGAGCAAGGGGCCGGGGCACAGTTGCTGGAACCGGGGGGCTGATCCGAAATAGTGTGACGCCCTTCGCGAGCAAGCCCGCTCCCACAGGTATTGCTTCAATCCTTGTGGGAGCGAGCCTGCTCGCGATGGCGTCAAATGCAAATCAACGAAATTTCAGAACCCCGGCGCAATCTGACCTTTGTAGCGGGTCAGAATGAACTGCCGCACCTCATCCGAATTCAGCGCCTTGGCCAGCTTCTGCAGGCCTGGGTCGTTGATGTTGTCCGGGCGGGCCACGAGGAATTCGATGTACAGGCTCTTGCCCTTTTCGACGATCAACGCGCTGTTGGTGTCGATTCCGGCCTCCAGCGCGTAGTTGGCGAACACGAACGCCAGGTCCACCTGACTGACCGAACGTGCCAGCAATGCGCCTTCCAGTTCACGGATCTTCAGGTGCTTGGGGTTTTCGATGATGTCGCGCTGGGTCGCCAGGGTGTTGCTCGGGTCCTTGAGCTTGATCAGCCCGGCCTCGTGCAGCAGCACCAGCGCACGACCGGTGTTCACCGGGTCGTTGGGGATCGAGACGCTGGCACCGTCCTTGAGCTCGGCGATGTTCTTGATTTTGGTCGAATAGGCACCGAAGGGTTCGATGTGCACGCCCACCACCGGCACCAGGTCGGTGTGACGGGTCTTGTTGTAGTCATCGAGAAACGGCCGGTACTGGTAGTAATTGGCATCGAGGTTTTTCAGCGCCAGTTGCTGGTTGGGCTGGATGAAGTCGGTGAACACCTTGATGTTCAGGTCCACGCCTTCCTTGGCCAGGGTCGGTTTGACGAACTCGAGGATTTCGGCGTGCGGCACCGGTGTCGCACCGACCGTCAGTTTTTCGTTGGCGTGAACGCTCAACGACACAAGGGCGGCCAGAATGGCCAGGGTCTTTTTCATGTTGCGCTCCTAGGCAGATAAGGTGGCCGTCGTGGGGTGGACGTGGGGCCCGTTCGTTTTCGTTGCGTCTTTCAATCAGGGAATCGGATGTTCAGCGGCGGCTGTAGCGCGCCACCAGACGGTCACCGCTCATTTGCAGGGCCTGGACCAGGATCAACAGCAGCACCACAGTGACCACCATCACGTCGGTCTGGAAACGCTGATAGCCGTAGCGGATCGCCAGGTCGCCCAGACCACCGCCGCCGATGACCCCGGCCATGGCCGTGTAGTCCACCAGCACGATTGCGGTCACCGTGACCGCTGCGAGCAACCCGCCCCGGGCTTCGGGCAACAGGGTGTGGCGGATGATCTGCCAGGTGGTGCCGCCCATGGCCTGGGTCGCTTCCACCACCCCGCGATCGACCTCGCGCAGTGCGGTTTCAACCAATCGGGCGAAGAACGGCGTGCAGCCGACCACCAGTGGTGGAATGGTTCCGGGGACACCCAACGACGTGCCCACCAGCAGCGTGGTCAGGGGAATCAGCACAATCAGCAAAATGATGAAAGGCAGCGAGCGCAGCATGTTCACCAACACCGACAGCACCCGGTACACCCCGATGGCTTCGTGCAACTGGCGCTTGCCGGTGAGGAACAGCACCACGCCCAGGGGCAAGCCCAGCAGCACGGTAAAACCGAGGGCGGCGCCGAGCATGGCCAACGTGTCGAGACACGCCTGGCCGATGTCCGCCCAATAAATGTTCTTGAACAGTTCGCCCATGATCACGACCAGTCGTGGCGCGGCGGTTTCACGCCGTTGAGCAGCCAATTGCCGATCACGTGGTACTTCCAGCGTACCGGGTCGTGCAAGGTGTGGACCCGGGCGTTGCGCCAGTGGCGGTCGAAATTGTGCTTTTTCAAGGTCGAACGGGTACCGCCCAGTTCGAACAGCTTGTTGCTGGCCTCGATGGCGATTTCCGTGGTCAGCACCTTGGCCCTGGCAACTGCGAGGGACGCCTGGGCGACATTGTGTTCATCAGGTGCCGAACGTGCGGCATCCAGCGCCCAACCCGCGCGTTCGAGCAGCGCTTCGGCGGCCTCCAGGCGAATGTCTAGGGCGCCGACCTGAATGATGGTCAGCGGGTCTTCGCTGGCCTTGTCCACACCGGCATCGATCCATGGCCGCGCAAACTGGCGGACGAAGGCAATGGTGTCCCGTAACGCGGCGCGGGCGATGCCGGCGTCGATGGCGGCGGTGGTCAATTGCGCGAACGGGCCGGCCAGAGTCGGGCTTTCGTAGGAGCGATAGGTAGGGAACACGTTGAACGCCGGGACGTGCAGGTCCTCGGCCAGCACCGTGCCGCTGGAGGTGGTGCGCTGACCGATGCTGTCCCAGTCGTCGACGATCACCAACCCCGGGGTGCCGCGCGGGACGAACGACAACTGGCCCTTCTGCTCCTCGTCCAGCGCCAGCACCGCCAGCCAGTGGGCATACAGCGAGCCGGTGCAATAGCCCTTGCGTCCGTTGATGACGTGGCCATCGCCATAGGGGCGAATGGTCGCCTGGATATCCTGCACGTTCTTGCCGCCGGTTTCCGACAGGGCATTGGCAAAGCGATGCCCTTGCAGCGCCAGGCCAAAGAAGTGCGCCTGCTGCTCGGGAGTGCCTTGCAGACGAATGTCCTCCAGCAGGCAGTAGTGGTTCTGCGGGATCTGTCCCAGGGAGGGGTCGGCCGCCGAAATAATCGCGATCACCTGCGCCAGCACCGCGTATGACACCTGCGCTCCGCCGAACGCCTTCGGCACGCTGATCCCCCACAGGCCACTGTTGGAGTATAGGTCGACGATCTGCGCAGGCACCTGGCGCGTGCGATCGCGCTCGGCGTCCTGCTCCAGCAACGCGGCGGCGACACGCTCGGCCACGCGCAAGGCCTCGGCCTCATCGGCGATCCGATGGGCGGCGGGAGGATTGATCGGATAAACGGCAGATTCAGGCATACATGTCTCTCGGTACCAGTGTTTACCGAGGGTGTTGCAGCTTCCGTGCCTGACGGCCAAAGCCCCTGTTTACGGGCAGCTCAGGGCTTCCCAGACGACGTGAACAGGCGCAAGCCAGGCATTCTGTTGCTTCGCTGTTGATGGCTGAACAGTGACGCTGCGCCCGGTCGGGCACTCGGTACGTGCCAGGCGCCCTGTCCTATAGTGAATCGGCAACGCAACACCCACCACAAGAACAGGGAGACGAATCATGAGCGTCAAACCCATCCCGGAGGGGTATCCCGGCATCACCCCTTACCTGGGCATCAGAAAGGCCGCCGAGGCCATCGAGTTCTACAAGAAAGCCTTCGGCGCCATCGAAATCATGCGCCTGTCCATGCCGGACGGCGGCGTCGGCCACGCCGAACTGCGCATCGGCGATAGTCCGATCATGCTGGGCACCCCGTGTGACCAGGGCCCCTTGAGCAATCCGGATACCGCGCCGTCCGTGGGCCTGCACCTGTACGTCACGGATGTGGACACGTCCTATCAGCAGGCGATTGCGGCGGGCGGCACCGTGGTGTCCGAGGTCAAGGATCAGTTCTACGGTGACCGGTCCGGCACGCTGAAGGACCCCTTCGGGCATTTGTGGTTCCTGGCGACGCGCAAGGAAGATCTGACCCAGGCGCAGATCGAACAGCGGGCCAGGGAGATGTTCGAGCAGGGGTGATGGCCGGACAAGTCCGCCCAAAGTGGGAGCGGGTTTGCTTGCGAAGAGGGTGTGTCAGTTGGCAGTTCTGTCGCTGATACACCCGCTTCGCGAGCGAGCCTGCTCCCACTGTTTTTTGAGGCGCCTGCAGAAATAGGAAACATTTACTTTCATATTCACTTCGGGATTTTGAACTCTCATCCGTCTTATATAGATGCAGTCGGTTCGCGTAGGCAAAAGCCACGACCGTACTTTTCATGGACCTCACGCTGGGAAGCCCGCAGCAGGGGCCCTCTCATCCCATACAAGACCCCCATCATGTCGAAGAAATCCCGTTCAAAACTCTGGTTTCTGGTCCATAGCTGGCTGGCCCTGCCGATCTGGTTTTTCGTGCTGATCGTCTGTGTGACCGGCACGCTGGCGGTGGTCAGTCAGGAAATCGTCTGGTTGGCCAACCCGCAGATGCGTGCGACCCAGCCTGCGGACGATGCGCCGCTGCTGAGCTACGACCAGATCCTGGCTGAAATGAAGAAGGCCGAGCCCAATACCCTGGTCGAATCGATCAGCCGCCCGGACGAATCGCATTTCGCCCTCAATGCCCGCGTCACCTACCCCGACGGGCGCAGCGTGACGGTCTACGTCAATCCGTACAGCGGGGTCATCCAGGGCGTCGCGCCAGAATTCAACTTCCAGGCCTTTACCCGCGCCCTGCACGGTTGGTGGCTGGTGCCTTTCACCAACGGCTACAGCTGGGGCTGGTACCTGGTGTCGTTCCTCAGCCTGCCGATGCTGGCGTCGCTGATCACCGGGCTGGTGGTGTACAAGCGCTTCTGGAAGGGCTTTTTGCGCCCGACCCTGCGTCTGCGCCACGGCGCGCGGATTTTCTGGGGTGACTTCCATCGACTCAGCGGCATCTGGTCGATCTGGTTCATCGCCACGATCTCCGTCACCAGCACCTGGTTCCTGGCGGAAGCGTTCCTGTTCGACAACCAGATCTCGATTTCCACCGCCCCGGTTGCGCCGGTGGTGCCACGTGACAGCGTGCCGCTCACGACCGATGGCTCGCCAGCCCCGATGATCAGCCTGGAAGCAGCGATCAACCAGGTCAGGGAGCGTATTCCGGGTCTCGACGACAGCTTCGTCAGGCTGCCTGCCAACGCCTACAGCTTCCTCTCAGTGGGCGGCCGCAGCTGGTACCCGTTGATTTACCAGACCGCCGAGGTCAACCCCTACACGGGCGAGATTGCCGTGAGCCGCCTGCTGTCGGACCGTTCGGGTCTGGAGCTGGTGACCGAATCGATGCGCCCACTGCACACCGGTGACTTCGGTGGCCTGTGGATCAAGCTGATCTGGTTCTTCTTCGGCCTGCTGCTGAGCATGATGGTCTTGAGTGGCCTGCTGATCTGGACCAAGCGCACTGCGCTCGCGACAGCCAACGCACTCAAGCGCGAGAAAAAGCGCCCTCGGACCGCCGAGACCGCCCAGGTCACCCACCGCGACACCACGGAGGTCAGCCAATGAGCCTGTTCACCGCTGAAAAACCGGGTTCCGCACTGAGCCGCTTCTGGCACAAGTGGCGTTTCCATATCAATATTTTGCTGTTGCTGGTGCCGCTGGGTTTCATGCCCAAGTACTTCGCCGACGCCGCGTTGTTTCGGGGTGATACGGGGCTGGGTGAACGTGAAGTCGGGGACGTGCAGGTCGGTCCGTGGAGCATGCGTCTGGCGGAGTTTCGCAATGAAGCCCCACGCCCCGATCCGGCCGGCTACATGAAAAGCTTCAACGCCGCGCTGTGCGACAGCTGCCGCGACCAGGTCAAGGCCACGTACCTGCGCATCGGCAAGCCACGCAGCCTGCGCGCTGCCGGGGTGATTTTCTTCGGCACGCCGTACCGCATGGGGGCGATGCTGCCGATCCCTGAAAAGACCAAGGTCACCGATGAGCTCTGGATCACGATGGAAGGTTGGGACGGTTCGATGCATCAGGCATCCGTTCCCCTGAGCCAGGCATCCCCGGCCACCGCGGCGTGGCTGAACAAACAAGGAGGCAAACCATGATCAACGCACTTCGCCCGCTCCACACCGCATTGCTGGTGCTGTGCGCCGGCTTCAGCGCCAGCGCCCTGGCACACAACCCGATGTGCGAGTGCAAGGCCATCGACGCCGAGCAGATCGAATGCACCGGCGGATTCTCCGATGGCAGCGGCGCACCGGGCGTGACCCTCGATGTGATCGGCTACGACGAAACCGTCCTGGTGCCGGGCAAGCTCGGCGCCGATTCGAAACTGACCTTCAAGAAGCCCGGCGCCGAGTTCTACGTGTTGTTCGACGCCGGTCCCGGCCACGTCGTCGAGATTGACCAAGCGGACATCCAGGCCCCATGAGTACGCCAACCACGCACGTCGTCCGCCCGGCCGGTGCCGGTCATGAAACCCTCAATGTGCTGCTGTTGTGCCTGTTGATCCTGGCGGTTGCCGGTACGGTGGTCGCCTGGCGCCATGAGTCCCAGGACACCACCGCCATCACCAGCCATCAGCTGGATGCCCGCCGCGATCTCAGCGCCTCCGAGCAAGGCATCTATGCCGACCTGCGGGTGACGCTGGACGAGATCCACCTGCTGCGCCAGGAACAGCAAACCCTGCCGACGCCTGAAACCCTCGCCGAAGAAGGTTTCGCGCCGTTTGCCCAGGACGCCAGCTCGGTCAGCCGTGGCGGCCATGCCTGGCAACTGATCGACGCCAAGGCGTATTTCGGCCACAGCCAGGCGCCCGCCGTCGCGGGCTCGTTCCTGATGCGCCTGGATGCGGATGACAACGCCCCCGACATCTGGCTCAACCGTGCTGCCGATCTCAAGGCGCCCGTCGACCTGACTGACGCCGCGCTGGAAAGCGCCGGCTGGCAGCAGATCGTTGCGCAATTCGACGCCGGCGTGACCCGCCAGCATCGGCACTGACCCCTCGCCCTCATTCGAGAGAAGACCGCTTTCCCATGCCTATTTCATCTCAACGCTCTTTTTGGCGGCCGCTGCTGGTCGGCCTGCTCGCCTGCCTGCTGATGCCCGTGGCCAGTGCCGACGACGCCAAGCGCCTGCGCATCGGCATCACCCTGCACCCTTACTACAGCTACGTGGCCAACATCGTCGGTGACAAGGCCGAAGTGGTGCCGCTGATTCCGGCCGGTTTCAACCCGCATGCCTATGAACCCCGTGCCGAAGACATCAAGCGCATCAGCGGACTGGATGTGATCGTGCTCAATGGTGTGGGTCATGACGACTTCGCCGACCGCATGATCGCCGCCAGCGAAACGCCCAACGTGGCCGTGATCGAAGCCAACGAGAACGTGCCGCTGCTGGCCGCCACCGGGGTCGCCGCCCGTGGCGCCGGCAAAGTGGTGAACCCGCACACCTTCCTGTCGATCAGCGCCTCGATTGCCCAGGTCAACAACATCGCCCGTGAACTGGGCAAGCTCGACCCGGCCAATGCCAAGACCTACACGCAGAACGCCCGCGCCTACGGCAAACGCCTGCGGCAGATGCGCGCCGACGCCCTGGCGAAACTGACCCAGGCACCGAATGCCGAACTGCGGGTGGCCACCGTTCACGCGGCGTATGACTACCTGCTGCGCGAGTTCGGTCTCGAGGTGACTGCCGTGGTCGAGCCGGCCCATGGCATCGAGCCAAGCCCCAGCCAGTTGAAAAAAACCATCGATCAACTGCGTGAGCTGGACGTGAAGGTGATTTTCTCGGAGATGGATTTCCCGTCCACCTACGTCGACACCATTCAACGCGAGTCCGGGGTGAAGCTGTACCCGCTGTCCCACATTTCCTACGGCGAATACACCGCCGACAAGTATGAGAAGGAAATGACCGGCAACCTCAACACCGTGGTTCGGGCAATTCAGGAGTCAGGGGCATGACGGCCAAAGAAACCCTCATCAACTCCGAAGCCCCTGTGGGAGCGGGCTTGCTCGCGAAAGCGGACTATCAGTCGACTTCAACGTTGACTGATCCATCGGTTTCGCGAGCAAGCCCGCTCCCACAAAGTGCCGGGCCAACCCTCGATTTTGCAGAAGTCAGCCTCACGCTGGGCCGCACCACCATCCTCGACAAGGTGACCTTCCAGGTTCAGCCCGGCAGCGTGCATGCGCTGGTCGGCCCCAACGGCGGCGGCAAGAGTTCGTTGATCAAGACCCTGCTCGGGCAGATGCCCCATCAGGGACGCCTGAGCCTGCAATGGCCCGGCGAACCCGGCACCATTGGTTATGTACCGCAAGCGCTGGAGTTCGATCGCGGCCTGCCGATGACCGTCGACGATTTCATGGCCGCGATGTGTCAGCGGCGTCCGGCGTTCCTCGGGCTGAGCAAGCACTATGCGGCCGCCATCGGCGACGCGCTGGAGCGGGTCGGCATGCAGGATAAACGCAAGCGGCGCATGGGCGCGTTATCCGGTGGCGAGCGTCAGCGGGTATTGCTGGCGCAGGGGCTGATCCCGTCGCCGCAATTGCTGGTGCTGGACGAACCGATGTCAGCCCTCGATGAGGCAGGCATCCAGGTGTTCGAGCGGTTGCTGGGCGACTGGCGCCAGAGCGGCATCACCGTCCTGTGGATCGAACATGACCTGGAAGCCGTCGGGCGTCTGGCTGATCGCGTCACCGGCCTCAATCGCCGGGTGCTGTTCGATGCCACGCCCAAGCAGGCATTGACCCCGGACACCCTGATGACCCTGTTCTCCACCCACCCACGGAGCGCTGCCTGATGAGTTACGAAGCCTTTCGCTTGATGGTCCAGGGCTGGGCGTCATCGGGTTACCTGCCGGAAGCGCTGGCCTATGGGTTCGTGGTCAACGCCCTGCTCGCCGGCTTGCTGATCGGCCCGGTGCTGGGCGGCCTCGGCACGCTGGTGGTGGTCAAGCGCTTCGCGTTCTTCTCGGAAGCCGTGGGGCACGCAGCCTTGACCGGCGTGGCCATCGGCATTCTGCTCGGCGAGCCCTACACCGGGCCTTACGGCAGCCTGTTCGGCTACTGCCTGTTGTTCGGCATCCTGCTCAACTACCTGCGCAACCGCACAGGCCTGGCGCCGGACACGCTGATCGGGGTGTTCCTCTCTGTGTCACTGGCCCTGGGCGCAAGCCTGTTGCTGGTGCTGGCGGGCAAGATCAACGTGCACATCCTGGAAAACGTACTGTTCGGCTCGGTGCTGACGGTCAACGGCAATGACCTGCTGGTGCTGGCCATCGTCGGCTCACTGGTCATGGCCCTGGCATTGCCGCTTTACAACCGCATCATGCTCGCCAGTTTCAACCCGCAATTGGCGGCGGTACGCGGTGTGGCGGTGAAGGCCCTGGATTACCTGTTCGTGATCCTGGTGACGCTGATCACCGTCGCGGCGGTGAAAGTCATCGGCGCGATTCTGGTCGGTGCGTTGCTGGTGATCCCGGCCGCCGCAGCGCGTTTGCTCAGCCAGTCGCTGAAGGGTTTTTTCTGGTGCTCGGTGCTGATTGCCACGGTCAGTACCCTGTGCGGAATTCTCGCGCCGATCGTCTTTGACCTGCCGATCCCGTCCGGTGCCGCAATCATTCTGATGGCCGGTATCGCCTTCGCCCTGGCCGCCATTGCGCGCGGCGTCGTCCCCAGCCTGAAAGGGAATCTTGGATAAATGTCATTTTCTCTGCGTCAACTGACACTGGCCGTCGCCCTGTGCGGGCTGGCCAACACCACCTTTGCGGTAGACAGCGCCAAACCGCTGCACGTGCTGGCGTCCCTGCCGATCACCTACGGCCTGGGCGAGGTCTTGCTCAAGGGCACCCACGTCAACCTTGAGCGCGCCGCGCCGGCGAACCTGCCCGGCAGCCGCCAGAGTGCCTACTTCACGGGCCGTGGCGCACCGGCGCTGGCCAAACTGGCGACCGACGCCGATGCGGTGATCGGCGTACGCTCGTTGTGGGCCGATGACTCGCTGTACCCGATTTCACGTCGCAGCAACATCCGCATCGTCGAAATCGATGCCGCGCGTCCGGTGGACGGCGCCCTGCCCGGCATTGCCGTACAGCCGGGCAACAAGGTCGACGGCCTGAACAGCCAGCCATGGCTGTCGAGCAACAACATGGGGCGCATGGCGGACGTGATGGCAGCGGACCTGGTGCGCCTGGCGCCCGCCGAAAAGCCGACCATCGAAACCAACCTGGCGGCGCTCAAGCAGCGTTTGCTCAAGTTCAGCGCCGACAGCGAAGCACGGCTGGCCAGCGCCGACAACCTGAGCGTGATGAGCCTCAGCGACCACTTCGGCTACCTGGTTGGCAGCCTCAACCTTGAACTGATCGGCGTCGATGCCCGCCCGGATGCCGAGTGGACGCCAGAATCGCTGAAACAATTGACGGCGACGCTCAAGGACAATGACGTGGCGGTGGTGATGCACCATCGAGAGCCATCGGACGCGGTGAAAGCCGCCATTACCGAGGCTGGCAGCCGACTGGTGGTGCTGAGTATCGATGCTGCAGACCCGGTGGCCGAACTGGAAGGCAATGTGGATCTGGTAATCAAGGGGTTGAGTGGGGCTTGAGGCCCCGATCCTCGCAGGAGCGAGCTTACTCGCGAATGGACGTCAACGATGACGCCGGCTGCCTGAGTTTCCGCAGTGGCTGTACGTCCTTCGCGAGCAAGCTCGCTCCTACAGGCATGATGTTGGCAATAACAAAAAGCCCGCTGACCTCATCGGTCCAGCGGGCTTCTTTTTGTGGGGCGACGTCAGTGCGCCACAGTCGCCTGCTCTTCCATCTTTTTGCGCAGGCTCAACGGACGCATGTCCGTCCAGGTTTCCTCGATGTAGGCCAGGCATTCCTTTTTCAGGCCGCTCTTGCCCACAGTGCGCCAGCCTTCGGGCACGGCTTTGTAGTCGGGCCAGATCGAGTATTGCTCTTCATGGTTGACCACCACCTGGAAGAGGATGTCCTCGCGGTCGAATACTGAAGTCATGGTGTCTCTCCATCGCTGTTGGGTGGGCTGCGCCGTGTGCGCAGCCGTTATGTAGAAAGAACGTTCCGGAGGCCGGAAAATTTAGAGGCTGGCAGTGGCGGCGGCCATCGCCCGACCGAAAATCTCTGCCACCTGATCGACCTCCGCTGCGGTGATGATCAATGGCGGCAGGAAACGCACCACGCCACCATGGCGCCCGCCCAGCTCGAGAATCAGCCCGCGCTTGAGGCACTCGCGCTGAACCAGCGGCGCCAGGCGCCCGAACACCGGTGGGTGACCCAGCGCATCCGGCGTGCCCGTCGGGTCGACCAGTTCCACGCCAAGCATCAGGCCGCGACCGCGAATGTCGCCCAGTTGCGGGAAGTCGCGTTGCAGGATGCGCAGGTGTTCGCTCAGGCGTTCACCCATGGCCGCTGCGTGCTCGCACACTTTGTGCTCGACCAGATAACGCATCACGGCGGAACCGGCGGCCATCGCCATCTGGTTGCCACGGAAGGTCCCGGCATGGGCGCCCGGCAGCCAGGTGTCGAGCCCGTCACGGTAGACCACCACCGCCAGGGGCAGGCTGCCCCCGATGGCCTTGGACATCACCACGACGTCCGGAATAATGCCGGCGTGCTCGAAGGCGAACATCTTGCCGGTACGGGCAAACCCACTCTGGATTTCGTCGACGATCAACGCCACGCCGGCTTTCTCGGTAATGCGGCGCAAGCCACGCAACCAGTCGAGGTCCGCCGGGATGACCCCGCCTTCGCCCTGCACCACCTCCACGATCACGGCGGCGGGCAACTGCACGCCGGCCTCGGGGTCGTTCAGCAGGTTTTCCAGGTAGCTGAGGTTGGCCTGTACGCCTTGCGCACCCCCGAGGCCGAACGGGCAACGGTAGTCGTAGGGATAAGGCATGAACTGCACGCCACTGCCGAGCAGGGCCCCCAACGGTTTTTTCGGCCCCAGGCTGCCCATCAGGCTCAGCGCGCCCTGGCTCATGCCGTGATAGCCGCCCTGGAACGACAGCACGGTGCTGCGCCCGGTGGCCGTGCGCACCAGCTTCAACGCCGCTTCCACCGCATCGGTGCCGGTCGGGCCGCAGAACTGGATTTTCGCTTGCGCGGCCAGTGCGGGCGGCAGCAAGCCGAACAGGTCCTGGACGAACTGGTCCTTGACCGGGGTGGTCAGGTCGAGGGTGTGCAAGGGCAGTTCATCGGCCAGCACTTGCTGGATCGCTTCGATCACCACCGGGTGATTGTGCCCCAGGGCCAACGTCCCGGCGCCGGCCAGGCAGTCGATGAAACGGCGGCCTTCGACGTCTTCGACGTGGATGCCTTTGGCGCGCTTGAGCGCCAGGGGAATGCGCCGCGGGTAGCTGCGGGCGTTCGATTCCTGTTGGCTCTGGCGTGCCAGCAGCGGTGATTCGCTGAACTGATAAAGCGTCTCGGCAGGCGCCGGAGCGGTCCGGGCCGACTGATCTTCCATAAGGCTGGTAGCGACTGACATCTCTCGACCCTCAATAGGTTTTCCTGTTCTGGAAACGCATCAGCGCGCTGAGGATTTAGCCCCTTGATCGGCTTTCTCGCGAGGCCACGCCAGTAGCTTGTGCATCGGAATGGCGTGCAGCCCGGCGACGGTGAAGGTTTCGGCGCAGGGCCGATAGCCGAGGTGATGATAAAAGGCCTGGCTGGTGTGCGTGCTGTTGAGCCGGGCTTCCACCACCCCCTGGTCGCTCAGCCAGCCTTCGAGGTCGCGCACCAGCGCCTGTCCGGCACCCCGCCGAAACGATTCCGGCTGCACGTAGCAGAGCGCGATCGTGCCGCTGACGGCCGCCATCGCCACGCCCACCGGTTTGTCCTGCAACAGGGCAAGGTTGAGGTACAGCCGGGGGTCGGCCAGCCACGGCTGAATGTGCTCGATGGATTTGTTGCGGGTCCAGGCGGCGACGATCTGTGGGTCGTTGCGGTGGTCGAGCGCACAGCCAATGCGGATCGAACGTTCGATGATGCGGCTGATGATGCCGGCGTCGGCAGGGGTTGCCTTGCAGATGTGCACGGATGCTTCCATGGTGCCGTGACCTCAATCCATTGAGAAAAAGCAGGTCGGGACAATAGCGCCGGAGGCGACGGCAAGGCCAATGGAGAGCCGTTACATTTGATGTGCAACGGTGGGAGCAAGCCCGCTCCCACAGGGTCGTGCGGTGATCTCAGACCGGTTGCAACGGCATCGTCAGTTCGACCCGCAAGCCGTCCGGCCGGCTGTCGAAATGCAGCGTGCAGCCGCAGCGTTGAACGATTGCCTGGACAATCGCCAGGCCCAGGCCACAGCCGGTGCTCTGGCCATTGCGCCAGAAGCGCTGAGTCAGGTGTTGCAGGTCGTCCGCAGCGATGCCCGGACCATGGTCACGCACCACGAACCGCACACGGTTGTCACGGGTTTCCAGGCTCAGCTCGACCGGGCCGTCGTTCGGCGTATGGCGCAAGGCGTTGTCCAGCAGGTTGCGCAACGCGGCAATCGACAGCACGGCGGGCATCTGCACCGGCGCGTGGGAGAGGGTCGCCGAGGGGTTGAAGGCGATACGCTGGCGCTCACCGCTGGCGGCATCCTGAATCGCCAGTTTCGCCACCTGTTCGGCGCTGCACTGCACACCGTCGTCGAACGACAGGCTACCTTCCACCCGCGCCAGCAAGAGCAATTGCTCGAGGGTCCGGTGCATGCGGTCGGCCCCTTCCTCGGCCCGGGCCAGGGACTGGTCACGGGCCGGACCGTCGGTCATGCGCGCCACTTGCAGGTGGGTCTTGATCGCCGTCAGGGGGCTGCGCAACTCATGGGCCGCATCCCCGGTCAGGCGGCGCTCGCGCTCGATGGTCTTGCCGATGCGCTGCAACAGTTGGTTCTGGGTGTCCAGCAGCGGTTTCAGTTCACTGGGCAACGGCTGGATCTGCAACGGCTCCAGGGAGTCTGCACTGCGACGCATCAAGGCATCGCGCATGCGGTTGAGCGGCGCCAGCCCCTGGCCGATGCCCAGCCACAGCAGGCACAGGCAACCGAGCAACGCCACGCCGACCGGCACCGAGGCGGCCAGCAGGATCGACATGTTCAGGGCTTCGCGCTCGATCTGCCGATCAGCGGTGGTGATGCGCAGATCGCCCCGGGCCAGGGTGAAGCTGCGCCATGGCGCGCCGTCGATGATCTGATCGTGGAAGCCCATTTTCTCGGCTTCCAGGGTCTGCTGCGGGTCGGTATGGCTGCGGGCGAGGATTTCACCGCGCAACGAGCTGACCTGGCATGCCATGCCGCCCGGAATGTTCAGTTGTTCGGCGCTGAAATGGGCGCCCTCGCCCTTCGGCAAGGCCGGCAATTGCTCCATCAGGCCGGCCACCATGCGTGCTGACGCCACCAGGCGCTGGTCGAGGGAAAACATCATCTGGTTGCGCAGGTCGCTGAGCATCCAGGCCGCCGCCAACGCCCAGATCAGGGCAAAGGCAGCCCCCAGGGTCAGGCTCAGGCGCACACGCAGGCTCATCACTTCGATTCTTCTCCGCCATCGGCCGGCCCGAGGCGATAACCCAGGCCGCGCACCGTCTCGACGATGCCATTGCCGAGTTTGCGCCGCAGGTGATGGATATGCACGTTGAGGGCGTTGCTTTCCAGCTCGTCGTTGAAGCCATAGACGCTGTCTTTCAGCTGTTCGGTCGACAGCACCCGGCCCCGGTTGTGCAACAACGCCTGCAACAACGACTGTTCGCGCCGCGACAGGTCCACCGGTTGGCCGCCGAGCAGGGTTTCGCGGCTGCTCGGGTCGTACGTCAGGCGGCCGTGTTCGATCAGGTTGACGCTGCGCCCCGCCACCCGCCGCAACAGGGTGTGCAGACGGGCGGCGAGTTCGCGCAAATCGAACGGCTTGAGCAGGTAATCGTCGGCACCCGCTTGCAGGCCGTCGACCCGATCGGTCACCGAGTCGCGCGCGGTCAGGATCAGCACCGGAATTTCCAGGCCGCTGTGGCGCAGTTGCTGTAACAGCTTCAAGCCGTCTTCATCGGGCAGGCCGAGGTCGAGCACCATCACGTCGAATTCCGCGACCTTGAGCATCGCCCGCGCCTTCGAGGCGGTATTGACGTGCTCCACGGTCAGGCCCTGCGCGGTCAGCCCGGCCACGATCCCGCTGGCGATCAGCTCATCGTCTTCGCAAACCAGTACGTGCATGGAACCTCCCGTGATAAAGACCCGAGTCAAACAGCCGCGGATTAAGCCTTAATTATGGCAAGCGACCGGGCTGACGAGAAGCACGCAGTGTTTTACCCTGATGCCGGCAAAACCCAGGACATCCGGGCTCGACGCATGGACACTGGCGGTTAATCATCGGTTAATCGCTACCCTCCACTGTGCACCCACTTGCACAGGAACAAGGCTTTTTCATGCGTCACTTCTTTCTACTGTTTGTTCTGCTGATGTCGGGGATGGCCCAGGCAGGCACCGATCCCTTCGCACCAAAGCCAGAGTTCCTGCCGGTCGACAAGGCCTTCGTCCTGACTTCCGAGCGCCTGGAATCCGGTGAAACCCAGCTGTTCTGGCAGATCGCCGAGGGTTACTACCTTTATCAGAAGCGCATGAAATTCGACGGGCTGGCCGCACAAAACGTGCCGGCCCTGCCCGAAGGCGAATCCCATAGCGACGAGTTTTTCGGCGAGCAGCCGGTGTATCGCCAAGGGCTGGAGGTAAAGATCCCGGCCGCGGCCAGTGGTCCGATCAAGGTGACCTACCAGGGCTGCGCCGATGCCGGCCTGTGTTACCCGCCGCAGACCCGGGTGATCGACCTGGGTGGCGGCGCGAGCGCAGACACCGGCGGCGAAGCCCCGGACCAGGCCCTGGCCAGCGGCCTGCAACAACGGGCACTGGGCTGGAGCCTGCTGGTGTTCTTCGGCCTCGGGCTGTTGCTGGCCTTCACCCCTTGCTCGTTGCCCATGCTGCCGATCCTCGCCGGTTTGATCGTTGGCAGCGGCGCCACGCCCAGGCGTGGTTTTGCCCTGGCCACCAGCTATGTCGTGAGCATGGCGCTGGTGTACGCAGCGATGGGGGTCCTGGCGGCGCTGCTCGGGGCGAATTTGCAGGCATTGCTGCAAAACCCCTGGCTGCTCGGCAGTTTCGCCGCCGTGTTCGTGCTGCTGGCGTTGCCGATGTTCGGCTTCTTCGAGCTGCAATTGCCGGTAGCCGTGCGTGATCGCCTGGAAAACGTCTCACGCAATCAACGCGGTGGCAGCCTGCTGGGCGCCGGCGCGCTGGGCGCGTTGTCCGGTCTGCTGGTCGGTCCGTGCATGACCGCGCCGCTGGCCGGTGCCCTGCTCTACATCGCACAAGGCGGCAATGCGCTGCACGGCGGGCTGATCCTGTTCGCCCTGGGCATCGGCATCGGCGTGCCGTTGCTGTTGCTGGTGACCGTCGGTAATCGCTTCCTGCCCAAGCCAGGCGCCTGGATGAACCTGCTCAAGGGCGTGTTCGGTTTCCTGTTCCTGGCCACCGCGCTGCTGATGCTGCGTCCGGTATTGAACCCGTCGCTGTGGGTCGGCCTGTGCGGGGCGTTGTTGCTGATTGCCGCCTACAGCGCCTGGAAACAGTCGGAAGGTTTCACACGCGTGGCTCACCTGTTCGGCGCCAGCTCGCTGTTGCTCGGCCTGTGGGGCAGCCTGCTGATGATCGGCGCGGCAGGCGGCAGCGATGACCTGCTCCAGCCGTTGCAGATCTACCGTGTCTCCAACGCCAGTGCCGCCGCCCGCCCGGTCGGCCACGAGGCCTTCACCACCATCAATGACCTGATCGCACTGCAACGGGAACTGGACGCCGCGCGGGCCCGGGGCCAGTGGGTGCTGCTGGACTACTACGCCGACTGGTGCGTGTCGTGCAAGGTCATGGAAAAGCAGGTGTTCGGCCAACCCCGCGTGCTGGATGCCCTGAGCGATGTGCGCTTGCTCCGGCTGGACGTCACCGCCGACAATGCCGCCAGCCGCGAATTGCTCGGCCGTTACAAAGTGCCGGGGCCACCGAGTTTTCTGTGGATCGGTGCCGACGGCGAAGAACGTCGCAGTCAGCGCATCACCGGCGAGGTCGATGCCGACACCTTCCTGCAACGCTGGACCCGCACCCGAGACGCTCGTTAATGCTGACCCTGACCCTCGGCACGTTTGCCATCGCGCTTAACCACCTGCTGCTGATCAGTGCCCTGGCGCTGGCGACGTTTGTCGGCTGGCGCACGGCCAAGCGCGGTGGCGAGAACCCCGAGTCGGTGCTGTTCAGCCTGTTTCTGCTGGGCATGCTCGCGGCCCGGATCAGTTTCGTGGCGCTCTACTGGACGCACTATCGCAACGATCCATGGCAAGTGATCGACCTGCGCGACGGCGGCTTCCTCGCCCTGCCCGGGGTGATCGTGCTGCTGCTCGCCGCGTTCCATCGCGGCTGGCGTCGTCCGGGCCTGCGCCGCCCGTTGGGTTTTGGCGTGGCCAGTGGCCTGGCCTTCTGGTTGCTGGCGACCTTCTCCCTGGGCATCTACGAACAGGGCACGCGCCTTCCGGACATCGCCCTGCGCAATGCCGCCGGTGAAACCGTGCAACTGACCGACTACCAGGGAGGACCGCTGGTGATCAACCTCTGGGCCACCTGGTGCCCACCCTGTCGCCGGGAAATGCCGGTGCTCGAGAACGCCCAGCAACAGCGCCCGGACCTGACGTTCCTGTTCGTCAATCAGGCCGAAAGCATGCAAAGCGTCAGCACCTTCCTGGAAACCCAGGGGCTGAGCCTGTCCAACGTGCTGTTCGATGGCAGCGGCCGCCTGGGTCAGGCTGTCGGTTCAATGGCGCTGCCGACTACGCTGTTCTACAGCCCCGACGGTCGCCTGCTGGGCAGCCATCTGGGTGAACTGTCGGAAGCCAGCCTGGCCCGCGCACTGGAACACTTCGGTACGCCGAATTCGGCCACCCCCTCCACTTCGTCAAGGAAACTGCCATGCCCCGCCTCCGCCACCTGCTGACACTGACCCTCGGCGCAGCCCTGCTGCACCTTCCGGCGGTGCAGGCTGCCGAAGAATTGCCTGAGGCGATCAAGAAGATCGAAGCCAAGGGTGCGAAAATCGTCGGTCAGTTCGACGCCCCCGACGGCCTGCGTGGTTACGCCGCGCAGTACCAGAATCGTGGTATCGCGCTGTACCTGACGCCCGATGGCAAGCATGTGTTGCTGGGTAACCTGTATGACGCCGACGGCAACGACCTGAGCAGCGCACCGTTGCAGAAACTGGTGTATGCGCCGATGGCCAAGGAAGTCTGGGCCAAGTTCGAAGCCAGCCACTGGATTCAGGACGGCAACAAGGATGCGCCGCGCACGGTGTATCTGTTCAGCGACCCGAATTGCCCTTACTGCAACATGTTCTGGGAACAGGCACGGCCGTGGGTCAAGGCCGGCAAGGTGCAACTGCGGCACATCATGGTCGGCATCATCCGCGAAGACAGCCCGGGTAAATCCGCCGCCTTGCTCGCCGCCAAGGATCCGCAAAAAGCCCTGCAGGACCACGAGTCGGCGGGCAAGGCCAGCGCGCTCAAGGCCCTGAAAGAGGTGCCGCCCGCGATTCAGGCGAAACTGGCGGCGAACATGCAATTGATGGAAGACCTGGAATTGCAGGCGACCCCGGCGATTTTCTACCTGGACGACAAGGGTGAACTGCAACAGCAGCAAGGTGCGCCTTCGCCGGACAAGCTGGTGAAGATTCTCGGGCCCAAGTAACTGGCCTGCCCTGTGGGAGCGCGCCTGCTCGCCCCCACAGGAAATGCTCAGACCACCCGATTCCTCTCGCTTAGAAACTTCAGTAACGTCTCGGTCACGAACGACGGGTTCTCCAGGTTGGAGATATGCCCGGCCTCAGGCACCTGCACATACGGGCAACCGATCAGCTCCGCCATTTCCCGGGCTTCGGACGGCGGGCGCGGCTTGTCCTGATCGCCACCCATCACCAGCGTGGTGGCGGCATTCAACTGCCCCAGGCGCGACAACTCATCCTCACGCCCGAAGGTAATCCGCCCCATCGGCACAATGCTCTGACGCAGACGCTCAGCCGGCAGCGCCGCCAGTTTCGCGCGAAAGTCCCGGTACAGCGCCGACTGCGGGTCGATGCCTGGGCGGAAGAAGATCGGCACCACGATATCGAGCAGTGGCGCTGCAATCACGCCGCTGTCCTCGATCTGCTGGAGCAGCGAAAAATAATACTGGCGGGTCGGTTCGGGCTCGGCGCCGAGGTAGGTGTCCATCAACACCAGGCCGTTGAGCCGCTGCGGCGCCGACAAGGCCAGGCGCGCGCCCCACATGCCCCCTACCGACAGGCCGACCAGCGTCACCCGGTCGATGCCCAGGTGATCGAGCAACCCCAGGGCCTGGCGGGCGATGTCGTCCAGCGTTGCAGTGCCTTCGGGCAGTTGCCCGGATTCGCCGTGGCCCCACAGGTCCAGAGCAATGACCCGGTAGTGCGGCGAGAGCGCAGCTATTTGCGGCGCCCACATGGCCTGGTCCCAAAGGTAACTGCCGGCCAGCAGAACGGCCGGGCCGGTGCCCTGGTCGATGTAGTGAAGGGGTTGTCCGTCAATCGTTACGAAGGGCATTGACTGGCTCCTCTGCCAAAAAGGGAGGAAGCAGACTGATGCGCAACGAATCGACCGTCAACGCACAAATTGTGACGAGCGTGCAGACGCCATCGCGAGCGGGCTCGCTCCCACAGAGTCCTGCGGACACAGAACCCTTGTGGGAGCGAGCCTGCTCGCGAAGCGGTCGGTACAGGCGCTACAGAACTAGAACCCCTCCAACTCAGCCATCAGGTCATTCAGGCGGTCCGCCTTGTCCCCGGTGATTTCACTGGCCGCCAGCCCTTCGATGTACTCGGCCAGTTCCTGCACCGTGCTGCACTCGAACATGGCGCGCAACGGCACATCCCGTTGCAGGGTCTTTTGCACCCGCGAAGCGATCTGCGTGGCCAGCAACGAATGCCCGCCCAGTTCGAAGAAGTTGTCGCGAACGCCCACCTGATCGACCTTCAGCACTTCGGCCCAGATATCGGCCAGGGTCTGTTCCAGCTCATTGCGCGGGGCCAGGTAATCCTGGCCCTGCAACTGGCCGATCTCCAGCGCCGGCAAGGCCTTGCGGTCCAGTTTGCCGTTGGCGTTGAGCGGCATCCGCTCCAGCCACAGCCAGTGCAGCGGCACCATGTATTCCGGCAGCTCGGCGCGCAGGCGCTGCTTGATGCGTTCAAGGTGCTCGGTCGAATTCAGCGTGGCGTCCGCCGCCACCAGGTAACCGACCAGATGCTTGCCGTTCGCACCCTCCTGCACGCCGACCGCCGCTTCACGCACTTGTGGTTGTTCATGCAGGCGCGCCTCGATTTCACCCAGTTCGATGCGGTAGCCGCGAATTTTCACCTGATGGTCGATGCGTCCGACGTACTCCAGCACGCCGTCGCTGCGACGCCGGGCCAGGTCGCCGGTGCGATACAGGCGCGCGCCCGGTTCGCCAAACGGATCGGGCACGAACACCTGCGCGGTGCGCAGCGGATCGCTGACATAACCGCGCCCGACGCCGGTGCCGGCAACGCACAACTCACCCACCGCCCCCAGCGGCACCAGCTCCAGTGCGCCGTCCAGCAAGTACAGACGGTTGTTGTCGGTGGGCGTGCCAATCGGCAGGTAACTGCCACGGGTCGAGGCCCTGTCGACGCGGAAGAACGCCACGTCATCCGAACACTCCGCCGGGCCATAGGCATTCACCAGCCCGATGTCCGGGTAACGCAGCAACCACTGATGGGCCAGTTCCGGCGGCATCGCTTCACCGGTCGGCAACATCCAGCGCAGCCCGTCGAGGCTCATGCGCTCCTGGGCGAGCATGCCCTGGATCAGCGACGGCACGCTTTCCAGCACGGTAATGCCCTGTGTCGCCACATGCGCCAACAATCCTTGTGGATCATGGGCAAGGGTGTTCGGCACGATGTCCACCCGCGCACCGAACAACGGCGCGGCGAGGAACTGCCAGACCGAAATGTCGAAGCTTTGCGAGGCGGTCTGCGCGATCACGTCAGCCTCGCTCAGATTCAGGTACGGCACCTTGCTCAACTGGTTGTTGAGCATGCCACGCTGCTCGACCATGACGCCCTTGGGCAAACCGGTCGAACCGGAGGTGTAGATCACGTAGGCCAGGTTGTCCGGGCCGCTGTAGACCCCGGGGTTGGCCACCGAGCGATCGCTGGCCTGTACCTCCTCCCACACCAGTAACCGCGGGCGATGGGCACAGCCCGACTCCTCGAGCAACGCCAGCGCCTGCTCGCGACAGGCCTGGGTGCAGACCAGCAAGGGCGTGCGGCTCAGGTCGATGATCCGGCTCAGGCGCTGGTTCGGCAGCCCTGGGTCCAGCGGCAGGTAACCCGCGCCCGCCTTGAAGCTGCCGATGATCATCCCCAGCAGATCGAGGCCACGTTCGGCCAGCAACGCCACCGGCTGGTCCAGCCCGACCCCGGCCGCGATCAGCGCGTGGCCGAGGCGGTTGCTGCACGCGTTGAGCTCGGCGTAACCGAGTTGGCGGTCAAGGCAACTGGCGGCGATGCGCTGCGGATGTGCGGCCACTTGCGCTTCAAACAACGCCACGTAGCTCTGCTCCAGCGGGTAATCATGGGTGCTCTGGTTGCAACCGTGGACCAGGAAGTCTCGTTCCTCGGCGCCCAGCAGCGGCAAGTCGGCCATGTCGCCATGGAAACCTTCCACCAGCGCCAGCAACAGACGCTTGAACTCGCCGAGCATGCGCTCGACCGTCGATTCGTCGAAGTAACGCTGGTCGTAGGACAGGTGCAAGCCAAGGTCATCGCCCGGATAACACACGGCCGTCAGCGGGAAGTTGGTGTGGGTGCGGCCGGAGTCCGACGTCGCATTGAGGCTTTGCGCACGATCCAGCACCGACACCTCCACCGGGGCGTTCTCGAACACGAACAGGCTGTCGAACAGCGGCTGGCCCTTGGGCAACTCGCTGTTTTCCTGAATGCTCACCAACGGCAGGTATTCGTACTCACGCAGTTGCATGTTGCTGTCGAGCAGCGCCGTCAGCCACTGACGCACGCTGCAACGCTGATCGTCCCCGGGCATTTTCACCCGCAGCGCGATGCTGTTGATGAACAGGCCGACGGTGCGCTGCATCTCCGGCATCTCCACCGGACGCCCGGCCACCGTCACGCCGAACAGCACGTCGCGATCACCGCTCAAGCGCCGCAGCACCAGGGCCCAGGCTGCCTGGGCGAAAGTGTTGATGGTCAACTGATGGGCCTGCGCCAGCTCACGCAATCGCGCACCGTCGCGGGCCTCGAGCCTTGTGTAGCGGTCACCGACGATCATGCCGCCGCTGTCGCCGGCGTGTTCGCGCAGGAACGGCCGGTCGCTGGGGATTGGCGTGGTCCGTTCGAAGCCTTGCAGATTGGCTTTCCACCACTGCCGTGCCTCGGCCAGGCTCTGGTGTTGCAACCAGCCGATGTAGTCGCGATACCGCGGCGCCGCCGTCAGCTGCGCTTCGCGGCCTTCGCCCAGGGCCCTGTAGATTTCGAAGAAATCGCTCATCAGCAGCGAGCGGCACCAGGCATCGATGAGGATGTGGTGGTTGCTCATCATGAACCAATAGCGCGCTGCGCCGACGCGAATCAGGCGCAGATGGAATGGCGCCTGGTTGAGCAGGTCGAATCCGGCTTCGCGTTCGGTCCTGAGCAGGCGTTGCAGCTTCGGCTCCTGCTCGTCGTCAGCGATGTCACACCAGTCGAGGTATTCGATTGGCGTGCTGCCCGGCTTGTGGATGACTTGCAGCATGTCTTCGCCAACGTTCCAGCAGAACGACGCACGCAAGGCTTCGTGACGGGCGATCACCGCTTGCCAGGCCTGGGCGAAACGCTGCGGGTCGAGTTCGCTGTTGATGCGATAACGGTCCTGCATGTAGTAGAGACCGGTGCCCGGCTCGAGCAGGGTGTGCAACAGCATGCCCTCCTGCATCGGCGTCAGCGGGTAGACGTCTTCGATGGCCGCTGCCGCAATCGGCAAGGCATCGAGTTGCGCCTGGGTCAACCTCGCCAGTGGGAAGTCCGACGGGGTCAGGCCTCCGGTGTCGTCGCGCAGGCAATGGTCGATCAGGCTCTGCAACTCGCCCAGGTAGGCGTCCGCCAGCTCGCTGATGGTCTGCGCATCATGGCGTTCGGCGCTGAAGGTCCAGCGCAGCACCAGTTCGCCGCCATAGACCTGGCCGTCGACGCTCAGTTCGTTGGGCAGCGGCGCGTGCGGGTCGTGGGCGGCGCCGACTGGTTCGTCCAGCGGGCGGAACAGCGCCTGCGCGCCGAAGCTCTGGTCGAACTGCCCCAGGTAGTTGAAGGTGATCGGCGCCACCGGCAGCGCGGCCATGGCCTCGCGGCACGGCTGGTCCGCCAGGTAACGCAACACGCCATAACCCAGCCCCTTGTGGGGTACACCGCGCAGTTGCTCCTTGATCGCCTTGATCGAGGCGCCCTGTCCGGCGGCTTCCTCGATGTTCACCGGGGTCAGGCGCAGCGGGTAAGCGCTGGTGAACCAGCCGACCGTACGGGTCAGGTCGATGTCATCGAACAGCGTCTCACGCCCGTGGCCCTCCAGTTGAATCAACGCCGAGTCGTGGCCGCTCCAGCGGCACAGCACGCGGGCCAGGGCGGTCAGCAACAGGTCGTTGACCTGGGTGCGATAGGCGCTGGGCGCCTGCTGCAACAATTGCCGGGTGCAGTCGGCATCGAGGCGCACGCTGACCGTTTCGGCATGGCGATTCTGCCGCCCGCCGTCGGGGTGATCGCACGGCAGATCGGCACTCGGCCCGGCCAGTTGCGCTTGCCACCAGCCCAGCTCCTCGCGCAGGGATTCGCTGCTGGCATAGGCCTGCAGGCGTGCGGTCCAGTCCTTGAAGGCGCTGGTTTTCGCCGGCAGTTTCACCGATTGTCCGGCCTCCAGGTGCCGATACACCGTCTGCAGATCGTCCAGCAACACACGCCATGACACGCCATCCACCACCAGATGGTGGATCGCCAGGAACAACCGTTGCTGCCCCTCAGGGCCGTCGATCAGCAGCACCCGCATCAGCGGCCCCTGTTCGAGGTCGAGGCTGCGTTGCGCGTCGGCGAACAGCGCTGCGCATTTGTCCATGGACGTCACCCGCACCTGCCACAGCACCGGCAGGTCGGACACGTCCTGGTGCACCGCCGTCCAGGCGCCCGAAGCCTGGCTGAAGCGCAGGCGCAAGGCATCATGTTGCTCGATCACCGCCAGCAGCGCCTGTTCCAGGCGATGGGGCTCGAGCACCCCGTTCGGTTCCAGCAGCACTGCCTGATTCCAATGCTGGCGCTGGGCAATAGCGGTGTCGAAGAACCAGTGCTGGATCGGCGTCAGGCGCGATTCGCCGCTGAGCAGGCCCTGCTCGGCGATGACCTGCTCGGCACGACTGGCGACGGCGGCCAGGGTTTGCACGGTCTGGTGCTGGAACAGGTCGCGCGGGCTGAAGTGAATGCCCTGTTGCCGCGCACGACTGACCACCTGGATCGACAGGATCGAGTCACCGCCCAGTTCGAAGAAGTTGTCGTTGAGGCCGACCTGCGCGACGTTCAGCACGTCGCACCAGATCTGCGCCAGCGTCTGTTCCAGCGGGTTGCTCGGCGCCACGTAGCGTTGGCGATTGAGCTCCGGGTCCGGTGCCGGCAACGCACGGCGGTCGAGCTTGCCGTTGGCGGTCAACGGCATGCTCGCCAGCAGGATCAGGTGCGTGGGCACCATGTATTCCGGCAGTTGGGATTTCAGGTGAGCCTTGAGCGCTTCGCGCAGCTCGGCCTGTTGCACGTCGTCCCCTTCGGCGACGTCGGCGACCAGGTAGCCGACCAGTTGTTTGCCGCTTGGCGCGTCGAGCGCCAGCACCACCGCCTCACGGACTGCGGCATGCTCCAGCAGGCGGGTTTCGATCTCGCCCAACTCGATACGGAAGCCGCGAATCTTCACTTGATGGTCGATGCGCCCGAGGTATTCCACCAGACCGTCGGCGCGCTGGCGCACCAGGTCGCCGGTGCGGTACATGCGCCCGCCGCCATTGGCGAACGGGTCGGCGACGAAGCGCTCCGCCGTGATACCCGCACGCTGGTGATAACCCTGGGCCAGGCCGGCCCCGCCGACATACAGCTCGCCGGTCGCGCCTGGCGGCACCAGCGCCAGGTCGGCATCGAGAATGTACGCCACACGGGCGCCGATCACGCTGCCGATCGGCACGCTGCCCAACCCTTCTTCCAGCACCGGCGGCGCCAGGCTGGCCAGCGGCATGACCACGGTTTCGGTCGGGCCGTAGGCGTTGAAGAACAGGCTCGGGGTGAACGCCGCGCGAATTCGCTGCAGGTGTTCGCCGGTCAAGGCTTCACCGCCGGTGATGCACATGCGCACCGGCAGGGTTTGGCCTTGCGTTGCCAGCCACTGTGCGAGCTGGCTGCCGTAGCTGGGGGTGAAACCCAGGATGTTGATGTGATGGCGGCGGATCAGCCCGCAGATTTCCTCGGCGTCCCACTGGCCCTGCGCTCGCAGGACGACTTGCGCGCCGCTCAACAGGGGCACCAGCAGGCGCTCGGTCGCCGCATCGAAATTGATCGAATAGAAGTGCAGCTCGCAATCGTCCGGGCGCATGCCGAAGCGCTCGATGACGGCCTGACAATGCATGGCGATTTCACCGTGGGACACCACCACGCCCTTGGGTTTGCCGGTGGAGCCGGAGGTGTAGATCAGGTACGCCTGATGTTGCGGCAGGCTGATGAAAGGCAGTTCGGTGGCCGGGTAATCGGCCAGTTGCGCCGCGTCTTCTTCCAGGCACCAGCGGGCGATGGTCGACGGCAGCTCGCCCAACGCGGCAAACATCGCCGCATCACTGAGCAGCAAGCCGACGCCGCTGTCTTCGATCATGTAATGCAGACGGTCGAGCGGGTATTCCGGGTCCAGCGGCACGTAGGCACCACCGGCCTTGAGGATCGCCAGCAAACCAATGACCATTTCCAGCGAACGCTCAAGCGCCAGGCCGACGCGCACCTGCGGGCCGACCCCGCGTTCACGCAGCATCCAGGCCAGGCGATTGGCACGGCTGTCGAGTTCGGCATAGCTCAGGGTCTGCCCGGCGAACGTCAGCGCCGGTGCGTCCTTGCGCAGCCGTGCCTGCTCGGCGAACAGCTGATGCAGGCATTGGTCGAGGCGATGTTCGCCGGGCCCGACACCCAGGCTCTCGAACAACTGCCGTTGCTCGGCGACGGGCAGCAAGGGCACCTCGCTCAGACGCTGCTGCGGATCGGCAACCAGCGCTTGCAGCAGGTTGCGCCAATGCCCGGCCATGCGCGCGATGCGCGGCTCGTCGAACAGGTCGGTGCTGTAGGTCAGGCAGCAACCCAGACGATGATCGAGGTCGGTGACCTCCAGGTTGAGGTCGAACTTGGTCGCCCGCGCATCGTTGGCCAGGTACTCGACCGTCATGCCGTCGAGCCGGCGGCTTTGCTGGAACTCCCAGCGCTGCACGTTGCACATCACCTGGAACAGTGGGTTATACGCGGCACTGCGTGGCGGCTGCAGCGCCTCCACCAGATGATCGAACGGCAGGTCCTGATGGGACTGTCCTTCAATGACGGTTTGGCGTACCTGCTCCAGCAATTCGCCGACCGACATCTGCCCGTCGAGCCGGCAACGCAGGACCTGGGTATTGAGGAACGCCCCGATCAGCCCTTCGCTTTCCGGGCGGATGCGGTTGGCCACCGGCGCGCCGATGCGCAGGTCGGTCTGGCCGCTGTAGCGGTAAAGCAGCAGCGCCAGGGTGGCGGTCATGGTCATGAACAGGGTCAGGCCGTTGCGAGCATTGAAGGCCCGAACCCGCGCCGCAAGGTCGTCGCTCAGGTCGAAACGGAACAGCTCGCCCCGATGGCTTTGCACCGGTGGGCGCGGACGGTCGGCCGGCAGTTCCAGCAACGGATGTTCACGGCCCAGTTGCGCGGTCCAGTAATCGAGCTGGCGCTGGCGCTCGCCGGATTCCAGCCACTGGCGCTGCCAGACGCTGTAATCCAGGTATTGCACCGGCAACGGCGCCAGCGGCGACTCGCGGTCATCGACAAAGGCTTCGTAGAGCGCGCTGAGTTCGCGGGCGAAAATATCCATCGCCCAGCCTTCGGTCACGATGTGGTGCAAGGTCAGCACCAGGTAGTGTTCCTGCTCGGCGGTCTTGGCCAGACAGGCACGCAGCAGTGGTCCGGTTTCCAGGTTGAAAGGCCGGTGTGCTTCGCTGTCTGCCAGTGCCTGCACCCGTTGCTCACGCAGGTCGATGTCCAGTGCCGAGAAATCCTGCCAGTCCATGCGCACGCCGGTTTGCGGGTGGACCCGCTGCTGCGCCACGCCATCGACGCTCGGGAACGTGGTGCGCAGGGTTTCGTGACGCAGGATCAGCGCCTGCAACGCCGTCTCGAAACGCCCGACATCCAGTACCCCGCGCAAGCGAGCCATGCCGCCAACGTTGTAGGCCGGGCTGTCCGGCTCCATCTGCCAGAGGAACCACATGCGCTGCTGGGAGTAGGACAGCGGCACCGGTTGGCTGCGGTCGACTTTCTCGATCGGCGGTTGCTGGTTGGTGCGACCGCTGGCCTGGATCAACCGGACCTGCTCGGCGAATGCACCCAGTTCGCTGTGTTCGAACAACGCGCGCAACGGTAATTCGACGTCGCAGGCCTGACGGGTGCGCGAGATGATTTGCGTGGCCAGCAGCGAGTGGCCGCCGAGGGCAAAGAAGTCGTCGCGCAGACCGACCTGCGCCAACCCCAGGACTTCGCGCCAGATCGCGGCGACCTGCTGCTCCAGCGCCGTGACCGGCTCGACATGTTCGGCCCCCTGCCAGCTCGGTTCGGGCAAGGCGTGGCGGTCGAGCTTGCCGCTGGGGCTCAAGGGCATTTCGTGCAGACGCAGGAGCTGCGCCGGCACCATGTAGTCCGGCAACTCGGCGGCCAGCGCGGTTTTCAGGCGGGCGCTTTGCGCCGCCTCGGTTTCATCGGTGGGTGCGGCGGTGTAGTAGCCGATCAACTGAGCACCGGCGGCGGTCTCGCGCACCAGCACCACGGCTTGGGCGACGCCCTCCTGGGTGAGCAGGCGAGCCTGGATTTCTTCCGGCTCGACACGGAAACCACGCAACTTGACCTGCTGGTCGAGGCGGCCGAGGTATTCGATCACCCCGTCGGCCGTCCAGCGGGCCCGGTCGCCGGTGCGGTACAGGCGCGTGCCCGCCTCGCCCACCGGGTCGACCACAAAACGTTCGGCGGTCAGGCCAGGGCGCCCGAGGTAGCCGCGCGCCAGCCCGATGCCGCTGATGCACAACTCACCCGGCACTCCGACCGGCAGCGGGTTGAGGTCGGCGTCGAGGATCCGGCAGATCACGTTGCCCAATGGCCGGCCAATCGGTGAGCGCTCGCCATCGAAGTTCGTACAATGCCAGTGGGTGACGTTGATCGCGGTTTCGGTCGGGCCATAGCGGTTGTGCAGTTGCACCGCCGGCAGGTGTTCCAGCACTCGGCTGCGCAACTCGGCCGGCAAGGCTTCGCCGCCGGAGAACACTCGGCGCAGACTGGTGCATTCGGCGCTGAGCGGTTCATCGATGAACAACGCCAGCAGCGGCGGCACGAAGTGCAGCGTGGTCACACCGAACTGCTGCACCAATTGGGCAATGCGGTACGGATCGCGATGCTCGCCGGGGCCGGCGATCAGCAAGCGCGCGCCGGTGATCAGCGGCCAGAAGCATTCCCAGACCGACACGTCGAAACTGATCGGGGCCTTCTGCATCAACACGTCGCTGTCGTCGAGGCGATAGCTGTCCTGCATCCATTGCAGGCGTTCGGCCAGGGCGGCGTGGGTGTTGCCGACGCCTTTGGGTTGCCCGGTGGAGCCGGAGGTGTAAATCACATACGCCAGGTTGTCGCCATGCACATGCAGGCCCGGCGCCTGGCTCGGCCAGTTCTCCAGGTGCAGCGCGTCCATGGCGATCACGCAGACACCGTCGGCAGCCGGCAGGCGGTCGAGCAACGGGGTTTGCGTCAGCAGCAGCTCCACGCCGCTGTCGCGCAGCATGTAAGCGAGACGTTCGACAGGGTAATCCGGGTCCAGCGGCACGTAGGCCCCACCGGCCTTGATGATTGCCAGCAAGCCGATCAACAGTTGCGGCGAGCGCTCGGCGGCGATGGCCACGCACACGTCCGGCCCCACGCCTTTGTCGCGCAGGTAATGCGCCAGGCGGTTGGCCTGGGCGTGCAGCCCGGCGAAATCCAGCTGGCCACCCTCCCAGATCAACGCCGTCTGTTGCGGGGTCCGGCGCGCCTGTTCGCAGAGCAGTTCCGGCAGCCATCGGCTGGCTGGGTCGCACGGCGCAACGCTCCAGAGCGCCTGTTGCTCGAGCTCGTCCGGCGCCATCAACGGCAGGTCACCGACGGCGGTTGACGGTTGTGCACAGACAGCGCGCAGCAGGTGGCCGAAGTGCCCGGCCAGGCGCTCGATGGTCGCAGCGTCGAACAGTTCGCTGGCGTAGTCGAAGGACAGGCTCAAGCGCCCGTGACGATCCTCCTCGCTGTGCAGTTGCAGATCGAACTTGGCTTCGCGGCTGTGCCACGGCAGTTCTTCGGCAAGCAGGCCCGGCAGGCGCCGCAGGGCCCCGAGGTCCCGTTGCTGGTGATTGAACATCACTTGGAACAGGCCCTGCTCGCGGGCCTGGGGGAACGCTTCGAGCAGTTGTTCGAACGGCAGGTCCTGATGGGCCTGGGCGCCCAGGGTCGCGGCGCGGGTTTGCGCCAGCAGTTCAAGGAACGGCAGGCGCGAATCCACTTCGGCACGCAACACCTGGGTGTTGATGAAGAAACCGATCAGTCCCTGGGTTTCCAGGCGCGGGCGGTTGGCATTGGGCACGCCAATGCGGATATCGCGCTGGCCGCTGTAGCGGTGCAGCAGGCTCTGGAACGCCGCGAGCAAGAGCATGAACGGGGTGGATTCATGGGCCAGGGCGGTCCGGCGAATGGCCTCGCTGAGGCTCGCCTCCAACCGCACCGTGTGGCGGGCGGCGCTGCCCAGGTGTTGCGCCGAACGCGGGTGATCGGTACTCAGGTTCAGAGTTGGATGTTCATCGCCCAACTGCGCCTTCCAGTAGGCCAGTTGCCGCTCACCCTCCCCCTGCGCCAGCCACTGGCGCTGCCAACTGCCGTAGTCTGCGTACTGGGTGGTCAAGGGCGCAAGCGCCACCGGTTGCCCCTGGGTGGCGGCGGCGTAAAGCCGCGAAAATTCGTCGATCAGCACAGTCAGCGACCAGCCGTCAGCGATGATGTGATGCAGGGTCACCAGCAACTGGTGCTCGTCATCATCGAGGCGCACCAGGGTCACCCACAGCAACGGGCCTTTCTCCAGGTCGAACTGAGTACGGGCTTCGTCGTCACGGATCTGTTGCGCCCGGGCCTCACGCTCGGCGACGGGCAGGTCACTGATATCGATCCGCTGCAAATTGAAGGCAGCCGCGTCATCGACCTGCTGCAGCGCCACGCCATCACGCTCGAAGAAGCGCGTGCGCAGGGATTCGTGGCGTTCGATCAGGTGCTGGAAGCTGGCGAGCAAGGCTGATTCGTCCAGTTCGCCGCGCAAGCGCAGGGCGCCGGGGATGTTGTAGGCGCTGCTCTGCGGGTCCAGTTGCCAGGTGATCCACAGGCGGTTTTGCGCCAGCGATTGCGGCAGCGCTTCGCTGCGCGACAGCGGGCTGATCGCCCCCTGAGCCAGCCCGCCGTCCTGTTGTTGCTGCATGACGGCGGCAGTGAATGCGCCCAGGGTCGGCGCTTCGAACAGCAGGCGCAGGTTCAGCTCCAGCCCCAGGGCTTCGCGCAACCGCGCCACCACCTGGGTCGCGGCGATCGAGTTGCCGCCGAGCAGGAAGAAGTGGTCATCGGCGCCGACCTGCGGCACTTGCAGTTGTTCGGACCAGATCTGGCCGATCAGGCTTTGCAGTCCGGTACCGGTCTGCGGTTGTGTGTGCTCGGCCGGGGTCGCCGACGGGAACAGCGCATAACTGTCGAGGCTGCCATCGTCCAGGCGACTGCGGCAGGCCGAGCGCTGCAACTTGCCGCTGGAGGTCTTCGGCAAGGCCCCCGGATTGAGCAGCACCACCACGCCCGGGGCCTCCTGACAGGCCTCGGCCACGGCCTGTCGGATGGCCTTGATCAGCGCCTCGGGCGGCAGAATCTTCTGCACGCTGCGGCTGATTTCCGCCGCGATGCCTATGCTCTCCTGGCCGTCGACCATCACGGCGAACGCCGCGACCCGACCTTTTCGCACCACTTCCACTTCCCGCTCGACTGTCTGTTCGATGTCCTGCGGGTACAGGTTGTGGCCGCGTACGATCAGCATGTCTTTCAGGCGACCGGTAATGAACAGCTCACCCTCGTGCATGAACCCCAGGTCACCGGTGCGCAGCCAGGTCTTGCCCTGGTGCTGGACAAAGGTCCCGGCGCTGGCCTCGGGGTTGCGCCAGTAGCCGTGGGCGATGCTTGGCCCGCTGGCCCAGACTTCGCCGACCGCCTGTCCGGCCCGTTCGTCGAGCGTCACGGGATCGACAATCAGCACCGCGTGGCCCGGCTGACTGATGCCGCAACTCATGATCGCGCTGCCCTCGCCCGGCTCGACACGGTGTTGCGCCAGTGCCTGTTCATCCACCCGCAGATGGCCGATGCCATGGCCGCGCGGAGTGCCGGCGACGAACAACGTGGCTTCCGCCAGGCCATAGGACGCCATGAAGCTGTCCGAGTTAAAACCACAGCTGGCGAACTTCTCGGCGAAACGCTCCAGGGTGTCGAGGCGAATCGGTTCGGACCCGGAATACGCGACACGCCAGCCGCTGAGGTCAAGGCGCTCCAGCGCCGACTCGCTGACCCTCTCGCTGCACAGGCGATAGGCGAAGTCCGGCCCGCCGCTGATGGTGCCGCCGTATTCGCTGATTGCTTCCAGCCAGCGCAACGGCCGGCCGAGGAAGTACGCCGGCGACATCAACACGCAGGGCACGCCGCTAAAGATCGGCTGCAGCAGCCCGCCGATCAGGCCCATGTCGTGGTACAGCGGCAGCCAGCTGACGATCACATCGTCAGGGTTCACATCGATGCCGAAGCCGTGGCGGATCAGCAATTCGTTGGCCACCAGGTTGCCGTGGCTGACTTGCACGCCCTTGGGCAGTGCCGTCGAACCGGAGGTGTATTGCAGGAAAGCGATGTGGTCGTGCGGCAGGTGCGGCTCGACCCAGCGTTCGGCCAGGACGCTGTCGAGGGTGTCGACGCACAACAGCGGCGGCGCGCCGTCTATCTGTTGCAAGGCATCGCGCAGACCGGCACTGGTCAGCAACAGGCGCGGCCCGGCATCGCCGATGATCGACAGCAGGCGTTCCTGGTGATGACGCCTGGCCGATTCCGGCGGATAGGCCGGCACCGCGATCACGCCGGCATACAGGCAACCGAAGAAGGCCGCGACGTAGTCCGGACCACTGGGGAACAACAGCACCGCACGATCACCGAACTCCGCCTCGGCCTGCAACGCCCCGGCAATCGTGCGGGCCCGCCGGTCCAGTTCGCGATAGCTGAGCACCACTGCCTGATCCGGGGTTTCGGCGAGAAAACGCAAGGCCACCCGATCCGGCGTCAGGGCCGCACGGCGCTGAAGGGCTTGGACCAGTGTGCTAGGGATTTCGAACGCGTCGGTCATGAGGTTTCCTGCCTGAATTCGGCTTGCAAGTGGTATCGATGAGCTGATGTCACGCCCTTCAGGGGCATGCGGGACGTGGTCTTCGCCGACCACGCAAGGCATTGGCAATGCTGTTTTGACCGGGGCTCGCGCCCGCAGCCATTCACCAATGAGAACGGATGACGTCCTGAAATAATTAGTCGGCAGGCTGGATCGTCAATGGGTCGGGAGCGGCGAAAAATTCCGCAGGCGCGCACCACAAGCGGGCGCGTCAATGTGTCGCAATTCTCACTCTGCACCCTTGATATGCATTGTTTCTCTTTCTCATTTGACAATCATTATCATTAAGAATAATTTGTCGCTCGATATGTCGGACGGCCCCTCGATCCCACCTGCCGTCCCATGACCCCATTCGCAGCAAGGTGATTTCCATGACGGAACAAGTATCGACAAGCACGTGCGATTCACCGCTACTTCAGGCATTCGTCGACAATCGACTGATACTGGTCAAAATTGCCGCGCGCATCACCGGTTGCCGGTCGCGTGCCGAAGATGTGGTTCAAGACGCGTTCTTCCGCCTGCAATCGGCACCGCCGATCACCTCCTCGATCAAGGCCCAGCTCAGTTACCTGTTTCAGATCGTGCGCAACCTGGCCATCGATCACTACCGCAAGCAGGCGCTGGAGCAGAAGTATTCCGGGCCGGAAGAGGAGGGATTGAATGTGGTGATTCAAGGCGCATCACCCGAAACCTCGCACATCAATTTCTCGACCCTGGAAAACATCGCCGACGCGCTGACGGAGCTGCCGACCCGCACCCGCTATGCCTTCGAGATGTACCGCCTGCACGGGGTGCCGCAAAAGGACATCGCCAAGGAACTCGGCGTTTCGCCGACCCTGGTGAATTTCATGATTCGCGATGCGCTGGTGCATTGCCGCAAGGTGTCGGGCAGCCGGGCGGCTGTTCGGCGGTAGGTATCGAAACCGCGTCGCCTCCATCGCGAGCAGGCTCGCTCCCACAGGGTCATCCGATCGACCTGTGGGAGCGAGCCTGCTCGCGATGACTGACTGAAAATCGCCGCCGGCCTTGATGCCTTCCCCTCAAGCCAACCCACACCGCTCGAAAAACCGCTCCCGCCCCAGCACCATCAGCGCCGCGCGCTTGTGCGGAAAGTCGAACTCCTTCTCGCAATGAAACCGCTGGCCCTGCAGGTAGCCGATCATCTTCGCGTTATCGGCCCGCGGCTCGGCAACCACCCGCTGGGTGCGCGGATCATCGAGAAACAGGTAATGGGTCAGCGCCGATAGCCAGCTCGCCACCTTGTGCGGGCCGCGATGATGCTCTTCACCGACCAGCATGTGAATGCCACGGTCGTAATCGCCCGCCTCATAGAACGGCGCGATGCGGTCTTCCTTGGCCCAGTAGGCTTCGAAATAGGCAAACGGCTGATCGTCGAAACAGCCGATCAGTGTCACGGTGTGCGGATCGGCCGCGAGTTTGTCCAGGTACTCGCGATGCTGTTCGAGGCTGCCTTCCTCCTGCCAGAAGTTCGCCACCCGTCCGCTGTTCTGCCAGCGGTTGAACCGTGCAAGGTCCAGCTCGATGTCCAGGGTTCGCAGGGAGATCCACGCTCCCAGCCGGGCGTCGAAGCGCCGATAGACTTCGCCTCGCGGTTTCATCGGGCGTAGCGGATGACGCTTGCCGCCGCTGATCACCCAGTGCTGCGGGTAGCAGGCGGTTGATGCATGGCCCAGCCAGGGCTGCGGCAACTGCCAGAACAGGGTGCGTTGGCCGTGGTACTGGCCGGGGTTGTCGGTCGGCACCAGCAAGCCGCTGAGCAAGGCTTGGGCAGGTGCTTCATTGAGGTGCCAGGTCAGTTGCTGACAGGCCGCATCGCGGGCAAACAGCCAGTAACTGGCGGCCCACAAGGCCTGGACGTCGCAGCGCCCTTCGACGCGCAGCGTCAACCCGGGCTCGTGGCTCAGGCGCAGGGTTATCAGCGGCTGCGTGTCCAGGCTCAGGTTCAGGCGGTTTTCGCTTTCTTCAGCGACAAGGCGCTGGCCCGTCGGCAGCGCCAGGGCACTCAGGTCATTCAGATCGGGCATGGGTCGGGCTCACGTTAATCGTCGACAGTTCAACGAGGTGACGTCAGCCAGAGGGAAAAATTTAAGTGGCGGCGATCAGCCGTGCGTATTCAGTTGCCCGGCACCGGCACTACCGCGATCTTGTACGGATCGAAAATCTTCATCATCTGGCCGTTGTCGCGCAACCCTTGCAGCAACCGCGCGAAGGCCTCGCCGCTGATCGGTGCGGCCGGACGCAGAATGGCGTAGTGGTGATAGATCTGGTCGATGCGTTCGGACACCAGCAACTGGTCGCCGACCTTCTCGTTGCGCAACAGGTAATCGCTCAGGTAGGAGCGTGTCACCAGGGCAATGTCGGCCCGCCCGCGCAGCACCATCAGCAGGTTGCTGTCGTGGGAATAGGTCAGCGTGGCGTTGTAGTGCTGCGCGAGGTATTTGGGGTCGGCATTGAAATTGGAGAACTCGTAGTGATAGCCGCTGAACAGCGCCAGACGCTTGCCGGCCAGTTCGGCGAAATAGTCCTGCTGGCGACTGGGCAGGCGCTGCGCGACGAAGATCTCGGCGTCCTCCAGCCCCATGTCGACGCTGACGTGCGGGATGTCCTTCCAGCCCCACTGCGGGTTCTCGAAGATCGCCATGTCCACCCGGCCTTGCTTGAAGTCGCCAAAGCGTCGCGGAATGGACGTGGGCACCAGGACAAACTGGTAGTCATGTTGCGAGACATTGAGCGCTTCCACCAACTGCGGCAGCAGGCCAGTGTCGGCGCCGGATTCCGGGCGCACGGTATAGGGCGGGAAATGCGCGGCACCGACACGTACCAGTTGTGCGGCCGGAGACGACAATACCCAGCCTGTCGCAAGCGCTGCCAGCAAAAGCTGCGAAGCCGTCCGAATTGGCGAAGACATCAAAACGTCCCACTCCCCAGTCATACCCATCAATCCATTCAAGCCAGGGGCTTTCGCCCACTTAGCCAGTTCCAGCAGTCCTGTGCAAACTATTGTTTCTCTTCCAGCACCAGAATCAATGCCTCATCGGCCAACTGATCGAGGCTCAGGCTGCCGCCGGGACGAAACCAGGTGGTGGTCCAGGACAATGCACCGGTCAGGAAGCGTCGCGTGATGAACACGTCGCCACGAATGAAACCGGCGGCCTTGGCCTCCCCCAGCACCTGCAGCCACAGCTCCTCGTAGATATCGCGCAGCGCCAGCACCTGGGCCTGGCCCTCCTCGGACAGCGAACGCCATTCATACACCAGCACCGCCATGGCTTCACCGCTGCCACCCATGATCGACTGCAACTCACAGCGGATCAGCGCCAGCACCCGCTCGCGCACACTGCCCGCCTCGGCAATGGCCGCGCGCATCAAGGCCGTGTTGTAGCGAATGGTTTCTTCCATCACCGCCCGCAGGATTTCGTCCTTGCTCTTGAAGTGGTGAAAGATGCTTCCCGACTGAATGCCCACGGCGCCGGCCAGATCGCGCACGGTCGTGCGTTCGAAGCCTTTGTTGCGAAACAGGTGGGCCGCCACTTGCAGCAGTTTGCCACGGGCGCTGTCCGGGTCGGTCAACTGGTTGCTGTCGACCAGTTCGCGCATGACCTTCAGGGCTTTTTGCTCATCCACCCGTTCTCTCCTACAGTCGAGTCCATCGCCAAAACAGCGGGGTTGCGCGGGCAATTTAAGCTGGCGCAGGCAACCAAGCAAGCGCTCGGGCAGAAGATGTTCAAGGGATTTACAAACCAAGCGCTTGCTTGGTAGTCTCGGTGCACGTTCGATGGAGGTGACTATGGAAAGGTCTGTGCCTGAAAGTGTTCGCATCGGTTGCGCCAGCGCGTTCTGGGGCGACACCTCGACGGCTGCCGCACAATTGGTGGACGGCGGGCGCCTGGACTACCTGGTGTTCGATTATCTGGCCGAAATCACCCTGTCGATCATGGCCGGTGCGCGGATGAAGGATCCCCAGGCCGGTTACGCCGGTGACTTCATCGAAGTCCTCAGCCCCTTGCTGGGAAAACTGGCCGAACAGAAGATCCGCGTCATCAGCAATGCCGGCGGCGTCAACCCGCAGGCCTGCGCCGCTGCCCTGCAGGCGGCCTGCGACAAGGCCGGCGTGCCGCTGAAAATTGCCGTGCTGCTGGGCGATGATTTGCAACCGCAGTTCAAGCAACTGGCCAGTCGCGGCCTCCAGGAAATGTTCAGCGGCGCGCCATTACCGGCGCTGTGCGTTTCCACCAACGCCTACCTGGGCGCGCCGGGCATCGTCGAAGCCCTGCGTCTGGGGGCCGACATCGTGATTACCGGCCGCGTGGTCGACAGCGCCGTGGTCAGCGCCGCACTGGTGCACGAATTCGGCTGGTCCTGGCACGACTACGACAAACTCGCCCAGGCCGCACTGGCGGGTCATATCATCGAATGCGGCGCCCAGTGCACCGGCGGCAACTTCACCGACTGGCGCGACGTCCCCGACTACGAACACATCGGCTTTCCCATCGTCGAAGTCAGCGCCGACAGCCAGTTCATCGTCAGCAAACCCGAAGGCTCCGGCGGGCTGATCACACCACTGACCGTCGGCGAACAGATGCTCTATGAAATCGGCAACCCACAGGCGTATCTGCTGCCCGACGTGGTCTGCGATTTCACCCAGGTCAAACTGGCGCAACAAGGCAAGAACGTGGTCCACGTCCATGGCGCCAAAGGCCTGCCGCCTTCCGACCAGTACAAGGTCAGCGCGACGTACCCGGACGGTTTTCGTTGCACCGCCAGTTGCCTGATCGCCGGGATCGATGCCGTCGACAAGGCGCGACGGGTCAGCGAAGCGATCATCAACAAGACTTCCGACATCTTCCTTCAGCGCGGTTGGGCTCCCTACAGCGAGGTGAGCATCGAACTGCTTGGCAGCGAGGCGACCTATGGCCCCCACGGCCAGCGCCAAGACAGCCGCGAAGTGGTGATCAAGCTCGCCGTGCGCCATCCGGACAAACGGGCCCTCGTCACCTTCTCCCGTGAAATCGCCCAGGCGGCCACCGGCATGGCGCCAGGGTTGACCGGGATCGTCGGCGGTCGGCCGACGGTGTATCCGCTGATCCGGCTGTTTTCGTTCCTGATCGAAAAAAGCGCCTGCACCCTGGAGGTCGACGTGGACGGCCAGCGTCACCCATGTGCCCTGCCCGCCCCCGACACCCTCACCAGCGCGGACCTGCCCCTGCCGGTCGCCCCGCCGCCCCCCACGGGCCGCGCCGATGCCAGCGTGGCGCTGGTCAAACTTGCCGTCGCGCGCTCCGGCGACAAGGGCAATCACAGCAACATCGGCGTCATCGCCCGCGAGCCGGAGTACCTGCCGTGGATCGCCGAGGCCTTGACCCCGGAAGTGCTCGTCGACTGGATGAGCCACGTGCTCGATCCGGTTCATGGACGCGTCGAGCGCTGGTACCTGCCTGCAACCCACAGCCTCAACTTCCTTCTGGAAAATGCCCTTGGCGGGGGCGGCGTGGCCAGCCTGCGCATCGATCCGCAGGGCAAGGCCTTCGCCCAACAACTGCTGGAGATTCAGATTCCAGTGCCTGCGCACATCGCCGATCAGGTCAACTAGAGGACTGCCGCCGTGGCCTACGATTCGATTTTCAAAGCCGATCTGTTTGCCGACCAGACCATCATCGTCACCGGTGGCGGCAGCGGCATCGGTCGCTGCACCGCCCATGAACTGGCGGCCCTCGGAGCCCACGTGCTGCTGGTGGGGCGCAAGGCCGCCCGGCTGCAAGCCGTGGCGGCCGAGATTGTCGAAGATGGCGGTCGCGCCGATTGGCAGGCGTGCGACATCCGCGAAGAGGAGGCGGTCAGGCAACTGGTCAGTGAGCTGATCCGCCAGCACGGCCCGATCCATGGGTTGGTCAACAACGCCGGCGGCCAGTTTCCGTCGACGCTGGCCGCAATCAACCAGAAGGGTTTCGAAACCGTGATGCGCACCAATCTGGTGGGCGGCTTCCTGATGGCGCGGGAAGTGTTCAACCAGTCGATGAGCAAACACGGCGGCGCCATCGTCAACATGCTCGCCGACATGTGGGGCGGCATGCCCGGCATGGGCCACTCGGGCGCGGCACGCTCGGGCATGGATAACCTGACCAAGACCGCGGCGTTCGAATGGGGTTACGCCGGCGTGCGGGTCAATGCGGTGGCGCCGGGCTGGATTGCCTCCAGCGGCATGGACACCTACGAAGGCGCCTTCAAGGCAGTGATTCCGACCTTGCGCGAACACGTGCCGCTCAAGCGCATCGGCACCGAATCGGAAGTCAGCGCGGCGATCGTGTTCCTGCTCAGCCCCGCCGCCGCCTTCATCAGCGGCAGTACCTTGCGCATCGACGGTGCCGCCAGCCTGGGCGGACGGGCATGGCCTCTGCACAAGGCGACCCACAGCGAATCCTATAACGGCTTCCACCGCGCCTGTCTCCCAGACGTGCTTCAGGACAAGGACTAAGTCATGCCAGTGATCGAGTCTCACATCGACCCGCTCAGCGAACAGTTTGCCCGCAACCGAACGGCCATGCTGGCCGCTGTGGAGCACCTCCGTCAGTTGGAACAGAACCTGCTGGACAAGGCCGCTGAAGCCAAGCCCAAATTCGACAAGCGCGGGCAACTGCTGCCCCGCGAACGTCTCAACCTGCTGCTCGACCCCGGCGCGCCGTTTCTCGAGCTGGCGAGCCTGGCCGGCTACAAATTGCATGACGACAAGGACGGCAGCTCGGCCGGTGGTGGTTTGATCGCCGGCATTGGCTACGTGTCCGGCGCCCGGGTCCTGGTGATTGCCAACAACAGCGCGATCAAGGGCGGCACAATTTCCCCCAGCGGCTTGAAAAAGTCCCTGCGCCTGCAACAGATCGCCATGGAAAACAAACTGCCGGTGATCACCCTCGCCGAAAGCGGCGGCGCCAACCTCAATTATGCGACGGAGATTTTCGTCGAAGGCGCACGCAGCTTTGCCAATCAGGCGCGGATGTCGGCCCAGGGCCTGCCGCAGATCACCGTCGTCCACGGCTCGGCCACGGCCGGTGGCGCCTATCAGCCGGGGCTATCGGATTACGTGGTGGTGGTGCGTGGCAAGGCCAAGCTGTTTCTCGCCGGACCGCCGTTGCTCAAGGCCGCCACCGGTGAGGTGGCCACCGATGAGGAACTCGGTGGCGCCGAAATGCACGCGCAAACCGCAGGCACCGCCGAGTACCTGGCGGAAAACGATGCCGACGGCGTGCGCCAGGTGCGCGAGATTGTCGCGATGCTGGCCTGGAACGCTCAGTTGCCCTGGTTACCCGAACGCCAGTGGCAGCCGCCGCGCTACCCCATCGATGAACTGCTCGGGCTGATTCCCGACGACCCGAAAAAACCCTACGACGTACGCGAAATCATCGCGCGGATCGCCGACGGTTCGAACTTCCTCGAGTTCAAGGGCGAGTTCGATCAACAGACCGTCTGCGGCCACTTGCAGATCGAGGGTCGCGCCTGCGGCTTCATCGGCAACAATGGCCCGATCACGCCCAAAGGCGCGAGCAAGGCCGCGCAGTTCATTCAACTCTGCGACCAGAGCCGCACACCCCTGCTGTTCTTCCATAACACCACCGGTTTCATGGTCGGCACCGAGTCCGAGCAACAGGGGGTGATCAAGCACGGCGCCAAGATGATCCAGGCGGTGGCCAATGCGCGGGTGCCGAAACTGACCATCGTCGTCGGCGGTTCCTATGGCGCCGGCAACTACGCAATGTGCGGTCGAGGCCTGGATCCACGCTTCATTTTCGCCTGGCCCAACAGCCGCACGGCGGTGATGGGCGGCGCTCAGGCCGGCAAGGTGCTGCGCATCGTCACCGAGGCCAGGCAGCTCAAGGACGGGCTGACACCCGATCCGAAAATGCTCGACATGCTGGAGCAGGTCACCGCGCAGAAACTCGACAGCCAGTCCACCGCGCTGTACGGCAGCGCCAGCCTGTGGGACGACGGTCTGATCGACCCGCGAGACACCCGCACCCTGCTCGGTTACTTGCTGGACATCTGTCATGAGGCCGACGTGCGGCCACTGCACACCAACAGTTTTGGCGTAGCCCGGTTCTGAACCGGCCAGAGGAGAACAATAAAAATGATCTTCACCCAGGAACACGAAGCACTGCGCCGTACCGTCCGCCAGTTCGTCGATCACGAGATCAACCCGCACGTCGAGGAATGGGAAAAGGCCGGGCGTTTTCCCATCCACGAGGTCCTGCGCAAGGCCGGTGAACTCGGCTTGCTGGGGATTTCCAAACCGGAAAAATTCGGCGGCATGGGCCTCGACTACAGCTATTCGATCGTCGCCGCCGAAGAGTTCGGCACCATCCATTGCGGCGGAATCCCGATGTCCATCGGCGTGCAGACCGACATGTGCACCCCGGCGCTGGCGCGGTTCGGCTCCGATGAATTGCGCGAGCAGTTCCTACGCCCGGCGATCAGCGGCGAGCAGGTCGGTTGCATCGGGGTGTCCGAGGTCGGTGCCGGTTCCGACGTTGCCGGTTTGAAGACCAGCGCCCGCAAGGACGGCGACGACTACGTGATCAACGGCAGCAAAATGTGGATCACCAACTCGCCAAGCGCCGATTTCATCTGCCTGCTGGCCAACACCTCGGATGACAAGCCGCACGTCAACAAGTCGCTGATCATGGTGCCGATGAACACCCCGGGCATCAGCCTCAGCTCGCATCTGGACAAGCTCGGCATGCGCAGTTCGGAAACTGCCCAGGTGTTTTTCGATAATGTGCGCGTCCCGCAACGCAACCGCATCGGTCATGAAGGCGCGGGGTTCATGATGCAGATGCTGCAATTCCAGGAAGAACGCCTGTTCGGCGCGGCCAACATGATCAAGGGCCTGGAGTACTGCGTCGACAGCACCATCGAGTACTGCAAGGAGCGCAGGACGTTCGGCAGCGCGCTGATCGACAACCAGGTCATTCACTTCCGCCTGGCCGAACTGCAAACGGAAATCGAATGCCTGCGCGCGCTGGTCTACCAGGCCACCGAGCAATACGTCAGAGGCCAGGACGTCACGCGTCTGGCCTCGATGGCCAAGCTCAAGGCCGGACGATTGGGCCGGGAAGTCACCGACAGCTGTCTGCAGTATTGGGGCGGCATGGGCTTCATGTGGGACAACCCGGTGGCCCGCGCCTACCGCGATGTGCGGCTGGTCTCCATCGGCGGCGGGGCCGACGAAATCATGCTGGGGATCATCTGCAAACTCATGGGCATCCTGCCGGGGAAAAAGAAATGAGCACCCTGCCGGATTGTCAGACGTTGTTGCTCGAACGGCATAACGGCGTGCTGCACATCACCCTCAACCGCCCGCAAAGCCGCAATGCCATGAGCCTGCAAATGGTCGCCGAACTGCGTTCCGTGCTGGCGGCCACCCGTGATGACCGGGCGATCCGCGCCCTGGTGATTGGCGGGGCCGACGGGCATTTCTGCGCCGGCGGCGACATCAAGGACATGGCCGCTGCCCGTGCCCAGGGACCGGGGGCGTATCGCGACCTGAACCGCGCGTTCGGCTCGCTACTGCAAGCGGTGCAACACGCGCCGCAAGTGGTGGTCACGGTGCTGCAAGGGGCGGTGCTCGGCGGTGGTTTTGGCCTGGCTTGCGTCAGTGACATCGCCATCGCCGATCATCAGGCGCAGTTCGGCCTGCCGGAAACCAGCCTCGGCCTGCTGCCCGCGCAGATCGCGCCTTTCGTGGTCCAGCGTATCGGCTTGACCCAGGCCCGTCGGCTGGCCCTGACCGCCGCACGCTTCGATGGCATCCAGGCACGACGCATGGGCCTGGTGCACTTTGTCGAACAGGACCCGCAGGCCCTGGCCGAACGCCTCGATGAAGTGTTGGCCCATGTGCTGTGCTGCGCGCCGGGGGCGAATGCGGCCACCAAGCAGTTGCTGCTGGCCAGTGCGCTGCAGCCTTCGGATGAACTGCTGGATCAGGCGGCCGAGTGGTTCAGCGAAGCGGTGACTGGCGCGGAAGGAACCGAGGGCACCATCGCCTTCGTGCAGAAACGCAAACCGGGGTGGACCTGTTGAAAGGCATCGCGAGCAGGCTCGCTCCCACACTTGAATGCGTTGCCACTGTGGGAGCGAGCCTGCTCGCGATGACGGCCTGACCGGCAACATCAACACTCGAGGAACAGCCCAATGCCCGGATTCACCAAAATCCTCATCGCCAATCGCGGTGAAATTGCCTGCCGCATCCAGCGCACCGCCCAGGCCCTCGGCTATCGCACCGTCGCAGTGTTCAGCGACGCCGATGCCGATGCCCTGCACGTACGAATCGCCGACGAAGCCGTCAACATCGGCCCGCCCCCAGTGCAGCAATCCTATCTGAACACGGTGGCCATCCTCGAGGCCGCCCGCCGCAGCGGCGCCGACGCGATCCACCCCGGTTACGGTTTTCTCTCGGAAAACGCCGGCTTCGCGCGCGCCTGCCAGCAGGCCGGCCTCACCTTCATCGGCCCGAGCCCCGACGCCATCGAGCTGATGGGCAGCAAACGCCTGTCGAAACTGGCCATGCTCGACGCCGGTGTCCCCTGCATCAAGGGCTATCAGGGCGCCGAGCAGGACGACGCGACGCTGAGCCGCGAAGCCGAACGCATCGGCTTTCCGCTGATGATCAAGGCCAGCGCCGGCGGTGGCGGGCGCGGCATGCGCCTGGTGCACGATGCCGCGGACCTGCTGGCACAGGTTCGCACCGCGCGCTCGGAAGCCTTGAATGGGTTCGGCAGCGATGAACTGATCCTCGAACAAGCCCTGATCGATCCGCGCCACGTCGAAGTCCAGCTGTTCGGCGATCAGCACGGCAACCTGATCTACCTCGGTGAGCGCGACTGTTCGATCCAGCGTCGTCACCAGAAAGTCATCGAGGAAGCGCCCTGCCCGGTCATGACCGCCGAACTGCGCCAGGCCATGGGCGAAGCGGCGCTCAAGGCCGGTCGGGCGGTGAACTACGTGGGCGCCGGCACCGTGGAGTTTCTGCTGGACGCGCGCGGGCAGTTCTACTTTCTGGAGATGAACACCCGGTTGCAGGTGGAGCATCCGGTCACCGAACTGATCACCGGCCTGGACCTGGTGGCCTGGCAACTGCACATCGCTCAGGGGCAGCCGCTGCCGTTGCGCCAGGAGCAGGTGCAACTCAGCGGCCACGCCATGGAAGTGCGCCTGTATGCCGAAGACCCGACCCAGGGATTCCTGCCGCAAACCGGACGCGTCGTCGCCTGGCAGCCGGCCCTGCAAAACGGCGTGCGCATCGACCATGGCCTGGTCGAAGGACAGACTGTCAGCCCGTTCTATGACCCGATGCTGGGCAAGCTCATTGCCCATGGCGCGACCCGGGAAGAGGCCCGGCGCAAGTTGCTGCGGGCGGTGCAGGACAGCGTGCTGCTGGGCCTGCCGAGCAATCAGCGCCTGCTCGCCAGCCTGCTGGACCACCCGCAGTTCATCAGCGGGACGTTCAGCACCGGCTTCATTCCGACATTTTTCGCCGACCATCCGTGCCTGCACCCTCATGTTCCCGGCGCCGAAGAACTGGCGACGGCGGCGGCGCTGTTCCATCACACCTCGGCCCAGGCTCATTCCGGCGCACGGGCCGGATGGCGCAACAACGCCAGCGTGCCGCTGCAGTACCGCATCGGTGTCGAGGATCAGGACTGGCCGGTGCAGATCGACGTGGTCGAGGGCGAACCTTATCGCGTCGAGGTCGGCACGCGGGTGCTCGCCCTGAGTGTGATTCACTGCGACGGGCACTGGGCCACCCTGGAAATCGATGGCCTGCGCCAGCGCCATGCCTATCGCCTCGAAGCCGGACAACTCTGGCTGTTTTCCCGCCCCGGCAGCCTGCGCCTGGTGGACCGCACACAGGCGCAGGTCAGCCGTCAGGCCAGCGCCAGCTCCGGCACGCTCAAGGCGCCGATGGACGGAGCGATCGTCGATGTGCTGGTGACAGAAGGCAGTCCGGTGAGCAAAGGCCAATTGCTGGTGGTGCTCGAAGCCATGAAGATGGAGCATCCGCTGAAATCCGGCATTGATGGCGTGCTCAAGCGCTTGCAGGTCAAGGTGGGCGACCAGGTGAAAAACCGGCAGATTTTACTGGAGGTCGAATAACCCGCTAGGCGGATGCGTCGGCTTTGGCTACGCTCAAGCGCATCAGCACGCGGATATCAGGAACCCTGCAATGCCTCATTGGCTGGTCATTGACCTGGAAGCCACCACCGATGAAGGCGGTTGGCCGGTCACGGAAATGGAAATCATCGAAATCGGCGCCACGCTGGTGGATCGCCAGGGGCGCGAGCAGGACCATTTCCAGCGATTCGTGCGCCCGCTGCGGCGGCCGCTGCTCACGGCGTTTTGCCGGGAGCTGACCCACATCACCCAGGCCAACATCGACAGCGCACAACCCTTGACCGAAGTCTGGCCATCTTTCGAACGCTGGCTGGGCCAGCATCACTCGCGCCTGGAAGGCTGGGCCAGTTGGGGCGACTACGACCGCAAGCAACTGGTTCAGGAATGGCAGCGCCTGCAACTCGACAGCCAGCTGAGCCGCGTACCGCACATGAACCTCAAGCAGCGCTTTGCCAAGGCCAGGAGGCTGGATCGCCCGCTGGGCCTCAACGGCGCACTGCAACTGGCGGGACTGCAGTTCAACGGACAGCAGCACCGGGCGCTGGAGGATGCGCGCAATACAGCACGTCTGTTACCGCTGATTCTGCCCCTCTAGAGAGGTGACGCGGCCCGGGGCCTTGTGCATACTGGCCGGCCTTTTTCAGCCCTTTTCGAGGAATCGCCCATGTTCAAAGTCAACGAGTACTTCGACGGCACCGTCAAGTCGATCGCGTTCGGCACCGCTGAAGGTCCGGCGACCATCGGCGTCATGGCTCCGGGCGAATACGAATTCGGCACCAGTCAACGGGAAATCATGCACGTGGTCAGCGGTGCCCTCACCGTCAAGCTGCCAGACAGCAGCGACTGGGAAACCTTCGACGCCGGCAGCCAGTTCAACGTGCCCGCCAACAGCAAGTTCCAGCTGAAAGTGGCCGTCGACACCGCTTACCTGTGCGAATACCGCGGCTAACCCTGCGATTTCAAGCGCAAAAAAATGCCCGTGTCCCAGGACACGGGCATTTTTCATTCAGGCTCGTCTATTCCAGCACGGTCACCGGCATACCCACTTCAAGTTGACCGTTACCGTCGTTGACCAGGTTCTGGCCGAACATCGCCCCCTCTTCCCGGGCACGGTATTTCTGCAAGGTCGCGAACGGTTCACGGTCGTCGCTGCGCACGCCGGTCTGCGGATCGATGGTGGTCAGGATGCAGCGTGAACACGGTTTGACCACGCGGAACTCGACCTCGCCAATGCGGATTCGCTTCCAGTTGTCCTCGGCGAAGGCCTCGACGCCCTCGATCACCAGGTTCGGCCGAAAGCGCAGCATTTCCAGCGGGCGCCCGACCTTGTGCGACAGATCCTCGAGTGAGGCCTGGCCGATCAGCAACAAGGGGAAACCATCGGCGAAAGCCACCTGATCGTCGTCCTTGCCGTAGCCCGCCTGCGTAGTGCGCGCGCGGTCCAGCGGTATCTGCACAAGGCGAGTCGGTTTGCCGATGAAGCCACTGACCCAGGCGGCCGCCTCGTCACCGGCATCGGGCACGCGCAAGGTGTCGCGCCAGATGGTCACACCGCGCAGCTCTGCATCATTTGCCGGCAGGGCGACATCGATCGCCGGGTGGCCCGGCGCGCTGAGGGTCAAACCGCCACGGGCATTCCACAACGCCGACAACTGACTCATCTGCGCCACTGCACGCTGGGTCAGGAAACGCCCGCTGGACTCGTCCACCAACATCCAGCGTCGATCCCCGTCCAGCCCGAGCTTGTCGAGGCTGACCTGATTCAAGGCTTCGCCCTTGCCGGATTTCAACGGAAAACGATAAAGCGCGCTCAGACGCAGCATGTCCAGCTCCCCAGATGGTCAAAAAACGCCACCCTATACGAGCTTCAGCGCCGAATCAAAGCGCAAATCGTGGAAGCGAGCCTGCTCACGAAGGCGATTCCACATTCAGCCTGAATGTCGAATAGCAGTCTCGCTCCCACAGTAGGGCGTCAGGCGGGCACAGCGTCGAGCATCAGGCGCTGGCGCACCACGTCGACCAGCTTGTCCGGCTGGAATTTGGAGAGGAAATTGTCGCAGCCGACCTTCTTCACCATCGAGTCGTTGAAGCTGCCCGACAGCGACGTGTGCAGCACCACGTAGAGGCCGCGCAGGCGCGGGTCATTGCGGATCTCGGTGGTCAGGCGATAACCGTCCATTTCCGGCATCTCCGCGTCGGTAAAGACCATCAGCAGCTTGTCGGTCATGTTGACGCCGGTGTCCGCCCAGCCCTTGAGCATGTTCAACGCTTTCAAACCATCGCTGGCAATGTGCATCTTCACGCCCAACTGGCCCAGGGTGTCGCGCAATTGCGAAAGGGCCACGTTGGAATCGTCCACCAGCAACACTTCGCGGCCACGGGCACGCTCCAGGACCGGATCGTCAAGTTTGTCGCGGGACACCTTGGCGTTGTACGGGACGATTTCAGCCAGTACTTTTTCGACGTCGATGATTTCCACCAGTTGATCGTCGACCTTGCTGATCGCGGTCAGGTAATGCTGGCGGCCAGCGCTGCTAGGTGGCGGCAAAATGGCTTCCCAGTTCATGTTGACGATGCGGTCCACGCCACCGACCAGGAAGGCCTGCACCGAACGGTTGTACTCGGTGACGATGATCGTACTGGTCGGACTGGGCACCAGCGGACGCATGCCGATGGCCTGGGACAAGTCAATCACCGGCAGGGTCTGGCCACGCAGGTTGACCACACCGCAGACAAACGGGTGACGCTGGGGCATCAGGGTCAGCTTCGGCAGTTGCAACACTTCCTGGACCTTGAACACGTTGATTGCGAACAATTGCCGCCCCGCCAGTCGGAACATGAGAATTTCCAGGCGATTCTCACCCACCAGTTGCGTGCGTTGGTCTACCGTGTCGAGAATGCCGGCCATCAATGACTCCTGGGCTTGTTCTGATGAATTCACTAAAGAGGGTTATCGGCTGTTTTGGCCGGAGCTTGACCCCCGCACAAAATGCCAGCACAGCATTGATGTCACATTAACATCATGCTTTACTAGCGTCCTCAATTCATCTGCTTCAATCCCTGCGGCGCGACCACAATTCGCACGTTAGGTTCCCGTGCGTAAGGGAATCCCTGAGCAACAATCAGGCCCAACCTGATATTCGCAATATCCAATAGCCATTAATGTGACGCCATTCTCACTGCATGAATGGAGTCAGGCTTTTGTGTGCGATCGCAGATCAGTGGCCTTCCACCTTCTCGAGCTCCCCTGCCTGCCTCCACGTCGGCTCCAGACCGTCCTCATCAATACATACGACACGCCCTCACTTGACATGAAGTTGTGGAGATAAGCATGCCGAACGACCGTAAAGAGTGGGCCCAACGGCTCCCGGAATTTCTCGTCGAGGCAGAAACGCTCCTGGCCAAATCCGAGGAGTGCCTGAGTCATCTGCAATTGATCAGCAATGACAAGGACGCCATCGAGTGCATGATGAGCACCCTGCTGAAACTGGCCAGCAAGGCAGACGCCCTCGCGCTGGTCGCGGTTTCGGAGTTCTCGCTGCACATTCATGGCCTGCTCAATCATGCCCAGCAACACATGGACCTGCATGCCCAGGCACTGGGAGCACTGAAAGACTGCTTCACCCTGATGGCGTGGCAACTCGAATTGATCGATCAGACAACCGGGCAACTGTGCCTGGATGACAGCGAACAGACATCGCTGATCGAAGCCTTTGCCTTCCAGGTCGGGCAAAGCCAGTTTCATCCACCGGCTCACGCAAAACCGCTCAGGCTTATCTCTTTTCCATAACCCCGTCGTGGGTTCCTGCCAACTATGCAGTGGTTCGTATTCTTATTTACCATGAGACCAATCGGTAACTTGAATACACTTGCGCGACGCGATTGAATATTGCGCCTACGACAATTCGATACAAAAAAACCTTCTCTCTGAAAACTTTCCCATTGTGGAACTAACGTCCTACACCTTTAATTCCTGACGACTCGGACATATTTGCCAAACGCGACCAACGGTATCTTAAGTGGTATTATGCCGGCCATTAATTGAAGTCAATTATTGGCAAACAGTGACCCAGACAGAGACTCGTCGGCAACTCGACCGGTCTGCCCGCAGCGAACATCCATTGGCTCCATCCGTTATGTACGCCAGCCTCAAGTCAATTATCTCGTGGCCACCCTCCGGAGAAAACGCACGCCGGTTCACGCTGTTGCTGTGTGCCTGCTCGACACTTGGAAACCTGGCGGTCTTTTGCCTGTCCACCCGCCTGCCCCTCATTCTGCTCTTGCTCAATATGGCGACCCTGGCTGCACTCCTGGTGCAGTATGGTCTTTCGCGAAAGTCGATAAAATTCGAGCCCCAGGAGTTGGCTGACCGACTGTTGAAGGTTCAGGAAAATGAACGTCACCGACTCAGTCGCGAACTGCATGACGATATCGGCCAATTGCTCACAGCCGCCAAACTTCAAGGGCAATGGCTCAAGCGCCGAATGCCAGAAGAACTGCAGGAGCAATGCGCCGTGCTTTGCGACACGCTGGAAGAAACCCTGACCAAAGTCCGGGATGTATCGGCCATTCTCAACCCCAGGCAGTTGACGAGCCTGGGACTGGAAGCCAGCCTGCGTGCGCACCTGCTCAAGACCCTGGCCAATACACCGGTGAACTGGAGCCTGGAATGCCACTCGCGCCTGACTGGCATCCCCGAAGAAATGGCCCTGGCTGCCTTCAGGATCACCCAGGAAGCCGTCACCAACATCCTGCGCCATGCCGATGCGAACAACCTGCTGGTTCGCCTGCAACGCCAGCCCGAGGGCCTGACGTTATCGATCAGCGATGATGGCCAGGGATTCGCCCCGGCATCAGACCCGGGCCGCGAGGGCCAACGCGGAATGGCCGGGATGTCGGAACGGATCGACCAGTTGGGAGGCACGCTGCGTGTGACCAGCGAGCCCGGCAAAGGCACTCAAATCGAAGCTCTCTTCCCCTGGGCGCCGCGTGCGCTGGAACGGGCCAGTACCCATAAGGTTATGCATTGACTTGTAATTTACTACTGGTGGATGACCACTCGCTGATCAGGGCGGGCGTGCGCGCCCTGGTGCTGGATATCCCCGGCTATGCGGTAATCGGTGAAGCCAACGACGGCTCGCAGTTGCTGGAGATGTTCGAGCAGTTAACGCCGGACATTGTCCTGCTGGACATTTCCATGAAGCAGACCGGCGGCCTGGAAGCCTTGCAGCGGCTCAAGCGGCTGCATCCGCACAGCAAGGTGTTGATCCTGTCGATGCACACCGACCCGGCATTGATCATGCAGGCACTGGAATCCGGCGCCCATGGTTATCTGCTCAAGGACACCACGGCCACCGAGCTCGAGCATGCCCTGATGGCCTTGAGCAATAACGAACGCTACCTCAGCCCGGCCATCGCCCACACCGTCATCAACCAGGCGCTGACCCGAAACCAGAAACTGCAGCCCGACCCCGCCGACTCGCACAACCTGACGGCGCGCCAGCTGGAAATCCTGCGGCTGATCGTTCGCGGCAAATCCACCCGGGAAATCGCCAACGGCCTGGGCCTGAGCATCAAGACTGTTGAAACCCATCGCTCGCAAATCATGAAACGCCTGCAGATCTACGACGTGGCCGGGCTGGTGCTGTTCGCCGTGCGCGAGCAGATCATCAGCCTGGATGACTGATTGCCGTCGGATGACTCAGTAACGGCGAGTCAGGCGGCAAATGCACCCGCAGTGCCGCCGGGCGCGCCGAGAAACGCAGACTGTCGCCTTCCAGAGGCTCGCCATCAAGGTTGATGCAGAGGCCTTCCGCAACCTTGATTTCAACCCACGGCAGGCGAGCCCGAACGAACAGGCTGTCCATCCCGAAGCCATCGGAGAGCAGGCTTTTCAACGTACCGACTACTTCCTGCGGGGCCGGCAGAATGCTGATATCCAGCAGACCATCGTCAGCCAAAGCCTGCGGGCATAACTCATGCCCACCCCCCGCCTGGCGACCATTGCCAATGCCCAGCGCCAGCAACTCGCCGCTCCACTGGAAATCCGGGCCATTGAGTTCACCATAAGCCGCATGCAACTCACTGAAGCGTGACAGTCCGGTGAACAGGTAAGCCGCGCCACCGAGCACTTTTTTCAAATCCTCGGAGGTGTTAGCGGTGACCTGACTGCCAAAGCCACCCGTGGCCATATTCAGGAACACCTGCCCACCCACCTCGCCGAGATCGATGGCACGCGGCTCGGTATCCAGAAGGTCCAGGGCCTGGGCTGGCTCAAGGGGCACCCCGGCGGCGCGGGCAAAGTCGTTGGCGGTTCCCAGCGGCATCAGCACCAGACTGGCCTGCGTCGAATGCGCGGCCATGGCCTCGGCAATGTCGCGCAATGTCCCGTCCCCCCCGCCGGCAATGATTCGCTCGTATCCCGCCGCCAGCGCTTCGTCCACCCATCGTTGGGCGTCGCCGGCCTCCCAGGTGAGGCGCACAGCCAGCTCCCAACCTTGTGCACGCCGATCCTGAACAGCCGCCCGGACCTCTTCGTTGAGCGCCTGTTTACCGTGCAGAATCAACAGTGCCTTGCGTTCGCCCATCGTGGTCACTCCCGTGTGTGAAATACGTATGGAAATGTGACCCCTGCGCACCGCATAAAAGTCGCAAAAATATGAATTATTTCAAGCTGAACGCTGGCGAGGTCCTACAAAGCGGGATTTTTTCTTACAAAACGTGAGGAATCGGCTCAATTGACCCGCGAGGGTGATTGGTACAACTTGGCGATCAGGTTGACCCGTCATCACCCGCACTACAGGGACGTACCATGCAAAGCCTTGACACCCATGCACCGGTCGCTCCGGTGTCACCGCTCGCAGAAAGGCGGGCCATTGATCAAACCGAACGGAAAACCACAGCACAATCCACTGGAGAAGTTGATATGGAACCTCGTGTCGTCGAGCTGGAAACGCACCTTAAATACATCCGCAGAGACATGGAGGAAGTCCGGTGCGACGTCAGGTCCATCAAGCACAGGCTCGCCTATTCCGCCGGCGGAACAGCCGTGGTGCTCGGCCTGCTCGGATGGATCGCCAACAGCCGCTTCGATCAACTGGTGGCCCTGGTGGTTCATTAAGCGGCAATCACACAGGCTAAACCCGGCTCAATGAACCGGGTTTGCGCACGACAGGCCTCAGCCCAGCACTTCACTCAGCGGAATGAAGCCAACGCTGTCACCTTCGACCAAGGTGCGTCCTTCCAGCACCTCCACCAGGCCATCAGCCCACGCAGCGCTGCGCAAGACGCCCGAACTCTGGTTTCTGTAGATGATTGCCCGGCCGTTCTCGAGGCGTCCGCGCAAATACTCACGTCGCTGACCGGCCTTGGGCCAGGCAAATCCGGCGGGCACCTGGAACTTCAGGGGTTCAAGCTCCGTGACGCCCTGGCGGCGCAGGAGGTAGGGCTTCGCCAACAACGCAAAGGTCACCAGAGTGGACGCCGGATTTCCGGGCAAACCGATCACAGGAACACCACGGAAATGCCCGAACGTCAGCGGCTTGCCCGGCTTGATCGCGAGTTTCCACAAGGTCAGCTCGCCCTCTTCCCGCAGGACGATACCCAGGAAATCCGCCTCCCCCACCGAAACGCCGCCGGTCGACATAATCAGGTCGACATCCTTCAGCTCACCCAGGCGGGCACGCGTCGTCTCAAGGTTGTCGGGAAGAATGCCGGCGTCGATCACTTCACAACCCAGACGTTGCAACCAGCTGCACAGCAGCACTCGATTGCTGTTGTAGATCTGGCCCGGCCCCAACGCCTGCCCCGGTTCGACCAGTTCATCGCCCGTGGACAGTACAGCGACACGAACCTTGCGGACCACGTCCAGCTCCGCACAGCCCAGGGACGCCGCCAAACCCTGCTCGATCGAGCCCAGTCGCGTGCCCGCAGCCAGGATCAGCTCACCGGCGGTGGCTTCCTGGCCCTGTGGACGAATATTTTGCCCAGACGCCAACGCCTCGGTGAATCGGACACGGTCATCGGCCAGCACCTCGGCGTTTTCCTGCATCTCGACGCAGTCGGCGCCTGCCGGGACCGGTGCGCCAGTGAAGATTCGTGCACACGTCCCTGGCGTCAAAGGCTGCGCAGCGTTACCCGCGAAAACCTTCTGGCTGACCGGCAACGGCTCTCCCGTCCAATCGGCCGCGCGCAAGGCGTAACCGTCCATTGCACTGTTGGGCCACGGTGGCAGATCCAGCGTCGAGACCAGGTCATCGGCCAGTACGCGGCCCTGCACCTGTGCCAGCGGCAGGCGTTCACGCTCGACGATCGGGGAGAGCGCAGCCATTTCCAGCAAGCGCGCCTGCGCCACTTCGAGCGCCATCAAGCTGCCGGTCTTCCCTGGCTTACCCGCGGGATTCACAAGGCGCCGCCTGTTTCAGATGAGGCACGAAATTGCACGGGCGGTGTCGAGAATCCAGTTGCTCGGCAAGAATGCCGTCCCAACCGGTGCGCACGGCATTGGTCGAGCCCGGCAGGCAGCACACCAGCGTGCCGTTGGCGAGGCCGGCCAGGGCCCGGGATTGAACCGTGGAGGTACCGATATCCGCTACCGATATCTGGCGGAACAGCTCGCCAAAGCCGTCAACCTGCTTGTCCAGCAGGCAGCTGACGGCTTCAGGCGTACTGTCGCGTCCGGTGAAGCCGGTGCCGCCGGTGATCAGCACCACCTGTACGACATCGTCGGCAATCCAGTTGGCAACTTGCGCACGAATTTTGTAGAGATCATCTTTGAGCAGAACCCGGGCGGCCAGATTATGACCGGCAGCGCTCAAGCGATCGACGAAGACCTGGCCCGAGGTATCGGTTTCCAGGGTACGAGTGTCGCTGACCGTCAACACCGCGATATTGAGCGGTGCAAAAGGTACATCAGCCTTGGCTTTCATAGGCTCATCCAGTTGTAGGAGAAACAGCCCGGTGTTATATCACAGCGCCCTCTTTTTTTGCCGCTCCCATGGAGACCTGCCATGAGCTCGAACACACCGCTGCCACCCTGCTCCATTCTGCTCCTGGCCGGTGGACGCGGCCAACGCATGGGCGGTCGCGACAAGGGCTTGATCGAGTGGCAAGGCGAACCCCTGATCGCACATCTTCAACGCAAGACCCGCCCGCTGACCGACGACCTGATCATCTCCTGCAACAGGAATCTGGATAAATACGCGCCCTACGCCGACCGGTTGGTCCATGATGACGAAGGTGAGTTTCCCGGCCCCCTGGCCGGTATTCGTGCGGGCTTGCAGGTCGCTCACCATCGCTTCCTGATGGTCTTGCCCTGCGACGTGCCACGCATCGACACCGCGCTGTTGCACAGCATGCTTGAAACCGCCAGCCAGCATCCGGACCACCCTTTGATGCTGCGACACGGTGACCACTGGGAACCCTTGCTCAGCGTGATTCCCGTCGCACTGCGCGATACGTTCGAAAGTGCCTGGCATGACGGCGAGCGCAGCCCGGGTCGCATCATGCGCAAACTGGGTGCCACCGCGCTGCAATGCCCCGACAACGATCCGCGCCTGGCCAACCTCAATACGCCGCAATTGCTCAATGTCCCCATCAACGCGTCAGAGTGACACTAGCCAAGGAACTTGCGCGCGTTGTATACGTCTCACCCACAGTGACCAAAAGAATTCCCATCGGAGATACACTCATGACTCAACGGACCCTCGCCACTTGCATGCTCGCACTGGGCCTCGCGACCCTGGCCGGTTGCGCATCGCCTACTGTGATCACCCTGAATGACGGTCGCGAAATCCAGGCCGTCGACACCCCGAAGTATGACGACGAAGCCGGTTTCTACGAGTTCGAACAACTGGACGGCAAGCAAACCCGCGTCAACAAGGATCAGGTTCGTACCGTTAAAGAGCTGTAAGAGCCAGATGCGAAAAAGCCCGCTTCATGCGGGCTTTTTTACGCCTGAAAAACGCAGTCACCATGACAAGGTCAGCGTGCTTGCAAAATCTCGTTGCTCACCGGTGACCGGATCGATGAACCGCAAGCCCTGGGCGAGCAGCTTCAGGGGGTTGGCATAATCGTCCGGGGCGTCCTTGACCACGTGCGGGTAGAACGGGTCATTGCAGATACTGGCTCCCAGCGCCGTCATGTGCACACGCAATTGATGCTTCTTGCCCGTCACCGGGTAAAGGCCGTAACGCCAGAGATCACCATTCTTCTCCCGGACTTCGACAGCCGTCTCGCTGTTACAGGCACCGGGGCCTTCCTGCATGCGGAAAAACGGTTCGCCATCGATCAACCGGCTTTTGTGAGTCAGGGGAAAGGTCAACTCCGGTAACGCTCGGGCAATGGCCTCGTAGCGTTTTTCGATCTGTCGCGTGGGAAACAACGATTGATAGGCGGAACGGCTCAGAGGGTTGGCGGAAAACAACACCAACCCCGCCGTATGCCGGTCAATGCGATGCAAAGGCACGAGGTGCGGGTTATCCAGGCGCCGGATCAACCGCCGCAGCAGGGTCTGCTCCACGTACTCGCCCGCCGGGGTCACCGGCAGGAAATGCGGTTTGTCGGCGACCACCAGATGCTCGTCGGCATACAGAATCGACTCGATCACCGGGATGGGCTTCTCGTCCGGGACCTCGCGAAAATAATGAATCCGCAAACCTTCCCTGTAGGCCAGATCCAGGGGAATGGGCACGCCATTGCCGTCAAGGACGCGCCCCCGGGCAATCCTGTCCAGCCATTGCTCGCGGCCAATGGCGCTGAAGTGTTCACACAGGCAATCGAGTACGGTCTGCCACGACCCCGGAGGCAGGTAAAGTGTACTGGCCTGGTTGTGCGCAGCGGAAAATGATGAAGTGGACATACAGACGCTCGGACCCTCGATGCAGGCCCGCATTATCCAGCAGCGCCCTCATCGAGCCTAGAAAAGAATCCTCAGGCTCGGATCGACTATGCGCTGGCGGCCGCTTCGGTGTACTCCTTGAGCCAACGCAGCACATCCACCGCTTCCCAGCGCATCGGATCATAGAGTGCATACAACAACCCCTGATAGCCCACGACGTCCAGCTGGCGGTGATAACCCGCGCGCTGGAACAGCGCTTCGATCTCGGCAAAACAGGTGTTGAAATGCAATTTGTTGAACGGTGTCTTGCCTTCCGTGACCAGGCCGTCCAGGCGCAACTCACTGACAGCCTCCCGCACGACGTCCGCCGACATCAGGTTAACGCTGCTCTTCAATTGTTCGACATTGACCAAGGTGCATCCTCTGACTGGCGCGATTGCCTGTGCGGAACCGAAAGATAACGACAGGACAGGCAACCCAGTTAACTGTATGAACATACAGTAACCGAATAAACCCAGCTTCGCCAATGCTGGAGCACATTCAAAAGCAATGGTCGGTCAGCGCAGAAACGCGACCACCTGCTCGGCGTCGAACGGCCAGTCGAGTTCAGCCCCCGTATCCAGGCGCCGCAGGACCGGAATACGCAAACCGTAGTCTTCGACCCAGTCTTCGTTTTCCGCAATATCGACCAGTTCCACCAGCAAACCGTGCTCGACCAGCGGCATCAGTTCTTCTTCGGCAAGCTCGCAAAGGTGACACCCCAGGGTGCCGAACAGCTGACATTCAGGAGGCATGAGTGAAGGATCCGGCAAAATAGGCACTTATTCTAGGCCGGGGATCAGAAGCAGTCGAGTCACTGCCCAGGCCCGCTGGCACAGGCGAAACTCGGAAAGATTCGGGCAACGGCTGACACACATCATCCGCCCCTGGTAACAATTGCGTAATCCTCGCCGCTTTTTGCCTCTACGCTGGAGTGGCCAGCGTTCGTTTCCGGAGTGTCCCGTGTTTGCCAATCTGCTGATCATTCTCGCCTCCTCACTGGTGGTGATTGCCTTGTTCCAGCGTCTGCGCCTGCCGCCGGTACTGGGCTATCTGTGTGTCGGGCTGATGATCGGGCCGACGGCGTTCAACTGGGTCAACGAGAGTGAAGAATTGCCCGATCTCGCCGAACTCGGGGTGGTGTTCCTGCTGTTTTCCCTGGGGTTGGAATTTTCCCTGTCGAAAATGCTCGCGTTGCGCAAGGTGGTGTTCAGGCTGGGCAGCCAGCAAGTGCTGCTCACCGTGCTACTGCTGGGCGGGCTGCTGATGCTGTTGGGCCTGTCGGCAACGCCTGCGCTGCTGCTGGGTGCCGGCCTATCGTTATCGTCCACCGCCATTGTCAGCAAGGAGCTGGGCAGTCTCGGCGAGATTTTCAGCAGCCACGGGCAGAATGCCATTGCCGTGCTGCTGTTCCAGGACGTGGTGGCCGTGTTGTTGCTGACCCTGGTACCGGTGTTCGCCGGCAGCAGCGATCAGGCCTGGTACTGGGCATTGCCGGTGACACTGGGCAAGACCGTGGTGCTGTTCTTCGGCCTGCTGCTGGCCAGTCGCTGGTTATTGCCGCGCCTGTTCCATGAAGTGGCGGCTGCCCGCTCCCCGGAGCTGTTTGTGTTGCTGGCCTTGGTGATTGTGTTGCTGACGGCCTGGTTGACTCATCTGCTCGGACTCTCGCCGGCGCTGGGCGCGTTTCTCGCTGGCATGTTGCTGGGGGAAAGCCACTATCGCCATCAGATCGAAGCCGACATCCGCCCGTTCCGCGACATCCTGCTCGGCGTGTTCTTCGTCAGTATCGGCATGCTCATCGACTTGCAGCTGTTCGCCAGCCACGGTCTGCTGATCCTTGGCCTGACCCTGGGATTGCTGGTGATCAAGGGCTGCGTGGTCGCGCTGCTGGTCAGATGGCGTGGCAGTGACGCCGAGACTGCCTGGCGCAGCGGCCTGGCCCTGGCCCAGGGCGGCGAGTTCTGCTTTGCGCTGATGGCCCTGATGCAACAGAACGAACTGATGCCGGCCGAGATCGGTGGGTTGCTGCTGGCCGCGACCTTCTGTTCGATGCTACTGACGCCCCTGTTGCTACGGGCCGCACCGCGCATCGCCTTGCGCCTGCATCGCAAGCCCAATGAGGAAGCCAAGCTCGAGGAAATCAGCGCGCTCAATGCCGGGTTGCACAGCCATGTGGTGATTTGTGGCTACGGTCGGGTCGGTCAGTCCATTGGCCGCTTTCTGCGGCACGCCCAGCAACCCTACATCGCACTGGACAACGACCCGGTGCGTGTCCAGGAAGCTGGCGTGAGCGAAACCTGCGTGCATTATGGAGACTCCCGTCGTGGTGAGCTGCTGGTCGCCGTCGGGCTGGAGCGTGCGCGGCTGCTGGTGATCGCCGTCGACCAGGCCGACATAGCCCTGCTGATACTCAAGGAGGCCCGCCGGTTCAATCCGGCGGTGCCGATCCTGGTGCGCACCCGGGACGACAGCCAGTTGACCGAGTTGAAAGCGGCGGGCGCCAGCGAGGTGGTGCCCGAACTGCTCGAGTCCAGCCTGATGCTCGCTTCTCACGCGCTGATCATGCTGGGCCTGCCCGGCCAGCAGGTCCAGGATCGGGTCGATCAGGTGCGGCGCGATCGTTATCGCCTGTTGCACGACTTTTACCCCGGCGCCGAGGACGTGGAGAATTGATTCAATCCTGGCTGACGGCGCCGATCTTGTGCACCGACAGGTCGGCACCGTAATACTCTTCTTCCTGGCTCAGGCGCAGGCCGTGCAGCGCCTTGATCACCCCGTACACCGCGAAGCCACCGGCCAGCGCAACCACCACGCCCAGCGTCGTGCCGATCAACTGACTGATCAGGCTTACACCGCCCAGGCCTCCCAATGCGCTCTGGCCGAAGATGCCACAGGCGATCCCGCCCCAGACACCGCACAGGCCATGCAACGGCCAGACACCCAGCACATCGTCGATGTGCCATCTGCCTTGGGCAGCGGTAAAGCACCAGACGAACAGGGCTCCGGCAATGGCGCCCGTCACCAGCGCACCCACCGGGTGCATCAGATCGGAACCGGCACAAATCGCCACCAGCCCGGCCAGCGGGCCGTTATGCAGAAAGCCCGGGTCATTGCGCCCGACGATCAACGCCGCCACGGTGCCACCGACCATCGCCATCAGCGAGTTGACCGCCACCAGGCCACTGACCCCCTGCAAGGTTTGCGCGCTCATCACGTTGAAGCCGAACCAGCCAACGATCAGGATCCACGAGCCCAGTGCCAGGAACGGGATGCTCGACGGCGCGAATGCCACCAGTCTTCCCTCGCGATAACGTCCCTGCCTGGGGCCGAGCAGCAACACCGCTGCCAGTGCCAGCCAGCCGCCCATGGCGTGGACCACCACAGAGCCGGCGAAATCATGGAAGCCAGCGCCGAAACGCTCCAACAACCAGGCTTGCAAGCCATAGTTACCTTTCCAGATCATGCCCTCGAAGAAGGGATAGATGAACGCCACGATCAACGCTGTGGCGCACAACTGCGGCACGAACCTGGCGCGCTCGGCGATGCCGCCGGAAATGATGGCGGGTATCGCGGCCGCAAACGTCAGCAGGAAGAAAAATTTCACCAGGCCGTAACCATGATCGGCATTGATCACGGCTGCCGGTTGCAGGAATGTCACGCCGTAGGAAATCCAGTAGCCTATAAAGAAGTAGGCCAGGGTCGAAATCGCGAAGTCGCTGAGAATCTTCGACAGGGCATTGACCTGGTTCTTCTGGCGAACCGTACCGACTTCGAGAAAGGCAAAACCGGCGTGCATGGCCAGGACCATGACCGCACCGATCAGGATGAACAGGGTATTGGAGCTGTGGACCAGACTCTCCACAGCGCTTTGCAGATTTTCCATGGATGGGCAGACCTGAAGGCTAGAAAAAGCACCAAAGCAGTTCGCGCAGGACGCTCATGCACCAAGTTGAACCCACCTGGAGTCGGCAGGCCGATCCAGATGAACCGCTTTGGCGCAAGAAAGGGAAACCTTCGCGCGGGTTTTCGTTATTGAGATAAGGTTTTGCTCGATTCACGCCCAGCAACAGCGCAGGCATGCGGGCTGACGCACCACGACAAAGCAAAAGACGTACCACTGATTTGTACTGAACCTTCGCGCAAGGCTCATACTCGAACGCAACAGAAGCCACTTACGGAGATTCACCATGGCCAGCCTCAAGGCAAAGACTGCTCAAGAAATCCTGATGAACGACTTTCAGACGCTCGTCAGCGACACCGAACGTTTGCTGGAACACACGGCCACCCTGGCGGGCGATCAGGCTGACGAGTTGCGCGAGCAAATCCACGACAGTCTGCTGCGCGCACGCGAAACCTTGAAACTGACCGAAGACTCCTTGCGCGAACGCGGCCAGGCCGCTGTCACCGCTACCGAAGACTACGTCCAGGCCAACCCATGGCAATCGGTCGGCATCGCCGCCGGCGTGGGTTTCCTGATCGGTCTGCTGGCAACGCGGCGCTGATTATGGCGATCGGTGAATCCGGCTCGTCCGCAACGGGCCCAGGCTCCTCATCGCGGCGCCTGGGCGCCGCATTCCTTGGATTGCTGCACAGCCATGTCGAACTGTTCGGCATCGAATTGCAGGAACAGAAAGCTCGCACCGTCAGCCTGTTGCTGTTCGCCGGCCTGGCGCTGGTGTTTGCCTTGCTGTTGCTGGTGGGCCTGTCGACGCTGGTCCTGATCCTGTTCTGGGACACCTATCGCCTGCCCGCCATCATCGGGCTCTGTGTGTTCTACACCCTGGCCTGCATCTTTTGCGGACTACGCCTGAGAGCCGCAATCTTCGATGAGTCCTCGCCCTTCCACGGCACGCTGGAAGAACTGGCCAATGATCGGGAGCGACTGTTGCCATGAACCTGCCTGAACTGCCTCGCAACAGCTCACGCACGGAGATGCGCAAGGCGCTGATCCGCCTGCGCATGGAAATGCATCGACAGGAAATACGCCAGGAGTCCTCGCAACTGCTGCAACCCCTGCAGCGGGTACGCGGGATGACGCAAAACCTGCACAGCGGTCTGGGCATCAAGCATGCCCCGCTCTGGGGCATGGCGGCCGTCACCCTGCTGGGGTTCCTGACCGGCAAGGGTGCCAAAAGCGGTGGCGCCAGCGGCCTGACGCGACTGGTACGCCTGGCCACCACCCTGGGGCCATTGATCAAACTGGTCGTGACCGCCCCTCCCAAACACTGAAGCCACTATCTGGCTGCATTCTTGCAACGTCTGCGCGATGAACCTCTTCAACGAGAGGTTCAAGCCTGCGTGCCCGATGGCTGACAGGTGGTATCCAAAAACAAGATCGACTAAGGAGGCTTCGTGATCGACGGGCAACCGCTCGCCTGCTTTCAACCATTCATCGATACCGCTACCGGCCGTATCGCAGGCGTCGAAGCCCTGGGGAGGCTGCGCCAGACTGATGGTCGACTGGCGTCTGTAGGAGCATTGTTTGCCGACCCGCGAACACCGGCCATCGCCCTTCGCCGGCTCGATCGCCAGATCCGCGATAACGCCTTGAGTCGCCTGCACGAAGCACCCAATGACTGGTTTCTCAGCCTGAACATGTCGCCGCGCTGGATCAATCGCTTGCGTGCGGGTCAGGCGCTGCCGAGTCTCAAGCAATTGAGCCGGCATGACGTCGATCCCCGTCGGATCGTTTTCGAGATTACCGAACTGGGTGGCGACATCCAGCGCCTGGCCGACGTGGTGACGCGATATCGCCAGGCAGGTGCACGCATCGCCATCGATGATTTCGGTGCCGGCTACTCGCAGCTCGATCGCGTGCTGGCGCTGCAACCGGACATTCTCAAGCTGGATATGCGACTGTTCCAGGCTGCCGCTCTGGGTGGCCCGAGCAGCGACGTGGTCAAGGCGCTTGCGCAGATGGCGGAGAAGACCGGCTGCTGGATCATTGCCGAAGGAGTGGAAACCGAAGCGCAACTGAATTTCGCCCTGGAATGCGGCTCGCGCTACGTGCAGGGCTACCTGTTCGCCGGGGCGCAAACGGACTTCTTCGCCACGGACGCCTTCGTCGAGCGCTTCGCCCAGTTGCGTCAGCGCTATGTCCAGCAAAAGCTGGCGGAACGCGGCCGGTTGATGCTCATGCGCCAGCAACTCTGCGAACTGATGGCCATCCTGCAGACCTGGGCCCAGGCCCGTGCTCCGCTCAGCGCCCTGCCACAACTGGATGCCTTTCCCTGGTTGTTGCGGTTTTATCAATGCGACCGCCATGGCACGCAATTGACGCCGAACATGGAGTGGCGCAACCAACGCTGGGAAGCGGACGATCGCTACCTGGGGCACAACTGGTCATGGCGCCCGTACTTCTATCAACTGCTGGCCGAAGGCTGGGAGGAGCGCCGGCTGACGCTTTCCAGCACTTACCGCGACGCCACCAGCAATCAGTACTGCCTCACGGCCGGACAGTTCTTCAACAACGGCGAGCGCTTGCTGCTCATCGATATCGATGCGGCCGGCCTCTAGTTCCGCTTGCAGGCACTGGCGCGAAACGGGAAGCTAGGCGCTCAGTCACCTGACGGAGAGAACCAGCCTTGGATTGGCAAACCCTGCTTACCCGCGAACGCCTCGGGAAACCTCTGCACAGCTCGGAAGAACTCGGGCGCAGTCCTTTCCACAAAGACCACGACCGCATCATTTTCTCGGGTGCCTTTCGCCGCCTCGGGCGCAAGACCCAGGTCCACCCGGTCACCAGCAACGATCACATCCACACGCGCCTGACCCACTCGCTGGAAGTCAGTTGCGTCGGCCGCTCGCTGGGCATGCAGGTCGGTGAAACCATCCGCGGCGCCCTGCCCGACTGGTGCGAACCGAGCGATCTGGGCATGGTCGTGCAATCGGCTTGCCTGGCTCACGACATCGGCAACCCGCCCTTCGGTCATTCCGGTGAAGATGCGATCCGCCACTGGTTTCAACAAGCCGCAGGTCGGGGCTGGCTGGACGCGATGAGCGAAGTGGAACGCCATGACTTCCTCAACTTCGAGGGCAATGCCCAGGGTTTCCGAGTGCTCACCCAGCTGGAATATCACCAGTTCGATGGCGGCACCCGGCTGACCTACGCCACGCTCGGCGCCTACCTGAAATACCCCTGGACGGCCAAGCATGCGGACTCTCTGGGCTACAAGAAACACAAGTTCGGCTGTTATCAGAGCGAGCTGCCGCTGCTGGAACAGATCGCCCATAAGCTCGGGCTGCCGCAACTTGAGGACCAACGCTGGGCACGCCATCCGCTGGTGTACCTGATGGAGGCCGCGGATGACATCTGCTACGCGCTGATCGACCTCGAAGATGGCCTGGAAATGGAATTGCTGGAGTACGCCGAAGTCGAGTCCCTGCTGCTCGACCTGGTCGGCGACGATCTACCGGAAACCTATCGCCAGCTCGGTCCGCTGGATTCGCGTCGACGCAAACTGGCAATCCTGCGGGGCAAGGCCATCGAACACCTGACCAATGCCGCGGCCCGTGCCTTTGTCGAGCAGCAGGACGCCTTGCTGGCCGGCCGACTGCCCGGCGACCTGGTGGAGCACATGCACGGTCCCGCCAAACGCTGTGTCTTGAATGCAAAAGACATGGCGCGCAAAAAAATCTTCCAGGACAAGCGCAAGACCTTGCACGAAATCGGTGCCTACACCACGCTGGAAATCCTCCTCAACGCCTTCTGCGGCGCAGCGCTGGAGCAGCACAATGGTCGTACGCCCTCTTTCAAGAGCCGCCGCATTCTCGACCTGCTGGGCAACAGCGCGCCCAACCCCGATGGACCGCTGCACACTTCGTTCCTGCGTATGATCGACTTCATCGCCGGGATGACTGACAGCTATGCCAGCGAAATGGCACTGGAGATGACCGGCCGTTCAAGCCACTGATGCAAAACGGTCGATGGGTCATCAAGTTACAGAAAATGGCCATCGACCCCTTCCTGTCCAAGTGCACTCAGCGATCTGCGAATCGCCCTACACCTCGTGCCGAGCAAACTGATCGAATGCCAGTCATTCTTGCGAAACAATGAGGCGCCCCGCTGTGTGAGAGATGAAGCGTGAGTAATCCCGGGTCAAAAGACGATTTACGCATCCTGCTGGTGGAAGATCATCCCTTCCAACTCATGGCGACTCAGTACCTGCTTGAAAGTTACGGCTTCACCCAATTGACAACTTGCGACAGTGCCCAGGGGGCTCTGCAACAAATGCTGACGGCGGGGCAACCGTTTGACATTCTGTTGTGCGATCAATGTCTTCCCGATCTTCCCGGACTTGACCTGGTCGAACTCGCCAGTCATCAAGGGATGATCAGGCAGGCGATACTGTTAAGCAGCCTCACGTGTACAGAACTTGACGGCCTTGAGAAAACTGCGAACGCCCATGGATTACCGTTGCTGGGTTATTTGATCAAACCATTGAAACAATCAGAATTCAGAAAACTGTTGAACTCGATTAAAATATAAAACCGACCTCCGCCAAACCCCACCCAAAGTTATATATACACTTACAAACTTCCCCTTCTCAAACCGATTGATCGTCACTTAACGCCCTTCCTCATTCAAAACCTATTTGTTCCGTAGTACTATTCTTTTTCTATTGTAGGAAGTTTCCTATATTACAGCTTCCAGCCCGTCAGTTCATGCGTCCCGTCAATTATCTGAGCTAAGGTGCGCGCTTTATCTGAGCTCGCATGGGATTTGATTATGAACTCCGTTTTTATTGTCGACGATCACCCTGTCATCCGACTTGCCGTCAGAATGTTATTGGAACACGAAGGTTATAAAGTGGTGGGCGAATCCGATAACGGGGTCGATGCCATGCAAATGGTCCGCGAATGCATGCCTGACCTTGTCATTCTCGATATCAGTATTCCCAAACTGGACGGCCTCGAAGTCCTTGCCCGCTTTAACGCCATGAGCACCCCGCTGAAGACACTGGTATTGACCGCACAATGCCCGACGCTGTTCGGTATCCGCTGCATGCAATCCGGTGCATCGGGTTATGTCTGTAAACAGGAAGACCTGAGTGAACTGGTCAGCGCCATTAAAGCGGTATTGTCAGGTTACAACTATTTCCCCAGCCAGGCCTTGAACCCGGTTCGCGGCGATGACATTCGATACGCCGAACTGGAACTGTTCAAGTCAGTCAACGACAGGGAACTGATGGTCTTGCAACTTTTTGCACAGGGCCGTACCAACAAGGAAATCGCCAAAGGCATGTTCCTGAGCAACAAGACCGTCAGCACCTATAAAAAACGACTCATGCAAAAACTCAAGGCCAAATCCCTGGTTGAACTCATCGAGATGGCAAAACGTAACGCGTTAGTGTGAGCCGCAGGATGACCCGTCGTATAAAGGATTATCTGACACTCATGGTCGCAGGTGTATGCCTGAGCACTGCGGTGAATGCGGCGCATATCGCAAGCGAAGACTTCACGCTGCTCAGCCGCTCGACGGTCAGGCCCCTGGACGTCCAGCTGGATTCCACACAACGACAATGGATTGCCGGCAAGCGCGAACTGGTTCTCGGCACATCGGCCCCGGACTACCCTCCTTTCGACCTGACCATCAGCGGCAAGGATTACGAAGGTTTCACTGCCGATTATGCGGGCATCCTTGGCAAGACCCTTGGCTTGCCGGTCAAGGTCCAGCGCTTTGCTTCCCGTGGCGCGGCCATCAGGGCACTTGAAAAAGGCGAAGTGGATCTGCTCGGTACGGCCAATGGATTCGAGGCGCACAATGCCGACATCGTGCTATCCGCACCGTACGCCGTGGACCAGCCGGTTCTGGTCACCCGCGAAGGCGAAACCCGCTCCCTGACCGATGGCCTTGCCGGGTTGCGCCTGAGCATGGTGTATCACTACCTGCCCCTGGAGGAAGTCAGGAGCCTGTATCCCAAGGCAATCATCACGTCCTATCCGTCATACCAGAATGCAATCAATGCGGTGGCCTTCGATCAGGCCGACGTCTTCCTCGGCGACACCATCTCGACCCACTACATGATCAACAAGGGTTACCTGAACAATATCCGCATGGCCAACTTCGGCAAGCACGAAGCCCATGGGTTCAGTTTCGCCGTGCACAAGGACAACCCTGAACTGCTCGGGATCATCAACACGATGCTCACGGCCATCCCCGCCAACGAACGACAGAACATCGCCGAGCGCTGGAGTGCCGGCAGCGACATCCTTCTCACCGACCAGAAACTGCAACTCACCCATGCCGAAGAACAGTGGCTGACGCAACACCCGGTGGTGCGCGTGGTGGTCAACGAAGCCTTTGCCCCCCTGACCTTTTTCGACAGTGACGGCAATTTTCGCGGGGTCACCGCCGACCTGCTCGAACTGATCAGGTTGCGCACCGGGCTGCGCTTCGACATCCATCGCAGCCGCAGCGATGACGAGATGATCGAGCAGATCAAACACGACAAGGCCGACATGATCGCCGCCCTGCTCCCCAGCGCCGATCGTGAAACACAGCTGAATTTCACTCGGCCCTACCTGCAGAATTCCTTCGTGCTGCTGACCCGCAAGGCCGCCGACAGCCCGGCCAACCTTCAACAGTTGGAGGGCAAACGCCTGGCCATCCCCCAGGGCCATCCGCTGCTGGATTACCTGCGCCGCGAATTCCCGCGCATCAGGCTGGTGCAAACGCCGGATTCGTTCAGTGCCGTGGAGTTGCTCGCCGAAGACAAGGCAGAAGGCGCGGTGAACTCACTGGTCATCGCCAACTATTTCATTTCGTCTCGTTATTTTGAACGTACGTTGCAGATCCGCACCACCATCGGTACCCGACAGGCCGCGTTTTCCCTGGCGACCGGACGCGATGCCAGGGAGCTCAATGCCATTCTCGACAAGGCACTGCTGAGCATCGCCCCGGAGGAACTGGGCATCATCAACAGTCGTTGGCGTGGCTATTCGGCCTCCTCGCAAAGTACCTGGCGCAACTACCAGCGACTGTTCTATCAGATCGTTATCGGCGCCGGCGCGTTGCTGCTGCTCTCCGCGGCCTGGAATGCCTACATGCGTCGCCAGATCAAGCAACGCCAGGCGGCCGAACGTGCACTGAACGATCAATTGACCGAGCGTCGCCAACTGGTCGAGCAGCTGCGCCATGCAAAGGAGCGGGCCGACGAAGCCAACCGTGCCAAGAGCACCTTTCTGGCGACCATGAGCCATGAGATCCGCACACCGATGAATGCGGTCATCGGCATGCTCGAGCTGACGCTCAAGCGTATCGATAGCAACCACGCCGACCGCCCGGCCATCGACGTGGCGTACAACTCGGCCAAGGACCTGCTGGAGCTGATCGGCGATATTCTCGACATTGCGCGCATCGAATCCGGGCGCCTGAGCCTTAGTCCGGAGCGGGTCAATCCGAGCGAAATCGTCGGGTCGGTGGTGCGAATCTTCGAGGGGCTGGCCCGTCAGAAAAATCTCGAGTTGCTGGTGGAGCTCCATCCGGCCAATCCGGCGACCGATGTTCTGCTGGATCCGATGCGTTTCAAGCAGGTCTTGTCGAACCTGGTGAGCAACGCGATCAAATTCACCGAGCAGGGCCATGTCCGTATCACCGTCGAGTTGCTGGCCACGGCGCAACCCGAGCATGTGCGGATGCTGTTGCAGGTCGAGGACAGCGGCATTGGCATCAGCGAACGCGACCAGCGCCGCTTGTTCGAACCGTTTGCCCAGGCCGACGCTACCGGGCAGTCAGGCCGAGGCGGCGCAGGACTGGGCCTGGTGATCAGCCGGAGCCTGTGCGAAATGATGGGCGGTACGCTCAAGCTGGACAGCCAGCCAGGCGTGGGTACCCAGGTACAGGTTTCGCTGCTGTTGCCCACGCTGCCCATGGAGCAGGTGTCTCCATCCTCGGCCCCGCCGATCCACACGAGCACCGCCCCCTTGAATATTCTCGTGGTCGACGATCATCCGGCCAATCGCTTGTTGATGTGCCAGCAACTGGAGTTCCTGGGCCACCGGTTCAGTGTTGCCGAGGAAGGTGAGGCGGGCCTGCAGGCATGGAAAGCCGAGCGATTCGATCTGGTGATCGTCGATTGCAACATGCCGATCATGAATGGGTACGAGCTCGCGCGCGCCATTCGTGACGATGAACAGCTGTCGCGCCGCCCACGCTGCACCCTCCTGGGGTTTACCGCCAATGCCCAGCCGGAAGAACTGCAGCGCTGCAGACAGGCCGGGATGGACGACTGCCTGTTCAAGCCATTGACGCTGGCCGCCCTGAGCCAATGGGTCGCCGGGATCGTGCCGACCGACCGCGATCCGGCCTTCAGCGTGAGCGGGTTGCACTCGTTGACCGGCGGCAACCCGGCCATGGACCTGCGTCTACTGCGCGAATTGCTCACCAGCAACGCTGCGGACCGACAAGCCCTGCTGGCCTTGTCCGGGTCCGACGAGCCGCAGCCGTTCCTCGATATCGCGCACAAGATCAAGGGGGCCGCGCGGATCGTCCAGGCCCGTCGCCTGATCGAATGTTGCGAAACGCTCGAACGCGCTTGTCGCAGCACCTTTCAAGCAGACGAAGTGGACCGGTGCTGCGAAGCACTGGTGCACGCGATGCTCGAGCTGGAGCAAGCCTTGCAGCAACAAATTGCGCAAATCGACAAAAGCAGAATGACGGAGCCTTAACTATGCTTGATCGCTGAGCAGTGTGTTCCCCCCATGGAGAGACTCCGCAATGCCCAACCCACTGCGTCCGGATCAACGGCGGCTTCCCCTGCACGTGCACATCAGCGTGATGTTCACCCTGCTGCTGTTACTGACCGGCGTGGTACTGGGGCTTTTCAACTATCAGCAAACCACGCAGATCATTCTGTCCAGTAGTGAAAAACTCTTCCAGCGCATCGAGCAGGACGTCCGTCTGGACCTGCACGCCACCTATGAACCTATCCGCCACCTGCTGAGCCTGCTGGTACTCGACCCGGCGACACAGGCTTCCAGCCTGGAACAACGCCTGGCATTGCTCCTGCCTTTCAGCCAGTCGCTCAAGGACAACCCCGACCTGGCGTCGTTGTACGTGGGTTACGACAGCGGCGATTTCTTCATGGTCCGGCCCCTGCGAACACCCGCCCTGAAAACCCTGCTCAAGGCTCCGCCGGCAGCGGCCTATCAGGTCTGGAGCATCGAACGCCTCGACGGCGAACGGGAGCACTCGCAAACCCTGTTTTTCGATCAGGACCTGAACCCCATCAGCCGTCAGGACAACCCCGATGACCACTTCGATCCTCGCACCCGCGCCTGGTTTTCCAGTGCCCGCCGTGGCAGCGACCAGATCACCACCGAACCCTACGTGTTTTTCTCCACCCATAACGTCGGCACCACCCTGGCCCGTCGCAGCGGCGCACACGCCGTCATGGGGGCCGACCTGACGTTGGCCGAACTGTCCGCAACCCTGGCCAAGCATGTCGTCACCCCTGGCACCGAGATCGTGCTGCTGGATGCCGAGGGCAACGCCATCGCCTACCCCGACAGCAGCAAGCTGATCGTTGACGACCAGACTGCCCGCCTGAACAAGGCCGCCGACCTGAGCCCCGGGCTCGCTGCATTGCTCGGCAGCCCTGCCAGCGGCCAACGGCTGATCGCCGCTGGCCGTCAATGGATCGTTGCTCGCAGTCACATGGAGGAAGGCGGACCTCAAGGGTTGCAACTGGCGCTGCTGGTGCCGGAAGACGAATTGCTCGCCGATGCCTATCGCATGCGCTGGCAAGGCGCGTTGATCACACTGGCCACGCTGCTTTTGTGCCTGCCGCTGGGATGGCTGACCTCGAGGATTCTGGTCAAGCCCTTGAGCACGCTGGTGCAGGAAGCCGATGCCATCCGCAGTTTCAATTTCCACTTCCCCATATCCCGCCGTTCTCTGGTCCTTGAAGTCGATCAACTCAGCGTGTCGATGGCCCGCATGAAGGACACCCTGGCCAGCTTTTTCCAGATCACCGACAGCCTGAGCGCCGAAACCCGGTTCGCTCCTTTGCTCGAACGGGTGTTGTTCGAAACCGTGAAAATCGGCCAGGCCCAGGCAGGCCTGATCTACCTGAGGGAAAACGACGGCGATCGCATGGAGCCCCAGGGACTGGTCATCGACGGTCGCTCGGAGGCATTGCCAGCGTTCGGCATTCGCGGCCACGACAGCCAGGACACGCACAGCCCGTCATGGCTGCAGCAGTTGTCGAGTGCCAACAATGTGGTCACCAGCCTCGGTTTCGAACAGGCGGGAGATTTGCAGAAGGTGCTGCTGGCAATGGACAGCCCGAGGGTGCACCTGATCGGTATCCGTCTGCACAATCGCCACAACGAAACAGTGGGCCTGCTGATCCTGCTGCTGGCGGACAGCGGCGATCAAAGTGATCTGGAAAAGCTTCGTCCGGATCGTATCGCGTTCCTCCAGGCAGTCTCCGGGGCCGCAGCCGTGAGCATCGAAAGCCAGCGGCTGCAAGCCAGGCAGAAACAGTTGCTGGACGCGTTCATTCAATTGCTGGCCGGGGCGATCGATGCCAAGAGCCCCTACACCGGTGGCCACTGCCAGCGGGTGCCGGCACTCACCCTGATGCTCGCCCAGGCTGCCGCGGCCAGCCAGGAACCACCCTTCAATGACTACCATCCCACCGAAGACGAGTGGGAGGCGCTGCATATCGCGGCGTGGCTGCACGATTGCGGCAAAGTCACCACCCCCGAGTACGTTGTCGATAAGGCCACGAAGCTCGAAACCCTGAACGACCGAATCCACGAAATCCGCACCCGTTTCGAGGTTCTCAAGCGCGACGCCTGGATCAGCTACTGGCAGGCACTGGCCCAGGGAGGCAACGAGCAGCAGCTGGCTGAGCGGCGCGATGCCAGTCTCGCGGCGCTGGACGATGACTTCGCCTTCGTGGCCCGCTGCAATCTCGGTGGCGAGGCAATGGCCGAGTCCGATCTGCAACGCCTGCGCAGCCTGGCCCAACGCACCTGGACCCGCACCCTGGACGATCGCCTGGGGGTGTCATGGGAAGAGAACCGGCGCCAGGCGCTGACCCCGGCACCGGTGCTGCCTGTCAGCGAAGCGCTGCTGGCGGACAAACCCGAACACCTGTTCGAACGCGCCGAAGCCGAACTGATACCGCAAGACAACCCCTGGGGCTTCAAACTCGACGTGCCCCACTACAAATACAACCGTGGCGAGCTCTACAACCTGAGCATTGCCCGGGGCACGCTGACGCGCGAAGAACGTTACATCATCAACCACCACATGGTGCAGACGATCCGGATGCTCAGCCACCTGCCGTTCCCGGATCACCTGGGTAACATCGCGGAAATTGCCGGCGGCCATCACGAAAAAATGGACGGCACCGGTTATCCGAAACGGCTGAAACGCGAGGACATGAGCCTGCCGGCACGAATGATGGCGATTGCCGATATTTTCGAAGCGCTGACGGCGGCCGACCGCCCCTACAAGAAAGCCAAGTCATTGAGCGAAGCGCTGGGCATCATGGCCACCATGTGCCGTGACGCCCACATCGATCCGCAGTTGTTCGGCCTGTTCATCAATGCCGGCATCTATCGGCAGTACGCCGATCAATTCCTCGATCCTCAGCAGATCGATGCAGTGGACCCGCCAACCCTGCTGGGCAAGGCTGGCCTGGCATGATCAGCAATCGGTCAGGCGCAGGAAAATGGCCGCCAGCTGTTCGATGCCGGCCTGGTCCTCTGCGCTGAACCGCGCGAGTTTCGGGCTGTCGAGGTCCAGCACGCCGATCAGGCGACCGTCCTTGACCAACGGCACCACCAGCTCGCTGTTCGAAGCGCTGTCGCAGGCGATATGCCCGGGAAACGCATGGACGTCTTCGACCAACTGGGTCTGCAAGGTCGCGGCCGCCGTCCCGCACACCCCGCGCCCGAAGGGAATTCGCACACAGGCGATCTGCCCCTGAAACGGGCCCAGCACCAGCTCGTCGTTGCGATTGAGGTAGAACCCGGCCCAGTTCAGGTCATCGAGCTGGTTGAACAGGAACGCCGAGAATTGTGCGGCGTTGGCAATGAAATCACGCTCGTCCGCCAGCAGGGACTCCAACTGAGCATGGAGCATGCCGTAGCCCTCCAGCCCTTGGCCACTTTGTTGTAAATCGATCATGCCTTGTGCTCCAACAGCTTCAGCCCCACCCAGTAGCGGGCAAATTGATAGGCGCAACGTCCATTGCGATTACCCCGTCCGGTGGCCCAGCGCACCGCCAGGATGTCCAGTTCCTCGTCTCGCTGCCACGGCAGCCCGGCCTTGTCGGCCAGTTGGCCGATCCAATGCTCGACCACGTTGAGAAAATGTTCCTGGGTAAACGGGTAGAACGACAGCCACAGGCCGAAACGGTCCGACAGCGCGATCTTGTCTTCCACGGCTTCGCTGGGATGCAGTTCCCCGTCGACCCGCTTCCAGTTTTCGTTGTCGCTCTCCTTTTCCGGCACCAGGTGGCGGCGGTTGGACGTGGCGTACAGCAAAACGTTGTCCGGGGCCTGCTCGAGGGAACCGTCGAGCACGCTCTTGAGCACGCGATAATCGCCTTCGCCCGCCTCGAACGACAAGTCATCGCAAAACAGTATGAAACGCTGGGGCAACTTGGCGATCTGTTCGACCACCCGCGGCAAGTCCGCCAGGTGATCGCGCTCGATCTCGATCAACCGCAGGCCGGCCTTGGCGTGTTCGGCCAGCAATGCGCGCACCAGCGAGGACTTGCCGGTGCCACGCGAGCCCCAGAGCAACGCGTGGTTGGCCGGCATGCCGTCGATGAACTGCTGGGTATTGCGCCCCAGTTGCTCCAGCTGACGCTCGACTCCGATCAAGTCGGACAGGCGCATGTCGAGGCTGACCTGCAGCGGCAACAGAAAACCGCTGCGCCCCTCGCGTTGCCAGCGTGCTGCCAGGCATTGCGTCCAGTCGATGGCTTGACGGGGCGCAGGCAGCAGGGGTTCGATACGGGCCAGGACGGCATCGGCGCGTTCAAGAAAAGCATTCAGTCGGGAATCCACGTCTTCTCCTCGGGCACGTTCACAGTAATGATGGCACTGCAGCGGCAAACACAGCTTTCGGTGCCGGGGTCCCCCTTGTTGCACAAGGGCTCGCGAGAACATCGGTAGCAATGCATGATCGACTATGCTTGAGCAGCGAAGGGAAACGGAAGTGGTTCGACACCCCATGGATATCAAGTTCACCAACCGGCTGTCCTATAAACAGGCCCGGCTTACCGTGCTGGTCGGTTTTATTCTGGGCACGCTGCTCAGCCTGCTGCAAATAGGCATCGATTATGCCAGCGAAGACGCCTCCATCAACCGGGAAATACAATCCCTGCTGGAAATCAGCCACAACCCCGCCTCGCGCATTGCCTACAACATCGATGCCGAACTGGCCCAGGAGCTGACCCTGGGCCTGTTACGCTCACCGGCGATCATCGGCGCACAACTGACCGACAACAACGGCTCGGTGCTGGCCAACGTCAGGCGCCCCGGCGCGCAGAGTGGCTACCGTGTCATCAGCGACTTCCTGTTCGGCGCCGATCGTGCGTTTGAAGACCGCCTGTACCTGGACCACCTGCCGAGCGAATCCCTCGGCACCCTGCGCCTGGACGTCGACACCTATGCTTTCGGCAGCCGGTTCCTGAAGCGGGCCGAGGTGACCCTGCTCAATGGTTTCGCCCGCAGCCTGTTGCTGACCTGCATCCTGTTGGCGTTGTTCTACGTAATGTTGACCAAACCCCTGGTGCGGGTCATTCGCGAACTCAGCAGCCGCGATTCGCGCAGCATCAAACCCACCTGGCTGGAGTGCCCGAGCGGCCATGAGAACGACGAGATCGGGGTGCTGGTCAAGGTGGCGAACCAGCAGTTCGAAAACATCGCGACCGAAATCCAGCAGCGGCGCAATGCTGAAAACCGCCTGACCGATTACCTCGGACAACTGGAAAACATCGTGTCGGCACGCACGACGGAACTCAAGGCGATCAACTCCCGGCTCAGCCAGTCCAATCAGGAACTGGAAATCGCCCGCAGCACCGCCCTGGACATGGCCGAAGCGCGCTCGGTCTTCCTCGCCAACATGAGCCACGAGATCCGCACGCCCCTCAATGGCTTGCTGGGAATGATCGCGCTGTCGCTGGACGGCCCGCTCAACGCCGAACAGCAACAACAGCTGTCCATTGCCCATGACTCGGGCAAAGTGCTGGTGGAATTGCTCAACGATATTCTCGACCTGTCGAAATTCGATGCCGGCCAGCTGGAACTCGAACACATTCCCTTCGACCTTGGCGCATTGATCGAGGACACCGCCAACCTGCTGTCGCAGAACGCCGCGCCCAGCGTCGAACTGACCTGTCTGATTGAACCGGCGTTTCCGGCCCTGGTGCTCGGCGACCCGACGCGTGTGCGGCAGATCGTCAGCAATCTGCTGTCCAACGCCCTCAAATTCACCCGTTTCGGTCGCGTCGATGTGCGCCTGTCGACCTACGAAGAAGGCGTCAGGATCGAAGTCTGCGACACCGGCATCGGCATTGCCCAGGACGCCCAGGTCAAGATCTTCCAGCCCTTCACCCAGGCCGGTGCCGGCATCACCCGGCAATTCGGCGGCACCGGCCTGGGGCTGGCGCTGACCTACAACCTCTGCGAAGCCATGCAGGGACGGCTCACCATCAGTTCCGAAGCGGGCTTTGGCAGCCAGTTCTGCGCCGACCTGCCGCTGCCTTGCCACACTCGCGCCCTGCCCCCGGCCTCCTTGCGCGGCAACGTCATTGCGATCACGGCGGCCAGCAGCGGCCTGGCCGAACTGTTACAGAGTCTGCTGCCGGGTTGGGGGCTCGATTATCAGCAACGCGCGATCGACGATCCGATGACGAACCTGTCACCCGACATGGTCATCACCGACTGCCCGCAGTGCCTGTTCAGTATCCGCCCCCATTGCACGGCACCGATCCTGTTGGTCACGGCCTACGGCAGTTTCCTGCCCAGTGAGGAGGCCAGCGCCCTCTCGCCCCTGCAACAACAGGCGCGTCCGCTCGCGCGCAATGCGCTGTACCAGACATTGCGCCGCATCCTGCAACCGGAAATCAACACCCTCAACGATGCCCGACTCGAAGCCCTTTCACCCCAGCGACGCGGACGGGTGCTGCTGGTCGAGGACAACCCGGTCAATCAACTGGTGGCCAAGGGCATGCTGGGAAAACTCGGCTGCGAGGTGATCGTCGCTGCCCATGGTGGCGAGGCGCTGGATCAACTGGAGCACAGCGAATTCGACCTGGTGCTGATGGACTGCAACATGCCCGTGATGGACGGCTATGAAGCCAGCCGGCAAATCCGCCGCAGCGGGCGCTGGCCGCAGTTACCCATCGTCGCCCTGACCGCCAACGCCATGTCCGAAGAACGCGAACGTTGTCGCGCCGCCGGCATGAGCGATTACCTGGCCAAACCGTTTCGACGCGAAGAACTGGCCACGCTGCTGGATATGTGGATGCCCACTACGACAGCGCCTTGATTTGCCCCAACAGGTGATCCAGGCCGGTGCGCAGGTCATTGAGCTGATCCAGATCGACACCGCTGTCGCACAACAGGCGGGCCTTGAGCGGCCCGACCTGCTCGCGCAAGGTCTGCCCGGCAGGCGACAGGCTCAAGTGCACCTCCCGCTCGTCCCGCACCGAACGCTGGCGCTGGACCAACTGCAGTTGCTCAAGACGCTTGAGCAACGGTGTCAAGGTCCCGGAATCCAGGGACAGGCGCTCACCCAGGGCCTTGACCGTCGGTTGCTCGGGCGCCACGTCCTGCCATTCCCACAGCACCAGCATCGCCAGGTACTGCGGATAGGTCAGGCCCAGTTGATCGAGCATCGGCTTGTAGGCGCGGATCACCGCCCGCGAGGCCGCGTATAGCTTGAAGCAGAGCTGGTTATCGAGTTTCAGGGAATCGACGGACAAGTCGTTCATTTGAGCAGGGCTTCGATCTCGCGGCTCAAATCCTGTGGCTTGGTGGCCGGCGCGAAGCGCTTGACCAACTGGCCGTCCTTGCCGATCAGGAACTTGGTGAAGTTCCACTTGATGCCCTGGGAGCCCAGCACACCCGGCGCGCGCTTTTTCAACTGCACGAACAGCGGATGGGCACCGGCACCGTTGACCTCGATCTTCTTGAACAGCGGGAAGCTGACGCCGTAGTTCACCTCGCAGAACTCGGAAATCGCCCCCTCGTTACCCGGCTCCTGCTTGCCGAACTGATTGCAGGGGAAACCGAGCACCACCAGCCCCTGGTCCTTGTAGGTCTGCCACAACGCCTCCAGACCTTTGTATTGGGGAGTAAAACCGCATTTGCTCGCGGTGTTGACCACCAGCACCGCTTTGCCGGCGAAATCCGCCAGGGTCTTTTGCTCTCCCTTGATGGTGGTGCAAGGAATGCTCAGCAAATTGTCGCTCATGGTATGCGCTCTTGTAGGGAGTTGGACGAGGTAAAAATAGCGAGCAATTGAATTGTGTGCAATTTAAATATCGAAGAAGCGATCCGTCGACCGCTTCCCCAGGCTCAGCCGCGCGGCACCAGGTCCAGGCACACCGAGTTGATGCAATAGCGCAGGCCGGTCGGCGGCGGACCGTCCGGGAAAACGTGACCCAGGTGCGCATCGCACTTGGCGCAGACCACTTCCGTGCGGATCATGCCGTGGCTGACGTCACGGATTTCGACCATGGCGCTGTCGGCGATCGGTTCGTAGAAGCTGGGCCAGCCACAGCCGGAGTCGAATTTGGTTTTCGAGTCGAACAGCGGCTCATTGCAGCAGATGCAGTGGTAGACGCCGTCGACCTTGCTGTCGTTGTACTTGCCGGAAAACGGCCGTTCGGTGCCCTTGAGGCGGCAAACGTTGTACTGCTCCGGATCGAGCATCGCCCGCCATTCTTCCAGGGTTTTTTCCAACTTTTCCATCATCACACCTCAGCAGCTGAAAAAGCCCGATCTGTACCTTTTCCACGGATCGGGCGGCACGTATGATTGCGCCTCGTCAAACGCCAGTCTGGCAGCCAGTCCACGCGCATTCAAACGGATTTGTGGGTGCCGCCTCTCAAGGCGCCAGGTCTGTGTGTTTACGCAGGATTCCCAGTACGGTAGGTCAAATGCCGCCTGGATCGTTCATTTTCGGGAACACATCGCCATGCAGGTCAGCAAATCGAACAAGCTCGCCAACGTCTGCTACGACATTCGCGGCCCAGTGCTCAAGCACGCCAAACGCCTGGAAGAGGAAGGCCATCGCATCCTCAAGCTGAACATCGGCAACCCGGCGCCCTTTGGTTTCGAAGCGCCGGACGAAATCCTCCAGGACGTCATCCGCAACCTGCCAACGGCCCAGGGCTACAGCGACTCCAAAGGCCTGTTCAGCGCCCGCAAGGCGGTCATGCAGTACTACCAGCAAAAGCAGGTGGAAGGTGTCGGCATTGAGGACATCTACCTGGGCAACGGCGTCTCCGAGCTGATCGTGATGTCGATGCAGGCGCTGCTCAACAACGGCGACGAAGTGCTGGTGCCGGCGCCCGACTATCCGCTGTGGACCGCCGCGGTGAGCCTGTCGGGCGGCAATCCGGTGCACTACCTGTGCGACGAGCAGGCCAACTGGTGGCCAGACCTGGCCGACATCAAGGCCAAGATCACCCCCAATACCAAAGCGCTGGTGATCATCAACCCGAACAACCCGACCGGCGCCGTGTACTCCAGGGAAGTGCTGCTGGGCATGCTGGAACTGGCCCGCCAGCACAACCTCGTGGTTTTTTCCGACGAGATCTACGACAAGATTCTGTACGACGATGCTGTGCACATCTGCACCGCCTCGCTGGCGCCAGACTTGCTCTGCCTGACGTTCAACGGCCTGTCCAAGTCCTATCGGGTGGCCGGCTTCCGCTCCGGCTGGATTGCCATTTCCGGTCCGAAGCACCACGCGCAAAGCTATATCGAAGGCATCGACATGCTGGCCAACATGCGCCTGTGCGCCAACGTTCCGAGCCAGCACGCAATCCAGACCGCACTGGGCGGCTATCAGAGCATCAATGACCTGGTACTGCCGCCAGGCCGCCTGCTGGAACAACGCAACCGCACCTGGGAACTGCTCAACGACATTCCCGGCGTCAGCTGCGTCAAGCCGATGGGTGCGTTGTATGCATTCCCGCGCATCGACCCGAAAGTCTGCCCGATCCATAACGATGAGAAGTTCGTCCTCGACCTGCTGCTGTCGGAGAAGCTGCTGGTGGTGCAAGGCACGGCCTTCAACTGGCCATGGCCGGACCACTTCCGCGTCGTGACCCTGCCGCGTGTCGATGACCTGGACATGGCCATCGGCCGTATCGGCAACTTCCTCAAGTCCTATCGCCAGTGACGGTCTGAGCGGGTGCGGCTTTCCCGGGAAAGCCGCACCAGGATTAATTCAGCAACACATCTTTGCGACCGGCCCCTGGTTGCGACCTTTCTGGCTGTCCGATAGCACGCCGAGTGCTCGGGTCCAACGTTGACGGGGGGCTGCGACGGCATTTGCCTGACAATCACTTCCCTCGCTGCCGTCGGAAATACCCTGCAACCGACTAGACTCTGGCTGTAGGACACAGTTTGAAATAGTCACCCAGTTGAATAGCCGGGTGCAGCACCTTATATACCCCGCAGTACGCTACATCTTTAGCATAAGGAGATTTCTACAACCATGATGCGCATCCTGCTGTTTTTGGCCACTAACCTTGCGGTCGTGCTGATTGCCAGCATCACCCTGAGCCTTTTCGGCTTCAACGGGTTCATGGCGGCCAACGGGGTTGATCTCAACCTCAATCAGCTGCTGATTTTCTGTGCGGTCTTTGGTTTCGCCGGCTCGCTGTTCTCGCTGTTCATCTCCAAGTGGATGGCGAAGATGAGCACCAGCACCCAGATCATCACCCAGCCGCGCACCCGCCATGAGCAATGGCTGCTGCAAACGGTCGAGCAACTGTCCCGCGAAGCCGGGATCAAGATGCCCGAAGTGGGGATTTTCCCGGCCTACGAGGCGAACGCCTTCGCCACCGGCTGGAACAAGAACGATGCACTGGTCGCGGTCAGCCAGGGCTTGCTCGAGCGGTTCTCGCCGGACGAAGTGAAGGCCGTGCTGGCCCACGAAATCGGGCACGTGGCCAATGGCGACATGGTCACCCTGGCCCTGATCCAGGGCGTGGTGAACACCTTCGTCATGTTCTTCGCGCGGATCATCGGCAACTTTGTCGACAAGGTGATCTTCAAGAACGAAGAAGGCCAGGGCATCGCCTATTACGTGGCGACCATCTTCGCTGAACTGGTCCTGGGCATCCTGGCCAGCGCCATCGTCATGTGGTTCTCGCGTAAACGCGAGTTCCGCGCCGACGAAGCCGGTGCACGCCTGGCCGGCACCAGCGCGATGATTGGCGCCTTGCAACGCCTGCGGGCCGAACAAGGGTTGCCCGTGCACATGCCGGACACCCTGAACGCATTCGGCATCAACGGTGGCATCAAACAGGGCTTCGCCCGTATGTTCATGAGCCACCCACCGCTGGAAGAGCGTATCAACGCCTTGCATCGTCGCGGTTGATCGACTCGGCAGCAAAGAAAGGCCCGCAGAGATGCGGGCCTTTTTTCCGTCTGGCATTTGTCGTGGCGCGTCGCGAGCAGGCTCGCGCCCACGGGTCGAACGCCGTCAATGTGGGGTCGAGCGTGCTCGCGATGAGGCCGGTGCAACCCACTGATCTACCGAGTGCAAACCCGATAAACCCGCTCCTCCAGCCGCGTGACGCCCTGCTCGACGAACTTGCCATTTTCCTCCAGGACATCCTGGTCCTCGAGAATCTTCAGCGACCACACCGATCCTAACAACCGTTGCACTTCCTCATCGAGCACGGCGAATGGCGGCCCGTCCTTTTGCGCCTGGTCGTAATCCAGGGTGATCAAAAGCCCCAGTGCGTCCTTGGACAGAATACGCTTGAGGTGAGCAGCGTATTGCTCACGCATCGCGGGCGGCAGTGCGATCAGCGCTGCACGGTCGTACAACCCCGCGCAATCGGCCACATCGCCGGCCGTCACATCGAAAAAATCGCCACACCACAACTCGATGGACCCGGCCCGGTAGACCTTGAAGGGCCCCTGCACGCTGACATCAGGGTCAAACTGATGCTCCTCGAAGAAATCCTCGATGGCCTTTTCCGACAGCTCGATTCCCAGGACTTCATGTCCCTCCTGCGCCAGCCACAACAAATCCAGGCTCTTCCCACACAGCGGCACCAGTACCCGTGCGCCCTCCTCCAGCCCCAGTTGCGGCCAGAATCGCTGCAGATAAGGGTTGACTTGCGGCAGGTGGAAGCCGATCTGGTTCGACTGCCAGCGCTTGTGCCAAAACTCCGGCTGCATATACATCTCCGAAAAATTCGATCAAAACACCCTAAAACTTATATTAGATTTAGATCAATGATCTGATTGAAGATGGGTCATCTTACTCTCTGGAGCTGCTTCATGTTCCCCAGCCTGTACATATCTCACGGCTCTCCGATGCTGGCCCTGGATCCCGGCGCCAGTGGCACTGCGCTGGCGCGAATTGCAGCCGAACTGCCGAAACCCAGGGCGATCGCGATTGTTTCCGCCCACTGGGAGAGCGATGAGCTGCTGGTCAACGCCAACCCCCATCCGGAAACCTGGCATGACTTCGGCGGTTTTCCCAAGGCGCTGTTCGAGGTGCAATACCCGGCGCCCGGCGAGCCACAACTGGCGGCGACGGTGGTCGAGTTACTGGCGAGCAGCGGTTTGCCTTCGCGCATCGACACCACACGGCCCTTCGACCATGGCGTCTGGGTGCCGCTGTCGTTGATGTACCCACAGGCCGATATTCCGGTGGTGCAGGTTTCGCTGCCCACACGCCACGGCCCTGCCCTGCAGACCCGCGTCGGGCATGCATTGAACAGCCTGCGCCAGCAGGGCGTGCTGTTGATCGGTTCCGGCAGCATCACCCATAACCTGCGCGAGCTGGACTGGCACGCCGGCCCGGAAAGCGTGGAGCCGTGGGCGAAGGTGTTTCGCGACTGGATGATCGAGAAGCTTGAGGCCGACGACGAAGCCGCACTGCACGACTACCGCCGGCAGGCGCCAAACGCCATACGCAACCACCCAAGCGATGAGCACTTGTTGCCGCTGTACTTTGCACGCGGCGCCGGGGGCAGGTTCAGCATCAGCCACCAGGGGTTCACCATGGGCGCGCTGGGCATGGACATTTACCGGTTCGGCTGATGAACCCCGGGCCAGGCTCACACGACGTCTACGCCCACGTGAATCGCATCGTGTCGCCAGAATTCCAGGTCGCAGTCGATCAATCGCTCGTGCTGATCGTAGTTGACCCGGGCGATGCGCAACCCCGGACTCCCGACCGACACCCGCAGCGCCGCTGCGGCGTCGACCGACAACGCGGTCGGGACGATTTCAAAACGCACCCGGCCGTAATGCAGGTCGTAGTGCCGTGCATACAGCTCGGTCATCGACTGATTCAGATCGAACGCCAGGATCCCCGGGAAATACTGCGGATTAAGGTAGTGCTCCACGTACAGCACCAGCCGTTCATCGATCCTGCGCGCCCGACAGATCTGAATCACACTCGACAGCGCCGGTAACTGCAACCAGGCACACACCGCTGCCGACGCCGGCTGCAAGCGCGCCGAAATCACTTCGGTGGACGGCACCCGGCCCTGGGCGCTGACCATCGCGTGAAAGTGACTGCGCTGCATCAGGTTGTAGGCCAGGCGCGGTGGCGACACGAACCATCCCCTGCGCTCCTCGCGATAAATCTGCCCTTGCGCCTCCAACTGCAATAACGCTTCACGTACGGTGATACGCGTGGTGCCGAACAACTCGCTGAGCTTGCGCTCGGCCGGTAACTTGCTGCCCGGCGCCAACAACCCGTGATCGAGCTGTTCCTGAAGAACCTGCCCGATGGCTGTCACCGCTTTGGTTGCCTCAATACGCATCAACGTTACCTATCTGGACTAGACCAGCACTGTTTCGGGGCAGAGCCCGGGTTTGATTCGGCTCCATCAACTTCCTGCAAGCCTAGGCACTGCTGATGACTGGTAGATGACAAAAGCACCGAACGGTCGCGTCGTTTCTCTGCAATTTAGTGGCCAAGCCCAGCAGTTTCGGTGCGTTGGCCATGGTCTACGCTTATCCACAACCCTGAGCATTGCGCCATGAAAAAAACAGGCCGGGCCATGGACGACATCAAAATGTCATCCAGCCCCCCTAGATTGGCTCAGGTATTGCTGACCTAGACCAACACCACCGCAATCGCAGCGTTGAAAACGCCCAAAGGAGCTTCGGAATGAAAAAGCTTTTCCTGGCATCACTGTTAGGCTCGACCATTGCCCTGTGTACCGCCGCCATGGCCGCTGATGATCTGAAAACCCTGGAAGCCGCTGCGAAAGCGGAAGGCGCGGTCAACAGTGTCGGCATGCCCGATGACTGGGCCAACTGGAAAGGCACCTGGGAAGACCTGGCCAAGCAATACGGCCTGAAACACATCGACACCGACATGAGCTCGGCGCAGGAAATCGCCAAGTTCGCGGCGGAAAAAGACAATGCCAGCGCCGATATTGGCGACGTCGGCGCAGCGTTCGGCCCGATCGCGGTCAAGCAAGGCGTGGTGCAACCGTACAAGCCAAGCACCTGGGAGCAGATCCCTGACTGGGCCAAGGACAAGGACGGCAACTGGGCCTTGGCCTACACCGGGACCATCGCCTTCATCATCAACAACAAGTTGCTGCACGGCTCGCCGGCGCCGACCAAATGGGCGGACCTCAAGAACGGCAAGTACAAGGTCTCGATTGGCGACGTAAGCACCGCCGCCCAGGCCGCCAACGGTGTACTGGCCGCCGCACTGGCCAACGGTGGCGACGAGAAAAACCTGCAACCGGCGCTGCTGCTGTTCGCGGACATCGCCAAGCAGGGTCGCCTGTCCATGGCCAATCCGACCATCGCCACGATGGAAAAGGGTGAAATCGAAGTCGGCGTGGTCTGGGATTTCAACGGCCTGAGCTACAAGGCCAAGATGGCCAACCCGGATGACTACACCGTGCTGATTCCATCCGACGGTTCGGTGATTTCCGGCTACACCACCATCATCAACAAGTACGCCAAGAATCCCAACGCCGCCAAGCTGACCCGCGAGTACATCTTCAGCGACGCCGGCCAGATCAACCTGGCCAAGGGCAACGCCCGTCCGATCCGTGCCGAGCACATCACCCTGCCGGCTGACGTCAAGTCCAAGCTGCTGCCGAACGAGCAGTACAAAGGCGTGACACCGATCAAGGACGCGGACGCGTGGGAAAAGACCTCGAAGGCGTTGCCGCAGAAGTGGAACGAAGAAGTCATTGTCGAGATGAAGTAAGGCGCTTTCCCCCACATTGGGATCTGTCGAAGATCCCAATGTGGGAGCGGGCTTGCTCGCGAAAGCGGTGTGTCAGCCAATGCATCCTTGTCTGATACACCGCTTTCGCGAGCAAGCCCGCTCCCACAGGGGGGCTGAGTCAATTTCCGAATTCGTGCTCGCGGAGTTTTCGCCCCTATGAAACACAACGTCATCCTGGTCGTGCTCGACGGTCTCAACTACGAGGTTGCGCGTCACGCCATGGGGCACCTGCAGGCGTATGTCGGCGCAGGACGCGCGGAACTCTACAAGCTGGAGTGCGAACTGCCCGCCCTGTCCCGTCCGTTGTACGAATGCATCCTGACCGGCGTGACGCCGATCGACAGCGGCATCGTGCACAACAACGTCTCGCGCCTGTCCAACCAGCGCAGCATCTATCACTACGCCAGGGAGGCCGGGCTCACCACCGCGGCGGCGGCCTATCACTGGGTCAGCGAGCTGTATAACCGTTCGCCTTTCGTCGCGGCCCGGGATCGTCATACCGACGACCCGCAACTGCCGATCCAGCACGGGCATTTCTACTGGAACGACCACTACCCGGATTCGCACCTGTTCGCCGACGCGGAACACCTGCGCCTGCGCCACATGCCGAACTTCCTGCTGGTGCACCCCATGAACATCGACGACGCCGGGCACAAGCACGGCCTCGACACGGCGCAATACCGCAACAGCGCCCGCTCGGCCGACATCATCCTGGCCGACTACCTGCAAGGCTGGCTCGACGCCGGCTACCAGGTGCTGGTGACCGCCGACCACGGCATGAACAACGATCGCTCCCACAACGGCCTGCTGCCGGAGGAGCGCGAAGTGCCCCTGTTCGTCCTGGGCGACGCGTTCAGCCTCAACACCGGCGCCGCACCGAAACAGACCGACATCTGCGGCACGGTCTGCGAACTGCTGGGCGTGGCCCACAACAAACCCGTCTGCCGGGAGTTGCTCAAGTGAATGCCATGACTCGCGGCAAATGGTTGGCGGCCTTGTGCCTGGTGCCGTTCACCCTGTTCTTTATCGTGTTCGAGATCGCCCCGCTCGTCTGGGTAATGATCAACAGCCTGCAATCGGAAGAGTCCGGCTGGGGACTGGCCAACTTCAGCAAGATCTTCGGTTCGAAGTTCTACCGCCAGGCGATCCAGTACAGCCTCGAGATCAGCTTCTGGTCGAGCGTGTTCGGCATCATCATTGCCGTCCTCGGCGCCTACTCCCTGCGCCGGGTCGATTCGAAGCTGCGCAACTTCGTCAACGCCTTCGCCAACATGACCAGCAACTTCGCCGGCGTGCCCCTGGCCTTCGCGTTCATCATCCTGCTGGGGTTCAACGGCAGCTTCACGATCATGCTCAAGCAGGCCGGCATCATCCAGGATTTCAACCTGTACTCGAAAACCGGCCTGATCATCCTCTACACCTACTTCCAGATCCCCCTCGGCGTGCTGCTGCTCTACCCGGCCTTCGATGCATTGCGTGAAGACTGGCGCGAGTCCGCCGAACTGCTGGGTGCCAGTGGCTGGCAGTTCTGGCGCCACATCGGCTTGCCGGTGCTGACCCCGGCGCTGCTCGGCACCTTCGTGATCCTGCTGGCCAACGCCCTCGGCGCCTACGCCACGGTGTATGCCCTGACCACCGGCAACTTCAACGTGCTGCCGATCCGCATTGCGGCAATGGTGTCCGGCGACATTTCCCTCGATCCGAACCTGGCCAGTGCGCTGGCCGTGGTGCTGGTGGCGTTGATGACCCTGGTGACGGTCGTGCATCAGTTGCTGTTGAAGAGGAGCTACCATGTCTCGCGCTGAACTGGGCCCCGTCGGTATCTATCACCGGGTCGTGGTGTATCTGCTGTTCGCCATACTGCTGCTGCCGCTGGCCGGGACACTGGTGTACTCCATCGCCAGCAGTTGGTCGGCGACCGTCCTGCCCAGCGGTTTCACGCTCAAATGGTACATCGCGCTGTGGAGCGACCCGCGTTTTCTCCACGCCTTCGGCCAATCGCTGCTGGTCTGTGTCGGTGCGTTGATCCTGTCGGTGGTGCTGATCCTGCCGCTGCTGTTCGTGGTGCATTACCACTTCCCGAAACTCGATGCGCTGATGAACATCCTGATCCTGCTGCCCTTCGCGGTGCCGCCGGTGGTGTCGTCCGTGGGCCTGCTGCAACTGTACGGTTCCGGGCCGTTTGCGATGGTGGGTACGCCGTGGATCCTGATCGGCTGCTACTTCACGGTCGCGCTGCCGTTCATGTACCGGGCGATCACCAACAACCTGCAAGCGATCAACCTGCGCGACCTGATGGACGCCGCGCAATTGCTCGGCGCCAGCACCTGGCAAGCGGCCTTCCTGGTGGTGCTGCCCAACCTGCGCAAGGGTCTGATGGTGGCATTGCTGCTGTCGTTCTCGTTCCTGTTCGGCGAGTTCGTCTTCGCCAACATCCTCGTCGGCACCCGCTACGAAACCCTGCAGGTCTACCTCAACAACATGCGTAACAGCAGCGGCCACTTCACCAGTGCGCTGGTGATTTCCTACTTCTTCTTCGTACTGGTTCTGACCTGGGCGGCCAACATTTTGAACAGGGACAAAAGCGAATGAGCTATGTCAGCGTCCAACACCTTCAGAAAAATTACGCCGGCACCACGGTGTTCAGCGACATCAACTGCGAAATCCACAAGGGTGAGTTCGTCACCCTGCTCGGTCCGTCCGGTTGCGGTAAATCCACCTTGCTGCGCTGCATCGCCGGACTGACCCCGGTCGATGGCGGAAAGATCCTGCTCGACGGTGTCGACATCGTGCCGCTGAGCCCGCAAAAACGCGGGATCGGCATGGTGTTCCAGAGCTATGCGTTGTTCCCGAACATGACCGTCGAACAGAACGTCGCGTTCGGCTTGCGCATGCAAAAGGTCAACAGCGACGACAGCCGGACGCGCGTCGCCGAGGTGCTGAAACTGGTGGAGCTCAGCGACTTCGCCTCGCGTTATCCGCACCAGTTGTCCGGCGGCCAATGCCAGCGTGTCGCTCTGGCCCGGTCACTGGTGACGCGGCCACGGTTGTTGTTGCTGGACGAGCCACTCTCGGCCCTCGATGCGCGAATTCGCAAACACTTGCGCGAACAGATCCGTCAGATCCAGCGCGAACTCGGCCTGACAACCATCTTCGTGACCCACGATCAGGAAGAAGCGCTGACCATGTCTGACCGGATTTTCCTGATGAACCAGGGAAAAATCGTACAGAGCGGCGACGCCGAAACCCTGTACACCGCACCGGTGGACGTGTTCGCCGCCGGTTTCATCGGCAACTACAACCTGCTGGATGCCGACAGCGCGAGCAAACTGCTGCAACGGCCGATCAGCCATCGCATTGCCATTCGCCCGGAAGCCATCGAACTGAGCCTGGAAGGCGAGCTGGATGCACAGGTGCGCAGCCACAGCCTGTTGGGCAACGTGATTCGCTACCGGATCGAAGCGCGAGGCGTGGAATTGGTGGTGGATGTGCTCAACCGTTCGGCGAGCGATCTGCATCCCGACGGTCAGCGCCTGGCACTTTCCATCGATCCGACGGCCCTGTGTGAGGTAGCCTGATGCCTTTGTTGATGCTCAAGAGAGAACTGCACTGATGGCCCTGGCAATTTTTGATCTGGACGAAACCCTGATCCACGGCGACTGCGCCACCCTGTGGGCCGAGCAAATGGGACGCCTGGGCTGGGTCGATCCCGAGTCGTTCATGCGCCGCAACAACGAGCTGATGGACGCCTACAGCCATGGCAAGCTGCGCATGGAGGACTACATGACCTTCAGCCTGGAGCCGATGATCGGGCGCACACCCGCCGAGATCGATCACCTGGTCGGCCCGTGGGTCGAGGACTTCATCGAACCAATCATCTTCAGCGATGCCACCCGAGCCATCGCCGCCCACCGCAAGGCCGAGGACCGGATTCTGGTGATCTCGGCGTCGGGCACCCACCTGGTTCGGCCGATTGCCGAACGCCTGGGCATCGACGAGATTCTCGGCATCGAGCTGGAGGTGCTGCATGGGGTGTACAGCGGCAACACCACCGGCACCCTGACGTACCGGGAGGGCAAGATTACGCGCTTGCTGGAATGGCTGGATGCGGAAGAGGAAAACCTCGAAGGCGCAAGTTTCTACTCGGACTCACGCAACGACTTGCCGCTGCTGCTCAAGGTCGATTTCCCACACGTGGTCAACCCGGATCCGGTCCTGCGTGAACACGCGGAGAAAGCCGGCTGGCCGATTCATCTCTGGAAGTGACCCTGCGGGAGCGGGCTTGCTCGCTCCCACAGTTATGCTGCTGTCAGCTCAAACTCTCGTCGATCACCAGCACCACCTTCCCAGCCACCTTGTTGCTCGCCAGCTCCGTAAACGCCGCTTCGGCATCCTTGATCGGGAAGGTCCTGGCCAGTTGCGGGTTCAGGCGTCCTTCGGCGAACAGCGGCCACACGTGCTGGCTGAGATCGCTGAACAGATCTGCCTTGAACTGATCGTCGCGACTGCGCAGGGTCGAGCCCAGCAGTTGCACGCGCTTGGCCAGCACCTGTGCCAGATCCAGCTGCGCCTCGCGGCCACCCATCAAGCCAATCAGCACCCAACGGCCATCACTGGCCAGCAGTTTCAGGTTCAGGGCGGCGTAGTGACCGCCGACCGGGTCAAGGATGACGTCGAACGGCCCCAGGTCCCTCAGGCTGTCCAGGTCATCGCTTCGAACCACGCCGCCCTGGGCGCCCAGCGCTTCGCAGTACGCCAGGCGCTCGGCGGAACCGACACTGACCCAGCACGGGTTGCCGAACGCCTTGCACAGCTGAATGGCAGCTGAACCGATTCCACTTGCGCCGGCGTGCAGGAGAACTTTCTCACCGGGTTTGAGCGCAGCCAATTGAAACAAATTCAGCCAGACCGTGGCATAGACTTCGGGGAGCGCTGCCGCCTCGATCAGGGACAATCCTTGCGGCACCGGCAGCACATGCCGTCCGTCGACAACCACCTCTTCGGCCATTCCGCCCCCGGCCAGCAAGGCGCAGACCCGGTCACCGACCTGCCAGGACGAGCCCGGGCCGACCTCGCTGATCACTCCGGAACACTCTAGACCGAGCACCTGACTGGCCCCTGGCGGCGGCGGATAAAGGCCCGCTTTTTGTAATAAATCGGCGCGATTAAGACCCGCAGCCGACACACGAATGCGAACTTGCCCTACATCACATGTAGGACTGGGCTCTTCAACCCATGCCACTTGACCTTCCACGCCTTGCAATGCTTTCACAGTGCCTCCATAGTGAGTCTGGACTGAGCCCGAAGCTGTATCGCCGGGCTTTTTGCATTATGCGACCGGCCCTCGTGGAACCGGCGACTTCAAAGACGGCCTAATATGCGTTATCAATTGTCCCTGCGTCGAATCGGCATGAAGCACCTGTTCCCCAGCACCGCCCTCGCCCTGTTTATTGGTATCGGCCTGATGCCGATGTCGAGCAATACGTTCGCAGCCAATAGCTGGGACAAGCTTCAGCCTGATCGTGACGAAGTGATCGCCAGCCTGAATGTCGTCGAGTTGCTCAAGCGCCACCACTACAGCAAGCCGCCGCTCGATGATGCGCGCTCGGTGATCATCTACGACAGCTACATCAAGCTGCTGGATCCGTCGCGCAGCTACTTCATGGCCAGCGACATCGCCGAATTCGACAAATGGAAGACGCAGTTCGACGACTTCCTCAAGAGCGGCGACCTGAACGCCGGGTTCACCATCTACAAGCGCTATCTGGACCGCGTCAAGGCGCGCCTGGACTTCGCCCTTGCCGAGTTGAACAAAGGCGTCGACAAGATCGACTTCAACACCAAGGAAACCTTGCTGATCGACCGCAAGGATGCCCCTTGGCTCAAGTCCACCGCCGAACTGGACGACCTGTGGCGCAAGCGCGTCAAGGACGAAGTGCTGCGCCAGAAGATCGCGGGCAAGGACCCCAAGCAGATTCAGGAAACCCTGACCAAGCGCTACAAGAATCAACTGGCGCGCCTGGACCAGACCCGCGCCGAGGACATCTTCCAGGCGTACATCAACACCTTCGCCATGTCCTACGACCCGCACACCAATTATCTGTCACCGGATAACGCGGAGAACTTCGACATCAACATGAGCCTGTCCCTGGAGGGCATTGGCGCCGTGTTGCAGAGCGACAACGATCAGGTGAAAGTCGTCCGCCTGGTGCCAGCCGGCCCGGCGGACAAGACCAAACAGGTCGCTCCGGCCGACAAGATCATCGGCGTTGCCCAGGGCAACAAGGAAATGGTCGACGTCGTTGGCTGGCGCCTGGACGAAGTGGTCAAGCTGATCCGTGGTCCGAAGGGCACCGTGGTGCGCCTGGAAGTCATCCCGGCCAGCAACGCGCCGAATGACCAGACCAGCAAGATCGTGCCGATCACCCGCGAGGCGGTGAAGCTTGAAGACCAGGCGGTGAAAAAGTCGGTCCTCAACCTGAAACAGGACGGCAAGGACTACAAGCTCGGCATCATCGAGATCCCGGCCTTCTACCTGGACTTCAAGGCCTTCCGTGCCGGTGATCCGGACTACAAGAGCACCACTCGCGACGTCAAGAAACTGCTGACCGAGTTGCAGAAAGAGAAAGTCGACGGCGTGGTCATCGACCTGCGCAACAACGGCGGCGGCTCCTTGCAGGAAGCCACCGAGCTGACCAGCCTGTTCATCGACAAGGGGCCGACCGTGCTCGTGCGTAACGCCGATGGCCGCGTCGACGTACTGGAAGATGAAAACCCGGGCGCCTTCTACAAAGGCCCGATGGCGCTGCTGGTCAACCGCCTGTCTGCCTCGGCTTCGGAGATTTTCGCCGGCGCCATGCAGGACTATCACCGCGCACTGATCATTGGTGGCCAGACCTTCGGCAAAGGCACCGTGCAGACCATTCAGCCGCTGAACCATGGCGAGCTGAAACTGACCCTGGCCAAGTTCTACCGGGTTTCCGGCCAGAGCACCCAGCATCAGGGCGTTCTGCCAGATATCGATTACCCATCGATCATCGACACCAAGGAAATCGGCGAAAGCGCCCTCCCGGAAGCCATGCCATGGGACACCATCCGTGCAGCCATCAAGCCTGCGGTCGATCCGTTCAAGCCGTACCTCACCCAGCTCAAATCCGAGCATGACGTGCGCACGGCCAAGGATGCGGAGTTCGTGTTCATTCGCGACAAGCTGGCCCTGGCGCAAAAACTGATGGCGGAAAAAACCGTCAGCCTCAATGAAGCCGATCGTCGTGCCCAACATGCCGATATCGAAGCCCAGCAACTGGCGATGGAAAACATCCGTCGCAAGGCCAAGGGTGAAGAGCCGCTCAAAGAGCTGAAGAAAGAAGACGAAGACGCCGCAGCGGCCGAGCCGGACAAGGTCAAACCGGAAGACGATGCCTACCTGAGCGAGACCGGGCGCATCCTGTTGGACTACCTGAAACTCAACACGGCGGTGGCCAAGCACTAAGATGATGGCTTTTTAATGCTGACGCCCTCGAGGCGTCATCAAACAGTCATCAATCTGTCGTGAAATACAGGACTGGGACTTCTCTTGAACAAGAGCGCTCCCGGTCCTTTTTTTTAGCCCGAGATCGCCATGACCACGACCGAACAGCTGAGTGCGTTGAGTTCAATCCTGACTCAAAGCGGTTTACACAGCCTGTTCCAGCCCATCATTTCGCTTTCCGAACGGCGAATTGTGGGTTTTGAAGCCCTCAGTCGCGGCCCCTCCAACAGCCCGCTGCACTCGCCCATCGCCCTGTTCGCCGTCGCCCGTCAGGCCGGCCGCTTGAACGAACTGGAAATCGCGTGCCGCGAGAGCGCTTGCCGACGCTTCCACGAACAACAACTGCCCGGCAAACTGTTCCTCAACGTGTCGCCGGAATCCCTGCTTGAAGCCGCCCACCAACCGGGCCGGACCCTGCAACTGCTGAAGGATTTCGGTATTCCGCCCAGCCAGGTGGTCATCGAGCTGACCGAACAGACGCCGATTGACGACTTTCAACTGCTGCAAAATGCACTCAATCACTACCGGGCGATGGGGTTCTCCATTGCGCTGGATGATCTGGGCGCCGGCTATTCAAGCCTGCGTCTGTGGTCCGAGTTGCGACCCGACTATGTGAAGATCGATCGGCACTTCATCGACGGCATCCATCAGGACGCGCTCAAGCGTGAGTTTGTCGGCTCGATCATGCAAATCGCCAAGGCCTCCCGGGCCCGGGTGATTGCCGAGGGGATCGAGTTGCCGGAAGAGCTCGCGGTGCTGACCGACATGGGCGTCGACCTGGTCCAGGGTTATCTGCTCTGCCGGCCACAGGAACAGCCGCCGAGGGATGCGCGAAACCTGATGCCCAAACAGGATAGCGCCGCCGTGGCGTTGAACGACGAGGGCAGCGACCTCAGCGCCTTGCTCAACGATCAGCCCGCGGTCGCCCGGGATACACCGACGGCAACGGTGCTGGAAGCCTTCCGGCGCCAGGCCAACCTGAACTCGCTGGCGGTGCTCGACGAACAAGGACGTCCTTGCGGCATCGTGCACCGGCATTCGCTGTCGGACGCCCTGCTCAAGCCGTTCGCCACCGACCTGTTCGCCCGCAAACCCATCAGCCGGCTGATGAGTGACGATTTCCTCGCCGTGGAAATGAGCCAGTCGCTGCAACAGGTCAGCCGCCTGATCACCAGCCGCGCCCGGCAACGCATCGAAGAAGACTTCATCATTACCTTGAACGGCGGCTACCTGGGTTTGGGCCGGGTCATCGATGTGCTGAAGCTGATTACCGAACTGAAGATCCAGCAAGCCCGCTACGCCAACCCGCTGACCCTGCTGCCGGGCAACGTGCCGATTCAGCAATGCCTGACGCGATTGCTGCAACAGCAACGGGAGTCGATCATCTGCTACGTCGACATCGACAGCTTCAAACCCTTCAACGACATCTACGGCTACGGTCGTGGCGACGAGGTCCTGCTGTGCCTGGCGCAATGCCTGAACGATCGCGTCGACCCCTCCCGTGACTTCGTCGGCCATATCGGCGGCGACGACTTCCTGCTGGTGCTCGGGCCGGACGACTGGCGCAAACGCCTGAACCAGTTGCTGGACGACTTCCAGAGCCAGTGCCGACGCTTCTATCGCGCCGAACACCTGGAAGCCGGCTGCTTCATCGCCCCCAACCGTCAGGGCGTGCGCCAGGAGTTCGCGCTGCTGTCGCTGTCGATCGGTGTGGTGCATTTGCATGCGCAAGCCTGCGCCCACCTCGACGCGAGCCAATTGGCGGAAATGGCGTCCCAAGCCAAGCACCACGCGAAGAACATGCCGGGGTACAGCGTGCACGTGATCGATAGCCTGGCGACGGCAGAGCCTGAAGTGCAATGCTGATCGCTCCCACACAACACCTGTGGGAGCGTGGCTTGCCCGCGATTGAGCGCGAAACGGTCACAAAATCTATCAAGCCAAGAGTTAGAATGGCCTACCACGTTGACTGATCTTCAAAGCTTGCTTTACTCAAATCCTCTTTCCAGACTTCTTGTGCCAAGACATAGACATGTTCGAAGAAACCACGGGGATCAGCCAACTCGTACCACTCTCCACGCGGCCAACTGGAAGTTTCGCTCTCATCGATTTCGAATAAACTCTGAAAATTATAGTTCTGGTCACTCAGCTTGCTAGCCAAAGACTGCACCAAGACAAACTTATGCCGATAAGACATGTAGCTTTTATCCAAACTGTATTTTCTTATCAGCACAGACCTATCATTCTCATCGTTTGGATCAAATATTTCGAGCTCCTCACCCAGTGTTTCTTCGCGATCATAAACATTGAAAACCCCGATAAACCACATTAGATCAGGATCAAACTCTTCGTCTAAAAACGGATCACGCAACATTATTTCTTCTCCGATGGAAAACCTGTATATGGACGCTTCACATCGCCCTGATCAAACTTAACTTCAGACCAATTCATGTTTTCATTTAGTTTAGGAGATGTTTGATTCTTTTTATTTGGCTTATAACCACGACCAGCTCCTGGGAGTTCCATTCTAACAATTGGATCCTTGTTGTGGTCTTTTCCCGTATGAGGCTTTAAACCCAAGGCTTCCCTACTTAACGCTTTGTTCAAAGCACTAAGGTGAACCTTCCAGTTATTGAACTGGGAGCTAGGACTCCCTTTTGCATCCCTAGGTCTTCTGCCGGTGTGTGGGTCCGTTCCATCAATCGCCCGCTGTTTAAGCGCAGCATCAGGTATTTCCGAGCTGTGCTTTTTGACAGTATGCATTTTGTACTTCTTCTCAAACTCAAGAACCCGCCGTTTGGCATTCGCCTCCGCCAACTCATCAATTCTCTCTTGCCTCTGCTCCGCTGATATCGTCGGCAGTTGAGGCCCGCCCTCATCTACATTCGCACCAGAAATACCATCCGGCACATCACACCCAGGCCTCCCCGCCCCCGGACAACTCCCGCTCAACCCCAACGGATCAACCCACCCCGTCGGGTTCAGCGCATACCGATACTGATTCAGCCCCCCCGCCAATTTCACCGGGTCCGGCGTGAGGTAGCGGCCTGTATCCGGATCATAGTAGCGATGCCGGTTGTAGTGCAGACCGCTCTCGGTGTCGAAGTATTGGCCCTGGAACCGCAGGGGTTGATCGATGTGCTCCCCGCCGCCATGGGCCAGCTGTGTGACTTTACCGTAGGCGTTGTACTTCGCTGACCAGACGATTTCGCCGCTGTAGTCGGTCAGTTCCTGCGGTGTGCCGAGGTGGTCGAGTTGGTAGTAGAACGGGCAGGCCTGGCTTGGGCCTTTGCCGTCGAGCAGGGCCAGGGGGCGGAAAGTGCCGGGTTCGTAGAGGTAGCTGCGGTAGTGGGCGCGACTGCTTTCGGCAACGAGGTGGTCGCCCTGCCAGAAGAACTCGGTGGTGTGGCCGTCGACGGTTTTGGCGATGCGGCGGCCGAAGGCGTCGTAGCGGTAGCTGGTGACGCGGCCATCGGGCGAGGTGACGCCAATCAGGCGGTGCTGACAGTCGTAGCGGTATTCGGTGACGAGTGTTTGCCCGGTGCCGCGACGTTCGCGCATGAGGTTGCCGAAGGCGTCGTAGTCGTAATGCCGGTCACCCTGCATCAGCAGGCGATTGCCGGCGACTTTTGCCACGCCCGGGCGGTCCTGCATCAGCAGGTTGCCGGCCGGGTCATGGGCGAAGCTCTCGGCGGGATCGTCGCGGGTGTGGCGTACGCGGCTCAGGCGGTTGAGGGCATCGTAGTAGTAGCTGCGCTGGCCGTGGCGGCTGTCGGCGAGGGTGGCGAGGTTGCCGTTGACCGCATAGCTGTAGTGGCGCATGTACAACGCTCGGTTTTGCCGGTTGATCGCGTGTACTTGCAGGCGGCCCTGCTCGTCGTGGTGGTAGTGGCTGGTGAGTTGACCCTGCTGCCGTTGCAGCTCGCGGCCAAAGGCAAACTGGTGGGTGGTGAGGCGTGCGCCGTTGAGGTCGATGGCGCTCAGGGTGCCGCCCTTTTCGTGGTGGTAATCCAGCTGGCTGCCGTCCGGCAGGCGCATACGGTTGAGCTGGCCACAGGCATCGTAGCCATAACGCAAGGTGCCCCAGCCCTGATGCTCGGCGATCAACCGGTCCTGCGGGTCGTACTCGAACTCCAGCGGATGGTCGTGGCCATCGTTGACGCAGATCAGCCGCCCCAGGCTGTCGTAGCGGTACTCGACCTTGCAGTCATCGGGCAGCGTCTTGAGCAACAGCCGCCCCGCCGAATCACGCTCATAGGCCGTGACCTGCTGCGAGCCGTCCTTGCCGAATTCGGTTTTCTCCAGCAGATGCCCATTGAGGTCATAGGCATAGGCCGTACGTTGCCCATCGAACCCCTGCTCCTCGCGGATCAGACCACCGGGCGTGTAGGCCAGCCGGTATTTTTCGCCGGATTCGTTTTCGATTTCCGTGAGTAACAGCTGCGCGTTGTCGTAGCGATATCTTCGTTGGGTGCCGTCGGGATTGATCCGCCGGCTGACCAGGTGCAAGTCTTCGAAGTACTCGTAGCGCGTGACGTGGCCAAGCTCATTGCATTCGGTGGTGGGTTTCCCGTAGGCGTTGTAGCGCCAGGTCCGGGTGGCGCCTGTCGGCAGCGTCGTCTGGACCAGTCGTCCAACGGCGTCCCACGCGTACCGGGTGACGTTGCCGTTTTCGTCCTGACGGGTAATCTGCCGCCCCAGCGCATCGTAGGAAAACTGTCGATGTCCCCCGTCCGGCAAGGTTTCTTCGACCAACTGGCCCAGAGCATTGCTGACAAAGACATGCCGGCTGTTGTCCGGGTAGCGGATCGACAGCAGTTGCCCCTGTTGATCGTAGAAATAGTGAGTGACCTGCCCATCAGGATCGGTGGCGGCGGTGATGTCGCCCTGAGCATTGCGCTCATAGCGCCACACGGCCTTGCCGCGAGAGCGGGCATGCAGGAAACCGTTGCGGTACTCGTAGGCAGTCGGCTCATCCTGCGGTGGGATCAACGCCACCAACCGTCCCACTTCGTCGTAGTGGTACTCGGTGATGGCGCCCAGCGGATCCTGTTCGGCGATCAGCCGGCCCTGGTCGTCATAAGCCTTGAGGTGTTCGCCGCCGTCGAGCCCGACCTGGCGCACCAGCCGCGCGCGGTCGTCGTGCTGGTAGATTTCCTGGCTACCATCGAGGTTGTGAACAGTGACAAGGCCCGGGTCATCCCAGACATAGCGCGCGTCCATCTGGGTAAACGATGCCCAATGCCGGATGCATCGCGCCGCCCTGCCGGCCCTTTCCCATTCCCAGTAGAAACTCGCACCACCGGCCAGTTGCCGCTGGAGGATGACGTGCTGGTCATCGTAGTCGTAGCGTTCGCTTTCACCGGCCGCGTTGCTGGCCTCGATCAGTTGTCCGCGTTCGTTGTAGCGATAGCTGACCAGCGTCTGCTCGGTCACCCAGGACTGCTCCAACGTGTCCGCCGGGACAAACCGCTGGTAGTCGACCGCCACCAGATGGCGGCGGTCATGACGCAGTTGCAGGGCCCGCCCGACGCCATTGTCGAGGCGTTTGAGGCGCCCCTGGGGGTCACGGGTGATTCGCAGGCGATTACCGTAACCGTCGCTGATGGCGGTCAACTGGCCGTTGATGAAGTGATAGAAACGCACCTCATCGCCGGCCTGGGCGAGAATCAGTTCTTCAGGCTCATCGCCCAGGTAAATGGCCGCACGCGACAGGCTGTTGTGGATCGCCGGACGTTCGATCGTGGGCAGCGCAAAGGCAGTCCGGCGATTCTCATGGTCGATCCAGAGAACGCCGGCGCCTTCGATCTGCAGTCGATGGGCCAGGCTGTGACTCCAGCCGTGGCCGAGGCCGCTATCGATCTCAACCGCACTGGTGCGATAAAGTCGGATGAATTCGAACCCCAGGATGCCGTCCAGCGCGCCGTCGGTGAGGGTCAGCAGCTCTTCGCCAGTGACCATCGACACCGGGCATTGGTGAGTGGCGGTCCTGTCGACAGTATCGGCGCTGTCGCCATTGGGGTTGGTGGCCTGCTTCGGAACGTCGTCGTGGTGTTCGTTCTGTTTGAGCGTGGTGTTGCGCCTGGCGTCCCAGCGCAACTGCACTCCGCCGTTTTTCACCCCTGCCGTCGCGCCTCTCGCAGCGACCGGTTTATAACGACCGACGTAGCCCATGAAGGTGTCGACGATCGCGACCATCGACTTCACGAAAGCCATGGCGGCGTTGAACAGCTGCGCGCCGTACCTGGCCAGGCGCGCGGTCAACCAGGCAACGCCCACCCCGACCACACTCAACACCAGGCCGATCAACAGGTCGATGACCAACCCGACGACAACCTTGGCAATGGCCTCGGCCGATGCCCCGGCCAGTTGCGCCGGGGGCAGCATCTCCAGCCACAAGGTGGCGGTGCGCATCAGCAAACACAGGGCGGCCTCGTCACTGGCCAGCAGCATGGCTTTTTCCATCTGCTCGGGCGCGCTTTTGGCGAGCCCGGCCAGCTCCCCGGCGCTTTCACCGAGTTTTTCGGCGAAGGCCAGCGGGTCTTTCAGAATCTCGGAAACTTCGCCAATTCCATCCCAGACCGCCTGAATCGCCGCCCAGCTGCCGGCGAGCAGGCCGTTACCCACAGCCGTCACCGACGCGGATGGCGGCGACCACTGCGGCTTGAAGCCTTGCCACTGTCCGCGCAGCCAGCTTTCCAGCTGCCCGGCGAGGCTATTGTAGGAAGCGAACAGTTGATCAATCTGGTCCGGCGTCACCTCGCTGTGGACATGCACACGGTAGAACTGGCCGGCCATGCCCTTGAACGTTCCCCTGCCATGCCGATCAAGGGTGAGCGGGGTCTTTTGCCCCCCCTCAACCGCGATCACATCGACCTGAAGGTTCCCCAATGGAATGTCATGAACCGATTCGAACCGGCTTTCGATCTGCAGCAACCCGTTGCGCGGGCATTGCGCCACGCTGGAGAAAAAGTCGTTATCGCCACTGCTGACCGACGTGGTGGTATTGCCCAGCTTGATCTGCCGCTCCATGCCCAGGAGCGATGGCATGTCCGTTGCGCGGCTGACGTTGTCTGCCGTACGGGTTAAAAAACCCTGCAATTGCTGGCGATAAAGACTGAGTGTGTCGGCGAAACCGTCGAGCTCCTGCTCGATGCGAGCAATGTGCGCCATCAGCGCACCGCTACGCGGGCAGTGAAGTCAGAAAACCGGTCGATCATGGGCAATCCCTCGCGAAAATGAGCACGCGAGACAATGCGGAGGTTCAAAAGAGAAAGAAGTCAGGAAAGTAAGAGGCGGATGTAGGGTAAATCCCTAATTAGCGCTTTTCAGAATCAAGCAGACAAAAACGCCAACGTGGCGCCAGGTTGCCCTGTCGCCACGTCAGTGGGTGTCTATCGAAGAGGTTACTGGGCGGTGTCGCGATCGGCCAATTGCGCCAGCTTGATCTCGGCCAACGGGTGCCCCGCTTTCACTGCCAGGTTCCAGAACCGGGCGGCTTCCACCGGGTCCGGTGCTTTGCTCGCACTTCCGGCCAGGCTGATCACGCCGACTTGATACGCCGCCTTGCCATCGCCCGCCAGCGCCGCCAGGCGCAGCAAGCGCACGCCTTCTTCACGGGCGCCGATGCCCACACCCCGGAAGGTCAGAATGTGGCCGTAGAAGCTCTGCGCGCCGACATCGCCCAGGTTGGCCATGCGCGAGAACTGGCTTTCCATCCAACTCCACACCTTCGGCTGGCGAACGGCCCATGTCCAGTGGAAAAGCCGACGGGCCAGCCAGTACCCCGCCCGCGCCTTGATACGTAACAACATTCAGGCCTCCGCCGATTCCGGGTATTCGTACTCGAAGACGCGCACCACTTCCGACGCATGCCAGGACGCCGCCGCGACGCCATCGGACGGCCCGGAGAAACGCCCCAGGCGTTCGACACATTCGAAAAAACCGGTGCGCGGCAGGCGGCTGGCGCCCTGGCTGATCACCAGCGAACTGCGCAGGGGCTGTTCGGCCTTGGCGTCCAGCGCGGCCAGATGCTCCAGTGCCGCCGTCAAGGTTTGCATGGCCGGCGTCGGCAGTTGCAATCGCTCCAGCAACGCGCGGTAGGTCAGCAGGTGTCGCTGACGGCGAGCCTGATCAAGCTCGCCCAGCAACCCGTCCCAATGTTGACGACTGATGCGTACGCTCACGATTCGTCCCTCCACCCTGGCACCGTCAGTTCCCAGGCCAGACTGCGGCGAATCGCGGCGTCGGGCTGACGCTCGCCACTTTCGATCATGGCCAGATAAGACGGGCTGATGCCTACCGTGCGGGCGAGCGCCTCGATGGCGATGCCCTTTGCTTCGCGCAAACTGCGTAGTTGATCCAGGCCCGGGAGAATCGGGTCCGGTGTGGCCGGCTGACGCCCTGGGGCGGCCTGCGGCGGTTGCTGGTCAATGCCTGCTGCTTTCAGTAAAGCCTGATACTGAGCCCACGGCAGAACCGCGTATTCGGGCTCGCCTTCGCGTGTGATTATCTGAATATCCATGACTTCCCCGTAGGACAACGACACTAAACGAGTCGGTGCTTTTCCTTGGAAGTGTAATCCTAACAGCGGCCAAGGTCGCGGGGTATGACTTGAGGGACGATCCCTAACAAAATCAGGCTTTTTTCGGGCCCTGAAGCTGAAGTTGCTCCGGGGTATCGGGCAGCCGCTCGACCACCACCAGTTTCTCCGGCACCTGGCGGTTGCGCCAGGCACGAAAGGCGTTGAGCTCGTCGTCGAGCACCTTCATCAGCCAGGCGAGCACGGCGATGTCATCGAGCATGCCGAACACCGGGATGAAATCCGGAATCGCGTCCACGGGGCTGAGGAAATACATCAGACCGGCCACGACCGAGAGCAGCGCTTTCGGGCTGATGGCACGGTATTCGCCTCGCCAGTACGCCAGACACAACGACTGCAACAAGCGCAGATCTTCCTTGAGCTTGCCCAGGCGGTTGCCCTGGCTGGCGCTTTTGCTGGCCACGGCAAACAGCAGCGTCGGCAATCTGCCACGGGCCAGCAGGCGTCCGGCCAGCGGCAGGAAACGAGCGAAATTCCACGGAGCTTTCATCATTCCTCCCACTGCAGGGTTATCCACACAAATTGTGGATAACCTTGTGAACAGACCGGCAATTCACGGCTGAAAGGCCCGTTTCACAAGGGCCTCGCTTAGATCGGGCGTTTTTTACTCACATAAAAAAACCCAATATTTCATTGACTTGGCACCCCCAGCGCGGTTAGCGCAGGTGCCTCAATGGCTCTGACTGCGTCCTGCCATATCCGTTCGCTTTGTTTACCTTCCCCTGGCGCCAGATGCAACAACGCCCCGCATGAGCGAGGCGTTGCTGGCAGAGCAGGCGCTGATTACTTCGCAGCGTCGTCTTGCTTGGCAGGGTCCTTGATGGCCAGCAGTTCCAGATCGAACACCAGCACCGAGTTGGCTGGAATCGCCGGGCTAGGGCTTTGCGCGCCGTAGGCCAGTTCGCTAGGAATGTACAGCTTGTACTTCTCGCCGACGTGCATCAGTTGCAGGCCTTCGACCCAACCCGGGATCACGCCGCTGACCGGCAGATCGATCGGGCTGCCACGCTCGACGGAGCTGTCGAACACGGTGCCGTTGGTCAGGGTGCCGGTGTAGTGCACGGTCACGACGTCAGTCGGCTTCGGCTGCGGGCCGTCGGCTTTCTTGATCACTTCGTACTGCAGGCCCGAAGCCGTCGTGGTGACACCGGCTTTCTTGGCGTTGTCCTCGAGGAATTTCTTGCCGGCGGCAGCCGACTCTTCGCTCATCTTGGCCATGCGCTCTTCGGCACGCTTTTGCAGGGCGGCAAAGGCTTCGACCAGTTCTTCGTCTTTCAGCTTCTGCTCTTTCTTGCCGACGGCATCTTCGATGCCCTGGGCAACGGCTTTGGAGTCCAGATCGTCCATGCCTTCCTGAGCCAGGCTCTTGCCCATGTTCAGGCCAATCCCGTAGGAAGCTTTTTGCGCCGGGGTTTTCAGCTCTACGCTGGTCTGCGAATCACAACCCGCAAGTACCAGGCTAACCAGGGCCACCGCCGCCGCCAACCGATGCTGTTTCATGCTATTTCCTTGTTCATGCGCCAAAAGGGCAATCGAGTAAAGCCGCGAGCTTATCAGGCGGCCACGACCAATGGCTACCGGGATGAGAACAGGATGTTACCGATAAGTTCAGGTGTTTTAACGCATTTACGCATTCCAATGATGAAGCTTCTGTCATCCGCACCTCACGGGCGCAAACTGACCTGCGTCATCTCTGGCGTAATGGCCACTTGCCGCAAATTATCAGCTCAGGCATAAGGAAGCGATAAATCGACAAGGATTGTTAACTTGCGCCTCTTCTACCGATTGCTGATTCTGATCGTGGCACTGCTGGGCCTGGGCCTGGCGGTGGTCCTGTATTACGTCGCCAACCCGAAACTGCCGAGCGGGACACCCGCGCAACAGGTGCACTACCTGGAGCAGTGGAGCGCGAACGACCGCCAGACTTACTATTTCACCCCCCAGGGCACGCAAGTCAAAGGCCTGCGCTATGACTGGTTTACCGCGCTCGAACTCCCCTTCTCGCAGCAACGCTTCACCGCGCCGGAGTACCTGGCACGTTTTGGCTTCTTGATCGATCCCGACCAGAAAGCCACGCCGAACAATCCGGGTAACCTGCCCGTCGGCTTTGCCCGTCATCAGAACCCCGGCAGCCCGGATCAGTTTCTCGACATTACCTGTGCCGCCTGCCACACCGGCGAGTTGCGTTTCAACGGCCAGGCGATCCGCATCGACGGTGGCTCGGCGCAACACGTCTTGCCCTCCAGTGTTCCTACACTACGCGGTGGCAGTTTCGGACAGGCCCTGGTCGCCAGCCTGGCCTCGACTTACTACAACCCCTGGAAGTTCGAACGTTTCGCCCGCAACGTGCTGGGCCCGGACTACGACGCCCGACATCAGCAACTGCGCCAGGACTTCAAAAAGTCCCTGGACACGTTCCTCAAGGTCGCCTGGAACGATACCCACCGCGGGCTCTATCCGACGCAAGAAGGCCCTGGCCGCACCGACGCGTTCGGGCGCATCGCCAATGCCAGTTTCGGCGATGCGATTTCCCCGAGCAATTACCGGGTCGCCAACGCGCCGGTCGACTACCCCCAGCTGTGGGACATGTGGACCTTCGACTGGGTGCAGTGGAATGGTTCGGCGCAACAGCCCATGGCGCGCAATATCGGCGAAGCCCTGGGTGTAGGCGCGACCCTGAATTTCTTCGATGAGAACCGGCAGCCGCTCAGGGGCGAGGACCGATACCCCTCCAGCGTGCGGGTGCGCGACCTGCACCTGATCGAGGAAACCCTGCAACGACTCAAGCCACCGGCCTGGCCGGAAGACCTGCTCGGTGCCATCGACAAACCGTTGGCCGCCAGGGGCCGGGGGCTGTTCGCCGAAAACTGCGCCGGTTGCCATGTGCCGAAGGTGACCCTAGAGGGCGAGCGCTGGGTCCAGCATTTGCACATGCTGCCCGTCGAGATCATCGGCACCGATGCGACGGCCGCCAACAACATCGCCAACCACCGTTTCGACCTGACCGCGCTGCAATGGGACCCGGCCGAACTGGAGAACATGGAGGTCAAACTGCACCCCAAACCCACGGAGCCGCTGGATCTCAGCCAGCTGTCGGTGGCCAAGGGTCTGGCCTACGTGACGGCATTCGTCGAGAACCGCGCCTACCGCGAAGCCAACATCACCCCGCAGGAGAAGCCGCAGTTCGACGGCTTCGGCCTGCCGATCGGCGTGCGGGAAAAAGTCGCCTACAAGGCCCGGCCCCTGGCGGGCGTCTGGGCCACGGCGCCATTCCTGCACAACGGCTCGGTGCCGAGTATTTATCAATTGCTGTCGCCCCAGGATGAACGCGCCACCACGTTCTATCGAGGCACGTTCGAGTATGACCCGCGCCACCTGGGCTATCGCACCGAAGCCTTCACCAACGGTTTCCTGTTCGATACGCGGATCACCGGCAACCGCAACAGCGGCCATGAATTCCGCGCCGGCGAACGTCGCAATGGCGTCATTGGCCGGCTGCTGCAACCCGAAGAACGCTGGGCGCTGCTGGAGTACCTGAAAGTGCTGGGCGGCCCGCTGGAGAAACAATTGCCATGATCATGACCACCTTCAAAAAGGAACTGCCGCTGCTGGCCAGGCTCTGGCTGTGGTTGGGGCGCCTGCTCGGCAAGATTCTGCTGATTGCACTGGGCATCGGCCTGCTCGGCTGGGCACTGGCCAGCGCCTGGTTTGCCTGGCAGCACCGCGGGCCGGTGTCGGCGCTGGAGCAGATCCCGGACGGCGAAGCCGCCATGACCCAGGACGTGATCCAGACCGCCGTGCGCATTGTCGATCAGCACCGCGAAGGCACCCGTTACCTGCGTGACGCCCACGCCAAGGCCCATGGCTGCGTGAAGGCAGAAGTCCAGGTGTTGCCGGAACTGGCGCAGGAGCTTCGGCGCGGCGTTTTCAGCGAACCGGGCAAACGCTGGCAAGCCACCCTGCGCCTGTCCAACGGCAACGCCTATCCGCAGTTCGACAGCATCCGCGATGCCCGGGGCATGGCGATCAAACTGCACGATGTTCCAGGCAAACAACTGCTGGCCAACCGACAAGACCTGCACGAGCAGGATTTCGTGATGTTCAGCCACCCGAACTTCTTTGTCAGCAACGTCGCCGAATACCGTCAGAATGTCGCAGCACAAGCCGACGGCAAAAAGGTCATGGCGTTTTTCCCCGGTTGGGATCCGCGCAGCTGGCAAATCCGCCATTTGTTCATTGCCCTGGCAACGCTGTCTGCGCCGCCGCAAAGCCCGACCCTGACCACCTACTTTTCCGTGTCGCCCTACAAGTTCGGCGAGGCCAATGCCAAGTTCAGGGTCATGCCGGATCCGGATAACTGCCCGGCCTACACCTTGCCCAGGCAGAATCAGGACCTGCCGAACTTCCTGCGCAGCGCCCTGATCCAGCAACTGTCCACCGACCGGATACCGGCGTGTTTTGTCTTGCAGATCCAGCGCCAGGACGCGAACCGGTTCATGCCGATCGAAGACACCAGCATCGAGTGGCGCGAGCAGGATGCACCTTTCGAAACCGTGGCCCGCATCACCCTGCCCGCCCAGGACTTCGATACCCCGGCGCAGAACCTGCAATGCGACAACCTGTCGTTCAACCCGTGGTTCGGCCTCGAGGCGCATCGGCCGATCGGCGGGATCAACCGACTGCGCAAGGCGGTGTACGAATCGGTCAGCGACTATCGGCACAGCCGAAACGCCCCGTAGGCGCAGCCGGTCAAGCTGTAAGGCTCGCGATGGACCCAAGAACGACCTGGGGGCAGACGCCCCGCAGCATCCTTGACTTCCATCGCGAGCGCGCTCGCTCCAACAGGGAAAAGGGTCGTTACCACACGGCGATGTGGGAGTCGGCCCGCGGTTCGGTGCCGCCGCACAACACACCGCTCACCGGGTCACGCAGAATGATCTGGCCGCGACCATAGTCGGTCAGGTCATTGGCGATCTGCACCTGATGCCCGCGCCGGGCCAGGGCGTTGGCCAGGTCGCGGGAGGCGCCCTGCTCGATGCCGACCTTCATTTCGCCCAGCCATTGCCAGCGCGGAGCGTCCAGCGCCGCTTGTGGGTTGAGGCCGAAGTCCACCAGGTTCATGACCATCTGCACATGCCCCTGGGGTTGCATGTAGCCGCCCATCACCCCGAACGGACCGAGCGCTTCGCCGCCCTGGCTAAGGAACCCGGGAATGATGGTGTGAAACGTCTTCTTGCCCGGTGCCAGGCAGTTGGCGTGGGCTGGATCGAGACTGAATTCCTGGCCGCGATTCTGCAAGGCGATGCCACTGTCGGGCAGTACCACCCCGGAGCCGAAGCCGTGGTAGTTGCTCTGGATGAACGACACCATGTTGCCCTGCGCATCGGCGCAGGCCAGGTACACCGTGCCGCTGGCATGGGGATCGCCGGGCGCGGGCGGCTGGGCCTGTTCGCCGATCTGCGCGCGGCGCCGGGCACTGTAGGCATCGCTGAGCAGGTCAGCCACCGCCACACGCATGTGCTGCGGATCGGTGATGTAGTGCAGGCCGTCGCTGTAGGCCAGCTTCATGGCCTCCAATTGTCGGTGCCAGGTCTGCTGGCTGTCACGGTGGTCGAAGTCGAAGCCTTCGAGGATTTTCAAGGTCATCAGGGCCACTAGGCCCTGGCCACTCGGCGGGATTTCCCAGACGTCGACGCCCCGGTAGTTGATGTGGATCGGCTCGACCCATTGCGCCCGGTAATCGGCCAGGTCCGTGGCACGCAGGTAACCGCCGGTGGCCCGGGAATGGGCATCCAGGCGTTGCGCCAGCGCGCCGCGATACAGGCTTTCACAGGTGGTGGCCGCCAGTTCTTCCAGCGTCCGGGCCTGAGCCGGGTTGCGGAACAATTCGCCGGCCCTGGGCGCTCGACCGTCGATCAGGAACGTCTCGAACCAGGGCTCAAGCAACGCGTCGCGATGCGGGCTGAATTCATCCAGGGCGACCTGCCATTGATGGGCGACCACCGGCGACAAGGGAAAGCCCTCGCGCGCCAGGCTGATGGCCGGTTGCAGCAGGTCGGCAAACGGCAGCTTGCCAAAACGCCGGGACAGTTCGGCCCAGGCCGAAGGGCATCCGGGCACGGTGACCGGGGTCCAGCCGTACAACGGCATCTGTGAGTGCCCCGCCGCCTTGACCGCCTCGATGTCGAGCGCCGCCGGCGCGTGGCCGTTGGCGTTCAACCCATGCAACTGGCCCTGGGTCCAGACCAGCGCAAACGCGTCACCGCCGAGGCCGCAGCCGGTGGGTTCGACCACGGTCAGGGCCGCCGCCGTGGCGATGGCCGCATCGATGGCGTTGCCGCCCTGACGCATGATTTCAATGCCGGCCTCGGCGGCCAGGGGCTGCGAGGCGGCGACCATCCCTCGGCGGGCAAACACGCTCTGGCGCTGGGAGGGATAGGGGTACTCATGGGCAGAAAATTTCAACATGGCAAACACTCGTCAATTCATTGGCCGGACTTGATCCGGTTCCACTCGCGGGTGATCAGGCGCTGGATCGCATCCGGCAGGTCGGCGGAAACGAAGGCGTGGCTGATCACCTCATCGCCGGGGTAGATGCCGGCATTGCTACTGACCTTAGGGTCCATCAGCGCGGTGGCGTCCTTGTTCGGATTGGCGTAGCCCACGTAATCGCTGACCGGCGCGATCACCTCGGGGCGCAACAGGTAATCGATCAACTGATGGGCGCCGGCGGCATTGCCCGCGTCCTTGGGAATGGCCAGCATGTCGAACCACAGGTTGACCCCTTCCTTGGGCAGCAGGTAGCGGATGTCAGCCTGTTTCCCCGCCTCTTTCGCACGGGTCTGGGCCTGCATCACGTCGCCGGAATAGCCGATGGCCACGCAGATATCGCCGTTGGCCAGGTCCGCGGTGTATTTCGACGAGTTGAAATAGGTCACCGACGGCTTGAGCTTCATCAGCAGTGCCGAGGCTTTCTTGTAGTCTTCGGGGCGGGTGCTGTTGGGGTCCAGGCCCAGGTACAGCAAGGCCTGGGGAATGATCTTCACCGGCGCATCGAGAAAGGCAACGCCGCAGCGCTTGAGCTTGGCGAGGTTGACCGGATCGAAGACCATGGACCAGGAGTCCAGCACCACGTCCTTGCCCAGGACAGCGCGGACTTTTTCCTCGTTGTAGCCGATGCCCACCGTGCCCCACATATAAGGCACAGCGTATCGATTGCCAGGGTCGGCGGCTTCCAGGCGCTGCATCAAACGCGGATCGAGGTGTTTCCAGTTACCCAGCAGGTTGCGCTGCAACGGCTGGTAGGCGCCGGCACGGATCTGCTTGGACAAGAACTGGCTCGAAGGCACGACCAGGTCATACCCCGAATGACCGGACAACAGCTTGGCCTCGAGCATTTCGTTGGTGTCGAAAATGTCGTACTGAACCTTGATCGCGCTGGTCTGCTCGAAATTTTTCAAGGTATCCGGTGCAATGTAGTCGGACCAGTTGTACATCTTCACCACCGGTTCGGCGGCGTGCACCTGGGGCAAAACGGCGGCCAGGCACAAGGCTGCGGCAAGACGGGATAAACGCATCGACAACTCCTTGGAAAAAATCACAGCACACGGCTGAGAAAGGCTTGCGTACGGGGATGGGTGGGGCGGCTGAAAATCTGTTCCGGCGGCCCTTGTTCAATCAACTCGCCCTGGTCGAGCACCACCACACGGTCCGCCACTTCCCGGGCAAAGCCCATTTCATGGGTGACCACGACCATGGTCATGCCTTCCTCGGCCAATTCCTTCATCACTTGCAACACCTCGCCCACGGTTTCCGGGTCCAGGGCACTGGTGGGCTCGTCGAACAGCATGGCCTGGGGTTTCATCGCCAGCGCACGGGCGATCGCTACGCGCTGCTGCTGACCGCCGGAGAGCATCGACGGGTAATGCGCGGCCTTGTCCGCCAGGCCAACCCGCGCCAGCAAGCTGCGGGCGTGTTCCAGCGCCTGGGCCCGAGGCACGCCGAGCACGTGGATCGGCGCTTCGATGATGTTTTCCAGGGCAGTCATGTGCGGGAACAGGTTGAAACGCTGGAACACCATGCCGATGTCCCGGCGCTGACGGGCGATTTCGCGCTCCGAATCACGTACCAGGCTGCCATCCGCGCGTTCGCGGTAGCCCATGGCCCGGCCATTGACGCGGATCCGTCCGCCCTGGATGTCCTCCAGCAGGTTGATGCAGCGAATAAAGGTGGTCTTGCCCGAACCCGAGGCGCCGATCAGCACCACCACTTCCCCGCGCCGCACTTGCAGGGAAACGCCCTTGAGAATCTCCAGATCGCCAAAGGACTTGTGAATGTCCTGGGCATCGATGATCACGTCTTCGTGTGCCATGCTTAGCGTCCCCGCAGCAGTTTCAGGGTCTGGCGGCCGAACATGCGGCTGCTGGCAGGCGGCGGCGAGGGCCGGTCCGACTGGCCGAAGCGAGTTTCCAGCCATCGCTGGAAGAAGCCCCAGAGCGTGGTCAGCATCAGGAAATAGATCGCCACCACCAGGTACAGCTCAAACACGCGGAAGGTCGCCGAGGTCACCATCTGCGTGCTCAGCAGCAACTCCTGCACACCAATCACGCTGACCAGGGTGGTGTTCTTGAGCATCACATTGAATTCGTTGCCCAGCGGTGGAACGATCACCCGGAACGCCTGCGGCAGTACGATCCGCCGCATCAGCTTGCCGAAGGTCATGCCCAGCGAGCGCCCGGCCTCGTACTGGCCCTTGTCCACGGCACCGATCCCGGCACGGATGATCTCCGACATGTAGGCGCCTTCATTCAGGCCCAGGGCGATGATTGCCGCCTGGATGTTGCCCGGCACCACCAGCCCGAACAGCTCCAGGTCCTCGAAGCGGAAAATCCCCCCCGCAGCCAGCGCGGTGTAGAGAAAGACAATCTGCACCAGCAGCGGCGTCCCCCGCATCAGCCACACGTAAAAGCGCACCGGCAGGTGCAGCAAGGGGTTGCGTGACAAGCGCATCAGCGCCGCCACCAGCCCCAGCGCACAGCCCATCAACATCGCCAGCACACTGATCAGGCACGTCAGCCAGAGCCCGGTGAGGTAGACCCCGCTGGGTTGCAACAGGTACTGCCAGAACACATCCCAATTGAAATTCATCAGGGGCACGCCTCAGTCGAGTTTGTCGCTGTCCACATGCCATTTGGCGAGCAGTCGGGTGTAGCTGCCGTCACTGCGCATGTCGCCGATGATCTGCTGCACCGCCGCCGTCAGTTGCGGGTCGTCCTTGCGAATACCCAGGCCGGTGAGAATCCGGCTGAACGCCGGCACCCCTTCCTCGAACAGATCCGGGGCCATGGCCGCGTAGTAACCGGCGGTTTCCACCGTGGTGCCGTAGGCGTCGACCTGGTTGATGCGCAAGGCCTGGAAGGCGTCGGTGTCCGTGTTGTAGACCACCAGTTTCATCGGTGCCTTGCCCGCCTTGGCCAGGGTGTCGTTCTGTGCGTCGAGCAGGGTCTTGATGGTCGAGCCGTTCAGCACGGCCACCTTGTGCGTGGACAAATCGTCCAGCGTCCTGATGTGTTTCGGGTTGCCCTTGGGCACCACCACCGCCTGACTCGAATACATGTAATTGACGATGTCGATCACCTCGCGGCGCTCGGGCTTGTCAAACAACTGGTCGACGATCATGTCGCATTGCCGGGCAAGCAGCGCCGGCAGCAACCCGGAGAACGGAATCACCCGCCACGTCACCTGCTTGTTGCCCAGGCGCCTGGCAATTTCCTCGCCGAGGTCGACCGTCAGGCCCTTGGGCTTCTGCGCCTCGTCGAACGACACCAGAGGCGGCGAATCCATGCCCGAGCAGTACGTGAGCTTGTCGACCGTCTGTAATCGCTCCGGCACCACGGGGGCAGCAAGCGCCCACTGTGCGCAAAGTCCAAGGGATACCGCGGCAAGCAAGGCGCTTGTTTTGTGCATGACCAGACACTCCAGTTCGGTTAGTAACGGGGGCAGTACTCAAAGTCACAACAGGGTCGGGCTCAGGCCCGCTTCGAGGCTTATTTTTCTGTTTGCAGGAATTTGATCAGCTCCGGGACTGTGCCTTCGATGTGCTCGCGCACCACCGCCTCGGCCTGTTCGGCATTGCCAGCGCGAATTGCATCGAGGATCACGGCGTGCTCCTGGCGCGCACTCAGGGGTTTGTCGACGTGCTGCAACCACAGGCGCATGGGCGCCTCGATCAGCGAATACAGGGCCGAAATCTGCTTCAGCAGCCGGGGCCGGCCGCTGAGGCTGCACAGGTATTCATGGAACTTGCGGTGGCGGCTGACCCATTCGGCGCTTTCGTCGCGGTAGTCATCCATTTCGTCGAGCAGGCGTTCCAACGCCGCCAGCTGGCGCTCGCCGATATGGGCCACGGCCACCCGCACGGCCAGGCCTTCGAGAGCGCTGCGCATCTCGAACACTTCGTGCAATTCGTCGATATCCAGGCCACTGACGATCGCCCCACGGTTGGGCCGCAGCGTGACCAGACCCTGTGCATCGAGGCGGCGAAACGCTTCGCGCACCGGCATGCGGCTCATCCCGATTTCACCGGCGATGTCCTCGGCAATCAGCCGGTCGCCCTTGCGGTAACGGCCGCAACAGATCGCTTCGAGGAGAAAGTTGTAGGCCTCTTCCTCGGCGGTCAGGGGCTGACGTTCAACGAAAGCGGGAGCGAATTGCATGGCGGCACCTTTTGAATTTTTGTATCCAATTATCCACGGATGCAAAAAGCACAATGCGTGCCAGGCGTCGACCGAGCGGCCCAAACAATTGATTTAAATGATTTATATGAACAATCTTGGCGCGAAGGTGAACGGGTGCGCCCGCCCCGAACAGGTGACGATTGCTACCTAATGGCTCAAAACGAGGTTCCAAAAGGGTGCAGAACGGTATCGAAGTAACACCTGGAGGTAAGGATTTAGCGTGGCGAAAAGCATGTCAGGCGTACCGCGACTTCCGTATTAACTCGGTGTACCCGAGCCCGTTGTCTTTTGGTCTCAAGTAGCCATCTTGCGTTGGACGCTGCGCTGTGCGGCTGCAATCCTGCGCCGGTGCGCCGGATCGGCAGCCTCAACGAAAAGGAGTTCCCACATGCTTGGTTACTACGCCCAGTACAGTCACTATTACATCACCCTCTTGATGGCCTGTACGACGCTGTTCTTCGCCCTGCCGATTTTCATCGCGCCCCTTGCCTGGGCCCGTGCAATGCGCTGGACGATTCCCGAGCACCCGCATCTGGCGATCTATTTCGGCCGCTGCCTGGGCGCGTTCATCCTGGTCATCGAAGTGGCGATGCTGCGCTCGGCCAGCACCGGTACGTACTTCAGCTATGCCTTCGATTTGCTTTTCGTGGTGTTCAGCCTGATGTTCGTGGTGCATGTCTACGGCGCGATCAAACGCATCCAACCCATCACCGAGACGCTGGAAATCGGCTTCTGGATGATCCTGTTCGTGCTCAACGTGCTGTTTTATCCGGCCACGTCGATCACGCTCTGAAACAGGCGGCGCGGCGACGCGAAAAACGCCAAACGCCAGACAGCAAAAAGCCCGCTAAAAAGCGGGCTTTTTCCGTGGTGACCTGGCGTTCAGTGCTCCAGGTGACCGAATATGGCGCAGCGGACGGGACTCGAACCCGCGACCCCCGGCGTGACAGGCCGGTATTCTAACCGACTGAACTACCGCTGCGCGTAGCGTTGAAAGCAAGTGGTGGGTGATGACGGGATCGAACCGCCGACATTCTGCTTGTAAGGCAGACGCTCTCCCGGCTGAGCTAATCACCCTGTACCTTCGTTGCGGGGCGCATTGTGCCACAGATTTTCATAATGTGTTGATTTAATTGATAAATATCTCAAAAAAATCTGAAAACCCGTGATCCGATACGACCTGCAGAAACAACAGGCGAAAAAAAGCCCGCATCAGCGGGCTTTTCGTTGGTGACCTGGCGTTCAGTGTTCCAGGTAACCGAATATGGCGCAGCGGACGGGACTCGAACCCGCGACCCCCGGCGTGACAGGCCGGTATTCTAACCGACTGAACTACCGCTGCGCGTAACACTGGAAGCGAATGGTGGGTGATGACGGGATCGAACCGCCGACATTCTGCTTGTAAGGCAGACGCTCTCCCGGCTGAGCTAATCACCCTTCACTTTCGGTGTGGCGCGCATTCTACGGAGCAGCCCCACCTCTGGCAAGCACTTTTTTAAATAATTTTTTCAGGCCTTCCAAAGGCTTAGAGAAGGGTTGGCCTATGGCGCCACGAAGAGAATAATGCCCCACTTTGTATAAAGGAGAGACTCGCCCCATGTGGTTCAAAAACCTGCTTATCTATCGCCTGACCCAAGATCTGCCTTTTGATGCCGAGGCGTTGGAAACTGCACTGGCCACCAAACTGGCGCGTCCCTGTGCAAGCCAGGAGTTGACCACCTACGGTTTCACCGCGCCCTTCGGCAAGGGTGAGGATGCGCCTCTGGTGCACGTCAGCGGCGACTTCCTGTTGATTTCCGCGCGCAAGGAAGAACGCATTCTTCCGGGCAGCGTCGTGCGTGACGCGGTGAAGGAAAAGGTTGAAGAGATCGAAGCCGAGCAAATGCGCAAGGTCTACAAAAAGGAACGCGACCAGATCAAGGATGAAATCATCCAGGCCTTCCTGCCTCGCGCCTTTATCCGTCGCTCGTCGACCTTCGCCGCCATCGCGCCGAAACAGGGCCTGATCCTGGTCAACTCGGCCAGCCCGAAACGCGCCGAAGACCTGCTGTCGACCTTGCGTGAAGTCATCGGCACCCTGCCGGTACGTCCGCTGACCGTGAAGATGGCCCCGACCGCCATCATGACCGAGTGGGTCACCACTCAGAAAGCCGCAGACGACTTCTTCGTGCTGGACGAATGCGAACTGCGCGACACCCACGAAGACGGCGGCATCGTGCGCTGCAAGCGCCAGGACCTGACCAGCGAAGAAATCCAGCTGCACCTGAGCACCGGAAAGGTGGTCACTCAGTTGTCGCTGGCCTGGCAGGACAAACTGTCTTTCGTCCTCGACGACAAGATGGTGGTCAAGCGCCTGAAGTTCGAAGACCTGCTGCAGGACCAGGCGGAACAGGACGGTGGCGACGAAGCCCTCGGCCAGCTGGACGCCAGCTTCACCCTGATGATGCTGACCTTCGGCGACTTCCTGCCGGCACTGGTGGAAGCGCTGGGTGGGGAAGAGATGCCGCAGGGGATCTAGCGCTTGCTGTGGGAGTGGGCAAACCCGCTCCCACTAGGTTTTGATGCTTACTGAATAAGGAACAGGCCATGCGTGCACTGGCTGCATTGAGTCGCTTCGTCGGCAACACCTTCGCTTACTGGGTCCTGATTTTCGCCGTGGTGGCGTTCCTGCAACCCGGGTGGTTCATCAACCTGAAAGGCGCCATTGTGCCGCTGCTGGGGCTGGTGATGTTCGGCATGGGCCTGACCCTGAAACTCGAAGACTTCGCCGAAGTCGCCCGCCATCCCTGGCGCGTGGCTCTGGGGGTTGTCGCTCATTTCGTGATCATGCCCGGCGTGGCGTGGTTGCTCTGCCAGGCTTTCCACCTGCCACCGGAAATCGCCGTTGGCGTGATTCTGGTCGGTTGCTGCCCAAGCGGCACCTCGTCGAACGTGATGACCTGGCTGGCGCGTGGTGACCTGGCGCTGTCGGTGGCCATCGCCGCCGTCACCACTCTCCTCGCCCCGCTGCTGACGCCGGCGCTGATCTGGCTGCTGGCCTCGGCCTGGTTGCCGGTCTCGTTCATGGAGCTGTTCTGGTCGATCCTGCAAGTGGTGCTGCTGCCGATCGTGCTCGGCGTGGTCGCCCAGCGTCTGCTCGGTGACCGGGTTCGCCACGCAGTGGACGTGCTGCCGCTGGTGTCGGTGGTGAGCATCGTGATCATCGTCGCGGCAGTCGTCGCGGCCAGCCAGGCGAAAATCGCCGAGTCCGGCCTGCTGATCATGGCGGTGGTGATGCTGCACAACAGCTTCGGTTACCTGCTGGGCTATTTCACCGGGCGCCTGTTCAAGCTGCCCCTGGCCCAGCGCAAGTCCCTGGCCCTGGAGGTCGGCATGCAGAACTCCGGCCTGGGCGCCGCGCTGGCGAGCGCACACTTTTCGCCGCTGGCGGCCGTGCCCAGTGCGCTGTTCAGCGTCTGGCACAATATTTCCGGGGCATTGCTCTCGACGTATTTCCGCCGGATGAGCGAGAAGCAGGATCGCGACACCGCAGGGCAACAGGCCACGGACTGAGTCCACGCTTGATCCCCGGTTTAATGATGGGCACTCTATGGCGCAACGCGAGGACGACCTTGCGGCTCATTCGAGTCATTACTCTGGGGACGACCCCGTCATCGATGGAGGTCTGTCATGTCCTGGATCATTCTATTCTTTGCCGGCCTGTTTGAAGTGGGCTGGGCGGTCGGCCTGAAATACACCGACGGCTTCAGCCGCCCTCTTCCCACCGCCCTGACCGTGGCCGCCATGGCCATCAGCCTGGGCCTGCTGGGCCTGGCCATGAAGGAGTTGCCGCTGGGCACCGCCTATGCGATCTGGACCGGCGTCGGGGCCGTCGGCACGGTCATCGCCGGTATCATCCTGTTTGGCGAGTCCATGGCGCTGTTCAGGCTCGCCAGCGTGGCGTTGATCGTGGCCGGGCTGATCGGCTTGAAAATCAGTACCTGAGCAACGCTCGCTCATGAAAAAGCCCGCCCCTCTGTCCATAGAGGGGCGGGCTTTTTTCAGGGTGGCGTTGGCTGATCAGCCTTCGGCCAGTGCCATGCGCTCACGGGTCACCGAAGTCTTTTCCGTGTGCTCCAGTTGCATGCAGCGCTCCAGGAACAGGTACATGTAGTCGTAGCTTTTGCAGATGGCCTGACGCAACTCGCCCTGCAGGGATTTGCTCGGGTTCATCCCGGCCAGCGTGCAGATGATTTCCAGCGCTTCCCAAGGATGGGCGTCGTCATACTGGGCATGCATCTTCAGCCACTTCATGGCCCGCTTGCGATCCTCCTCGGGAAACGCCGCCGCATACACGCCCGTCGAACAGACCAGCGCCGACCACTCTCCGGTCGCGCCTTCAATGGCGTAGTTGGTGGCGGCAATAGCGACGATCAGCGAGTCCGCCGAACTGGTGTGCCAGCACCAGTGGCTCAGGGCGTGAAGTTCAGGCGCAACCTGCTGCGCCTGCAAGTCCTCGAGGCTGACGCCATGTGCGCGACTCCAGTGCACCCAGTAGTCGGCGTGGTTCAGTTCCACACGAATGTTGCGCATCAGCCAGCGACGCGCCATGTCCTCGCCGGGATGGCGGGCGAAGCGGGTCTTGGTCAGGTTCTGGGCCATGTAGAGCGCGAATTGTTCTACCACCGGCCAGCCACCGATCAGGTAGTGACGCATGGTCCTGGCGCTGAGCTTGTTATCGCGCATGCGCTTGTACAATTCGTGCTCGACGACCCGGCGTTTACTCTCGCTGCAGTCCTGGATCAGTTTCTGAGCCCAGGCGGGGTAACTTGCAGCTTCCATGAGGGGTCCGGTTCGGTTGAATGAGTCGATCACTGTCGGGTTCCTTCTGATTGTGATTGTAAGGATCAGCGAGAGATTTCAACGGAACGTGCCAGGCGCCTTGAACAGCAAAGGTTGAGGCCTGGCAGGACGACATTGCAGACTATCGCAGGTAAACAGATGCGGGCGCTCAATGACATACCCTTGAGCGTAATCCACCCCGATTTCCAGCAATGCCTGCTCGATCTGGGGCGTTTCAACAAACTCGGCAATCGTACGCTTACCCATGACATGGCCGATGTGATTGATCACCTCGACCATGGCGCGGTTAATCGGGTCGTCCAGCATATCCTTTACGAAACTCCCGTCGATCTTCAGGAAGTCTACAGGCAAATGTTTCAAGTAAGCGAATGAGGACATTCCGGCACAAAAGTCATCCAGCGAAAAATGACAACCTAAGCCTTTGAGCTCGTTGATAAATCTGATTGCGCTGCCAAGATTGGAAATTGCGCTGGTTTCAGTGATTTCAAAACAAATCATTTCAGGCGGTATCGCGTAGGCCACGAACTGCTCACGCAGGAAATCGAGGAACGCCTCGTCTCCGATGGTGCTGCCTGACAGATTGATCGCACACATGGCCAATGGCCCCTTGTTTCGCTCGGCGATGCACTGGGCAATGATCTTGAATACGTTCTGCACGACCCAGCGATCAAGGGAGCTCATCAGGCCATAACGCTCGGCGGCCGGGATGAAACTGTCAGGGAGAATCATGCGACCGGCTTCATCATGCAGGCGCAACAGGATTTCAATATGGCCGCTGCCCTGTTCGGCCTGCCCCAGGGCCGCAATTTCCTGGGCGTACAGACAGAAGCGGTCTTCCTCCAGCGCCATGTGCAGACGCTGGACCCAGGCCATCTCACCGAAGCGCAGGGACAGTTCCGAGTCATCGGCGTGATACACCTGAACCCTGTTTCGACCCTTTTCCTTGGCCATGTAGCACGCCATGTCAGCCGCGCGCAGTGAGGTTTCGAGGGTGGTCGGGTGCTGGTTGACGTGGACCAGCCCGATGCTCACGGTGGTGACGAATGGTCGGCCTTTCCAGACGAAATGCAGGTTTTGCACGGTCTGACGCAGGCTCTCGGCAATTTTTTCCGCCGCTTCCGGGGCGCAATTCTCCAGCAGGATGCCGAACTCGTCGCCGCCGAGCCTGGCCAGGGTGTCGCCCTCGCGCAAACCCGATTGCAACAGCGCGCAGATATGCCGCAGCAGCTCGTCCCCGGCGGCATGACCACAGGTGTCGTTGACCAGCTTGAATTGATCCAGATCGAGGAACATCAGCGCATGGCGCGCTGGCAGTCGGGTCAGACCGTGCAGCACCTGTTCCAGGCGATATTCGAACTCGCGGCGATTGGCCAGGCCGGTCAAGGCATCGTGGGTCGCCTGCCAGGACAGGTTGGCGATGTACTGCCGTTCCTGGGTCATGTCGTGCAGGACCAGCACCGTGCCGCTGACTTTGCCGGCATTGCGGATAGGCGCCCCCACCAGGGTGACCGACACCGTGCTGCCATCCAGGCGCTGGATCAGCTTGGAGTGTTCACTGCCGCCGGTGAGCTGGCCGCTCTGGATGCGTTCGATCAGTGTGAAGCCCTCGGCCTGGGCGTTTTCGTCCAGCACATTGAACAACGCAGCCAGGGGCAGGCCGCTGGCCTGTTCGGCTTTCCAGTGGGTCAGGGCCTCGGCCGCCGGGTTCATGTAGGTGATGGCACCTGCCACATCCGTGGTGATCACACCGTCACCGATCGATTGCAGGGTGATCTGTGCCCGATCTTTCTCCAACTGCAAGGCGTCGGCAAATGCATGGCGTTGCTTGAGCAGCTTATGGGTGCGCATCAGGGCCAGGACGATCAGGCCCAGGGCGGTGGCAAGGTTGGTGATCAGCAACAGGCGAAGAATGACCCGCGAGCCCTCCCCCAATGCATCGCTGAACGCTCTCGCCGCCGGTGTGACCTCGTCGTTGATGGCAAAAATCTGCGCCTTCCAGCGTTGAATGTCAGCGTCGGAGGCCTGAGCAGCGGTGATGTTCTGGTGCATCTCCCGGGCAACTTCATCGAGCTTGACCAGGTAAGCGTCCCCCACAGTCCAACGGTCTATGGCCTTTTCCAGGTAACTGAAGTGACGAAAATTGAGGTACAGCCAGATCAGACTGGAAACGTCATCCGGGTGGTTGCCGCCCTTGAGAATCGCCACCCGTGCGGCCTCGATGTCAGGAGGCTGACGATCCAGCGCCACGCGCAACTCATGGCCACCCTGAGGCACAGCGATAGCATTCTGAAATTTATGAAAGATCGTCTCGTCACGACTGTCGGCGTAGAGATTGAGGTAATAGATCGCGTCTTTCTGGCCCTTCGACCAAAGGCTTTCACCGGCTACATAACCGCGCACCGCCGACAGAACATAAAGGCTGACGCCGCCCAACAGCGCCTGAAACAGCACCACGGCAATAAAAGGCCATACGATGCCCAGCAACCGTGGCGTTCCGAGAGTCCGCGCTTGATTCATGAGGTCCCTTTATTAAGCACTGCTTGATCGTCTTCCGGACGAAATCGCTACCGCAAGACTAGGGGGCGTTTTCAATTCCGGCAAGCGACGGATCTGCGCCCACGCCCTGCACGCGCGGAAGGTAGATATGTACCACCCGAGCGCATTTCGAAACCGATGTACTGCACGCCCGGCTTTCCTCCCATGCAGGAGGGGAAAGCGTTATAAGGAGTGCGACATGCCAACGAGCCCTTTTACTGCATCTGATTCACCCACCACCGAAGAAATGTGCGCCAGGCAAGCCCTGGGCCTGAACAACGGCCCGGATATAGACACATGGCTCCTCACCCCCACAGCCCGGGATCGAAGACGCCACAAAGCGCTCGCGCGTACGTCACCCGGACTCGATCTCGATCTGACAACGGAAACCCTTACCCGACTGGTCCAGACCGTCAAGACCTTCCTGGACGGCAAGCCTTCGTTGATCGGGTATTTGTCGCGCGACACCCTGGGATCCGTCTCACAGGAAGCATTGCGCGCCCGCCCTTCGGTCTACCTCAAACAGATACTCGATGCGCAGCCCGCTCAGGATCTGGCGGACCGCCTGCTCAAAGCGCTCAGGTGGTACGGTGCGCGTCCTGGCGAGCAGACACCGGTCAGCGTCAGGTACCTGCTGGTGTGCAAGGCGCTCTATTTTTATCTGCACTCGACGTCAGTGGACCGGAGCGACGCATTCGCCGGCTTCAACTGGTCGGATCCGAGCCATTGGGGCAAAAGCTACAACGCGCTGCGCGAGGATTTCGAGCAGCATCTGCTGCGCGTTCGATGGGCCACCACCCCCCAGGAATCAGTCATCCTGGCGCAAGTGCTGCAGACCTGGCTCTCAAAGGACTTCTCGGTGCCGGACATTCCGCCCGATCTGCGCTACAGAAGTTCGGTGGTGTGGGTGAATTTCATGCACGGTGTGCTGCTGGCCGACGAGCTTGGCCTGGACCGAGCCACCCCGCTGTCCTTCCAGACGCTGATCAATCTGCCCCTGGAACACAGTGCCAGCGCATCGCCGCCAGAGCTTGCAACCATCACCCGGCTGAGGATCGGTCCAGCACTGCAATGGGCGGTCTGCATGGGACTGGTGACTGCAAAAGCACAGTCCGACTACGACGCGCAGGACATTCAGCGTGCCCTGGAAGCGCTGGAGGCCCAGAGCGAACAGTTGAGCGACGCCGTGCAGCGGCTGGATGAGCGCCCGCCGGATCGACTGCAAATGGCCAAGCGGATCAAGGATGAACTGTGGGGGGCGAAGGCCTTCGAAACCGACGGCCACCGGCTGCTCGCCCTCCCCCCTGCGGACCGCGCAGGCGCCAGGGATGTGCCAACCCTGAAACTGCCGGGCCACGGTTTTCTCGACGTCTACGTGGACGGCCAGTTCGATGATGGACAAAGATGGACCGTCACGCAGTCCGACGGGACCACGCCCACCCGGCAGACCTTCCGGGTCGACAGCCAGCGAACGACCCACTCGGAACGCCTGGATCCTCAAGGCGAGTACAGAACGGTGTTCCACGGGGACGTTGCCATTGCTTCCGGCAAGCTACTGCCGGATATCAACGCGCAGTTTTCCACCGCCTTTGAGCAGCACCTCTCGACCCTGCGGGTAGCCTATCAGCCCCTGATCGCCAGCCTGCTGGCTTCATTGCCATTGGCGGAACGCCGGGCGCTGGAACAGGGTGACGTGCACGTGCTGGGGTTGCGACAGACCCTCAAGAAAAATGGTCAATCGGAGGTGGTCCGGGCCAGGAAAGGTTTCCTGCTCAAGGTGACCCACGCGCACATCATCACCTATTACGAGGTGATCCCGAGTGCAGGCTTCATATGCCAGCGAACCACCTTGAGGTTTTCGACCATCAATGGCGTACGCACCGAGTTTCCCCTGCACGCCTCGATTCCCAACCAGAACTACGCCCCTGAGCAGAACCTGAGCACAACGCTCCTGCTGGACTGGTCTGCCCACGTTCATGGCAGGGTGCCAGCCGCCAGGGCGTATTGCGTAGGCTGCCTCGACAGCATGGCGCACATCCCGGCAACGGTTCCCGCCGACTCGATTGTGATCGGTGAAGCCATGGCACTGACGCCGAGACTGCAGGCGATCGCTCAGCGCATTGCAGCGAAGTATCTGTTCGTCGACGAACATCATCTGCGTCTGCAGGCCCGCGGCCTGACGGCCTTCGACACCCTCAGGGCCGAGGGCAAGCAGCGTCGGGAGACGTTCATTGCCACTGTCAAAGCGTTCGCGCCCTTCTGGGGCAGCATCGAGGACCTGATGTCGGACGACATCGAGACGAAGGTCATCGGCGGGGTGGGACTGGTGTTCGACCTGGCGTCATTCTTCTTGCCCATCGGCAAATTCATTTCCGGCTCGATGCGCCTGGCCAGGCTCGGCAGCGGGGCTTCGCGCATGGCCGTCAAGGCGACCCTGCCATCCTATTCAACGCTGACCCGCAAACTCTTCACCGCTTCGCTGCGAAACCTGAACCCGCTGGACGGCATTCCGTCACTGCTGAAATCGACGTTCAGCGGTATCGGCCGTTCGCTCTTCACCCTCGGTCGACTGGGCATAAAAGGCGTCAAGCACCTGATCGGACATTCGGCAGACCACTATCGCCTGGCCGACCACCTCTACCAGGTCAGCGACCCGGGGCGTTGGAGACCGCTGTCCAATGGCGATCAACTGGCAACGATCAACGGCATCGATGACGTGCTCGTGCGCAACACCAGCACATCGGGTGGCAGACGCTTGCACCTTGTCGACCCGGTGACGTCCCTGCCCTACGGGCCACGGCAGCCCGACAACCTCAGGCAAGGGCGCTCGACGTTCAATATGCTGCCCGCGACCAAATCCCACGCCCTGGTAGAGGTACCAGGCCACGCCCACGTCCGTGAACTGCTTGAGGTCGATGGCCGTACCACGCTGCTGATCGATGACATCCCCTATCGCCTGGACGGCGATCAACTGCGCCGTGCCGACCTGATCGACGATCAGTCGATCTACAAGCACCTCCCCTGCCGGACACGGCGCATGGACGGCCCCGACACCGTTTGCACTACCCGCTATGTCACCCACACCCCGGCACCGACGCCGCCCCCTGGCAGCCATGACCCGGGCAAGGGCTTTGCCGAGTGGTTCGGCGACAGGGTCTATACGCCGGCTTTCGTAACGCGGCCATTGCTGCTCAATGCCCTGCGCACGTACAAGCGGCTCAATGCCCGCCTGTTGTTCCAGAAAGGCATCTACGGACGGATCAAGGTGCGGATCCGCCGCGGCAACCGTTTCGATAGCCTGGAGACAGGCGCCATCGTCGTCCCCGCCCTCAATGAGCCCAAGCACTATGTCTTCACCCGCCTGGGCCCGGGAGATTTCTATGTCGCCGAGCGCCGTGCAGGGACAGGCGTCTTCGCACCGCTGACCCTGCACACGGCACAAACCCTGCCCGCTGACCTTGCCGACGAATTGAAGACCGTCTACACCGGCTCCCTGAACGCCAACAACATGGCCAGGATTCATGGCGCAAGCGCCGTCGAGCGTGCGATGAAAACCATGGACGACATTGCGATTCCCATTGGCGGTCACGCCAACCCGCCGGACGGGCTCAAGTGGCTCAAGGTCGACACCAGTCCGGGCGAAGCGGTGCTGTTCGACCATCGAACGCGAATGATCGTGACCCAGCTGGCGGACGGCGCGGCCTCCTGGTCCCGCAGCCGCAACGCTTCGGACACCTTTCGCCAACGGACCGCAGAGATCTTCGACACCTTGTTCAGCGAAAAGACCATCACCGTCGAGAGGAACAGTGACTTGAAGATCAACAAGGCCATGGACAGGTTCCAGGCGCTGCTCCCGGCCAATTTTCAATCGCAGAATCCGAGGAACATTGCGTTCGCGGACGTGCTCACCGCTGAGGGCAAACGCGAGGTCTATGTCAGTGTGTCGGGAGGACTGGGACTCACCGGAGAGCTGCCGCTGTTCAAGGCTCCTTTTCCGCCCGATGGGGTGATCGTCAACGGCACCACTTACTTCAATGTCGACTTCGGCCAGACCTTCCCCCGAACGTCGCTGAACCTCTCAAGCGATGGAAAGGTACTGGCCATTCCCCACACCATCAAGGACATCGATGCCTACACACCGCAGATGACCCGCCGCCCGACCTCCCTGGACAGCGAAGCCAAGCTGATCAGCACACTCCGGGAAAAGTACCCGCAGAACAACCTGCTGGCCTCGGTCGACGTGGCCACCACCATGCCGCCGTGCAACAGCTGCTCGGTGGTGATCAAGGCGTTCGGTCATGACGGCGCCGCCGACGCCCTGCAGGTACTGTGGCAATGACCTACAACTGCTGCAAATGCCCGTAGAGCTTGGCGTACAACCCGCCATCGGCAATCAGTTGCTGATGGTCGCCATCCTCGGCAATCTGCCCGCCGTCGAACACCAGGACCCGGTCGGCCTGCTTCACCGCTGACAGGCGGTGGGCAATGATCAGCGTGGTGCGCTGGCTCAGGAACCGCGCCAACGCCTGGTGCAGGTTGTATTCGGTGGCGGCATCCAGGGCCGAGGTGGCTTCGTCGAGAATCACCACCTTGGGCTCCGCCAGCACCATTCGCGCAATCGCCAGCCGCTGCCGTTGGCCGCCGGACAAACGCACGCCGGAACGGCCGACGACGCTGTCCAGGCCATTGGGCAGCTCGCGGATGGTGGCGTGCAACTGGGCGATTTCCAGGGCCTGCCAACAGGCTTCGTCGCTGCGGTCACGGCCCATGGTCAGGTTGGCCCGCACGGTATCGTTGAACAGCGCCGGGTGTTGCAGGACCACGGCGACGTTTTCCCGCACGGTTTCCAGGCCGATTTCCTGCTGGGTCGATCCGCCGAAGCGGATCGTTCCGGCCAGTGGCGTATACAGGCCCAGCAACAATTGCACCAGCGTGCTCTTGCCGCCACCGCTGGCACCGACGATCGCGACTTTTTCACCGGGGGCAATCGACAGGTTCATCTGGTTCAACACCAGTTCGTCGCCGTAGCCAAAACTCAGCCCCTGGACTTCGATGCCGACGGTCTCGCGACCGACGAACGGATCGACACCGCCCGGGTATTCGGGCTCGTCGGCCCTGGCCAGCAATTCGTTGATCCGCGACAGCGCACCACCGGCCGCGTAGTAGGCGTATTGCAGGTTCAGCAATTGCTCCACCGGACCGATCATGAACCACAGGTAGCTGAATACCGCGAGCATCTGGCCGATGGACAGGTCGGAGAACAACACCGTGAGCATGGCGGCGGCACGGAAGATATCGATGCCGAACTGGAACAGCAAACCGCTGGCCCGGTTCGAGGCATCGGTTTTCCATTGCGACGTCACGGCGTAGTCCCGCACTTCCCGTGCACGCTGGCCGAGGCGTCCGAGGAAGAAGCCCTGGCGGTTGCCGGCGCGGACTTCCTGGATGGCATCGAGGGTTTCGGTCAGCGCCTGGGTGAATCGCGAGGTACTGTCGTTCTCGAGCTTCTTCAGATGTTTGACCCGCTTGCCCAGCAACACCGTGGCGTAGATCACCAGCGGGTTGAACAGCATGATCAGCAGCGCCAGTTTCCAGTGCATCCAGATCAGGATGCTCGCGGTGCCGACCAGGGTCAGCATGGCCACGAGGAAACGGCTGAGGGTTTCGCCGACGAATTTGTCCAGGGTATCCAGATCGGTCACCAAGTGCGTGGTCACGGTGCCGCTGCCCAGGCTTTCGTATTCGCCCAGTGAGATGCGTTTGAGCCGCTCGATCAACCGGGTGCGGATGCGGTACACGATGTCCTTGGCCAGGGCCGCGAACAACCTGGCCTGCACCACGTTGAACAACAGGGCCGCGCAGCGCAGCAACAAGGTCACCAGCAGCATCAGGCCGATGTACCCCGCCGCTTTCTGCCAGCCCTGCGGCAGCAGGTGGTTCATGACCTTCAGCGCAGAGTCGCCGTGCCCCAGCAGCACTTCGTCCACCAGCAACGGCAGCAGCAAGGGGATGGGCACACTGCACAGCGTCGCCAGCAAGGCGACGCCATTGGCGATCCACAGGGCTTTCTTGTGTTGCAGGGCCAGGCGGCGTATTTCCGCCCAGCTCAGTCGATCGACACGCCTGGTGGCGGCTGTTTCATCGTGCCGGTCATGCACAGGCGGCGCGCTCCAGCCAGCGGCCGAGCAACGGTGACAGGACGCTCAGGGGCTGGTAACCATTGGTCAGCAAGGCCAGTTGGCCGTCACGTTCGGCCAGCAGGGTCGGAAAGCCGGCGATGCCCAGGTCCTGGACCCAGGTGAAGTCGGCGGCCGTCGCCGTGTGCATGTCGGCCCGGTCGAACGCGGCCGCGAACTCGATGCGCGGCACGCCCGCCTGTTCCGCCAGTTCCACCAGCACGCTGGCGTGGGTGACGTCGCGACCCTCGACGTAGAACGCCTGCTGGATCAGGCCGAGCAGTGTCCATGCGCAATCCGGTGCCAGGCTGCGTGCGGTGACCAGCGCACGGCAGGCCGGCTCGGTGTCGTAGACAAAACCTTCGGGCAACGCACCTTCGGTCTTGAACGGTTGGCCCGTGGCCTCGGTGACCGCTTGCCAATGCTCGAGAATATAGCGACGGGTGGTTGGTTCCAGCGCCGAGCCGCTACCGGTGCGCAAGCCGCCCACTACCAGGTGTACTTCCACACCGGCCGCCTGTGCCTGCTCGACCAGCGCTTTGGCCACTGGCGCAAAGCCCCAGCACCAGGAACACATCGGGTCCATCACATAGAGCAGGCGGCGTGCAGACATGGTTCAGGCCTCGGAAGGGGTTTGCTTGTAGTTGTAGCCGATCGGGTGAGGCATGTTGCGAGCCTTGGCCAATTCGATCTGCTTCTGCCGGTCAATCGCGCTGCGCCGGGTCTTCTCGCTCAGGTTATCCCAGCAATGCGGGCAACTGATACCGGCCACATAGTGCTCGGATGCGCGGTCTTGCACACTAACCGGCGTGCGGCAGGCGTGACATTGATCGTAGTCACCTTCGCTGAGGTCATGACGCACGGTCACGCGGTTGTCGAAGACGAAGCAGTCGCCCTGCCATTTGGTTTCTTCCTGTGGCACCTCTTCGAGGTACTTCAGAATGCCGCCCTTGAGGTGATAGACCTCGTCGAAGCCTTCGCTGAGCATGTAGCTGGAAGCCTTCTCGCAGCGAATGCCGCCCGTGCAGAACATCGCGACCTTCTTGTGCACGGCCGGGTCGAAGTTGGCTTTGATGTAGTCGGGAAATTCACGAAAACTGGTGGTCTTCGGATCGATGGCGCCTTCGAAGGTGCCAATCGACACTTCGTAGTCGTTGCGGGTATCGATCAACAGCACTTCGGGATCGCTGATCAGCGCGTTCCAGTCCTGCGGCTCGACATAGGTGCCGACCTTTTTGTTCGGGTCTACACCGTCGACACCCAGGGTCACGATTTCTTTTTTCAGCTTGACCTTGGTGCGGTAGAACGGCTGCTCGTCGCAGTACGACTCCTTGTGATCGATGTCGATCATGCGCGGGTCGTTCTTGAGCCAGGCCAGCAGGCCATCGATGCCTTCGCGGCTGCCGGAGACGGTGCCGTTGATGCCTTCCTCGGCGATCAGCAGCGTGCCCTTGATGCCGTTGTCGACCATGGCTTGCAGCAAGGGCTCGCGCAGCTCGACGTAGTTTTCCAGGGTGACGAACTTATACAGTGCCGCCACGACAATCTGTTGTGTCATGGGTGATTCTCCAGGTGGCTACCCTCGTAAGGGGTGAACCGGATTCAAAAAAAAACGCGCCGGGTCAGCGGCGCGTTGCGGATTCTAGCAAAAAACCAGGGGTCAATGCTTGCTGCCGCCAGCGCAGGTCGGCGAGGCCGGAGCCGTGTCGATCTGTGCCCATTCCTGCGGGGTATAGGTATGCAGCGCCAACGCATGGAACTCGCCCATCAGCTCGCCGAGCGTGCCGTAGACCTTCTGGTGGCGCTTGACGCGATTGAGTCCTTCGAACTGCTGGCTGACCACCACCGCCTTGTAATGGGTTTGCACCCCACGGCTGTGCATGTGGCTTTCATCCAGCACTTGCAGGTAGTCGGGCTGTAGCAGGCCCAACGTCGATTCGATGCGTTGTTGCATGGTCATGCCCGGGCTCCGCTCAAGGCTTTTTCTTGGCAGGAGCGGCAGCCTTCGGCTCCAGCTCGGCCGTCATGTCGGCCAGCAGCTTGTTCACCACCGGCACCGCGCTTTCCAGCTTGGCCTGGGTCATCTGGGCCGATTGCTGGGTCAGCTGTGGCATTTTTTCCAGGACTTTCTTGCCCAGTGGCGACTGGTAGAACGCGACCAGGTCTTTCAGCTCGGATTCGCTGAAGTTGGTGGTGTAGAGCTTGACCATGTCCGGCTTGAGCTTGTTCCAGCCAATGGCCTGGTCCAGCGCGGCGTTGGCCTTGGCCTGGTAGGTTTCCAGCAAGGCTTTTTTCGACTCGGGCGCTTTGGTCTGGGCAAAGCGTTGAGCGAACATCTGCTGCACTTGCATGTACACCGGAGTGCCGAGCTTGTCAGCGTGCGCCAGGGTCAGGAAAGCCTCGGCACTGGCATTGTGGCTGGCGGTATCGGCAAAAACAGGGCCGCTGGCGCAAACCAGTGCAACCGCGGTACAGATGGCACGAAGACGAGTCATCGAGTTTCCTTTTCTAGCAGGCGAGGTAAAACCCCAAGGGCGACCATTCTGCGCCTAAAAAAGTGTGTCACTCAACCCCAAGCCTTGCCGCGCCTGATTTAGAAGGGTTGAATGGTCGAAAACCAGACCGATGGAACCACGGCCGGCATGCACGGCCTAAACTGCGCAATTGGACCTTCAGGAGTGAGCACGATGAGCCGTATCGAAACCGACAGCCTGGGCCAGGTTGAAGTCCCGGAAGAAGCCTACTGGGGCGCTCAGACGCAACGCTCGCTGATCAACTTCGCCATCGGCAACGAACGCATGCCGCTGGCGGTGCTGCACGCATTGGCGCTGATCAAGAAAGCCGCGGCGCGAGTCAACGATCGCAACGGCGACCTGCCTGCCGATATCGCCCGCCTGATCGAACAGGCCGCCGACGAAGTGCTCGACGGCCAGCACGACGACCAGTTCCCGCTGGTGGTCTGGCAGACCGGCAGTGGCACCCAGAGCAACATGAACGTCAACGAGGTGATCGCCGGGCGTGCCAACGAACTTGCCGGCAACCCGCGTGGCGGCAAGTCGCCGGTGCACCCCAACGATCACGTCAACCGCTCCCAGAGCTCCAACGACTGTTTCCCCACCGCCATGCACATTGCGGCCGTCCAGGCGGTGCAGCAGCATTTGCTGCCGGCGATCAGCGAACTTTCCGGCGGGCTGGCGGAGTTGGCCGCGCGCCACATGAAGCTGGTCAAGACCGGTCGCACCCACATGATGGATGCAACGCCGATCACCTTCGGCCAGGAACTCTCGGGGTTCATCGCACAGCTGGATTACAGCGAACGGGCGATCCGCAGCGCACTGCCGGCCGTCTGTGAACTGGCCCAGGGCGGCACGGCGGTCGGCACCGGATTGAACTCGCCACACGGTTTCGCCGAAGCCATCGCCGCCGAACTGGCGGCGCTCTCCGGCCTGCCGTTTGTCACCGCCCCGAACAAGTTCGCCGCGCTGGCCGGCCATGAACCGCTGACCACCCTGTCGGGCGCGCTGAAAACCCTCGCCGTGACCCTGATGAAAATCGCCAACGACCTGCGCCTGCTGGGTTCCGGCCCACGTGCCGGTTTCGCCGAGGTGAAGTTGCCGGCCAACGAACCCGGCAGTTCGATCATGCCTGGCAAGGTCAACCCGACCCAGTGCGAAGCGCTGTCGATGCTGGCCTGCCAGGTCTTGGGCAACGATGTCGCCGTCGGTTTCGCGGCGAGTCAGGGGCACCTGCAACTGAACGTGTTCAAACCGGTGATCATCCACAACCTGCTGCAATCGATCCGCCTGCTGGGCGATGGCTGCAGCAACTTCCAGCAGCATTGCATTGCCGGGCTGGAGCCGGATGCCGGGAAAATGGCTGAACACCTGGAACGCGGGCTGATGCTGGTCACCGCGCTGAACCCGCATATCGGCTACGACAAGTCGGCGGAAATCGCCAAGAAGGCCTATGCCGAGGGGCTGACCTTGCGCGAGGCGGCGTTGCAGCTGGGGTATCTGACCGATGAAGAGTTCGATGCCTGGGTCAGACCGGAAAATATGCTGGAGGCTGGGGCCAAGGGCTGATTGTTCAGCGTCTGACACACTGCCATCGCGGGCAAGCCCGCTCCTACAGGTGGGGGAAGTCACCTGTGGGAGCGAGCCTGCTCGCGATGGCAGCAACGCGGTCTAGCCGGCCGCCATCCGCGCACGCCGCGCCCGCAGCCCGGTGATCAGCGACGGGCCCAAGGCCACCAGCGCCGACCCCAACACCACCAGCACCGCCCCGCCATACCCCAGGCCATTGATCGTCTCGGCCTGCACGAAATCGGGCCATACCCAGGCGGCAACGGCCACTGCCCCGAAGGTCACCAGCGGTGTGATTGCCAGCGTCGCGCTCACCCGTGAGGCTTCCCAATGCGCCAAAGCCTCGGCGAACGCGCCATAGGCAATCAGCGTGTTCATGCAGCACGCCAACAGCAGCCAGCCTTGCAGAGGGTTGAGTTGCAGTGCTTCGAGCGGATGGACCCACGGCGTCAACAGCAGCCCACAGAACAGATAGATCACCATCATCACCTGCAACGAATTCCACACCGTCAGTAATTGCTTCTGTCCCAGGGCGTAGAACGTCCAGACCGTGGACGCCAGCAACACCAGCAGCACGCCGGCGGTGTAGTCGCTCAGCGAAGTGAGCAGCTCGGTCAGGCGCTGGTTGAAAAACAGTCCGAAGCCGATCAACAGCACCAACAGTCCAATGCCCTGCCCCAGGCTGAACCGCTCCTTGAACACGAACACACTGGCGATCAGCAACATGATCGGCCCCATCTGCACCACCAGTTGCGCGGTGCCGGGGCTGAGCAGGTTCAAGCCCATCAGGTACAGCACGTAGTTGCCGACCAGCCCGCACACCGCCATCGCCACCAACCAGCCACCGCGCGGCCCGAGCACTTTGCGGCTGGGCAAGCGTCGGGTCGCCGCCAGGTAAATGAACAGGCAACTGCCGGATACCATCAGTCGAAACCAGGTGACCGTCACCGGGTCCATCACCAGCAGCACTTGCTTGAGCTTGATCGGCAGGATTCCCCACAACAGCGCGGTCAACAGGGCCAGGAACAGTCCGTACACCCAGCGACCGGATGAAATGTGCATGCGTACCTCAGGGCCAGATGGCAGAAACCACCATTCTAGGCGCAGCGGCCGATGGCACACAGGGACAGTTGGCGAGCCGACGCGAATGAAACTGTGCGGGTCGCAACGATAAATTGGCGATTGCCGTCGATCGGGTCGCCAGGCACTGCAAGCGGTTCATGCATAAGCTGATGGCAGCCATTTACCTTCAGGAGACCGCCATGTACGGCATGCGCGCCCAGGACAACGCTCCCGCCACGCACTTTCGCAGTGACCGGGTGTGTCGAGTCAACGGGGAGTTGTACTTCAGCACCCGGGAGAACACCCTGGAGGGGCCTTTTGACAGCATGGAGCAGGCCGAGCGCGAGATCGAGGCGTACATCGGACGGATGCAGCGTCTGAGTGCCGGGCGCTAGACCCGGACGTCGATGACCGCCACCGGCAAAGCGGTCCCGCCCCCACAGTGGATCAGCATTTGCCGAATCCTTGTGGGAGCGAGCCTGCTCGCGAGGTGCTCGAAGGCTCGCTACACAGGTGAATGACTAGCGCACCGCTTCAAACAACCCGGTAGCCCCCATCCCACCGCCCACGCACATGGTGACGATGCCATAACGCAACTGGCGTCGCTGCAACTCGCGAACCAGATGCCCGACTTGACGCGAACCGGTCATGCCGAAGGGGTGGCCGATGGAAATCGAACCGCCGTTGACGTTGTACTTCTCGTTATCGATGCCCAACCGATCACGGGCATACAGGCATTGCGAGGCGAACGCCTCGTTGAGTTCCCACAGGTCGATGTCGGCGACCTGCAATCCCCTGGCCTTGAGCAGTTTCGGCACCGAGAATACCGGGCCGATGCCCATCTCGTCCGGTTCACAACCGGCGACGGTGAATCCACGGAAAAACGCTTTCGGTTTCAAGCCCAGCTCCAGCGCTTTGTCCAGGCTCATCACCAGCGTCATCGACGCACCGTCGGACAGCTGCGACGAGTTGCCCGCCGTGACCGAACCGTCTTCGGCAAACACCGGTTTCAACCCGGCCAGGCTTTCCAGGGTGGTGTCCGGGCGGTTGCAGTCATCGCGATCGACGACGCCGTCGAGGATCTGCACCTGGCCGGTGGCCTTGTCCTCGACACGGTATTTCACCGCCATCGGCACGATTTCGTCATCGAACAACCCGGCCGCCTGCGCCTGGGCGGTGCGCTGCTGACTTTGCAGGGCGTACAGGTCCTGCGCTTCACGGCTGACGTGATAACGGCGGGCGACCACTTCGGCGGTCTGGCCCATGGGGAAGTAGATACCCGGCACCTGTTCCTTCAGCAACGGGTTGATCAGGTTGTCGGTGTTGACGCTTTTCATCGTCAGGCTGATGGACTCGACCCCACCGGCGACGATGATGTCGCTGCACCCCGAGGCGATCTGGTTGGCGGCGATGGCAATCGCCTGCAGGCCCGAGGAGCAGAACCGGTTGAGGGTCATGCCGGCGGTGCCGGTGCCCAGGCGCGACAGCACCGCGACGTTGCGTCCGATGTTGTAGCCCTGGGCGCCTTCGTTGGAGCCGGCGCCGACGATGCAATCCTCGACGCTCGCCGGGTCGATGCCGCTGCGTGCCAGCAGTGCATTGACGCAATGGGCCGCCATGTCGTCCGGGCGGGTCTGGTTGAACTTGCCGCGAAAGGACTTGGCCAGGCCGGTCCGCACGCTGTCGACGATCACCACTTCACGCATGGCATACCTCATTGTTGTTGTCGGTTGAGAGTGGACCGAGCATAAGTCCAGCCCTCACCGCCCGCGACAATCATTCACCCGGCGTATGCGTCACCATCGGCCCGCCCCTTGAACTACTTGTGTTTTTTCCCGTGCCTGTCGGACTTTTCGAAGGCCGCTTCCAGGGCTTCGTTGAGGGTGCGCAACACCTTGATCCGGGCCCAGCGCTTGTCGTTGGCTTCCACCAGCGTCCAGGTGGAAATCTCGGTGCTGGTGCGATCGACCATGTCGCCGACCGCCGCCCGGTAGGCGTCCCACTTTTCGCGGTTTCGCCAGTCGTCTTCCGTGATCTTGAAGCGTTTGAACGGGGTCTGTTCGCGTTCTTCGAAGCGCTCCATCTGCGTGTCCTTGTCGATGGCCAGCCAGAACTTGACCACCACCACGCCGGCATCGGCGAGCTGCTCTTCGAAGTCGTTGATCTCGCCGTAGGCTCGCAGCCAGTCGGCAGGACTGCAAAAGCCTTCGACACGTTCGACCAGCACCCGGCCATACCACGAACGGTCGAACACGGTGAACTTGGACCGTGCCGGAATATGCCGCCAGAACCGCCACAGATAGGGATGCGCCCGCTCCTCCTCGGTCGGCGCAGCGATGGGCACAATGCTGTATTGCCGCGGATCGAGCGCCGCCGCCACCCGACGGATCGCCCCGCCCTTGCCCGCCGCGTCATTGCCTTCGAACACCGCAACCAGGGCATGGCGGCGCATGCGTTTGTCGCGCATCAGCCCGGAGAGCCGCGCCTGTTCGGTGATCAACTGCTCTTCGTAATCCTCCTTTTCCAGACGCTGGGTGAGGTCCAGGCTGTCGAGCAGGCTGACCCGGTCGACGCTGCTGGCCAACGGCGCGGCACTGACTTTATCCGGGTGGATGTCAGGTCTTTTCAAGGCGCTCTGCAGGCCTTCGAGCAGGATCTTGCCGACCGCCAGGCTGCGATAACGCGGGTCCATGCCGGCAATCACGTGCCAAGGGGCATAGTCGCGGCTGGTGCGGCGCAGAATGCGCTCGCCGTATTTGACGAACTTGTCGTAGGTCCGGGATTGCTGCCAGTCCAGCGGGCTGATGCGCCAGCTGTGCAGCGGGTCGTCGGCCAGGGATTTGAGCCGCGCCTTCATCTGCTTCTTGGACAGGTGGAACCAGAACTTGAAGATCAGCGCGCCTTCGTCGCAAAGCATTTTCTCCAGACGCTCCGCGCCGTTGATGGCCTGGTCGAGTCGCGGGTCCTTGAACACGCCGTGGACCCGGCCCTGCAACATCTGGCTGTACCAGTTGCCGAAGAAAATGCCCATGCGCCCCTGGGCCGGCAGCATCCGCCAGTAACGCCAGGCCGGCGGTCTGGCCAGTTCCTCGTCGGTCTGCTGGTCGAACGTGCGGACCTCGATCAGTCGCGGGTCCATCCATTCGTTGAGCAGCTTTACCGTCTCGCCCTTGCCCGCGCCTTCGATGCCGTTGATCAGGATGATCACCGGAAAGCGCTTTTGCTGTTGCAGTTCGAACTGCGCGTCGAGCAAAGCTTCGCGTAGCGCGGGGACTTCAGCGTCGTAGGTGTCTTTGTCGATGACGTGACCGATTTCGGCAGATTCGAACATGGACCGCTCCCTTTCAAGATTGCACAAGCCTAGCGGAAAAACACACGCCTATCAGGACCTCCGTCAATGTCGGGGCTCGCTCCCACGAAGAAGGGCGGGCATGCGCTGGGTCATGGATCAACCCCGGCGATCGGCTAGAATGGCGCCCTTGCCGTTACCGAGCCTGCCATGAAACCTGTCCTGCCCCACGCCCAGCTCGACTGGGATGACCAAGGGCTCCCGCGTTCGCGGGTGTTCGACGATGTGTATTTTTCCGACCTGTCCGGGCTGGATGAAACCCGCTACGTGTTCCTTGAACAGAACGCCTTGCGCGAGCGTTTTGCTGCGTTGCCGGCAGGCGGAAGACTGGTGATTGGCGAGACCGGTTTCGGCACCGGCCTGAATTTCCTCTGTGCCTGGCAACTGTTCGAACAACAGGCGGTGGCCGGTGCGCGACTGCACTTCGTCAGCGTCGAAAAGTACCCGTTGAGTGCCGCCGACCTGCAGCGGGCACTGAGGCTATGGCCGGAGCTCAAGCCGTTCGCCGATCAGTTGCTCGCCCAATACGTGGCCATCCATCCGGGCTTCCAGCGCCTGGTGCTGGCCGAGGGTCGGGTGACCCTGACCCTGTTGATCGGCGATGCGCTGGATCAGCTGGCGCAACTGGACGCACAGATCGACGCCTGGTTTCTCGACGGTTTTGCCCCGGCGAAAAACCCGGACATGTGGACCGCCGAACTGTTTGTCGAACTGGCCCGGCTGGCAGCGCCTGGCTCGACCATCAGCACCTTCACCAGCACCGGCTGGGTACGGCGCCTGCTGAATGCGGCGGGTTTCAAGATGAAGCGCACCCCCGGCATCGGCCACAAATGGGAAATCCTGCGCGGTGCATTCCTTGGCTGGCCAGAGGACGTCCCGCCTCCCGCCGCGGACAAACCCTGGTTTGCCCGCCTGCAACCGCCGGCCGGCGAACGCCGCGCGCTGGTGATCGGTGGGGGCATGGCCGGTTGTGCGACGGCTGCCAGCCTCGCGGCACGGGGTTGGCAGGTCAGCCTGCTGGAGCGCCGCGATGGCCTGGCGCAGGAAGCCTCGGGCAACCCCCAAGGCGTGCTGTACCTCAAGTTGTCGGCCCACGGCACCACGCTGTCGCAGTTGATCCTCAGCGGTTTCGGCTACACCCGGCGGACGTTGGAACACTTGCATCGTGGTCTGGACTGGGACGGTTGCGGCGTGTTGCAACTGGCGTTCAACGCCAAGGAAGCCGAGCGCCAGGCGCAGCTGGCGCAAGCGTTTCCCCAGGATTTGCTGCACACGCTGGACAAGCAACAGGCCGAGGCGTGTGCCGGTATCGGTCTGGCCTCGGGCGGACTGTTTTTCCCCGAGGGCGGCTGGGCGCATCCGCCTGCGTTATGCCGCTGGCAGGCGACGCATCCGAATATCCAGGTGTTGACCCACCACGATGTGCTGCAACTGCGTCGCTCGCAAGGCCACTGGCAGGCCTGGTCTGGCGAACAATTGCTGGCCGATGCCCCGGTGGTGGTACTGGCCGGCGCTGCCGAGATCCAGCGTTTCCCGTACACCCGCCACCTGCCGCTCAAGCGCATTCGCGGCCAGATCACCCGCCTTCCGCAGACGCCTGAAAGCCAGGTACTGAGTACCGTGGTCTGTGCCGAAGGTTATGTCGCGCCGGTACGCCTGGGTGAACACACCCTGGGCGCCAGTTTTGACTTCAACAGCCAGGACCTGAAACCGACGGCGGCCGAGCACGCCGGCAATTTGCAGATGCTGGAAGAGATTTCGGCGGACCTGGTGAACCGTCTCAAGGCCGATGCCTTGTCGCCGGAGACGCTCGAAGGCCGTGCAGCATTTCGCTGCACCAGCCCGGATTACCTGCCGATCGTTGGCCCGCTGGCCGATGCCGAGGCCTTTGCCGACGCCTACAGCGTCTTGAGCAAGGATGCCCGGCAAATACCGGACACCCCTTGCCCGTGGCTGGAAGGTCTGTACGTCAACAGCGGCCATGGCTCCCGAGGGTTGGTGACCGCACCGTTGTCCGGCGAGTTGCTCGCCGCCTGGCTCGATAACGAACCGCTGCCACTGCCCACAGCGGTGGCGCAGGCGTGCCATCCAAACCGTTTTGCCTTGCGTCGGTTGATTCGCGGCAAGGCCTGAGGCGCTCAATCCAGTACAAAGCAGGTCTTGAGTTCCTCGGCCTTCATGGCGTCTTCGGTCAGGCGCTGCAACAGCCGGGTTTCCCCTTGTTGCAGCTCAGCGGCAATGCCGTCGACTTGCCCGCGATACAGGTCCCCCAGGGTGTCCTGGCTGGCGAACGCCTGCTCCATGCGCTGGTGAAACGGTGCGGCGAGATCGAGGAACCGTTTAGCGTGATGCTGGCGTAAAAAATCGACCCAAAAGCTGCGTTCACTCAGGTATTTGAGCAATTCAGTGGACATTTCGGCGCTGACTACCCGGTTGTACGCCACGTCCAGGTCACTGGCCGTCACGCCGCTGGCCGAGGAATAACGCATGTGCCGGGGTTGCCCGATCAGATCGAGCCTGTCCGCCAGACCGACACGGTAGGCCAGTTCCACTTCCACCGGATCCAGCTTGGCATCGGCGGCCACCCGTTCCCGGGCGATCCTTGCCAGATAATCCTGGCGAAACAGACGGCGTCCGAGGCTCAGCAGGCGCGCCGCATGATCGTGGGCATTGCCGGACTGGCGACTGACAGCATCGATCTTCACCGCCACTTCCAGGTTGCTGAAGATCGTCGCCGCCGAATCCGCGCAATTGGCCTTCACCGCCATCGAAAGCACTTGATCACGCAAGCGCGCATCGGATTGAACCGCCTCGATCACGCTCCACACCCGGCGCGTCATGTCCTCACGCACGTAATGACTGTCCGCCGAACTTCCGACTTCCGCGAGCAACTGAAGAAAACCGCTGGCGTCGGGTTCGTTTTTCAGCGCGAGCCAGGTGCGGTTGCGCGCGGCATAGGTGGTTTCAGCCGGTTTGCCCATCCACAGTTCACGCGCCACCTGTTCGTTGATCACCCGGTCATCGTTTTCCAGGTAGCCCATTCCGGCCCCCGTGCGCCCGCGATAGTTTCCCAGCGACACCTGGCTCGAGACCGACAACGGGTTATGGCGCAGGTTGATCGTACTGGCGAACCGTCGCGGCAGGTCGAACAGCCAGGCCGGCAGATCGCGTATCTCGTTGCCGCGCAGATCCACCATGTCCAGGTAGCCCAGGCGTGACAGCCCGGTGGGCAACTCCGTCGCGTGGGTATTGGCCAGGAACAGCGATTGCAGATGCAACATCCTGCTGACATCCGGCGTCGCGCCGAGACGATTACCGCTCAGTCCCAACGTGCGCAATCCGCGCAGGTCCGCGAGCGTGCGCAACGTGTGCTCGGTCAGGACCAGTCGATTGTCGTTGAGGCTCAGGTGCTGAAGGTTGGGCATGTGCGACAGCACTTCGGGCAAGCGGGTCAGGTGGTTGCGGTCCAGCTCCAGGGTGACCAGACCTTTGAACGGCTTGAGAAAATACGCCAGCTCATCGCCGGCCTGCATGTCCTTGATCGACAGGTTGCGCACGTGGGCGACGTCCTGCTCGGTCAGCGTCGGCAGCGGCCCCACCGGGTTACGCTCCAGCTTGAGCGTGGTGAAAGGCTGGTCGTGCGGCCAGCGCGGTGGTGTCACCCGGCGCCAGCAGTTCTCGATGACGGCAGCGACCTGGCGACGACTGACACGAATATCGTTGAACTGCCCCGGCAGCTTCTTCATCGCCGCCTCGTCCTCACGCCAGGCCAGCAACACCGCTTGCAGTTTCTTCAACTGCTGCCCCAGTTCCTTGAGCCGGTTCACCCGCATCATCGGGGTACTGCCGGCTTCGTCGAGAAACGTCGAAACCTGGGCATCGCTGAACAGCGGATAGAGTTTCCTGACTTGACGGATCAAGCTTTTGGCATAGGGCCTGGTCACGGGAGGATCGGCCTGGACACAGGCGGAAAGGTGCTCCGGCAGCTCGCTGCGCTCCCCACGAAGCACCTGCGCGGTACGCGCCAGGTCAGCCGTACCGGCGCGCGCCAGGCGTGAGCGCAAGGTTGCGGCATCCAGCGCATCGATGTCGGAGAAGCCCATGCGGCTGCGCTGCGTGGCGGGCATTGCATCGATTATCGAGCCCAGCAACGTCTCACTCACCAGCGTCGAGGAGACGTTGCCACGGGTTTGGCTGAACGCGTAACCGGAAGACGTTTTGACGATCACCCCGCACGCCGGCGCCGTGGATTTACCGACGCTTTGCAGCAGGCTGCCGGTAGCGGATCCCTGGCGTAACTCCAGTCGATAGCCGTCGTCCCAGCCCTGCACGCGATCCATCAAACCGAACAACAGGGTCTCGGTGTCGGCATTGCCCAGTTCCGGCAAATACAGCCCCGTGAGCGCGCGATCCTGGCGGATCGCGAACCGTGCCTCACCGACCTCCCGCGCGAGGTCCAGGCCAAGCATCCTGCTTTCGCGCAGCAAAGTCCGATCCCTGGCGGATGCACCGTCCAGCAACGCCTGGCCGACCCTGACCGGAAGCTCGCGGGCATGCTCGCGCAACGTGGCCACCTCGGCGCTGGCGCGGCCGTCGTAGGCTGCATGAAGCAAGTCGAGCAGCGGCCGACGATCGGTCTGCAGCGATGCGGCGATCTTCTTCGCCAACAGGCGTGGTTTCGACTGCGTCGTCACCGGGCCAATGATGTTTTCCACTTCATGCGGATAAAGCCCACTGATCACCGTTTCGAGCAGTTTGCCGGCGCTCAGTTGCGCCTGCGAAACGTGCACACTGTTGATGTCATCATTGTGCGGCGCCGTCTCCGGGAAGCGGTTGATCACCCGCCCCCGAGCATCGCGCACTTCAATGAAGCGCTTTTTCGGCCAACCGGCCAGCCTGGGCAGGGTGTGCAGTTGTTCCGCTGAAAAAGCACTGTTGGCGATGTCATCTCGGGCGAAGGCCGCGATCAGCGCGCTGATGTTGCGGTTCAGCCTGAAGCGTTCGATACAGTCATTCACCCGTGGCGGCAAGGGGAGATTGCTTTCATGCATGAGGTAAAGCTGCGCCGGCGACAGGCCGGTGATGTCGGCGATTTGTGTCAGTTCACTGTGTGAAAAACTACCGAGACGCGGTGCCGCGCGCTTCAGTGCATAGGCGCTGTCGGGCCATTCATGCCCGTACTCATGGACCTGTCGCCAGCCGCCCTCGACGTTGCGCTCAATCACCGGCTGATAGGCGTCCGGACGTGACGGGTGTTTCAGCCGCCACGCCTGATTCGCCTCGTCACGAGCCACCTGATAAACCGCGCCCGCCATGACAATCGAAGTACGTTCGCCCTGCTTGTGCAGGCCATTGGTATCGGCCTTTGACCCCTTCGGCAGCGGCGTTGCCTGCTGGTAATGACGAAGTTCGGGCTTCCACAGGCGCGGCTCGCCATCGGCACGGGTCACCGCCTCGAAGCCGTCAAAAAAACCGGCCTGCTCCTGCATGCCACGGCGCAACGCGCTCGATACGACCTTGCCGCCGACCGCGAAGGCCGCCATCTGCGCCACGTTTTCAACGACATTCAACAGATGGGACAGCGCCTTGGTTCGCTCACCATGGCTCCAGTCTTCCACGCCCTCGTAGACCTCACCGGCCATCTCGACCACGGCGGCGGCGGTCATGACCAACCCCAGCGCCGGCACGAAAAAAGACGCCACGTTCAACAGCAGCAGTGTGCCATCGAGCACTTGCTGAAGGGTTTTCTCCCGCTGCGCTTCATCGACCTCGCGTGTCGGGATCGCCAGGATGCGGGCATCTTCCTGGGCCTTGCTGACCAGGGCGCTGAATAAGAAATCGGACAGGCAGGTGGCCGGGGCAGCGCCCAGCGTCCCCAGGACCCTGTCCTTGTCGAACTCGGCGAAAAAACCGGTCTTGTCGTGGCCATGCAGGTATTGCCCGGCGAAGAACGCCCGGTAGCTTTTGCTCTGCAGCTTGAGCGTCAGGTAGACCTTGAATTCATCCAGCGAGGCGTATTCATACAGCGGTCGCCGAGGCTCGTTCGGCAGGTAGACCACACACCTGGCCTTCGGCTCGGTTTCGATGGACACCTTGCTGAACACCAGCGCCCCACAGATGCACGCATCATGGATCATCAAGCCTTGCCAGGTCAGCGCTCCCCCATCAAAGGCCGCGTTCCTGGTTTGAGCGGCAGGCAGGTCCTGCGCAATCACGTTCAGCAACATCCGGTACGCGGCTTCGCTGATGTCTTTCTTCAGGTAGGCAACATGAACGGCCACTTCCATGTCGAGCAACTTCAGGCGCCGGATATCGGCGGCGCTGGCGCGATCATCGCCAGTTGCGGTCCCAGGTTTTGCGGGTAGGGCAAATACCTCATCGATGTGCCGCTGATAGCGTCCGCCCAGGTCGAGCTCGCGACAGAGTGCGGCGAATTGGGTGGGGGTGATCTCTGGCCCCTTTTGAGCTTCTGAATTGATTTTTATCGAGGAGTTTGCCGGGATGCCTCCACTTTGCGCCTCGCTCTCGGTGAAATTCTCCATGGCGGCATGAAGCAGACTACGCGAGAGGGTGGTGACAAAACCATTGACGCCTATGACGGGCGGTACCGTTGTCATCGGCAACGACCTTCGGACGATCTCCAGGGTATCGCGCTCGACATTAAGATCGAGCTTCCATTTATCCTTGAGAAAACACGTCAGCTGCTCCTTGCAGAACAGGTCCAGCGGTTTGAGCGTGCACAGCACCTTTTCGGCCTTGGGATGAACCCGGGCGCTCTGTTCGAAAGCAGCCTTGAGCGCCTGCACTACCGAAAGCTCGGCGTCGGCCAGCCATGTTGGAATGGTCTTGTGCAGGGTCTGCGCCTTGTCCAGATCGGCGGTGTGTTCGAGCAACGCTTCCAGGCGATGGGCAGCGGTAAAACGGGCAACGGCAGGCGTCGCTTCGGTGGGTGACAGCATGAGCAATATCCTTATTGCGTTCAGGTTCTATCAGCCTACGGGACCTTGTGCGGCAAATGATAATTCGAATATCGCGTCAAACAGCCGGCGGTTGAAACAACTACTCGCATGCATCGCAGCAGTATTTACCGCCATGGAAAAACGCCTGCATGGCAGGTAAACCATTCGTCCGGCCAGTACGTCTTATTACTTATCGATCTAAAACTCCTGAAATCCACACAGGTCAGTTTCTGAGTACCCGCCGTTTTGGCCGGGTGCCGATTGACCCTCCCCAACGGAAAAACCGGTAAGGACTTTATGTGCGGATTAGCTGGCGAGTTACGCTTTGATCATCAACCTGCGGACCTTGCAGCCGTTGAACGAATCACCCATCACCTGGCCCCTCGCGGCCCCGACGCGTGGGGTTTTCACAGCCAGGGACCGATTGCCCTGGGCCATCGTCGCCTGAAAATCATGGACCTGTCGGACGGCTCGGCGCAGCCGATGATCGACAATCAACTGGGCCTGTCCCTGGCCTTCAACGGCGCGATCTATAACTTCCCCGAACTGCGCGCCGAGCTGGAAAGCCTCGGCTATGCCTTTTATTCCGGCGGCGACACCGAAGTGCTGCTCAAGGGCTTCCACGCCTGGGGCGAAGCGCTGCTGCCCAAGCTCAACGGCATGTTCGCCTTCGCCATCTGGGAACGTGACGCCAAGCGCCTGTTCATCGCCCGCGACCGTCTCGGCGTGAAGCCGTTGTACCTGTCGCGCACCGGCCAGCGCCTGCGCTTTGCTTCAGCCCTGCCGGCCCTGCTCAAGGGCGGCGACATCAACCCGATCCTCGATCCGGTGGCGCTGAATCATTACTTGAACTTCCACGCCGTGGTCCCGGCGCCACGCACCTTGCTGGCGGGCATCGAAAAACTGCCACCAGCGACCTGGATGCGCATCGAGGCCGATGGCCGTACCGAACAGAAAACCTGGTGGACCCTGCCTTACGGCCCTCGCGCCGATGAGATGCACCTGACCCTGGAAGACTGGCGCGACCGGGTACTCGACAGCACCCGCGAGGCGGTGGCCATCCGGCAGCGGGCAGCAGTCGACGTCGGTGTGCTGCTGTCCGGCGGCGTCGATTCGAGCCTGCTGGTCGGGCTGTTGCGTGAAGTCGGCGTGGAAAACCTCTCGACCTTCTCGATCGGTTTCCAGGATGCCGGTGGCGAGCGCGGTGACGAGTTCCAGTACTCGGACCTGATCGCCAGACACTACGGCACGCAGCATCATCAATTGCGCATCGACGAGAAAGAGATCATCGAGCAACTGCCCGCGGCATTCCGCGCCATGAGCGAGCCGATGGTCAGCCATGACTGCATCGCCTTCTACCTGCTGTCCCGGGAAGTGGCCAAGCATTGCAAGGTGGTACAGAGCGGCCAGGGTGCGGACGAGTTGTTCGCCGGTTATCACTGGTATCCGCAGGTCGATGGCGCAGCCGATCCTTACACGGCCTATCGCGAGGCGTTTTTCGACCGCAGCTACGAAGATTACGCCGCCACCGTGCAGCCGAAATGGTTGACGGCGAATGACGCCGCCGGCGACTTCGTCAAGGAGCATTTCGCACAACCCGGCGCCGACGCGGCGGTGGACAAGGCCTTGCGCCTGGACAGCACCGTGATGCTGGTGGACGACCCGGTCAAACGTGTCGACAACATGACCATGGCCTGGGGCCTGGAGGCGCGCACGCCGTTCCTCGACTATCGCCTGGTGGAACTGTCGGCGCGGGTGCCGGGCAAGTTCAAGCTGCCCGACGGCGGCAAGCAAGTGTTGAAAGAAGCGGCGCGCCTGGTGATTCCAAATGAAGTGATCGATCGCAAGAAGGGTTACTTCCCGGTACCGGGCCTCAAGCATCTGCAGGGCGACACGTTGAACTGGGTGCGCGACCTGCTGCTGGACCCGAGCCAGGACCGTGGCCTGTTCAACCCGGCGATGCTCGACCGCCTGCTGACCGATCCGCAAGGCCAGTTGACCCCATTGCGCGGCTCCAAGCTGTGGCAACTGGCGGCCCTGAACCTGTGGCTCAGCGAACAAGGAATCTGACTGATGAAACCTCACGCCACGGCGTACAGCCAACGCCTGTTGCGCGGTCAGGCGCCTTCCTACGAACGTTTGCAGGCGCGCCTGGCCGAAGACGGCAGCGAGTTGGCCGCCACCCCGATTGCCGTGCATTGCGGTTGGGGCCGGCTGCTGATTGGCCACACCTTCCCCGACCCGGCGAGCCTCGCCGGGGAATTGCTCAATGAGCAGACCGGCGAGCGCGACATAGCGCTGTACGTGGCCGCGCCCCAACAAGTACTGGGGCTTGAGCCTGCGCAGTTGTTCCTCGACCCGTCCGACACCCTGCGCCTGTGGTTCAGCGACTACCGCCAGGCCACCCGCGTCTTTCGCGGCTTCCGTATTCGCCGCGCCCAAAGCGAGGCGGACTGGCAGGCGATCAACCAGCTGTACCAGGCACGCGGCATGCTGCCAATCGACCCCACCCTGCTGACGCCGCATCATCAGGGCGGCCCGGTGTACTGGCTGGCCGAGGACGAAGACAGCGGCGCGGTCATCGGCAGCGTCATGGGCCTCAATCACCACAAGGCGTACAACGACCCGGAACACGGCAGCAGCCTCTGGTGCCTGGCCGTCGACCCTCACTGTTCGCGGCCCGGTGTCGGTGAAGTGCTGGTACGCCACCTGATCGAGCATTTCATGAGCCGGGGGCTGAGCTACCTCGACCTGTCGGTGCTGCATGACAATCGCCTGGCGAAGAACCTGTACGCCAAACTCGGTTTCCGCAACCTCCCGACCTTTGCCATCAAGCGCAAGAACGGGATCAATCAGTCGCTGTTCCTCGGTCCCGGGCCTGAAGCGGCATTCAACCCCTATGCGCGGATCATCGTCGACGAAGCGCACAGGCGTGGCATCGAAGTGCAGGTGGATGATGCCGAGGCAGGTCTGTTCACCCTGGTCCATGGCGGCCGGCGCGTGCGTTGCCGCGAATCCCTGAGCGACTTGACCAGCGCCATCAGCATGAGCTTGTGCCAGGACAAGAGCCTGACCCACAAAGTGCTGAAAAACGCCGGGCTGAATCTGCCCGCCCAACAGCTCGCGGCCAATGCCGATGACAACCTGGCGTTCCTCGACGAGCACGAGCGTGTGGTGGTCAAGCCGCTGGACGGCGAACAAGGCCAGGGCGTGGCCGTTGATTTGCGCACCATCGAAGACGTGCAACAGGCCATCGAATCAGCCCGCCAGTTCGACAGCCGCGTGTTGCTGGAAAGCTTCCACCAGGGCCTCGACCTGCGGATTCTGGTCATCGGTTTCGAGGTGGTCGCCGCCGCCATTCGCCGGCCGGCGGAAGTGGTCGGCGATGGCCAGCATTCCATCCGCGCCCTGATCGAAGCCCAGAGCCGACGCCGCCAGGCGGCGACCAGCGGCGAAAGCCGGATCCCGCTGGATCACGAAACCGAACGCACCCTGCAAGCGGCGGGCTACGACTACGACAGCGTTCTGCCGGCAGGCGAGCATCTGTTCGTGCGGCGCACGGCGAACCTTCACACCGGTGGGGTGCTTGAGGACGTCACCGCCATTCTGCACCCCACCCTGGTCGATGCCGCAGTACGCGCCGCGCGGGCGCTGGACATTCCCATGGTCGGCCTCGACCTGATGGTGCCGGCGGCAGATCAGCCCGACTATGTGTTCATCGAAGCCAACGAACGTGCCGGACTGGCCAACCACGAACCGCAGCCCACGGCGGAACGGTTCGTCGATTTACTGTTTCCGCACAGTCAGCCCGTGACCTGTTAATGATGCGATGTCGGCACTGACGTCTTCGCAAGCCCGCTCCCACCCGTGCATTTCCCCTGTGGGAGCGGGCGGGCGAAGGCGCCAAGCCAGGCACCGCCCACTTCATCATCGAAACCGTCGATGCTCTTCACTCATCAGGAGTTTCCATGACCAGCAAACTGCCCGAACCCGATCTCAACTACCTGCAAAAAGTCCTGCTGGAAATGCTCGCCATACCGAGCCCGACCGGCTTCACCGACACCATCGTGCGCTACGTGGCCGAGCGTCTTGAAGAACTGGGCATTCCTTTCGAAATGACCCGTCGCGGCACCATTCGCGCCACGGTCAAGGGCAAGAAAAACAGCCCTGACCGCGCCGTCTCCGCTCACCTCGACACCATCGGTGCCGCCGTGCGCGCCGTGAAAGACAACGGTCGCCTGACCCTGGCCCCGGTCGGCTGCTGGTCGAGCCGCTTCGCCGAGGGCAGCCGCGTCAGCCTGTTCACCGACAACGGCGTGATACGCGGCAGCGTGCTGCCGCTGATGGCTTCCGGGCACGCCTTCAACACCGCCATCGACGAGATGCCGATCAGTTGGGACCACATCGAACTGCGCCTGGACGCCTATTGCGCGACCCGTGCCGATTGCGATTCCCTGGGGATCAGCGTCGGCGACTTCGTGGCGTTCGATCCGCTGCCGGAGTTCACCGAAAGCGGCCACATCAGCGCCCGTCACCTGGACGACAAGGCCGGCGTTGCGGCGTTGCTGGCGGCGCTCAAGGCGATAGTCGACAGCGGCGAAGAACCGATGATCGACTGTCATCCGCTGTTCACCATCACCGAAGAGACCGGCAGCGGTGCCGCGGCTGCACTGCCGTGGGACGTCAGCGAATTCGTCGGTATCGACATCGCGCCGGTCGCCCAGGGCCAGCATTCGAGCGAGCATGCCGTCAGCGTGGCGATGCAGGATTCCGGCGGGCCTTACGACTACCACCTGTCCCGCCACCTGCTGCGCCTGGCCAGCGATAACGAGTTACCCGTGCGCCGCGACCTGTTCCGCTACTACTTCAGCGACGCGCACTCGGCAGTCACCGCCGGCCACGACATCCGCACTGCCCTGCTCGCCTTTGGCTGCGACGCGACCCACGGCTACGAACGCACCCACATCGACAGCCTGGCCGCCCTCAGTCGCCTGCTCGGCGCCTACATCCTCAGCCCACCCGTGTTCGCCAGCGATGCACAACCGGCCAAGGGGTCGCTGGACCGGTTCAGTCATCAGATCGAACATGAGACGCAGATGGAAAGCGATACGCGGGTGCCGTCGGTGGACAGCCTCGTGGGGCAGCGGTCAGAGAGCTGATCCAGTATTTTTACTGGCTGATCCGCCACTTTCGTCGGAACGCCGCCCGGAGCAAGCCCGCTCCCACAGACACAGCGTCGAACCTGTGGGAGCGAGCCTGCTCGCGATGGCGGTGGTCCGGACTGCACATGAACCCAGGCTAGCCGACGACCTTCATTCGCCGTAGCATCGCGTCATTGTTTAGCCGAGGTGCCTATGCTGATCCCCCACGACCAACTTGAAGTCGACACCCTGACCCGTCTGATCGAAGACTTCGTGACCCGTGACGGCACGGACAACGGCGACGACACCCCGTTGGAGACCCGTGTGCTGCGGGTTCGCCAGGCGTTGACCAAGGGCCAGGCGCTGATCGTGTTCGATCCGGAAAGCGAGCAATGCCAGCTGATGCTCAAGCACGACGTACCCAAGCACCTGTTTGACTGACGCCTTCAGGTCTCCTTGGCTTTCTCCCGTTTGGCCTGGATCCGCTGGTGAACCTCGGCCCGGTGCACCGCGACGCTTTGTGGCGCTTCGATGCCGAAGCGCACATTGTTTCCGTTGACGGCCATAATGCGCAGGGAAATGTTGTCACCGATGGAAATCATTTCACCCACAACGCGGCTGAGTACAAGCATGGCATTCGTCCTCCAGGGTTATCGAGCCCTGAAGATGCCCGGTGTGTAGCGGGCCTTCAATGCAACGGGAGCAAAACAGTCTCGCCCTACAACGCTAAACGGACACCTCCCTAGGAAACGTCCGACAAAGCTGAGCGAAACTTCAAGAGGCGGAAAAGCGCGGGCCGAACAGGATGACGCTTGCACCGATCACGCACAGTGCCACGCCAATCCAGTCGGAGCCCAGCGGACGAATCCGCTCGACCACCGCCAGCCAGCCAATCGAGGCAATGATGTAGATGCCACCGTAGGCCGCGTAGGCGCGCCCGGCGTAGGTTGCCTCGACACGGGTCAGCAACAGGGCGAACAAGGTCAGGCTGAGCAGCGCCGGCACCACCCACCAGACGCTTTTGCCCTGGCGCAACCACATCCAGAAGGCAAAGCAGCCGGCGATTTCAAACAGCGCGGCGAGAAAGAACCACAGGTAATTGAGCATGCCTGGCGTCTCGTAGGGTTGACCGATCGATGGCGGCCACCCTAACGAGGACGCTGGCAGGGGGCAAGCTCAACCTGCGGTCTGTTTGGCCTTGGCGCGCATTTTGTCGGCCATGGCGGTCATTTCATCGTAGAGCAACTGCGGGTTCTTCTGCTTGAGCGCCCACGCCATGCGCCCCTGTTCGTGGGGCAAAATCATGAACTCGCCGGCCGCCACTTGCCGGTAGATGTAATCGGCGATATCGCCAGCGGTGATCGGCGAACTTTCCAGCAGTTTGCCCACCTGGGCTTTCATCGCCGGTGTCGGCCCCCGAAACGAGTCCAGCAGGTTGGTCTGGAAGAAGGAAGGGCACACCACGTGCACGCCGACTTCATGCTGGGCCAGTTCGACCAGCAGGCTTTCCGACAGCGCCACCACACCGGCCTTGGCCACGTTGTAGTTGCTCATGGCCGGGCCCTGCATCAATGCAGCCATCGACGCGATATTGATGATCTTGCCCTTGCTCTTTTCCAGCAGCGGCAGGAAGGCCTTGCAGCCTTTGACCACGCCCATCAGGTTGATCGCGATCTGCCAATCCCAGTCTTCCAGGGACAGTTCGCTGAAGAACCCGCCCGAGGCGACACCTGCGTTGTTGACGATGACATCGATGCCACCGAACTTCACTTCGCAGGCCTGGGCAAAAGCGGTCAGTTGACTGTAATCGCGCACATCGCAACGCTGAATGAAACCGTCGCCACCGGCTTCACGAACGAGTTTCAGGGTTTCCTGCAAACCGGGCTCGCTGACATCCGACAAGGCCAGCCGCCAGCCTTCACGCGCCCAGCGCAGTGCGATTTCGCGACCCAGGCCCGAGCCCGCGCCAGTGATCATCATGCGATTTTGCATAGCAAACAGCCTTGTTGTTCCGGGGAAGATACGTCGAGTGTAGCGAAGGTCCCTGGCCAACCCACGCTCCATCAGATTGCTGAATAGCCCGAACAAACCAAACACAGGTGCGCGATAACTTGTCTTGTTAAAACGAAATAAGCCTGTCTTCGAAAAACATTAAAAAAACTTGGAATTTTCTTTCACTCGCGAGAGTCGGACTTTGTAAGCAGCTTGGGTTTTCGCATTCCAGCTGAGTGTTAAACGCCAGGTAACTCCAGAAGACTTCCAACAAGGAAATAGACATGGGCACAATCCTAATTATTATTCTGATCCTCCTGCTGGTAGGCGGCCTGCCGGTCTTCCCTCACTCCAGAAGTTGGGGTTACGGCCCATCGGGTATCATCGGCGTGGTATTGGTGGTGCTGTTGATCCTGCTGTTGCTCGGCAAGATATAAAACGACCGATAAAAAAAGAGGCCCTGTGAAGGGCCTCTTTTTTATTGCGCCGGGAACTTAGTCCGGCTTGCCGTCAACCACACCGGCGGTGTTATCGATCAGACTCTTGGTCGCCGTCTGGATAAACGACTCAAGCTTCTTCCTGAGCACCGCTTCATCGGCCGACGCCGGGATCAGCTCACCTTTGGGATTGGCGCCCAACTGGTACTGATACAGCTTGGGTTCCATTTCCTTCGGCAGCACCAACACGCGGTCGGCGGTGAGCAACGCAACCGTCTGGTCACTGCCCGACGGCTTGATCACGCCAAAGCCCTTGTCGCCTTCCGGCAGGTTCAGCAGGTCACGGCCCCAGCACTGGTGAAGCACATCCCCACCGATACGCCCCATGATGGTCGGCACGATGTCGATCTGGGTGCCTACGGTGTGGTCAACCTGGCCGAACTTGTCCTGGACGCCCGGCCCGATCAGCAGCATTGGAACGTTGAAGCGGCCCAGGTCCATTTCGGTGATCTGCTGCTCGTTGCCGAAACCATGGTCGCCGACGATCACGAACAGCGTTTCCTTGAAGTACGGCTCCTTGCGCGCCTTCTCGAAGAACTGACCCAGCGCCCAGTCGGAGTAACGCATGGCGGTCAAATGCTCGTTGAGGCTGCCACGATCGGTCACACGCTCCACTGGCAACGGTGTCGGCAAGGCGTACGGCGTGTGGTTGGACAGGGTCTGCAGCAAGGCATAGAACGGCTTCTTGTCCTTGCCGTCGCGGGCCTTCAACTCTTCCAGACCGCGATTGAACATGTCCTGGTCGGACACGCCCCAGGTCGGATCGGAGAACACCGGGTTGACGAAGTCGTTACGCCCGATGAAGTTGGTCATGCCCTGGTTGCTGAAGAAGCCCGACTGATTGTCCCAGGCGAAGTCGCCGTTGTAGACATACACGTCGTCGTAGTCACGGGCGCTCAGCAGTTGCGGCAGGCCAGACAGCTTGTGACTGCCTTCCGGGGTCTGCATCAGGTATTCGAAACCAGGCAGGTTGGGGAAGCAAGCCATGGTGGCGAACATGCCCTGATGGGTGTGCGTGCCATTGGAGAAGAAACGGTCGAACAACAGGCCTTCCTTCGACAGCTTGTCGAAGTACGGCGTGACGTTGCCCGGACGCCCCAGCGCACCGACCGAGTGACCGGCGAAGCTCTCCATCAGGATCACCACAACGTTCTTGATCGGCAGGGTCTTGTCGGCATTCGGCGTGTAGGTACGGCGAACGGCGGCGGTCTCGGCATCCACCAGCTTGTCGCTCGGCGTCAGCAGCAGGTCACGCACGGTTTGCTGGGCCACCGGCTGTTCAATCGTGGCTTTCCAGATGTTGTCGCGATCCTCGGACATCCGGCTCTTGGCCGCCGCGATCAGCGACAGCGTACCGTTGAGGCCCAACTGGTTGGCGAAGTTCGAATCGGTGGTGTAGACGTCACCCCAACGCAGCGGCGGACCTTGACGCAGGGTACCGCGAGCCGCGACCACGCAGATCAGCAGGCAGACCACGAACACCGCCAGGCGCGCGTACCACGGAGCGACCTGGCGCGCGCCGATGCTGCCACCACTGAACGGCCCGCGAGGACGGGTCGCACGGTCGGCGCCCTTGAACGCCAGGGTCAGAATCACCGTCCCCACGGCCCAGGCGAGCACGTAGCGAACCACCGGGAAACCGTACCAGAGCATGCTCATCACGGTTTTCGGGTCTTCCTTTACATACTGGAAAACCAGGCCGTTGAGGCGCTGGTGGAACTCGCGATAGAAGTCCATCTCCATCAGGCCGAGGAACAGCGCGATGCTCGACGCAACGGTCAGCCAGAGGCGGAAGAACCCGCGCGCAGCCATGGCCCGGGCACTGAACAGGGCCAACACCAATGGAATGCTGAGGTAAACCACCAGGCGCAGGTCGAAACGCAGGCCGTTGACGAAAGCTTCGACAAAGGTCGAGGCCGGGGTGTCGAGGATCATCTCGCGGTTGTAGACCAGCAGCGCCAGGCGCAGCAGGCTGAACATCACCATCATGACCAGTGCGCACAGCAGCGTGTAGGCCAGATGCGATTTGACGGTCGGTTGCAGCAGGCGACTAGAGGCTCGCTGCTGACTCAGGGCGTCCGGGATTGCCATGTCGTTTTAGGACCCTTGGAAGTTGAAGTTGCAAAAAGGCGGCTGCGCCCTGCCCTCTGTTGGCCCGTACCAGGCCCCGGGGTTTGCGCGGTGCGCAAATGTTGCACGATCAGTGGTGGCATTGCCATTGATAACTGAGCGGCACAGTTGACGCGGGCGAATTGTCTTGGAGACTTTGTGAAAATTTCGTTCAACGCATATGTGGAAACAAAATAAAGTCACGACAGTGGGAGCGAGCCTGCTCGCGATAGCGGTCGAACAGGCAACCGAGGCGTCGACTGATACACCGCTATCGCGAGCAGGCTCGCTCCCACCGTGGTGGTGTTACTTCTCGGCTTTCGCCTTCAGCGCTTTCAAGGTATTGAATGGCGCATCCACCACAAACTTGTTGGCAACCATCGACGGCACGCTGCCGCCCGGTTCGGTGTGCACCTGGTAGGTCACTTCGACCTGGTCGCCCTTGGGCACGAATTTCCAGAAACCCTCGACCTTGGCGACCCGTACGAAGCCCTTTTCTTCAGGGATGTATTTGGGCACGCCTTCAAGCTTGCGGGTCAAGCTGCCATCGGCGCCTTCGCTGGTGGTGACGTGCAGTACCGAATCACGCGGTGTCACCGGCCATGGGGTGTTGAACTGGCTGTAGGTCCAGCTCTGGTCGCCTTCGTGCTTGAGCAATTTCTGCTGTTTGCACTCGTAGATCCAGGTGCAGGCTCCCGCCACGTCATCCTGCAGGGCGCGCAATTTGGCCACGGTGGTTTTCATCAGGGTGACGCCCTGGTACGCCTTGTAGTCGGAACCGGCCACTTCGCTCAAGGACACCTTGATACCATCCTCGTTCCGGGCCTCCTTCCAGTCTTGCGCCTGGGCGGCGCTGGCTGCCAGCGCCACCGTCAACCCGCACAGCACAGCCATTCGATGCAGCGAACCCATAGTCTTATTCCTTATTGTTGAAGTTCCGTCGTTGGACACATCATGCCGCCGTCATTTGCTCCCACCAGCCCAGCAGCCTGATCGCTTCTTCGCTGCTGGCGCCGCAGACCTCGACATCGGCCTTGAAGCCCGAGCACACCGCAGGTCGCTCCGGTTGGCCGAAGATATTGCACAGGTTTTCGACAGACAGCTGCGCGCAACGTTCTCCAGCGGCCTTGCCATTGGGCATGCCGGGAATCGCGGAGCTGATGGATGGGGCAATGCAGCAGGCGCCACAGCCTTCACGGCATTTCATGACGACGGGCTCCTCGCGACGGGTGATGGATTAATGGACGGGCACAGAATAGCGGCTAAAACAGGCGTTTTAAATTACCTGACGCCGGGTTTTTACGCTCAATCGAACGTGACTGACCAGTCTCCGACAAAGCGTCTGGCGCACGGGTCACAGAAGGCGGGACATCAGCGCTTGAATTCGAACTCCAGCGCGGCGCCTTCGACTTCACGGCGCTCTTCGTTACGCAGTTGCAGTTGCATTTCGTTGCTGATCAGCCGCCCGTTGAGCTGAAATGGCGAGCTGCCGGTCTTGTCACCGAACATCTGCGGCAGCACGCCATCGTGCCTGGGCAAGGGCACGGTACCCACCGGTTTCAGTTCCTCGGCCATGTCCTCGGGCAGGCTCAAATCCAGTTTCGCCGAAGGCAGCGGGGTTTTCACGATCTCACTGGCGGGTTTGGACTTGGCGGCAATCGGCGGGCGCTTTTTCACCTTGGCGGCGCTCTTTTTGGCGGGCGTGACCTGTTTGGCCGGCGCCGCTTGCTTCACTGCAGAGGCCTTCTTGACCGGGGCGACCTTGGTCGGCGCCACTTTTTTCGAGGGGGCGCTCGCCGCAGGTTTTTCCTGGACGGCAGCCGCCATCACGCGTTGCGCCTGGACAGTCAGTGACAGAAAGATCGCCAGGCACACAGAGAAAAGAATCGGTTTCATGGACCCTACGGAGTTCACGGCGCATCGGCAGAGGGCCATATGCTCGCTTGTTGGAGGCAACAAGACAAGCTCGGTCGGGCGCGGCTTTTTTTCAAAAGTTGCCGGCCGTCTCCTGACACAGTTGTGTGGCAAGCATGCCAAGGGTCATCAAGGCCCGCTCGGCCTCGCGGTTCCACGGCGTACCGCAGTTAAGCCGAATGCAGTGATTGAATTGCTCGGTGTTACTGAAAATCAGCCCCGGTGCAATGCTGATGCCTTGTTGCAGGGCACGCACATGCAGCTCCTGGGTGTTGACCCTGCCCGGCAGGCTCACCCACAGAATGAACCCTCCGGTCGGCCGGGTCATCTGCGTGCCTTCCGGGAAATACTGCTGCACCGCGAGCTGGAAGGCGCTGAGATTCTTGCGGTATTCCTGGCGAATGAAGCGTAGATGCCGGTCATAACCGCCGTTTTCCAGGTAGGCGGCGATCCCCATCTGCGTGACGCTGCAGGCCGAATGCGTACTGAATGTCTGCAGACGCTGGATTTCCTGCTGGTACTTGCCGGCGATCATCCAGCCGATCCGTACACCCGGAGACAGAGTCTTGGAAAAGCTCGAGCAATAGATCACCCGATCCAGCCGGTCGTAGGCCTTCAGCGCCTTGGTCCGGCCCTGTTCGAACATCAATTCGCCATAGATGTCGTCCTCGACGACCTGGATATCGAAATCCGACGCCAGGCGCAGCAATTGTTTCTGCCGCTCTTCGGGCATGGTGCCCCCCAGCGGATTGCCCAGGCGGGTCGTCAGTACCAGCGCCTTGATCGACCATTGGTTGGCCGCCAGTTGCAACGCCTCCAGGCTCATGCCGGTGGCCGGATCGCTGGGGATCTCGATGACTTTCAGGCCCAGCAGGTCAGCCAGTTGCAGCAACCCGTAGTAGGTCGGCGACTCGGCGGCGATCAGATCGCCCGGCCGGGTCAGCACGCGCAGTGACATTTGCAGCGCATCGACGCAACCGTGGGTGATCACCACTTCGGACGGATCGACCACCACGCCGGCATCGCGCATGCGAATCGCCACCTGGCGGCGCAACGGCTCGAAACCGGGGCTGAACATGTAGCTGAACGCCCGCGGGCTGTGGAAGCGGGTGACCTTGGCCAGTTGCTGGTGCAACGCGCGCACCGGCAGGTAGTCAACGCTGGGCACCGCCGCGCCCAGCGGGAACACCCCTTCGCGGCGCGACTCGACCAGGACCTGCTGGATGATGCTGCTGCGGGTGACCAGCCCCGGGCGCTCGACCCGCGCGATATCCGGCGTCGGTGCCGTCAGGGCCGGGGTCTGATGCACGTAGTAACCCGACTGCGGCCGGGCACGGATCAGCCCCTGATCCTCGAGGTTGGCATAGGCCTGCAACACCGTGGCATGGCTGACGTTGAGCTGCGAGCTCATCTTGCGCACCGAAGGCACGCGCTCCCCCGGTTGATAGACACCGCGGCGGATATCTTCGGCCAGTTGTTGAGCAATACGTTGGTAGAGCAAGAGGTTGGTCATGACGCAGCACTCGATTTCACGGGCATTTTATTCTTGTGTGAAACAATACCGGAACAGTTTAAAAGTGTACGGGGACAGTTACCACAATAGTCGACAGTACAGTGCAGTGTCAGCAAAATCTGTACTGCTTCCATCAAGCCTGTGAGGCGGTTGGCAAGCGCAAAAAAACCCGGCACTGACGGGCAGGCCGGGTTTTCCAGTGACGCCGTCCTCAGCGGGCGGCGCCGAGCTGGCCTTTTTCGTCGGAGAACACGATTTCCACCCGACGGTTCTGCGCACGGCCCCGTTCGGATGCGTTCACGTCCACCGGGTATTCGTCGCCGTAACCTTCGACCTTAATACGCTTGTCGTCGATGCCCAGGTCCATCAGCACATCCGCCACCGATTGCGCACGGTCACGGGACAGCTTGAGGTTTTCCTGCTTGCCGCCGGTACTGTCGGTATAACCCTCGATGCGTACGACGCGCTTGGGGTTGAGCTGCAGAAACTGGACGATTTTCAACACCACACGGTTGGCCGAGTTCTTCAGTTCCGCTTCGCCGGTATCGAACAGCACATCGCCCAGGGTCATCACCAGGCCACGGTCGGTCTGGGTGGTGGCGAGCGCGACAATCTGTTCTTCGAGCCACTTGCCCTGCTGCTGTACGCTGAACAGCTTGGACTCACGCAACGCCAGTTGCAGGCGTTGGCGCTCGAGCTCGAGCTTTGCCGCGCGCTCTTCGTTGAGCACCAGGTTGGTGTGCTCCCGGGCGATTTCACTGTAGCGGCTGCTCAGGTAGGCATAGTGCACCACGTCCGAACCGCTGCCCCAGTAACTGGATAAACGATCGGCGCGCGCCAGGGACTCGCCGGCACGGATCACGTCCTTTGGCGCGATGCGCAGCACGTTGGCATCTTCCTTGACCTTCTGGAAATCGTTGCTCGCATCCTGCAATGCGGCTTCACTGCGCTGACCGGCGCAGCCGCAGAGACTGACGCAACCGGCGAGGACCAGGGCCCCTACAACCTTGGAGTTGAGGTTCATTGGGCATCCCCCACTTGCTTGCGCAGTCGAGTGATGCGGGCATTGAGCATCTTCAGCTGCTCCTCACTCTTGAGGGTCAGCACCCTGGCTTCGGCCAGGCGAGCGTCCAGTTCGGCTTGTTCAGAACGCATCCGCGCATGCTTGTAGGATTGATCGGCCATATCGCCCTGGGCGCGACTGAACTTGTCTTCCGCCAGTTTCATTTCCGGCACGTCGTCGGCAGTGGCGCCCACGGCCTTGGCCTGTGCCAGAGCCTGCTCGGTCAGGCGGAACTGTTCATTGGGGGCTGGATCGGCTGCACAACCCGCCAGGGCCAGAACGGCCAGGGCAGCGAAAAGAGGTCGAATACTCACTAAAAATCCCTACTGTTTTGGGGCACTGACGGGGGCCTGCGGCGGTTGGGAGAGCTGGGTTTTCCAGCGCTCGATGTTGCGCAACAGCGCGGCTTGCGTCAGTCCGGACGCGGGCAATTCTGTCATCTTTTTGGCCAGCTGTCCGCGCAACCACGGATCGTTGCAGGCCGAGTTATGGGAAACCGCCAGGAACAGGCCGGGTTTGTCGACCGGCTGCGGATGCGCCACCAGGTCATTGGCCATGCTCAAAGTCTGCGCAACCGCCATACCCGAGTAGCGTCCGGCAACCACGTATTCCACCTCCCCCAGCAGCAGCTTTTGAAACGCCTGGGTCAGGTTCGCCGTGCGGACAAGGGCCAGGTGCTGTTCTGCGAACAGTGCAAATTCCGGGGTTATCCGGGACTTTTCCGACAGTGCACCGGGATGTCCGTGAAGGTCCTGTACTTCGTTGTAAACCAACGGTGAGTCCTTTCGGGTCCAGACGAGGTAATCGTTTTCCAGCAGCGGCGGATGGATGTAGTCCAGGCTCTGCAACTCGTTGATCGTCAACGGCGCATCCGCCAGCATGTCCATGCGCCCGCTGCGCACCTCTTCCAGGGCCTGGGCGCGTTTACCGGCATACAGCAACTCGACCTTGATCCCCAACTCCCCTGCCACCTGCTGCAGCAGGTCGGCACTGGCGCCGATCAGGTGCTTGGGGTCCTGCGGATCCTGCCACAGGTACGGCGGCGCATCCGGGCTGCCGGTAACCACCAGGCGCTCGCACTTGCCTGCCGCAACGGACAGGCCCGGTAACAGCGTCAATCCCAGCACGCTCAATATCAAACGCAGATCCATGGTCATCCCCCGTTCGGTCCTGCAGAAGCAAACGCAAAATCAACAGCAAAAAAAAGCCCGACCGGAAGGTCGGGCTCTCTTATAGGTCAAGCGACTGGATTAGACCAGCTTCTCGAGCTCCGGGATGGCTTCGAACAGGTCAGCCACCAGGCCGTAATCGGCCACCTGGAAGATCGGCGCTTCTTCGTCCTTGTTGATCGCCACGATCACCTTGGAGTCTTTCATGCCGGCCAGGTGCTGGATCGCGCCGGAGATACCGACCGCGATGTACAGCTGTGGAGCAACGATCTTGCCGGTCTGACCGACCTGCATGTCGTTGGGCACGAAACCTGCGTCGACCGCGGCGCGGGAAGCACCGACA
>NZ_CATKPY010000002.1:0-187567 GCF_949767465.1 Pseudomonas sp. IT-P12 | reverse complement strand
GCGAATTATAGACGTCCAGAATCTGCCGTCAACCCCTAATTCCAGCTTTATTCGGATTTGAGCGAAATACGCGCAAACGCCTTCTTGCCTGCCTGGCAAATATGGGTCGCGCCCAGTGCACATATAAAGGTGCGATCAACAACCTCACCATCTACACGCACACCGCCAGAGTTCAGCAGGTCACGCGCCACCGCCGAGTTTTTCACCAAGCCAGCTTTATTAAGAACAGCAGCGATCGGCATATCTTCAGCAGCCGTCAATTCAATCTCCGGCAGATCATCCGGCAGCTCGCCATCCTTCATGCGGTTACCCGCTGCGCGATGGGCATTGGCCGCAGCCTCTTCACCATGGAATCGCGCCACAATCTCTTCAGCCAGCTTGATCTTGATATCCCGCGGATTGGCACCCGCCTCGACATCGGCACGGAACGCATTGATCTCGTCCATCGAGCGGAAGCTGAGCAGCTCAAAGTAACGCCACATCAATGCATCCGGCATGGAAACCAGCTTGTTGTACATCACACCCGGCGCTTCCTGGATACCGATGTAGTTACCCAGAGATTTGGACATCTTCTTCACGCCGTCCAGACCTTCGAGCAACGGCATGGTCAGAATGCACTGCGGCTCCTGCCCATAACCGCGCTGCAACTCGCGCCCCATCAGCAGGTTGAACTTCTGATCGGTACCACCCAGTTCGACATCCGCACGCAAGGCGACCGAGTCGTAGCCCTGAACCAGCGGATAGAGAAACTCGTGAATGGCAATTGGCTGATTGGTGGTGTAGCGCTTGTCGAAGTCGTCACGCTCGAGCATGCGCGCAACGGTGTACTGCGAAGTCAGTCGAATGAAGTCGGCCGGCCCCATCTGATCCATCCAGGTGGAGTTGAATGCCACTTCGGTCCTGGCCGGATCCAGGATCTTGAACACTTGAGTCTTGTAGGTCTCGGCGTTTTCGAGAACCTGCTCACGCGTGAGAGGAGGCCGCGTAGCGCTCTTGCCGCTCGGATCACCGATCATCCCGGTGAAGTCGCCTATAAGGAAGATCACCTGATGCCCCAGTTCCTGGAACTGGCGCAGCTTATTGATCAGCACGGTGTGCCCGAGGTGCAAATCCGGCGCGGTCGGATCGAAGCCGGCCTTAATACGCAGCGGTTGGCCACGCTTGAGCTTTTCGATCAGCTCGGACTCGACCAACAGTTCTTCCGCACCACGTTTGATCAGCGCTAGCTGCTCTTCAACCGACTTCATAACAGACCCGCAAGGCTCGAATTCAAAGGGAACCAACCATACAAGATCACGCGTCAAATACAAAATTTGGCCAGCGCAATGACGCCAATCCACCGGCAGAACGTCCGCGGACTTGCTTCAGAGATGATTTGGTTATATTTTATACAGTTATTTCATCTTCATCATGTCATTCATCTTTTCCAATTCATCTTTTTCAAAGTCAAAATTACTTATGACCAACGAATCGTCTAAAGCGCCGCCGCTTTACCCGAAGACCCACCTGCTCGCAGCGAGCGGTATCGCCGCCCTGCTGAGCCTGGCGCTTCTGGTATTCCCTTCCAGTGATGTAGAAGCCAAAAAGACAACCCTGAGTCTTGAACTGGAAAGCCCTGCTGAACAACTGACACAAGATCAAGACGCCGCTGACGCCGCCCAAGCCACAAATGAGCCGGTAACTTCCCCTTTCGCGCAGATCGAAAACAGCGCCGAGGAGCCCCAGGAAACAGCCCAGGCCGCCCCCGCGGCCGCTGAAGAGAAGCAGGGCCCCAATCACCGGGAAGTCATCGTTGCCAAAGGCGACACGCTGTCCACCCTGTTCGAGAAAGTCGGCCTTCCTGCCACCGCCGTGCATGAAGTACTGGCCAGCGACAAGCAGGCCAAGCAGTTCAGCCAACTCAAGCATGGCCAGAAACTCGAGTTCGAGCTCAACCCTGAAGGCCAGCTGACCAACCTGCATAGCAAGGTCAGCGACCTCGAAAGCATCACCCTCACCCGCAATGACAAGGGTTACGTCTTCAACCGCATCACCGCCAAGCCAAGCGTGCGCTCGGCTTACGCTCATGGCGTGATCAACAGTTCGCTGTCGCAATCCGCCGCCCGCGCCGGCCTGTCCCACAGCCTGACCATGGACATGGCCAGCGTATTTGGCTACGACATCGACTTCGCCCAGGATATTCGCCAGGGCGACGAGTTCGACGTGATCTACGAACAGAAAGTCGTCAACGGCAAATCGATCGGCAATGGACCGATCCTCTCCGCGCGCTTCACCAACCGCGGCAAAACCTACACCGCCGTGCGCTACACCAACAAACAAGGCAACAGCAGCTACTACACGGCTGAAGGCAACAGCATGCGCAAGGCGTTCATCCGCACGCCGGTAGATTTCGCCCGCATCAGCTCGAAATTCTCCATGGGTCGCAAACATCCGATCCTGAACAAGATTCGCGCTCACAAAGGCGTTGATTACGCCGCCCCACGCGGTACGCCGATCAAGGCTGCCGGTGATGGCAAGGTATTGCTGGCCGGCCGTCGCGGTGGTTATGGCAATACCGTGATCATTCAGCACGGCAACACCTACCGCACACTGTATGGACACATGCAAGGCTTCGCCAAGGGCGTGCAAACCGGCAGCTCGGTCAAGCAGGGCCAGGTCATCGGCTACATTGGCACCACCGGCCTTTCCACCGGGCCGCACCTGCACTACGAGTTCCAGGTCAACGGTGTTCACGTCGACCCGCTGAGCCAAAAGCTGGCAATGGCCGACCCGATCTCCAAGGCCGAGCGCTCGCGATTCCTAGCACAGAGCCAGCCGCTGATGGCGCGCATGGATCAAGAGAAAGCCACGATGCTGGCTTCGAGCAAGCGCTAAGCCATGACGCTCTATATAGGCGTGATGTCCGGGACCAGCCTTGATGGCCTGGACATTGCGCTGGTCGAGCTGGCACCGGCGATCAAGCTGATCGCCACGCATTACATCCCCATGCCCGATTCCCTGCGCACCGAGCTGCTAGGCCTGTGCGCCAGCGGTCCCGACGAAATTGCCCGCTCGGCCATTGCCCAGCAAAACTGGGTGAGGCTTGCAGCGGAAGGCATTCACACTCTTCTTGATCAACAGAACCTGAAACCCGCAGACATTCGCGCGATTGGCAGCCATGGCCAGACCATTCGCCACGAGCCGTCACGCGGGTTCACCGTCCAGATCGGCAACCCTGCCCTGTTGACGGAGCTGACCGGCATTACAGTCGTCAGCGACTTCCGCAATCGGGACGTCGCGGCCGGCGGCCAGGGAGCACCCTTGGTCCCCGCCTTTCACGAAGCATTGTTCGAAGAGCAGGCAGGCAGCCGTGCGGTGCTGAACGTCGGCGGATTCAGCAACCTCAGCCTGATCGAGCCCGGCAAACCCGTGGCCGGTTTCGACTGTGGCCCGGGGAATGTGTTGCTGGATGCCTGGATTCACCAGCAACGGGGCGAAAACTTCGACCGCGACGGCCAGTGGGCCGGCAGCGGTAAGGTGGAACCGGTGCTGTTGAAGGCACTGCTCAGTGATGCGTTCTTCGTGACCAAAGGCCCGAAAAGCACCGGTCGCGAAGTGTTCAATCTGCAATGGCTGACCCAGCACCTTTCCCGGTTGCCATCGTTTGCCGCCGAAGACGTTCAGGCCACACTGCTGGAGCTGACGGCGCTGACCATCATTGAATCACTGCAAGGTGCTCAAGCGGATACCCGGGAACTGCTGGTGTGCGGTGGCGGTGCACACAACGCCACGCTGATGAAACGCCTGGCCGGCTTGCTGCCGAACGCAACCGTCAGCAGCACGGCCTCTCACGGGGTTGACCCGGACTGGGTCGAAGCCATGGCCTTCGCCTGGCTGGCCCATTGCTGCCTGGAAGGCATCGCGGCCAATCGCCCAAGCGTCACTGGTGCCCGCGGCCTGCGGGTGCTCGGCGCCATCTACCCGGTCTGAGCCGCAGACAGCAAAACGCCGCAGGACCCTGAAGCCCTGCGGCGCTGGATAATGCCCTGAGGTGCGATCAAATCGAGAACGAAGAGCCGCAGCCACAAGTGGTCGTGGCATTAGGGTTCTTGATCACGAAACGCGAACCTTCCAGACCTTCCTGGTAATCCACCTCGGCGCCCGCCAGGTACTGGAAACTCATTGGATCAACGACCAGGCTCACGCCCTCGCGTTCGACGATGGTGTCGTCATCGGCCACTTCTTCATCGAAGGTGAAACCGTACTGAAAACCTGAACAACCGCCGCCCGTCACAAATACGCGCAGCTTCAAGCGATCATTCCCCTCTTCATCGACCAGGCTCTTCACCTTGTGCGCGGCACCGTGGGTGAATTGCAAAGCCGTGGGGGTGAAGGATTCGACGCTCATGCTAACTATCTCCCGGCGTTACGCCGCCATAATGCGTGATGACGCGCATTATCCGCTTCTCCGAGAAAATCGGTCAACTATTGTTACGGTATATCAATAAACCCGATTGCCGGTTCCCAATGCAAAAAGGCCCGTTCGACGGGCCTTTTTGCTGTACGGGACGAAGCCTTACGGCAGCATGCCTGCATGGGACAAGCCCAGGCGCTCATCCAGCCCGAACAGGATATTCAGGTTCTGCACCGCTTGGCCCGAAGCACCTTTGACGAGGTTGTCGATCACCGACAACACCACGACCAGATCACCCTCCTGTGGACGGTGCACGGCGATACGGCAGACGTTGGCGCCACGCACGCTACGGGTTTCCGGGTGGCTGCCGGCCGGCATCACATCGACAAATGGCTCGTTGGCATAACGCTTCTCGAACAGCGCCTGCAGGTCCACCGAGCGATCAACCACCGTCGCATAAAGCGTCGAGTGAATACCGCGAATCATCGGGGTCAGGTGCGGAACGAAGGTCAGGCCGACGTCCTTGCCCGCCGCACGGCGCAGCCCCTGGCGAATTTCCGGCAGGTGACGGTGACCTTTGACGGCATAGGCCTTCAGGCTTTCCGAGGTTTCGGAGTACAGCGAACCGACGGAAGCGCCACGCCCGGCGCCACTGACACCGGATTTGCAGTCGGCGATCAAGCGCGTGGTATCGGCCAGGCCGGCCTCAAGCAAGGGCAGGAAGCCCAATTGCGTGGCCGTTGGGTAGCAACCCGGCACGGCGATCAGACGCGCTTGCCTGATCTGCTCACGATTGACTTCCGGCAAGCCGTAGACCGCTTCCTCCAGCAGTTGCGGTGCGCCGTGCGGCTGGCCGTACCACTTGGCCCACTCGTCAGCATCCTGCAGCCGGAAATCTGCCGACAGGTCGATGACCTTGGTCCCTGCCGCCAGCAACTCACCGGCCAGTGCATGGGCGACCCCGTGAGGCGTCGCGAAGAACACCACGTCGCAGGCACCCAGGGTCTTCACGTCCGGCACGCTGAACGCCAGGCCATCGTAATGACCGCGCAGGTTAGGGTACATATCGGCCACGGCCAGGCCGGCCTCGGATCGGGAAGTGATCACCACCACTTCAGCTTGCGGATGCTGTGCCAACAGACGCAGCAGTTCGACACCGGTGTAACCCGTGCCGCCGACGATACCGACCTTGACCATAAACCTGCCCTCAACGAACCCACTGGAAAGCCGTCGATAATAGGGGCCGCGCTCGCCTGCGACAACCGTCAAGGTGACGTGCGGGCGCTCAAGCCTCTACTATTCGGGCTACCGTGAACCTGGGAATAATCAAAAATGCTTTATCTGTGGCTCAAAGCGCTTCACATCGTCAGCATGGTCTGCTGGTTTGCCGGCCTGTTCTACCTGCCGCGCCTGTTCGTTTATCACGCACAAAGCGAAGACACCGTCAGCAAGGAACGCTTCAGCCTCATGGAGCGCAAGCTGTACCGCGGCATCATGGGCCCGGCGATGATTGCCACGCTGATCTTCGGCGGCTGGCTGATCAGCCTGAACCCGAGTGCGTATTTTGGTCAGGGTGGCTGGATGCACGCCAAATTGACCCTGGTGGTCATTCTGATCGGCTATCACCACATGTGCGGAGCGCAGGTCAAACGTTTCGCCCGTGGCGAGAACACCCGCAGCCATGTCTTTTATCGCTGGTTCAATGAAGTGCCGGTTCTGATATTGCTGGCTATCGTAATTCTGGTCGTGGTTCGGCCGTTCTGATTTCAACCAGCATCACTTACCGGGGTATTTCCAATGTCGCTGCCCGCTTTGCTCGAACAACGTTTGCGTTTGCCTGTCGTGGCGGCGCCAATGTTCCTGATTTCCAATCCGCAACTGGTGCTCGCCTGCTGCCGTAATGGCGTCGTAGGCAGTTTCCCCGCGCTGAACCAGCGCGAGAGCAGCGGCTTCAAAGCCTGGCTGGAAGAAATCGAAGCAGGCCTGGCAGCTCTGGAAAATCCCGCGCCCTATGCGGTAAACCTGATCGTCCACAACAGCAATCCACGCCTGCAAGCGGACCTGGAGATCTGCATCGAACACAAAGTGCCGATCGTGATCACCAGCTTGGGCGCAGTCAAAGAACTGGTGGACGCAGTACACGGCTACGGCGGTCTGGTGTTCCATGATGTGACGACGCGTCGGCATGCCGAGAAAGCCGCCGAAGCCGGCGTCGATGGATTGATTGCCGTCGCGGCGGGCGCCGGTGGCCATGCTGGCACCTGGAGCCCGTTTTCGTTGATTGCCGAAATTCGCCAGTTCTTCGACAAGACCTTATTGCTTGCTGGCTGCCTGAACCATGGCCACGAAATTCTTGCTGCGCAGTTGCTGGGCGCAGACCTGGCCTACTTCGGTACGCGCTTTATCGGCACCACCGAAAGCCATGCCCCTGAGGCCTATAAAGAGATGCTGCTGACGTCCCGAGCAGCCGACATCATCCATACGCCCGCAGTGTCGGGTGTACCCGCAAGCTTCATGCGCCAGAGCCTGGAAGCGGCAGGCTTCGATATGGCCGCACTACAGAACAAGGGCGACGTCAATTTCGGCGCCAAGCTCAAGCCCTTGAACGACGAAGCCAAAGCCTGGAAAACCGTATGGTCCGCCGGCCAGGGCGTCGGCGAAATCAAGGACCTGCCAAGCGTGGATCAGCTGGTCGCACGACTGGATGCCGAATACCGCAAGGCGTTGGAGCTGGCGGCACAACTGCCCCAGCGCTGGCCGCGCTGACAGGAAGCTTGGCCAGTCACCCCCGACTGGCCTTACACTCGAGGCAGTCAACGCTCCTCTCTCAAACACTCGCGACAAGGAAGCCTCGCAATGAGCGAAAACCGGTACAAGATTGTGTTCGATGGTGCCCTGCAACCCGGGGTCGACGGCACCACCGCCCGGCTCAATCTCGCGGAGTTGTTCAAAAGCGATGTTGCCGCCATCGAGCGCCTGTTCAGCGGTCGCCCCGTGGCACTCAAGCGGGATCTGTCGCAGACGGATGCGCAGGCTTACCTGCAAGCGCTGAGTAAAACCGGCATCGACGCACGAATAGAAAGCGACCCCTCGATCGAATTGAACCTGTCAGACGTCCAAGATCACGCCACTGCCGATCAAGCTCCGCCCACCGAGCCGCAATCACCCTACGCACCACCCCGCGCGGCGGTGGGTGAAACGTTACCGGGGTTTTCCTCGCTGAAGCCGTTCAGTTATGAAGGCCGTATCGGTCGTTTGCGTTACCTCGCCTGGACCATGACGCTGACGCTGGTGACGCTTGGCATCGGTAGCGTTTTCGCCCTTTTCGGACTTGCACTCATCAGCTCGGACTCCACAGGCGGCCTGATTCTCGCGGGGCTGCTGGCCTTTATTCTCGTTGTAGTACTCGCAGTGGTCAGCGTCCTGTTCACTATCCAGCGCCTGCACGATATTGGCTGGTCGGGCTGGCTCTGGCTGTTGACCCTGGTGCCCTTCGTCGGCAGCATTTTTCCGTTTGTCATCATGGTTGTGCCGGGCAACGCCACGGCGAATCGGTACGGTGCGCCACCGCCACCCAACAGCACCGCGGTCAAAGTTCTGGCTGCGCTGTGGCTGGTGTTCATCGCGATCATGTTTATCGGCGGACTGGCCGGTGGACTGACCGCTATCCAGGACGAGTACGAAAACGCCGCACAAAGCAGCTATGAAAGTAGCTCGGTCATCACCGACGAAGTGGAGGTCGAGCCTGCCGAACAGGCCGAACCGATACCCGATTCCGCAGAGGATGAAGCCGAAGAAGCCCCGCCCCCTGTAGACTCTGCCAAAGAATGAACAGCGCTCCCCGCTCGTGACACCTGCGTCGCCGGCGCGGAGCTGTTGCGATGGAGAACTGCATGACCCGTTACGCTCTGATCACCGGTGCTTCCAGCGGCATCGGCCTGGCGATGGCCGAAGCGCTGGCCCGCCGCGGCCGCAGCCTGATTCTGGTGGCCCGACAACGTGATCAGTTGGAAAGCATTGCGATTGAACTGACTCAACGGTTTGGCGTGGAGGTGTTGTTTCGTGCCTGCGACCTGGGCGAGCCGCTGCGGCTGTCCGGTTTCCTGCTGGAACTGGAAGAAAGCGACCGCCAGATCGACCTGTTGGTCAACTGCGCCGGCATCGGCACCTGCGGCCCGTTCCTCGCGCAGGACTGGATGACCGAACAAGACCTGATCGAAGTGAACATCCTCGCCTTGACGCGTCTTTGCCATGCCATTGGCAACAGCATGGCCTTGCACGGCGGCGGACAGATCCTGAATGTCGCCTCGATCGCGGCGTTCCACCCCGGCCCCTGGATGAGCACCTATTACGCCAGCAAGGCCTATGTGCTGCATTTTTCCGAGGGATTACGCGTCGAGCTGAAAAAATGCGCGGTCAAGGTGTCGGTGCTGTGCCCCGGTCCGACCCGCACCGCGTTCTTCCGCACGGCGCAACTGAACACCGACAAACTGGCTGACAGCAAAAGGCTGATGAGCCCCGAGGAGGTCGCGCTCTACACCGTGCGAGCCCTGGAAAAAAATCGCGCCATCATCATTCCGGGCTGCCGCAACCGCTGGATCGCCTTCCTGTCGCGGTGTGGCTCACGCTGGTTGAACCGGACAATCACCGGCATGCTCAACAAGGCTTATTGTCCACGATGATGGCCGCAGGGTAAAAGACTGGGCTCGGACCAGCCCCTATGGGTACACTCAAGCCAGCCCAAACAACGGAGAAAACAGCTGTGGATACTCTGTTCACCAAGATCATCAACCGGGAAATACCGGCGAAGATCATCTACGAGGACGACCAGGTACTGGCCTTCCACGACATCGCCCCACAGGCACCGGTGCATTTCCTGGTGATCCCGAAAAAACCGGTGCGCACCTTGAACGACCTCACCGAGGACGACAAGGCACTGGCCGGGCACATCCTGTTCACTGCCCAGCGCCTGGCCCTGGAACTGGGTTGCGAGGAAGGTTTCCGTGTGGTCATGAACTGCAATGAATTGGGTGGGCAGACCGTCTATCACATCCACATGCACGTGCTGGGTCAGCGCCAGATGCACTGGCCGCCGGGCTGATTGCGGCGCCCTCCCCCCGTTGCGTAAGCAGCCGGTCGTCGCCCTTACGCTCGCGATGCGCTCAAAGGCACCGCGGGTGTCAGGCCCGCCAGACTCCCGCTGAAACCCATCACCCGCCTGCCGGCTGCTGCGTGACAATGACCCAGCGCAAACCTTCCGTGGCCGATTGGGTTAAACTGGCCGCCGAGATTCTTCCCGGAGGTCAGCATGACTACCCAACGTCACTACTCGCCAATTGACCGTCTTCTGCTGCAAGCCGACGCCGCGATGCGTACCCTGCTGCCTTTCAGTGGCCAGCCGTACCGCCCGTCGCCGGCCATCGTGCAGCCGGAGGTGCAAATGAGCGACGAAGACACCCGGCATGTGGCCGGCCTGATGCGCATCAACCACACCGGTGAAGTCTGCGCCCAGGCGCTGTATCAGGGACAGGCCCTGACCGCCAGGCTGCCGCAGGTTCGCGCCGCCATGGAACATGCCGCTGAAGAGGAAATCGACCATCTGGTCTGGTGCGAGCAACGCATTCATCAATTGGGCAGCCATACCAGCATTCTCAATCCGCTGTTCTACGGCATGTCGTTCGGGATCGGTGCCGTGGCCGGGTTGATCAGCGACAAAGTCAGCCTGGGTTTCGTCGCCGCCACCGAACATCAGGTGTGCAAGCACTTGAACGAGCACCTCGAGCAGTTGCCGGTAGAAGACGAGAAGTCCCGGGCGATCCTCGAGCAAATGCGCATCGACGAAGAGCACCATGCTGAAAGTGCCCTGGAGGCCGGTGGCTTCCGCTTTCCGGCACCGGTGAAGTTCGGGATGAGCCTGTTGGCCAAGGTGATGACCAAGAGCACGTATCGGATCTGAGGCTGGCGTTGCCGGGAACGGCCATGCGTCAGCAGACTCGCCCCCACAGAGATGGGAGACGGGCATGAAAAAGGCGACTGCCGCGAGGGAGTCGCCTTTTTTTTACCTTCGAGGATTTCAGCCCGGCATGTTGCGCGCGTAGAAAATCTCGAGCATTTCGTGCTTCACCCGGTCGGTCACTTGAGCCCGCTGCTCAGGGGACAGGTTGCTGGTAGCGTCGCCGAACAGGTAGTTATCCAGTTCGAAGTTCTTCAACAGCATTTTGGTGTGGAACAGATTTTCCTGATACACGTTCACGTCGGTCATCTGGTACGCGTCGCGGGTGTCTTCGGACAGGTAGTTCTGGATCGAGTTGATCTCGTGGTCGATGAAGTGCTTCTTGCCTTCGACGTCGCGAGTGAAGCCGCGCACGCGATAATCCACGGTCACGATGTCCGAGTCGAACTGGTGAATCAGGAAGTTGAGTGCCTTCAGCGGTGAAATGACCCCACAGGTCGACACGTCGATGTCCACACGGAAAGTCGCAATACCATCGTCCGGATGGATTTCCGGGTAGGTGTGCACCGTGATGTGGCTCTTGTCGAGGTGGGCCAGGATGATCTCGGGCAACGGGCCCGGGGACTCTTCGATCTGGCTTTCGGTCGGGGTCACCGGCTCTTCAGAGATCAGAATCGTAACGCTGGCGCCCTGTGGTTCGTAGTCCTGACTGGCGATGTTCAGGATGTTGGCACCAATGATATCGACAACTTCCGTGAGGATCTGCGTCAGGCGTTTCGCGTTGTACTCTGCGTTGATGTACTCGACGTACGCCTGCTGGTCTTGCGGGGTTTCCGCGTAGCAGATGTCATAGATGTTGAAGCTCAAGGTCTTTGTCAGGTTATTGAACCCGTGGAGCTTGAGTTTGCTTTTCACCGTTAAAAACTCTCTATGTATTGCGGCCCGGCCGCGTGATCAAGCATGCCCGTCAGATGCGAACAACGCACCTGCGTAGGACGGTTAACACCTCTTCGCGATGGCGATTTTGGTTGTCTGATCGGGCGAGCGGTCTGTCGGCTGACGGACCACCACCCTGAAAAAAGTGGCGCATTATGCAGACGTCAGCCATGGATCGCCAGAGTCTGCACTGCTTTTATGATAGTTGAATGTCGATTCAACCGAGTTCGACGATCTCGTAGTCGTGGGTAATCGCAACACCTGCCGCGCCGAGCATGATCGATGCCGAGCAGTACTTTTCGGCGGACAACTCGATGGCGCGCTTGACCTGAGCCTCTTTCAGCCCGCGGCCCTTGACCACGAAGTGCATGTGAATTTTGGTGAAGACTTTCGGGTCTTCGGTCGCGCGCTCGGCCTCGAGGAAGGCTTCACAGCTTTCAACGGCCTGACGGGACTTCTTGAGAATGCTGACGACGTCGAAGTTGCTGCATCCACCGACACCCAGCAGGAGCATTTCCATGGGCCGCACACCCAGGTTACGACCACCTGCGTCGGGCGGACCGTCCATGACCACGACATGACCGCTACCCGACTCGCCGAGGAACATGGCTTCGCCAGCCCATTGAATGCGTGCCTTCATCGCCAAGACTCCACTGTAAAAAAAGGGTCGCCAGCTTAGCACAGGGCCCTTGATTGACAGTGCTCGCCTTCCTAGGACATAACCGGTTGCCCAGTAGGTAAATTCTCGAATATTGCCGGAAGTGTCTGTTAAGCTGACGCCAATTAGCTGGCGCATAGCCACCTGCGCAGCAACCCCAGCGCCTCATAAAAAAACAAACATACCGTGCAGTCTTTTCGGGATACAACCATGGTTGCTATTGCCCCACCCCCCAAAATCAAGAACCTCGACAAGCTGTTGATGCATTGTCAGCGTCGGCGCTACGCGGCCAAGAGCAATATCATTTGCGCAGGCGACCGCTCGGAAACGCTGTTTTTCATCATCAAGGGCTCGGTCACCATCCTGATCGAGGATGACGACGGTCGTGAAATGATCATCGCCTACCTGAACACCGGGGACTTCTTCGGTGAACTGGGCCTGTTTGAGCAAGCCGGCCTGGAACAGGAGCGCAGCGCCTGGGTTCGCGCCAAGATCGAGTGCGATGTTGCGGAAATCAGCTACACGAAATTCCGCGAGTTGTCCCAGCAGGACCCCGACATTCTTTACGCACTCAGCGGACAGATCGCACAACGCCTGCGCAACACTACTCGCAAGGTCGGTGACCTGGCCTTCTTCGACGTGACCGGCCGCGTGGCCCGCTGCCTCCTCGAATTGTGCAAGCAGCCGGACGCCATGACCCACCCCGATGGCATGCAGATCAAGGTAACGCGTCAGGAAATCGGACGGATTGTCGGATGTTCGCGGGAGATGGTCGGTCGCGTGCTCAAGGACCTGGAAGAACGCAACCTGGTGAACGTCAAGGGCAAGACCATGGTGGTGTTCGGGACGCGTTAAGCACCGAACATGGCCGCCAGCATTTGACGATAAAGCATGTCGAGCCGCGCCAGTGCATCCGGTGCAGCGAACTTCTCATGCAGGGCGATGTGGCTCTCGGCGCGAACCCGCTGCTCCAGGCCGCAGGCCTGATTGAACCGGTTGACCGCCGCGACCATCGACTCGCGCTCGTTATCGAGCAACATCGCACCGTGCACCAGGCCCACCGGCCGCAGCCCCCCCTGGCTTTGGCGCCAGCGCTGAGCGGTGCCCACCATCTTGCGGCCGTCGAGGTTGACATTGAAACGGCCATCGCAGAACGCACCGTCGATTTCGCCCAGAGACGAAACGCCACCCAACTCATCCAGCAGTTGGCATATCGGGTCGCATAAACGCCGGTAGCCGGACTCGATGCGATTCAGATCACCTTCGCTGCGCGGCGGTGCATAAACCAATGCAATGTTGAGGGTCGACGCCGATTGCGGCACCGGTTCACCACCGGTTTCCCGTAGCAACACTGGCCAGCCTGCAGCCGCCGATACCTCGCACGCCGCTTCAAAGCCTGGCAAGCGATTCAAACGGCGCGGCATGACCAATGCCCGATCGGCAGGCTGCCAGAACAGCAGGCCGAACTCCGAATCACCCGCGCACACCGAGGCGAGCAAATCCTGTTCGGCTTGCAGCCCGGCTTCGATGGTCAGGGAGATGGGCGAGGTCATGAAGAGCTCCGTAAGACCTGAAGTCTGTGGTGTGTCTTATGTCGGGAACGCCACCCGGAGCAGGCTCGCTGCCACAGGTTCGATCTGACCCTTGTGGGAGCGATCCTGCTCGCGAAAGTGATCAGTCCAGCGTCGAACCGCTGACCGGGACACCACGCTCCGGGAAGAACAGACGTTGCAGCTCGTTGCCCGGTTGCTCGGCGCGCATGAACGCTTCACCCACCAGGAATGCATACACGTCGCTGATTTCCATCAGTTCCACGTCCGCCCGATTGAGAATGCCACTTTCGGTGATCACCAAACGGTCGCGCGGGATTCGCGGCAACAGGTCGAGCGTGGTTTCCAGGCTGACTTCGAAGGTGTGCAGGTTGCGGTTGTTCACGCCTACCAGCGGTGTGTCGAGGGTTTTCAGGGCCCGCTCCAGCTCGTCACCATCATGGACTTCCACCAGCACGTCGAGACCAACACCCTTGGCCACCGCTGCCAGCTCGGCCATTTTCACGTCATCCAGTGCGGAAACGATCAACAACACGCAATCAGCGCCCAATGCCCGTGCCTCGACGATCTGGTACGGATCGATCATGAAGTCCTTGCGTATCACTGGCAGTTTGCACGCCGCCCGGGCCTGTTGCAGATAGGCATCGGCGCCCTGGAAGTAATCGACGTCGGTGAGCACCGAAAGACAGGTTGCGCCGCCTTTCTCGTAACTCCTGGCGATATCCGCAGGCACGAAGTCTTCGCGAATCACGCCTTTGCTTGGCGACGCTTTCTTGATTTCGGCAATCACCGCCGGCTGCTTGGATTTCGCCTGGGCGATCAGTGCCTGGGCAAAACCACGGGGTGCATCCGCTTGCTGGGCCAGGCGTTCCAGCTCGGCGAGGCTGACACGAGCGCTGCGCTCGGCCACTTCCTCAACCTTGCGCGCCAGAATTTTTTCCAGAACCGTCGGTACGCTCATCCCTCATTCTCCACTTTGAATACCGCCGTAAACGCACCCAACTCCTCCAGTTTTTCCCGAGCGAGACCGGTGTGCAGCGCGTCGTGCGCCAGGGCAACGCCCTCTTTCAGACTGCTGGCGTGATCGGCGGCGTACAGCGCGGCGCCCGCGTTGAGCATGATCATTTCAGCTGCTTTCTGACCGTTTTCAGTTTTGCGCTTGCCCAATGCATCGCGAATCAGCTCAAGGGAAGCCTGTGGGCTTTCAACGGCCAAGCCATGCAGGCTCTGGCTTTTCATGCCCAGGTCTTCCGGCTCGACCCAATACTCGGTGATCTGGTCGTTTTTCAGTTCCGCCACGAATGTCGGGGCCGCCAGGCTGAACTCGTCCAGGCCATCCTTGGAATGCACCACCAGCACGTGCTTGCTGCCCAGGCGCTGCAAGACTTCGGCCAACGGCCGGCACAAGGCCTGGGTGAACACGCCGACGACCTGATGTTTGACGCCGGCCGGATTCGTAAGCGGGCCGAGCATGTTGAACAACGTACGCAAGCCCAGGTCCTTGCGCGGCCCTGCGGCGTGCTTCATGGCACTGTGGTGGGTCTGAGCGAACATGAAACCGATGCCGACGTTATCGATGCAGCGCGCCACTTGCACCGGGGTCAGGTTCAGGTAGATGCCGGCCGCTTCCAGCAGGTCGGCACTGCCGCTCTTGCCGGAAACCGCTCGGTTGCCATGTTTGGCCACGGTGCAGCCGGCCGCCGACACCACGAAGGCGGAAGCGGTCGACACGTTGAAAATATTGGCACCGTCACCACCGGTGCCCACCACATCGACCACACCGTCGAGGGTATTGAGCTCGACCTTGTCCGCCAGCTCGCGCATGACCGACACCGCGCCCACGATCTCGTCGATGCTTTCGCTCTTCATGCGCATGGCCATCATGAATGCACCGATCTGGGCATCCGTGCATTGACCGGTCATGATCTCGCGCATCACATCGCGCATTTCCTCGGTGCTGAGGTCGAGGTGGTCGACGATACGGCTCAGGGCTGTCTTGATGTTCATGGAAAGTCCTTAGCGCGTGCCGCCGGTTTGTTTAAGGAAGTTGGCAAACAGTTCGTGCCCTTGTTCGGTCAGGATAGACTCAGGGTGGAACTGCACGCCTTCAATGTTCAGGGTCTTGTGACGCAGGCCCATGATCTCGTCGATCGAACCGTCTTCGAGCTGGGTCCAGGCGGTCAGTTCCAGGCAGTCGGGCAGAGTTTCGCGCTTGACGATCAAGGAGTGGTAGCGAGTAACTGTCAACGGATGATTCAGGCCTTCAAACACGCCCTTGTCTTCGTGGAACACCGGGCTGGTCTTGCCGTGCATCACCTGACGGGCACGCACCACATCCCCGCCGAAGGCCTGGCCGATGGACTGGTGGCCCAGGCAGACACCAAGAATCGGCAATTTGCCGCCAAAATGCTTGATCACGTCGATCGAGACGCCGGCTTCAGTCGGCGTGCAAGGGCCGGGCGAAACCACGATCCGCTCGGGGTTCAGGGCTTCGATTTCGGCGATGGTGAGCTCATCATTGCGCACCACCTTGACCTCGGCACCGAGTTCGCCCAGGTATTGCACAACGTTGTAAGTAAAAGAGTCGTAGTTGTCGATCATCAGCAACATGGCTTGAGAACCTCTTGAATTCACTGACTTTAAAGGCTGCCTTCGAATGAATGCCCCGCAGCGTCCAGCGCTTTGTCAGCCAAAGCGGCATGGCATACGGATGGCTTTCATCGGTCAGCTTTCCGGGGTTTGTTCAGCCAGGGCGACGGCACGGAACATTGCGCGACGCTTGTTCAGGGTTTCTTCCCATTCCAGCGCTGGCACCGAGTCGGCAACGATGCCGCCGCCGGCTTGTACGTGCAGTTCGCCGTCCTTGATCACCGCCGTGCGAATGGCAATCGCGGTGTCCATGTTGCCGTTCCAGGCGAAGTAACCGACTGCGCCGCCGTAGACGCCACGCTTGACCGGCTCCAGCTCGTCGATGATCTCCATCGCACGAATTTTCGGTGCACCGGACAGGGTCCCCGCCGGCAGGATCGCCCGCAACGCATCCATCGCCGTCAACCCGGCCTTCAACTGGCCGGTGACGTTGGAAACGATGTGCATCACGTTGGAGTAACGCTCGATGACCATTTTTTCGGTGAGTTTCACCGACCCGACTTCCGACACGCGACCGGTGTCATTGCGGCCCAGATCGATCAGCATCAGGTGCTCGGCGATTTCCTTGTCGTCGGACAGCAGATCCTGTTCCAGGGCCAGATCGGCTTCCTCACTGGCGCCGCGCGGACGGGTACCGGCAATCGGGCGCACAGTGATCAGATTGTCCTCGACCCGCACCAGCACTTCCGGCGAACTGCCGACGACGTGGAAGTCGCCGAAATTGAAGAAGTACATGTAAGGCGTCGGGTTGAAGCAACGCAGCGCCCGATACAGATCGATGGGCGCGGCCTTGAAGTCGATCGACATGCGCTGGGACGGCACGACCTGCATGCAATCCCCGGCCAGGATGTATTCCTTGATGGTGTCGACGGCTTTTTCGTAATCGTGCTGGGTGAAACTGGAACGGAAGACCGGGTCGGCGGATTGTTGCTTGCTGAAATCCAGGCCCCGGCGCGGAGTGATCGGCTGACGGAGTGTTTCCAGCAGTGCCTCCAGACGCACACGACCTTGCTCGAAGGCATCTTCCTGCGCGGGGTCGGCCAGGACGATGGCGTGCATCTTGCCGGCGAGGTTGTCGAACACCACCACGGCGTCGGAGACCATCAGCAGGATATCCGGTACGCCCAGCGGATCCGGATTCGGGCATTTGCCCAGGCGTTTTTCCACGTAACGCACGCAGTCGTAGCCGAAGTAACCCACCAGGCCGCCGTTGAAACGCGGCAGGCCCGGGATGGTCGGTACGTTGTAGCGCGCCTTGAAGGTTTCGACGAACGCCAGCGGGTCTTCCACGTCATGGCTTTCGATCTCGACGCCGTCATGGGTGACGCTGACGTGATGGTCATGAACCCGCAGCACGGTGCGGCACGGCAGGCCGATGATCGAGTAACGGCCCCACTTTTCGCCGCCCTGCACGGATTCGAGCAGGTAGGAGTTGGGTTCGTCGGCCAGTTTCAGGTAGATCGACAACGGTGTGTCGAAGTCGGCCAGGGTTTCGCAGGCAAGCGGGATGCGGTTGTAGCCGGCAGCGGCCAAGCGCAGGAATTCTTCGCGGATCATGGTGTAGCCTCGTGGCTTGAGGTGCGAACAGTCAGGTATGCAAACGCGCCGGTAATACCGGCCAGGAACAAGTCAGGCGCGCCAACGCCAACGGGCCAGGGCCTTGATGACTTTCATCCAGAGTTTGCGAGTGACCACCACGATGGCGTTTCCAGAAGGGGATTTAACAACGTCGCCCAACGTTATCTCAGCGGCCGGATCCAGGCAACCGGGAATTAGCTTGCGCAGATCGTCGATGACCAGCGCCGGCGACTCTTCGGCAATCGGCCGGCCATGATTGTAGCCGTAGCTGAGCGCCACGCATTTGACCCCTGCGGCTTTGGCGGCCAGCACATCGCTGCGCGAATCGCCGACAAACAGCGATTGCGATGCCGGAATGTTGGCCATTTTCATCACGAAAAACAGCGCGGCGGGATCAGGCTTCTTCTGCGGCAGGGTGTCGCCGCCGATGATCCACTTGAAGTACCGGCCGATTTTCATCTGATCCAGCAACGGCGCGACAAAACGCTCCGGCTTGTTGGTGATCAGGGCCATTTCCACGCCGTGCTTGTTCAACCACTTGAGGGTGTCGCGCACACCGGGGTAAACCACCGTCAGTTCATGACCCGCCTCATAAAAGCCGTTGAACAGCTCCAGGGCCTGTTCGGCCTCGAGCTCATCGACACCCTCGGCGTCGATGTGGTTGGCCAAGGCACGCCGCACCAATACAGGTGCGCCATTGCCGACCCACTCGCGCACCGATTCGATGCCGGCCGGTGGGCGTCCGAGCTTGAGCAGCATGTTATCCACCGCCGCGGCCAGGTCAGGGACGGAATCGATCAGCGTGCCATCCAGATCGAACATCACCAGACGCGGCAGTCGGCCCGGAAACAGTTGCTCAAAACCACTCATGGGCGGGCCAGCGCCAGTTCAGCGCGCATCTTCTCGATCACTTCCTGATAGTTCGGCGCATTGAAGATGGCCGAGCCGGCGACGAAGGTGTCGGCGCCCGCCGCCGCGATTTCACGGATGTTGTTCACGTTCACGCCGCCGTCGATTTCCAGGCGGATGTCGCGACCGGACGCATCGATCAGGGCGCGGGCTTCACGCAGCTTGTCGAGGGTGCCGGGGATGAACTTCTGCCCGCCGAAGCCTGGGTTGACGCTCATGAGCAGGATCATGTCGACCTTGTCCATCACGTACTTGAGCACGTCCAGCGGGGTCGCGGGGTTGAACACCAGCCCGGACTTGCAGCCACCTTCGCGGATCAGTTGCAGGGAACGGTCGATGTGTTGCGTGGCTTCCGGGTGGAAGGTGATGTAGGTTGCGCCGGCCTCGATGAAATCACCGACGATGCGGTCCACCGGGCTGACCATCAGGTGCGCGTCGATCGGCGCGGTGACACCGTATTTGCGCAAGGCGGCGCACACCATCGGGCCGATGGTCAGGTTGGGCACGTAGTGATTGTCCATGACATCGAAGTGCACGAAGTCGGCACCGGCGGCCAGAACGTTGTCCACTTCTTCACCCAGGCGGGCGAAGTCGGCGGAGAGAATCGACGGAGCAATTACGAAGGGCTGCATGACGCACCTTTTCTGAGCTAAATCACGATGGCGCGCATTGTATACCTCATGCTTTGACGCGCGCACCGTGAGCACGATGATCAGTACGCCGAGCGATAGATCTTCTCGATATCAATGGCGCTCAACTTGCGCGGATTGTTGCGCATCAAGCGCTCAATGCCCGCCGCTTCCATAGCCATGGCGGGAATCGCGTCCTCGGGAACCCCGAAACTGCGCAGGCCCGGCGGTATTTCCACCGCCGCACACAGCGCAGTCATCGCCTCCACGGCTTTATCGGCCGCCTCACTGGTACTCAAATGAGCCGTTTTGACCCCCATGGCTTCGGCGATATCCTGCATGCGCTCGAGGCAGGCCATCTTGTTCCAGGTCATGACATACGGCAGCAACAAGGCATTGCTGACGCCGTGGGCAATGTTGAAACGCCCGCCCAGCGGATACGCCAGGGCGTGCACCGCGCCGACCCCGGCATTACCGAAGGCCATGCCGGCCATCAGGCTGGCGGTGGCCATGTCTTCGCGGGCTTGCAGGTTGGACGGGTTGGCATAGGCCTTGGGCAGCGCCCTGGCGATCAGCTTGATTGCGCCGATGGCCAGCGCATCGGTTATCGCCGAGGCATTGACCGACAGGTAGGACTCGATGGCGTGCACCAGGGCATCGACGCCGCTGGCGGCGGTGACGCTGCGCGGACACGTCAGGGTCATTTGCGGGCTGACCAGCGCCACATCCGGCAGCAGATAGTCGCTTACGATGCCTTTTTTCAGCTGCGCGACCTTGTCGGAGAGGATCGCCACGTTGGTCACTTCCGAACCAGTGCCGGCGGTCGTCGGGATGGCGATCAGCGGCGGCCCCTTGCGCGGCACCTGGTCGACGCCGAACAGATCCTCCAGCGCACCGTGGTAACCGGCGTACGCCGCGACACATTTGGCGATGTCGATGGCACTGCCGCCACCCAGGCCGATCAAGCCGTCATGCCCGCCGTCCCGGTAAACCCGCATGCAGTCTTCGACGATGGCAATCTCCGGATCGGGCAGCACCCGGTCGAAAATCTCGAAGGCCCGGTCTCCCAGCTGCGCAAGCGCCAGCTCGACCGTACCGGACTTGACCAGCGCCGCATCGGTGACAATCAACGGGTTATCGATGTCCAGGCGTGCGAGTTCGGCGGACAGCTGCTCGATGGCGGCCGCGCCGGTGATCAGTTTGTGAGCGATTTTGAACGAGGAAAGACTCATCGTGCGCAGCCTCTTATAGACAGGGGAGCTGGGCACAATAGTAGCTGGGGATTTGGGGTTGTCTGCCATTCAGGGCGTGAATGACAGCACGGGACAACTGTGGGAGCGGGCTTGCTCGCGAAGGCGCCGTGTCAGTCAACATTGATGTCGTCTGATAAACCGCTTCGCGAGCAAGCCCGCTCCCACCTACCCACCGTGGGTCGCTTCAGACCTGTGCGGTGCGCAGTTTTTCACTGCGGCCACGCAGCCACTCCAGGGTCAGCAGCAGGATCACCGAGAAGGCAATCAGCAGCGTCGCGGCGGCGGCGATGGTCGGGCTGAGGTTTTCGCGAATGCCGCTGAACATCTGCCGTGGCAGGGTCGCCTGCTCGGGGCCGGCGAGGAACAGCGTCACCACCACTTCATCGAACGAGGTGGCAAAGGCGAACAACGCCCCTGAAATCACACCCGGTGCAATCAGTGGCAAGGTCACCCGACGGAACGCCGTCAGCGGTGAAGCGCCGAGGCTGGCAGCCGCGCGCACCAGGTTGTGGTTGAAGCCCTGCAGCGTCGCCGAAACGGTGATAATCACGAACGGTACACCCAGTACCGCGTGGACCACGATCAACGAGAAGAAACTGTTGCCCAGGCCCAATGGCGCGAAGAACAGGTAGCTCGCCACACCGATGATCACCACCGGCACTACCATCGGCGAAATCACCAAGGCCATCACCAGGGATTTGCCCGGGAAGTCGCCGCGTGTCAGCCCGATCGCCGCCAGCGTACCGAAGACCATGGCCAGCGCCGTGGCCGCCGGGGCAACGATGATGCTGTTCTTCAACGCCCGCATCCATTCCGCCGAAGCGAAGAAATCGTGATACCACTGCAACGAGAAGCCCTGCAGCGGGTACACCAGGAAGCTGCCGGAGTTGAACGACAGCGGAATGATGACCAGCACCGGCAGTACCAGGAACAACAGGATCAGGCCGCAGAGAATCCGCAAGCTGTAGAACCACACCCGCTCGACGGGCGACATATAAGGACTCAGCATTTCAATTCCCCCTTAGCTCAGGCGCAGGCGACTGGCGCCCACCAGCCAGCTGTAAATCAGGTAAAGCACCACGGTCGCCAACAGCAGCAGCCCGCCCAGGGCGGTCGCCATGCCCCAGTTGATGCTGGTATTGGTGTAGAACGCGACGAAGTAACTGACCATCTGATCGTTCGGGCTGCCCAGCAACGCCGGGGTGATGTAGTAGCCAATGGCGAGAATGAACACCAGCAGGCACCCGGCACCGACGCCGGCATAGGTCTGTGGGAAGTACACCCGCCAGAAACTGGCGAACGGATGGCAGCCTAGGGAAATCGCGGCGCGCATGTAGGTCGGCGAGATGCCTTTCATCACGCTGTAGATCGGCAGGATCATGAACGGCAGCAGGATGTGCACCATGGAGATGTAGACCCCGGTGCGGTTGAACACCAGTTCCAGCGGCTTATCGATGATGCCCATGGCCATCAGGGCGCTGTTGATCAAGCCACCGGACTGCAACAACACGATCCACGCCGCGACCCGCACCAGGATCGACGTCCAGAACGGCAGGAGCACCAGGATCATCAACAGGTTGCTCTGACGCGCCGGCAAGTTCGCCAGCAGGTACGCCAACGGATAGGCCAGCACCAGGCAAAACGCGGTGATGATCACGCCCATCCAGAACGTGCGGGCAAAAATGTCGAGGTAAATCGCCTGATCGGGGGTCGCCGGGGCCACCTCACCCAGGTCATCGATGCGGTGATCGACCGCCGCCAGCAGGTAATACGGGGTGATGCTGCTGGTGTTACGGCGCACTGCCTGCCAGTAGGCCGGGTCACCCCAGCGCTCGTCGAGGCCTTCCAGCGCGTCTTTGTAAGACGCCGGCTCCTCAGCGAGCGGCAAGGCGCGTGCAGTTTTGGTCAGCAGGCTGCGGTAGCCGGCCAGTTCCATGTTCAGGCGCTTGGACAAATCACCCAGGGTCTGATTCTTGCGGGCTTCGGCGAGGTCTTCGGCGGCCGCTTTGTACACAGGTTCAGCGGGCAGGCCGCGGCCGTCCCAACTGGCGATGGCCTGGACCGTGCGCGGCATGCCGCCGACCACTTCCGGGTTGCCCACGCTTTTGTAGAGCAGCGCCACGATTGGCACCAGGAACACCAGCAACAGAAACAGCACCAGCGGCGCGATCAAGGCCTGGGCTTTCCAGCGGTTGACCCGCTCGGCGTGCTTGAGCCGCTGCTTCAAGGTGGGGTCAGTGCCCGCGTTCACGGGAACGGCGATAGCCATGGCGTACTCCGGAAATCTTTGATCGTTACAGAGGCGGCAGACACCGCTTCGAACTTTTGATGTGGAAGGGAGCCTGCTCGCGAAGGCGTCGATACATCCGCAACAGTCGCTGTCAGATCGACCGCATTCGCGAGCAGGCTCGCTCCCACAAGGTCATGCGTTTACTTCGCAGCCCAGGCGTTGAAACGCTGTTCCAGTTGCTCACCGTTGTCAGCCCAGAAGCTGACGTCGATCTGCACCTGGTTGGCGATGTTTTCCGGGGTGGTCGGCATGTCTTTCAGGACATCCTTGGCCAGCAACGGCACGGCCTGGGTGTTGGCAGGACCGTAGGCGATGTTTTCCGAGTAGGTCTTCTGCTGCTGTGGCTGCACCGAGAACGCGATGAATTTCTTCGCTGCCTCGGCACGCTCCTTGCTCAGGCCACGTGGAATCGCCCAGGCGTCGAAGTCGTAGATGCCACCGTTCCACACCACTTTCAGGTTGCTTTCTTTCTGCACGGCGGCGATCCGGCCGTTGTAGGCCGAACTCATGACCACGTCACCGGAAGCCAGGTACTGCGGCGGCTGTGCGCCGGCTTCCCACCACTGGATGCTTGGCTTGAGTTCATCGAGCTTCTTGAACGCGCGGTCCTGGCCATCTTTACCGGCCAGCACCTTGTAGACGTCTTTGGGCGCAACACCGTCGGCCATCAGGGCGAATTCCAGGGTGTACTTGGCGCCTTTACGCAGGCCACGCTTGCCCGGGAATTGCTTGGTGTCCCAGAAGTCCGCCCAACTGGTCGGTGCGGTTTTCAACTTGTCGGCGTTGTAGGCCAGGACTGTCGACCATACGAAAAAGCCCACGCCGCAAGGCTGGATAGCGCCCTTGACGTAATCTTCGCTCTTGCCGAACAGTGCCGGGTCAAGTTGCTCGAACATGTCTTCGTCGCAACCACGGGACAGTTCCGGCGACTCCACTTCCACCAGGTCCCAGGACACGCTCTTGGTGTCGACCATGGCCTTGACCTTGGCCATTTCGCCGTTGTACTCGCCCGCTACGATCTTGCCATTACCTGCCGCTTCCCACGGCGCGTAGAAGGCTTTGACTTGCGCCGCCTTGTTCGCCCCGCCAAAGGACACCACGGTCAGGTCCGGGCCCGCCGCCATCGCGTGTGCCGCACCGATCATGCCCATGACCAGGGCGGTGAATTTCAGGGATCTCAACATTTATTGTTCTCTCCACGTGCAGGGTTGGGTGTTGGTATTGCCGGGGCGATCAGTTCGCCTCTTGTGGACGCTATCGCTTGGTTTTCCCATCGCGGTGCGGAAACTAAGCGACAGCGTCCCCTAATGGGTCGAGCGCGCGGACGTGTTCGACCTGCCAGCCAAGCGGAACCACATCGCCGACAGCGAGCGCGGGATCGAGCTCGGCAATCGGCTGTTTCACAAAGAAGTCGGTCTTGCCGCAGACTTCCAGGCGAACCCGGACGTGGTCGCCCAGATAGATGAATTCCGCCACCCTCCCTGAGAAGCGGTTGACACAGGACTCGCTCGAACCATTGAGGCTCACGCGTTCCGGACGAATCGACAGCGTGACGGGTTCGCCGGTCCTGCCGACATTGACCGCCAGCGCTTCAACCTTTTCACCACGCCCGAGCTCGACCACGCAACGGTCGCCGGTGTGGCTGTGCAAACGGCCATTGAGGCGGTTGTTCTCGCCGATGAAGTTGGCAACGAAGGTGTTTTTTGGCTCTTCGTAGAGGTGGCGCGGCGGGGCGATCTGCTGGATTTCGCCCTGGTGGAACACCGCGACGCGGTCGGACATGGTCAGGGCCTCGCCCTGGTCGTGAGTCACGTAGACCACCGTCACACCGAGGCGCTCGTGCAGGTGTTTGATCTCCATCTGCATGTGTTCGCGCAATTGCTTGTCCAGCGCACCGAGCGGTTCGTCCATCAGCACCAGCTGTGGCTCGAACACCAGTGCGCGCGCCAACGCCACACGCTGCTGCTGGCCGCCCGACAACTGTGCCGGGTAGCGCTGGGCGAAGGTGTCGAGCTGCACCATGCTCAGGACTTTCTTGACCTTGTCGCTGACATCGCTTTTGTTCAGGCCGCGCACGGTCAGCGGGAACGCGAGGTTCTCGGCCACGGTCATGTGCGGGAACAGGGCATAGTTCTGAAACACCATGCCGATGTCGCGTTTGTGCGGCGGCACGTTATTGATCGAGCGCCCGGCCAGGAGGATTTCACCGGCGGTCGGGGTTTCGAAACCGGCGAGCATCATCAGGCTGGTGGTCTTGCCCGAACCGGACGGCCCGAGCAGGGTGAGGAATTCGCCCTTGCGAATGTCCAGGTTGAGGTCTTTGACGATCAGGTTCTCGCCGTCGTAGCTCTTCTGCACTCCACGAAAGCTGACCAGAATGTCACTGGCCCCTGCGCTTGAATCGACCTGGCTCATACCCACACCTTTGTTGTTGATGACTGCTGTGGACTAAGCCTAGTGGACGCTGGGGAGCACGCAAATCGGGGCGCAGGAGAGAATCGCCTCAGCCGGATGGAAGGTTGCGGGTAGGGATTGCCCTACAAGAATGGCGCGTTTTGGCAACCGCGGCGGCACGCGCCTGGTTGCAGGCCGCCGTTCCACGCAAAAACGCTGAGACGGCATGTCGCAAATGGACATGCCGCCCCCACAGGGGTCATCCGTGATGCCTAGAGGAGCTTGTGCTCCATTGCGTACTTCACCAGTTCGGCCAGCGAGGTGATGTTGAGTTTCTGCATCAGCCGCGCCTTGTGGGTGCTGATGGTTTTATTGCTCAGGGCCAGTTGCTGGGCAATGTCGTTGACGTTGGCGCCCTGAGCCAGACGCTCGAACACCGAAAACTCGCGCTCCGAGAGCAACGAATGCAGGGGACGCGAATCGGTCAGGCCGACTTCGAAGACCATGCGGTCGGCCAGTTCAGGATCGATGTAGCGCCCGCCCGACGCCACTTTGCGGATCGCCGTCAGCAGCAGCGCCGGATCGCTGTCCTTGGTGGCATACCCCGCCGCGCCCACCTTCAATGCCCGCGCCGCCATTTGCGCTTCGTCGTGCATCGACAACACCAGGATGGCCGGTGGATTGTTCAGTGCGCGGATCCGCGGGATCGCTTCCAGGCCATTGACGCCCGGCATGGAGATATCCAGCAACACCACTTCGCAGGGAACATGGCGCAAGGTCTCGAGCAACTGCTCGCCATTGCTCGCCTCCCCCACCACCTGCAGGTCCTTGGCCAGACCAATCAGCTGCTTGATGCCTTCGCGAACGATGGTGTGGTCTTCGGCTACCAGTACACGGATCACGTTCTTCTCCAGATTCAAAATCCATCGCGGGCCAGTCCGCCCCAGGAACGCTCAACACCCTATCAGAGCGCGCTTGCCTGCGAAGGCAGCCGTTCAGACACCGCCCACTGTTCAGGCTTCATCCAGCGGCACCCACACGCTCAGGGTCGTGCCCTCCCCCGGCTCGCTTTCGAGCGACAATCGCCCACCCATGATCAACACCCGCTCACGCATACCGACCAGACCAAAGGAAGTCGGTCGGCCGGTGGCGGCAACAAATCCTACGCCATCATCGCTGACGGTCAGGCACAACTCGTTGCCTTCAAGGGTCAGTGTCAATTCGACAGTATGCGCCTGGGCGTGCCGCATGACATTGGTCAGTGCTTCCTGAAGAATCCGGAACAAGCCGATTGCCATGGCGTCACTGAGCGCTGGCAGGTATTCCGGCACCTGCACCAGGCACGGAATCTGCGTACGCGCCTCGAAACGCCGCGCCTGCCACTCAATGGCCGAGGCAATCCCGGCATCGAGAATCGGTGGGCGCAAGGCTGTCGCGACATCACGTACCAACTGGAACAGTTGAGCGATCAGCCGCTTCATGCTGTGCAAACGTTCGTTCAGACCCGGGTCGAGCTGAGCGTATGCCAATTCGCACATGGACGTTTCCAGCTTCAGCACTGTCAGCATCTGCCCCAACTCGTCGTGCACTTCCCGGGCAATTCGGGCCTTTTCTTCCTCCCGGACGCTCTCAAGGTGCGCGGACAATTCGCGCAGCTGTTCACGGGAGCTGGCCAGCTCCAACTCGATGCGCTTGCTCTCGCTGATGTCCCAGACAATACCGTCCCACACCGAACTGCCGTCCTCCAGCCGCCGGGTGATGGCCTTGATCTCGGCCCAGCGCAAATCACCCTGACGCGTGAGAATCCGGCCCTGCCACGACCAGTCGCTGTCGGTGTCCAGCGCATGGTCCTGGGTCTGGTGGTAACTGGCCTTGTCGTCCGGATACACCAGGCTGCGCAAACCCTTGTCTCGATGGGCGAGGGTCGCCGGCGAGTAACCCACCAGGCTTTCGCTGCCCTCACTGATGTAGGCAAAGTCGATCTGCCTGGTCACCGGTGCCCGTTCCAGGCGGAAGACCAATCCCGGGACATTGGCGGCAATGCCTTGCAGGCGCGCCTCGCTTTCCTGCAACGCCGCCAGTGCGCGGCGGCGCTCGGTCACATCGTTGAGATAAACCACCAGGTATTCGCCATCCCGAAACCGCAGGAAGCTCAGCGAAACATCGGTCGGCAGCATGCTGCCATCGGCTCGCAGGCAATTGGTTTCGAAACTCAGCGGCCCTTCCTCGCTGGCGCGGGCGCGCTTCCACAGGTTCAGCCAACGGTCCATGTGCAGGCCAGGCTCAAGGTCGATCAGCGGCCGGTCAATGATGCCGCCCTCCGAATAGCCCAGCATGGTTTCGGCGGCGCGGTTGGCGTAGCGCACGTGACTGTCCCAGTTGACCCAGAGAATCCCGACCGTGCTCTGGTCGATGGAAAACTGGGTCAGACGCAAGGCCTCTTCACTGGCGGCGCGCAGGGCAATGTCTTCCCGCGCCGCCAGCAGCCGATGTTCCAGGCTGAGTTGCTGCCGACGCTGCCAGAACACGATGGCCATGCTGCTCAACATCAAGACCGCCAGGAGCAGGCTGAGGTTCTGCCAGAACCCTCTCGACTCGGTGAGGCGCGGGTATTTGGGCTGCAACCATTGGTTGTGCAACTGCTCCAGATCCTTGGCCGGGATCACTCGCAGTGCACTTTCGATAATGCCGGCCAACTCCGGCCAGTCGCGACGCGTGGCCACACGCAACAGCTGGGGCAGGCCAATGTCGCCGACCACCACCAGGCCGGCGAAGTCCGGCTCGACGGACAGCCGCCCCAGTTGCGCTTCGTCGATTACCGCGTAACTGGCCTGCTGGCTCACCAGCAGTTGCAAGGCCTGGCGCTCGAGGGGCACCCCCTGGAGGTTCAGATGCGGATAGTTGCTGCGCAGGTAATCGGCGGTGGCACTGGGCATGCGCACGGCAACGCGGGTCTGGCTGTCGAGTTTCTCCAGTTCAACGACACCGGCGGCTTTCTGGTCGCTGACCACCAACTGCGGGACCCGCATGTACGGATCGGAAAACTGCCACAGGCGCAAGCCGCCGGGGGTTTGCGCCAACCCGGGGGCGAGATCGATTTCACCCTCGCGGGCAGCGGCCTCCAATTGAGCCAGGTCGGGAAAATTGCGCCAGCTCAGTTCGACATTGAGCGCCTTGGCCAGCCACTTCATCAGCTCGACGTTAACCCCGGACAAGCGCTGCAAACGGCGATCGTATTGCGCATAGGGCACCTGCAACACCACGCCGACGCGCAGCTCGCCATGTTGCGCCAGCCATTGTTGCTGGCTGGCGGACAATGGCGCGACGTGCGGCGGTGGTGCAGAGGTTGCCCAGCCCATCAAGGGAAACCACAAACAGCCGATAACCCACAGGCAGCGAATACGCTTCATCGAAGTCTCACACACTGACAAATACTGACCAACCCATTAGGCTGCCGGAATAACTTCTGGCCTGGAATAACCGATGCCCCCTGTCTACCGCCTGGCACTGCCAGCATTGTGCCTGTCGTTGATCCTGCCTTGTGCCTTTTCCGTCGAGGCCGCTGACCCGGCACCTGCCGCCGCAGAAAAACCGACCGACGAAAAAGCGGCCGCGCGTCAGCCGCTGCTTGAGCGCAGTCAGGAAGAAGCGACAGCACTTGAGCGAAAAATCCCTGCTCAGGAACAGCAACAACTGCAAGCGGGCAGCGATACGTTTCTGGCTTTATGGAAGCCGGCCAATACGGCTGAACCCAAGGGCGCGGTCATTATCATCCCGGGCGCCGGTGAAACCGTTGACTGGCCGCAGGCAATCGGCCCATTGCGCCGCAAACTGCCGGACGCCGAATGGAGCAGCCTGAGTATCACCCTGCCCGACCCGCAAAGCGATGCCATCGCGCCTCGCGTCGTCGAAGTGCCGGCGACGATCAAAGCCCCAGACGTTGGCAGCAAGGACTCGACCACGGCTGCGCCCATCGAACAGGTGGCGGGCGGTGAAGCCGACATGGTGGACAAGGCGGTCGTCGAGACCAGCGACGAACAGGTCAAGGCCGATGCCGAACGAATCTTTGCACGCATTGATGCAGCGATTGCCTACGCCGAACAGCAAAGCGCGCGCAGCATCGTGCTGCTTGGCCATGGCACCGGTGCCTATTGGGCGGCGCGTTACCTGAGCGAAAAGCAGCCCTCGCAAGTCGAGAAATTCGTGATGGTGGCAGCTCAAACACCTGGCGCGGCAAAACCCGGGCTGGTTGAACTGACGCCGACGCTGAAATTGCCGACCGCCGACCTCTTCTATCTGGACAAGCCTCTGGATCGCAGTGCTGCACTGGAACGGTTGCAGGCCAGCAAGCGACTCAAGGCATCTGCGTTCAGCCAGGTCTCGCTCAAGGCGTTGCCGGGCAATAGCAAGGACCAGCAGGAGCAGTTGGTCCGCCGGGTCCGGGGTTGGTTGAACCCCCAATCCGTAGAGGACTGATCAACCGCGTCGCCTCTATCGCGAGCCGGCTCGCTCACACACTGAATACGGTGCCTGGCGAAGCGAGACCGGCAGGCTGACAACAGCCCCCTTGCGCTAGCGGAAATCCCGCCGCTGGCGAATCAACGTGTACGCGCTGTGCAGTTCTCGCGTCATGTCCGTGGCCTCGCGCACTTGCGAAGCCGTCGCGCCGCTGCCGGCGACCTTGTCCGGGTGATGACGACTGAGCAGGCGTCGATAGGCACGCTTGATCTGCGCCGGTTCGGTGTCGGCAGTCACCCCCAGCAACTGCAGTGCCTCCTGATAAACAAGCGAGCTGTTGGCCAGCGGACGCTTGGCCGGCTCATAATCGGCCGCAAGCGCCTGCACCTGGTATGACTTCCAGCCGAGCCACTTGCCCCATTGCGCAATCAACTTGCGCTCGGCCATACCGGCACGCCCGTCCGCCCAGACCATTCGCCAGCAGGCTCGCAGCACGCCTTCCGCTGCATGGGGCTGAATGCTGAGGCGGCGCAGATAACGGCGCAAAGGGTCATGACCGGACTTCCCACGATTGAATGCCGCAATGGCCCGCTGCTTCGCCGCCTCGGTCATTTCCAGCGCCTGCATTTCCCGCCGCGCCTGCAGGATGTGGCCGTCCAGCACCCGGCCGTTGCTCTTGGCCAGCCGCCCGAGCAACACGAACAGCAATTCATCGTTGCGCAGCACCGAGCGCCCGCCCAACGCTTCGCGCAAATGCGCCCAGCTCTGCAATTGCAGGCGTCGATCCAGCGCCTGGCCCAACAAGGCGCCAAGCATGGCCCCCGGAATGCTGGCGACGAAAAAGCCCACTCCGGCTCCAATCAGAGTCCCTGGCCACAGCATGTCAGCGACTCGCTTCAATCAAGGTTTCGACTTCAGCGAGACGTTCGTGGGTGCCGACATCCACCCAGCGACCGTGCAACCGCTCCCCTGTCACCTGCCCCTCGATCATGGCCTTGCGCAGCAGCGGCGCCAGCTTGAAAGCGCCTGGCGAACAACCGTCGAACAACTGCGGATGCAACACCGCAATGCCACTGTAGGTCAGGGTCGTCCCGCCCGGTTGGCCATCGCGAACCTGACCGTCGACCAGCGTGAAGTCGCCGGCCGGATGGTGTCGCGGGTTATCCGCCAGCACCAGATGAGCCAGGCCGGCAATGGGTGCGTGCAGCACACTGAAGTCGTAATCGGTCCAGATATCGCCGTTGACCACCACGAACGCGTCGTCGCCCAACAACGGCAGTGCGCGAAAGATCCCGCCGCCCGTTTCAAGGGGCTCACCTTCCGGCGAGTACTGAATGCTCACGCCATACTGTGAGCCATCACCCAGGTAATCTTCGATCTGCTGGCCCAGCCATGCATGGTTGATCACGATGTCGGTGAAGCCGGCGGCGGCCAGCGCGTGCAGGTGATACTCGATCAACGGCACGCCATTGGCGCGGACAAGGGGCTTGGGGGTCGTCAGGGTCAGGGGACGCATGCGCTCCCCCTTGCCGGCAGCCAGAATCATTGCCTTCATGCATTTGCTCCGGCACGCAGACTGAGGAGCAACACATCCAGCTCAGCCAGTTCGGGCCGGCGGGCGATCACTGCATCTATATAAGCAAAGAATCGCGGCACGTCTGCCAGGTAGCGTGGCTTGCCGTCGCGATGACAGATGCGGGCAAAGATGCCGATGACTTTCAGGTGACGCTGCACCCCCATCAGGTCGCTGGCCCGCAGGAAGTCGTCGAAATCGGGCTGGACCGGGATACCCAGAGCGACCGCTTGTTTCCAGTAGCCTTCCAGCCAGCCGTGAACACGTTCTTCGGGCCAGCTGAGGAACGCATCCTTGAACAGGCAGGTCACGTCATAGGTCACCGGGCCGTAGACCGCATCCTGGAAATCCAGGACGCCGGGATTCGGCTCGCTGAGCATCAGATTACGCGGCATGTAGTCGCGGTGGACCAACACCTTGGGCTGGGCCAGGGCACTGTCGATCAACAGCTCGGTCACGTTATCCCAGAGTACCTGCTGCGCCGGATCGAATTCGATGCCCAGCTCGCGCTTCACGTACCACTCGGGGAACAGTTCGAGCTCGCGACGCAGCAGCGCAACGTCATAACTGGGCAGCGGGGCGACCATCGGCAACTGTTGAAAAGCGGTCAAAGCCTGCAGGGCATCGGTGAACAAATCGTCGGCATTTTCACTGTCGATGACATCCAGGTACGTCTTGTTGCCCAGGTCATTGAGCAAAAGAAACCCGCGTTCGAGGTCTTCAGCATAAATTTTCGGCACATTTATTCCGGATTTCGCCAACAAAAAGGCGATATCCACGAAGGGTTTGCAGTTTTCCTGGGGGGGCGGAGCGTCCATGACGATGAAACTTCTGCCTGCGCCCTCCCACCGGAAATAGCGCCGAAAACTCGCATCACTACTGGCCGCAGTCAACGTGGCCGGGGGTACGGCGCCCCAACCCTGCTCCGCAAAGAGGGCCGCCAACTGCTCATCGAGCCAAACTTTCAGGTGTTGCAAACGTACATCTTGGTCAGGCATTACAAGGGTCTCCGACGGCCCTAGCCGTCAAGCGGGTCATGCTTTATTATCCAGCATCTTTTTCAGACCATCGAGAGGCGTGCGGCCCACACCGCGGGCAGATGGCACGCAGGAAGCCCGGACTAATAAGATGGCATTGAAATCCCCCGCGTTTCGTAAAAAATTTCCGTTGTTGGTCACTGGCAGTCTGCTGGCCCTGCAACCCCTAGCCACTTCGTTCGTGGTCGCCGCGGAACAGTATGACTGCTCAGTCTCTGCTTCGGGTGCCTGGGACTGTGCGCCAAAGACGCCGGCGGCAGCCTTGCCTCCGCGTCCCGTCCATGACGGCAGCGCAGTCAGCTCCAGTGGTGACGCCCCGGCGCAGACCGGTTCCGACGAAGAAACCGGCGCCAAGCCCGTGCTGGTGACCGAGTCCAAGGGTCGCGGCCTCAAGTCACGTAGCGAAGACTACAGTCATCTTGACTGGGTTCCGCGCGAGAAGCTCACTGCAGCACAATTGGCCGAAACCGGTCCTTACTGCTCTGGTTCCTATATCGAACCGATTCGTCCTGGCATGAATGACAAGACGAATAAAAGTGACGCTCCGACCTTCGTCGGCGCCAAGGCCTCCCGCTACAAGCAGGATGAGCAGATTGCCACCCTGGCCGGCGATGTCGTCCTGCGTCAAGGCAGCATGCAGGCTGAAGCCGACGAAGCGAACCTCTACCAGGCCGAGAGCCGTGGCGAGCTGGACGGCAACGTGCGCATTCGCGACAACGGCGCCTTGATCGTCGGCGACCACGCCGAAGTGCAGCTCGACACCGGTGAAGCCAAAGTCGATAACGCCGAATACGTGATGCACAAATCCCGTATCCGCGGTAACGCGCTGTATGCCAAACGGGCCGAGAACGCGATCATCCGCCTCAAGGATGGTACGTACACCACGTGCGAACCGAACAGCAACGCCTGGCAGCTCAAGGGCAACAACATCACCTTGAACCCGGCCACCGGTTTCGGTACCGCGACCAACGTGACACTGCGGGTCAAGGACATTCCGGTCCTGTATACGCCGTACATCTATTTCCCGATCGACGACCGTCGCCAGTCCGGCTTCCTGCCGCCGACCATCGGCAGCGGCAGCGATACCGGCTTCCTGCTGGTCACCCCTTACTACTTCAACCTGGCGCCGAACTACGATGCCACGTTATACCCGCGCTACATGAGCAAGCGCGGCCTGTTGATGGAAGGCGAGTTCCGTTACCTGACCAAGTCCAGCGAAGGTCAGTTCGGCGCGGCGTACCTCAACGACGACGACACCGAACGCAGCAAGCAGACCGACTACGAAAAAACCCGCTACATGTACAACTGGCAGCACAAGGGTGGCCTCGATTCGCGCGTACTGACCCAAGTCGATTACACCAAGATCAGCGATCCTTACTACTTCCAGGATCTGCAGACTGACCAGATCGGTGTGAAAAGCGACGATTACGTCAACCAGCAGGGTTCCGTGACCTACCGTGGCGACAGCTACACCGCTCGGGTAAACGCCCAGGCTTATCAACTGGCGACCGTTTCGAACATCACGCCGTATGATCGTTTGCCGCAGATCACCTTCAATGGTCAGCTGCCGGTACACCCTAGCGGCCTGAATTTCGACTATGAGACCGAAGTCGTGCGGTTTGATCGCGACCTGAAAACCGGCAACTTTGTACAGGAAGACGGCGTCACGACTGAACCGCGCCTGGACACCAACGTGTTTGGCCTGGCCCGCGCCAACGGTGATCGTCTGAACGTCAAGCCAGGTGTCAGCCTGCCATTGAACTGGACCTATGGTTTCCTGAAGCCGTCGCTCAAGTATCAATACACCCAATATCAGCTGGATCTCGATGGTCAGGGTAAAGCCGACATCGCCGGTCAAGGTGCTGAAGGCGACCGCCTGAACGGTACGTTCAGCAGCAACCAGAACCGTGGCGTGCCGATCGCCAGCATCGACAGTGGCCTGTATTTCGATCGTGATACCACCTGGTTCGGCAAGAACTATCGCCAGACCCTGGAACCTCGTCTGTTCTACCTCTATGTACCTGAGGAAGACCAGAAGGACATTCCCGTGTTCGACACCGGGGAGTACACCTTCAATTACGCGTCGTTGTTCCGCGACAACCGCTTCTCCGGCTCCGACCGCGTTGGCGACGAGAACAAGCTGTCGCTGGGTGTGACCAACCGCTGGATCGAAGAAAACGGTTTCGAGCGTCAACGCATCAGCATCGGCCAGGCCTTGTACTTCAAGGACCGCAAAGTCCAGCTGCCAGGTATCGATGAGCGAACCCGCAAAGACGCGCAGTCCGATGTCTCGCCTTACGCGCTGGAATACGAATACCGCTGGAACCGCGATTGGCGCACCACGGCCGATTACAACTGGGACCCGGACAGCCGCAGCCCTCGCTCGGGCAGCGCGATGTTCCACTACCAGCCAGAAGACAACCCGAACAAGGTCATCAACGCCGGCTATCGCTATCGTAATGACCAGGTCCGTTACGACCAGAACACCGGCCAATGGTCGGTGGGTGGTGGTGACTACGGCACGCCGGGCCAGCCTGGCTACGTGAAGGACTATTACAAGATCGAACAGCACGATTTCTCGGTGATCTGGCCGATCGTGCCACAGTGGAACGCCATCAGCCGCTGGCAGTATGACTACAACCGTAACCGTACCCTGGAAGCCTTCGGTGGTTTCGAGTACGACAACTGCTGCTGGAAACTGCGCCTGATCAACCGTTACTGGGTCAGTTATGACGAGTTCAGTCAGAACGCCCCGGAAAACGAAAAAGGCGACCACGGCGTCTTCCTACAAATCGTTCTGAAAGGTCTCGGCGGCCTCACCGGCGCCAAAGTAGAGAGCTTCCTCGACAAAGGCATCCAAGGTTATCGTGAACGTGAAGACCAAGCTTTCTGATTGTCTGCGCCCGCTTGTGCTGGGCGCGCTGTTCCTGGGTACTGCGGCGAATGCCGCGGTACAGTCCATCGATAAAGTGGTGGCCATTGTCGACAACGATGTGGTCATGCAGAGCCAACTGGACCAGCGTGTTCGCGAAGTTCAGCAAACCATCGCCAAGCGCGGCGCCGCTGTGCCGCCAGCCGGCGTGCTGGATCAGCAGGTGCTTGAGCGCCTGATCGTCGAGAACCTGCAATTGCAGATCGGCGAACGCTCCGGTATCCGTATCACCGATGAGGAGCTGAATCAGGCGGTCGGCACCATTGCCCAGCGCAATAACATGTCGCTTGAGCAGTTCCGTGCTGCCCTGTCTCGTGACGGTCTGTCCTATGAGGACGCCCGCGAGCAGATCCGCCGTGAAATGGTCATCAGCCGCGTGCGCCAACGCCGTGTGGCCGAGCGCATCCAGGTTTCCGAACAGGAAGTGAAGAACTTCCTCGCTTCCGACCTGGGCAAGATGCAGCTGTCCGAAGAGTTTCGCCTGGCCAACATCCTGATCCCTACGCCGGAAAGCGCCAACTCCGACGCCATTCAGAATGCAGCCAAACAGGCAGACGCGGTGTACCAGCAACTCCAGCAAGGCGCCGACTTTGGCCAATTGGCCATTGCCAAATCCGCCAGCGAAACCGCACTGGAAGGCGGCGACATGGGCTGGCGTAAAGCTGCTCAATTGCCCCCTCCGTTCGACCGCATGCTGAGCACCATGAGCGTTGGCGAAATCACGGCACCGATGCGCACCCCCGGGGGCTTCATCATCCTGAAGATCCTCGACAAGCGCGGCGGCGAAGCCCAGGTACGCGACGAAGTGCACGTGCGTCATATCCTGGTCAAGCCAAGCCCGATTCGCGATGAAGCGAAAACCAAGGCCCTGGCTCAATCGCTCTACAGCCGTATCGAAGCGGGCGAAGACTTCTCCGAGCTGGCCAAGAGCTATTCGGAAGACCCGGGTTCCGCCCTCAACGGTGGCGACCTGAACTGGATCGATCCCAATGCACTGGTGCCCGAGTTCCGTGAAGTGATGGCCAAGACTCCGCAAGGTCAGCTGTCCAAGCCGTTCCAGACCCAGTATGGCTGGCACGTCCTGGAAGTCCTTGGCCGCCGCGCGACCGACAGTACCAACCAGGCCCGGGAACAACAGGCCATGACCGTACTGCGTAACCGCAAATACGACGAAGAGCTGCAAACCTGGCTGCGGCAGATCCGTGACGAAGCCTACGTAGAAATCAAACTCCCTGGTGCAGACCAGGCAGCGCAGTGAAACCCCAACGTTTCGCGCTGACACCCGGCGAACCGGCGGGCATCGGTCCAGACCTGTGCCTGCTGCTCGCCTCGCAACCCCAGCCACACCCTCTGATTGCCATTACCAGCCGTGACCTGCTCCTGGAGCGGGCCGCGCACCTGGGCGTGGCTGTCGATTTGCTGCCGGTGACGCCGGGCAACTGGCCGGATCGACCCGCGCCAGCCAACAGCCTGTATGTCTGGGATACGCCGCTCGGTGCTCCGGTAACGGCTGGACGACTGGACAAGGCCAATGCCGCGTTCGTTCTGGAAACCCTGACCCGCGCGGGCCAGGGATGCCTGGACGGGCATTTTGCCGGGATGATCACCGCGCCCGTGCACAAGGGCGTGATCAATGAATCGGGCATCGCCTTTTCCGGTCACACGGAATTCCTCGCCGACCTGACGCACACTGCACAGGTGGTGATGATGCTCGCGACGCGGGGCTTGCGCGTGGCCCTGGTGACCACTCACCTGCCCCTTCGCGACATTGCCGATGCCATCACCCCGGAGCGGCTGGAACAGGTGACGCGGATTCTGCACACCGACCTGCAAGAAAAATTCGGCATCGCCCGGCCACGCATCCTGGTGTGCGGACTCAATCCGCATGCTGGCGAAGGCGGTCACCTGGGCCATGAAGAAATCGACATCATCGAACCTACCCTGGAGCGCCTGCGCGGCGAAGGCATGGACCTTCGCGGCCCGCTGCCCGCCGACACGCTGTTTACCCCCAAATATCTGGAGCACTGCGACGCAGTGCTGGCGATGTACCACGACCAGGGCTTGCCCGTGCTGAAATACAAAGGTTTCGGTGCGGCCGTCAATGTGACCCTAGGCCTGCCGATCATCCGCACGTCAGTCGACCACGGCACCGCCCTGGATCTGGCCGGCAGCGGCAAGATCGACACCGGCAGCCTGCAGGTCGCCCTGGAAACCGCCTACCAGATGGCCGAGACCCGTTTATGACCGAGCACTACCAACACAAGGCGCGCAAACGCTTTGGCCAGAACTTCCTGCACGATGCCGGCGTTATCGACCGCATCCTGCGCTCCATCCATGCCAAGCCCGAAGACCGCATGCTGGAAATCGGCCCGGGCCAGGGGGCGCTGACACAAGGCCTGCTCGGCAGCGGCGCGCAACTGGACGTGGTGGAGCTGGACAAGGACCTGATCCCGATCCTCAACCAGCAATTCGCCGGCAAGAGCAATTTCAACCTGCATCAGGGCGACGCGCTGAAGTTCGACTTCAACAGCCTGAACGCTGCGCCGAACAGCCTGCGCGTGGTCGGCAACCTGCCGTACAACATCTCCACGCCACTGATTTTCCACCTGCTGAACAACGCTGGGATCATTCGCGACATGCACTTCATGCTGCAAAAAGAAGTGGTCGAGCGTCTGGCTGCGGGCCCTGGCGGCGGCGACTGGGGTCGCCTGTCGATCATGGTTCAGTATCACTGCCGCGTGGAGCACCTGTTCAACGTAGGGCCCGGCGCGTTCAACCCGCCACCCAAAGTCGACTCGGCCATCGTGCGCCTCGTGCCGCACGCCGTCCTGCCGCACCCGGCCAAGGATCACCGCTTGCTGGAGCGCGTCGTGCGCGAAGCCTTCAACCAGCGTCGCAAGACCCTGCGCAACACCCTCAAGCTGTTGCTCAGCAGCGACGAAATCGCCGCCACCGGTGTCGACGGCAGCCTGCGCCCCGAGCAACTCGACCTGGCCGCCTTCGTGCGCCTGGCCGACAAGCTCAGCGAAAAACTGCAGCAACCCGCCGCCGTCTGACCGGCAACCCGCGTCATCGGGTAGGACACCAGCGCCCATGTCTGGTCTACTACCCGATACTTGGCCTAGACTGAGTCTCATCAGCTACGCCCCCGCGTCCCGCTCAGTTTTTAAGGCCCCTTGCATGTCCGATCCTCGTTATCAGGTCGACGTCAGCGTCGTCACCCGCTATCTGGCAGAACAATCGCAACCCGAGCAAAACCGCTTTGCCTTCGCCTACACCATCACCGTGCACAACAACGGCGAATTACCGGCCAAACTGCTGTCGCGGCACTGGGTGATCACCGACGGTGACGGGCATGTCGAGGAAGTGCGAGGCGCCGGTGTCGTGGGTTTACAGCCGTTGATCCAGTCCGGCGCCAACCATACCTACAGCAGCGGCACCGTCATGACGACCAAAGTCGGCACCATGCAAGGCACCTATCAAATGATTGCCGACGACGGCAAGCACTTCGATGCCATCATTGCCCCCTTCCGCCTGGCCGTACCGGGAGCCTTGCACTGATGGCGACGTACGCCGTCGGTGACTTGCAAGGTTGCCTCGAACCCCTTAAATGCCTGCTCGAGCAGGTGGCCTTCGACCCTGCCCGGGATACGTTGTGGCTGGTGGGCGACCTGGTCAACCGTGGCCCGCAGTCGCTGGAAACCCTGCGTTTTCTCTACGGCATCCGCGACTCGCTGGTGTGCGTGCTCGGTAACCACGACTTGCACCTGCTGGCCGCCGGGCACAACATCGAACGTCTGAAGAAAGCCGACACCCTGCGTGAAATCCTCCAGGCGCCGGATGGCTCGCAGTTGCTGGAGTGGTTACGCCAGCAAAAGCTCATGCACTACGACGAACAACGCAACATCGCGCTGGTTCATGCCGGCATTCCACCACAATGGTCGCTGCGCAAAGCCCTCAAGTGCGCGGCGGAAGTCGAGGAGGTCCTGCGTGACGACAATCGCCTGACTCCCTACCTCGACGGCATGTACGGCAACGAGCCGCTGAAATGGGACAACGACCTCAAAGGCGTGACGCGCCTGCGGGTGATCACCAACTATTTCACCCGGATGCGGTTCTGCACCAGCGAAGGCAAGCTCGACCTGAAGGGCAAGGAAGGCGTCGACACCGCGCCGCCCGGTTACGCCCCCTGGTTTACCTACAAGGAACGCAAAACCCGGGACGTGAAGATCATCTTCGGTCACTGGGCAGCGCTCGAAGGCCGGTGTGACCAGCCAGGCATCTTCGCCCTCGACACCGGTTGCGTCTGGGGCGGATCGATGACCCTGATGAACGTCGACACCCTTGAACGCATTCAATGCCAATGCGACGACCATGGCCACGCGATGCCGCCAGTCGTCCCGTCTCTTTCCGCATCAACGTCAGCCGGCGCCCAGCGCTAGACTGCGCTTTGAGCCGAGCCCCAGGAGCCCGCCATGAGCGAATTCAAACGCATCCCCCCAGAACAGGCCCAGGCCCTGCGCGAACAAGGCGCAGTCGTGGTCGATGTCAGAGACCCGGCCACATTTGCCGCGCTGCACATCAGCGGTTCGAAGCATCTGGACAATCATTCCCTGCATGCCTTCATTCAGGGCGCCGACCTGGACGCGCCGACCGTCGTGGTCTGCTATCACGGCAATTCCAGCCAGGGCGCGGCGGCCTATCTGGTCGGCCAGGGTTTCTCGGACGTCTACAGCCTGGATGGCGGTTTTGAGCTATGGCGCACGACCTATCCGGCGGAAACGTCGCAAAGCACCGGCGAATAATTTTTTTGTAACGCGCCAGCCCCCGGCTCCCGCGGGCTGGCGCGCCACCAGACGAACGGTCAGCCACAACTAATTACGTATCCGCCCTTTACCTCCCGAATTCCCAACTATCCTTAAGCGCAGGCCATCCAAAACAGGGGAGAGCCGGTACACCGGCGCGCGGATCATCGGGAGTAGCTTTCGGAGTCGTGAGCTCCGAGGGATTTCTGGGGGGTAAACAGCAACTGCCTGTTCGGTTGCTGCCAGCATCGACTGAGTGATCCGGCGTCGGCTCCACGTATCGAGCGAGGTGACGTCATGAGTATCTTTAGCCACTTCCAACAACGCTTCGAGTCCACACGCCAGGAAGAATTCTCGCTGCAAGAGTACCTGGAGCTGTGCAAAAAGGACCGCAGTGCCTACGTTTCCGCCGCCGAGCGTCTCTTGCTGGCCATCGGAGAACCGGAGCTGCTGGATACTTCCACCAACTCGCGGCTTTCGCGAATCTTCTCCAACAAGGTGATCCGTCGATATCCAGCCTTTGAAGACTTTCACGGGATGGAGGAATGCATCGACCAGATCGTGTCGTATTTCCGCCATGCCGCTCAGGGACTGGAAGAGAAGAAACAGATTCTCTACCTGCTCGGCCCTGTCGGTGGCGGTAAATCGTCCCTGGCCGAGAAACTCAAACAACTGATCGAAAAGGTGCCCTTCTACGCCATCAAGGGCTCGCCGGTCTTCGAATCGCCTCTGGGTCTGTTCAACGCCACCGAAGATGGCGCGATCCTCGAGGAAGACTTCGGCATTCCACGGCGCTATCTCAATACCATCATGTCGCCATGGGCAACCAAGCGTCTGGCCGAGTTCGGTGGCGACATCAGCCAGTTCCGCGTGGTGAAACTCTATCCGTCGATCCTCAACCAGATCGCCGTGGCCAAGACCGAACCGGGGGATGAGAACAACCAGGACATCTCGGCGCTGGTGGGCAAGGTCGATATCCGCAAGCTCGAAGAATTCCCGCAGAACGATGCCGATGCCTACAGTTATTCCGGCGCACTGTGCCGGGCCAACCAGGGCTTGATGGAGTTCGTCGAGATGTTCAAGGCACCGATCAAGGTGCTGCACCCCTTGCTGACGGCCACCCAGGAAGGCAACTACAACAGTACCGAAGGCCTGGGGGCGATTCCGTTTACCGGCATCCTGCTCGCCCACTCCAACGAATCGGAATGGCATACGTTCCGCAACAACAAGAACAACGAAGCGTTCATCGACCGGATCTACATCGTCAAAGTCCCGTATTGCCTGCGGGTCAGCGACGAAGTGAAGATCTACGACAAGCTGCTGTTCAACAGCTCGCTGGCCAAGGCCCACTGCGCACCCGACACCCTGAAGATGCTGGCTCAGTTCACCGTGCTTTCTCGCCTGAAAGAACCGGAGAACTCCAATATCTACTCGAAGATGCGTGTGTATGACGGTGAAAACCTCAAGGACACCGATCCGAAGGCCAAGTCGATCCAGGAATACCGCGATAACGCCGGTGTCGATGAAGGCATGAATGGCCTGTCCACCCGTTTCGCGTTCAAGATCCTGTCCAAGGTCTTCAACTTCGACCCCCATGAAATTGCCGCCAACCCGGTGCATCTGCTGTACGTGCTGGAACAACAGATCGAACAGGAACAATTCCAGGCGGAAACCCGCGAGCGCTACCTGCGTTACCTCAAGGAGTACCTGGCACCGCGTTATATCGAATTCATCGGCAAGGAGATCCAGACCGCCTACCTCGAGTCGTACAGCGAATACGGCCAGAACATCTTCGATCGCTACGTGCTGTACGCCGACTTCTGGATCCAGGACCAGGAATACCGCGACCCGGAAACCGGCGAAATCCTCAATCGCGTGGCATTGAACGAGGAGCTGGAAAAAATTGAAAAACCGGCCGGCATCAGCAATCCGAAGGATTTCCGCAACGAAATCGTCAACTTCGTACTGCGGGCTCGCGCCAACAACAACGGCAAGAACCCGACCTGGCTCAGCTACGAAAAACTGCGGGTGGTCATCGAGAAGAAAATGTTCTCCAACACCGAGGATCTCCTGCCGGTCATCAGCTTCAACGCCAAGGCCAGCAAAGAGGACCAGCAGAAGCACAACGACTTTGTTACACGGATGGTCGAGCGGGGCTATACCGACAAACAGGTACGGCTTCTTTCCGAATGGTACCTGCGGGTCCGGAAGTCGCAGTGAAGCAGCGAAAAGCTTCTAGCCGAGAGCTGCAAGGGAAACGCAGTTGAACCCCCGTCCCGGGCGTTAATGGCGCTTTCGCTTGCGGCTTGAAGCTTACGACTTGAAGTTCCCGGGAGGGGCCTATGAGCTATGTGATCGACCGACGTCTCAATGGCAAGAACAAAAGCACGGTGAACCGCCAGAGATTTCTGCGGCGTTACCGTGATCACATCAAGAAGGCTGTCGAAGAGGCGGTGAGCCGGCGCTCCATCACCGACATGGAACACGGCGAACAGATCAGCATTCCCGGCCGCGACATCGACGAGCCGGTGCTTCACCACGGGCGCGGGGGCAAGCAGACCGTCGTACACCCCGGCAACAAGGAGTTCACCACGGGCGAGCACATTGCCCGTCCGCCCGGAGGCGGCGGTGGCAGAGGCCCCGGCAAGGCCGGCAACTCCGGCGAAGGCATGGATGAATTCGTCTTCCAGATCACCCAGGAGGAATTCCTCGAATTCATGTTCGAGGACCTTGAGCTGCCGAATCTGGTCAAGCGCAATCTGAGCGGCACCGACACCTTCAAAACCGTGCGCGCAGGGATCAGCAACGAAGGCAACCCCTCGCGGATAAACATCATCCGCACCTTGCGCTCGGCCCATGCCCGACGCATTGCGCTGTCTGGCAGCAGCCGGGCGAAATTGCGCGAAGCCAAGGAAGAACTGCTGCGACTCAAACGGGATGAACCAGACAACTTCGGCGATATTCAGGAAATCGAAGCGGAAATTGAAAAACTCAGCGCACGTATTCACCGTGTTCCGTTCCTCGATACCTTTGACCTCAAATACAACCTGCTGATCAAGCAGCCCAACCCCAGTTCCAAGGCGGTGATGTTCTGCCTGATGGACGTGTCCGGCTCCATGACCCAGGCGACCAAGGACATCGCCAAGCGTTTCTTCATCCTCTTGTACCTGTTCCTCAAGCGTAACTACGACAAGATCGACGTGGTGTTCATTCGCCATCACACCAGTGCCCGGGAAGTGGACGAGGAGGAGTTTTTCTACTCTCGCGAGACCGGTGGCACCATCGTTTCCAGCGCCTTGAAGCTGATGCAGGAGATCATGGCCGAGCGCTATCCGGCTAACGAATGGAACATCTACGCGGCACAGGCCTCCGATGGAGACAACTGGAACGATGACTCGCCGATCTGCCGCGACATCCTGATCAACCAGATCATGCCATTCGTGCAGTACTACACTTACGTCGAGATCACCCCCCGGGAACATCAGGCACTGTGGTTCGAATACGAGCGCATCGCCGAAGCCTTTTCTGACACGTTTGCCCAGCAACAACTGGTCTCGGCCGGGGATATCTATCCGGTCTTCCGTGAACTCTTCCAGCGCAGGTTAGTGACATGACCGCCAAAGAGCAGAAGCGCCAACCCATTTCCACCGGGTCCGAGTGGACGTTCGAGCTGATCCAGGCCTACGACCGTGAAATCAGTCGTATTGCGGCTCGCTACGCGCTCGATACCTACCCCAACCAGATCGAGGTCATCACCGCCGAGCAGATGATGGACGCCTACGCCTCGGTGGGCATGCCACTGGGTTACCACCACTGGTCCTACGGCAAACACTTCCTCAGCACCGAAAAATCCTACTCCCGGGGCCAGATGGGGCTGGCCTACGAGATCGTGATCAATTCCGACCCCTGCATCGCCTACCTGATGGAGGAAAACACCATCTGCATGCAGGCGCTGGTGGTGGCGCATGCCTGCTACGGGCACAACAGCTTCTTCAAAGGCAACTACCTGTTCCGCACCTGGACCGACGCCAGCTCGATCATCGATTACCTGGTGTTCGCCAAGCAGTACATCATGCAGTGCGAGGAGCGGCATGGTATCGATGCCGTCGAGGACCTGCTCGACTCCTGCCATGCATTGATGAACTATGGAGTGGATCGCTACAAACGCCCCTACCCGATTTCCGCCGAGGAGGAACGCCGCCGGCAAAAGGATCGGGAAGAGCACATGCAGAAACAGATCAACGACCTGTGGCGCACCATCCCCAAGGGCGCCGACAAATTCAGCGACAAGGACAACGCACGCTTCCCCGCGGAGCCTCAGGAGAACATCCTGTATTTCATCGAGAAACACGCACCGCTGCTGGAACCCTGGCAGCGGGAAATCGTGCGTATCGTGCGCAAGATCGCCCAGTATTTCTATCCACAACGCCAGACCCAGGTGATGAACGAAGGCTGGGCCACGTTCTGGCATTACACCCTGATGAACGACCTGTACGACGAGGGCCTGGTCACCGACGGCTTCATGATGGAATTCCTCACGTCCCATACCAGCGTGGTCTTCCAGCCCGGCTTTGACAGCCCTTACTACAGCGGCATCAATCCCTACACGCTGGGATTTGCCATGTACCGCGACATCCGACGCATGTGTGAAAACCCGACCGAAGAAGATCGGCGCTGGTTCCCGGACATCGCGGGCACCGACTGGCTGTCGACCATCAAGTTCGCCATGAGCAGCTTCAAGGACGAGAGTTTTATCCTTCAGTACCTGTCACCGACAGTGATCCGCGATTTGAAACTGTTCAGCATTCTCGATGACGACCAGAAGGACGATCTGCTGGTACCGGCCATCCACGATGAAGAGGGCTATCGCACCATCCGTGAAACCCTGGCAGCGCAATACAACCTGGGCAATCGCGAACCCAACGTGCAGATCTACAGCATCGACCGCCGCGGCGACCGCTCCCTGACCCTCCGGCACCAGCAACATGACCGAAAACCTTTGGGTGAATCCACCGAGGAAGTACTCAAGCACCTGCATCGCCTCTGGGGCTTCGACATTCACCTGGAAACCCTGCAAGGAGATCAGGTGATGAAAACCCACCACGTTCCACCACGCAGCGAACAAAGCGAAGGCGACTACGGCCGGCTGGACCTGGCCGTCATTCATCTTTGATTCAGGTTTCTGCCTCCGAAAGCTCGACACAAAGGTTATTCTGTCGGGCTAACGGAGGTTTTTTATGCGGATCTATAAAGTCGGCGGGGCCGTTCGTGATCGCCTGCTGGGCAAGCCTGTCACCGACATCGATTGGGTTGTGGTCGGTGCCACCACTGAAGAAATGCTCGCCAAGGGTTTTCGCCCGGTAGGAGCAGACTTTCCTGTGTTCCTTCACCCCAAAAGCGGTGAGGAGTATGCCCTCGCCCGAACCGAGCGCAAGAGCGGGCGTGGCTATGGCGGCTTCACCTTTCACGCCAGCCCCGAAGTCACCCTTGAAGAAGATCTGATTCGCCGGGATCTGACCATCAACGCCATGGCCGAAGATGATCAGCACAACCTGACTGACCCTTACCACGGCCAACGCGACCTGAAAGCCCGAGTCTTACGTCACGTTTCCCCCGCGTTCGCCGAAGATCCTCTCCGAGTGCTGCGTGTTGCCCGCTTTGCGGCGCGGTATGCCGAGCTGGGATTCACCGTTGCCTCCGAAACCCTGGAACTGATGCGTCATCTGAGCGAATCCGGGGAACTGCAGGCACTGACCGCAGAACGCAGCTGGAAGGAAATATCCCGGGCACTGATGGAAGACCAGCCTCAGGTGTTCATTCAGGTGCTGCGCGATTGCCACGCCTTGAAAGTGCTGATGCCGGAAGTCGACGCGCTGTTCGGCGTTCCCCAGCCGGAGGCCCATCACCCGGAAATCGACACCGGCGTGCACACCTTGAGCGTGCTCGAACAAGCCGCACGCCATCAGCAACCCCTGACCGTACGCTGGGCCTGCCTGCTGCATGACCTGGGCAAGGGGTTGACGCCTGAAGACCAGTGGCCTCGGCACATTGCTCACGAACACAAGGGCCTGAAGCTGATCAAGGCTGTCAACGAGCGCTTCAAGGCACCGAAGGATTGCCAGGAACTGGCCCTGTTGGTGGGGCAGTACCACACCCATGGCCACCGAGCGCTGGAACTGAAGCCGTCGACGCTGCTGGAGCTGTTGCAGAGTTTCGATGTCTACCGTCGACCGCAGCGATTCGAGGAGTTTATTGCCGCGTGCGAAATGGATGCGCGGGGCCGCAAAGGACTGGAACAACGAAGTTATCCACAGGCGGATTACCTGCGTGGGGCGGCTGATGCCGCGCGGGGCGTTGCGGTTCAACCGTTGCTGGAAAAGGGATTCAAGGGACCAGAGCTGGGAGACGCGATCAAGCGCGAACGGCTCAAGGCACTGAAAGCCTACAAAGAGTCGGCGTCTTCCTGAAAGCTTCGCGCGCAGCTTTGCTTCCCCCCAGCGGGAGCGAGCCTGCTCGCGATAGCAATATCAGCCCTGCAGCAGACTAGACGGCGTCAGCGGTTGCCCACGCCACTCAAACGCCACGGGGGCCAACACCTGATCAATCTGTGCTTCATCCCACAGCGCAGCAAAGCTCTCGCCTACACCGGGATGCACCCGATCCGGCGCAATCAGTGACAGTGGCCACAAAACGAAGGCATTTTTCAGAATTTCCGCACGCGGCAGAATCAAGCCATCGAAGTTACCCACCAGATCGCCAAACAGCAGCACATCGATGTCCAGTGGCAAGCCCTTGCGGTCCGGCGCATAGCGGCCGTTGTCCGCTTCGATGAACTTGAGCCGGCGGTCGAGTTCCATCAGTGGCAGATCGGTGTAAGCCGACACCACAAAGTTGAAAAACGGGCCGCTCTTGATGCCCACCGGCTGACTTTCGAAGACCGCCGAGCAGCGCATATCCACCAGAAAGCCCGCCAGGGCTTCCAGGCCTGCCCGCAAATGGGTCTCGCGCTCGATATTGCTACCGAGGCCAAGGTACACCTGAGTCAGCGGCATCCGCGCTCGATCTCCACGCCCACGCCACCGGTAGCTGCCGGAACGGCACCTGGCTTGGTCAGCTTGAGGCGCATCCAGGGGATGTTGAACTCACTCATCAACACCGCCACCAGGCGCTCGGCAAAAGTCTCGACCAGTTGGAACTGCGCTTGCTCGGCGAACGCCTGAATCCGCGCGGAAACACTGGCGTAATCGAGCGCCAGGCTCAGGTCATCACCGGCAGCGGCCGGGCGATTATCCCAGGCGAAGCTCAGATCAAGACGCAGGCACTGTCGGATCCCTCGCTCCCAGTCGTAGGCACCGATCACGGTGTCAACTTCCAGGCCCTCGATAAACACTCTGTCCAAGCACTCTTCTCCGCTGCACGACAAGGGCGCAATGCGCCGTTAGAATCAGGGCGTCCCCGCCCGGAATAGTTAGCATGTTTTGGTTACTGGCGACTCTCGCCTACCTGCTCGGCTCGCTGTCCTTCGCCATTTTGCTCAGCCGCCTGACCGGAAACCCCGACCCGCGAATGAGTGGCTCAGGCAATGCCGGCGCGACCAACATGTTGCGCCTGGCCGGCAAGAAACTCGCCATCCTGACCCTGATCGGCGACCTCTGCAAAGGCCTGCTGCCTGTACTGATCGCAGGGTTTGCCGGCCTTTCGCTGCAAGAACAGGCCTGGATCGGCGTCTGCGCCGTCATCGGCCACCTGTTTCCTCTGTACTTTCGCTTTCGCGGCGGCAAGGGTGTCGCCACCGCTGCCGGCATGTTGCTGGGCCTTTACCCGCCCGCGGCGCTCCTGGCGGTGTGTGCCTGGCTGCTGACGTTTTACCTGACCCGCACCAGCTCGCTCGCCGCCCTGATCGCCACGCCGTTGACCCTGCCACTGCTGGCCTGGCAAGAACCGGCGGCCCTGCTGCCCATGAGCGCCCTCACCGGGCTGATCGTCTGGCGTCATCGCGGCAATCTACGCGACCTGTTTGCCGGGCGCGAACGGCATTTTTAGCGGCCGGACATGAGCCGGGCTCATCATAGCCCCGACAATTGCTCCATCGGCCAACGTGCCTGCACGCTGATCGCCAGACTTTCGTGCTGGCCGGCCTGCAAACGCTGGCAGCCGGCAAACGCGATCATCGCGCCATTATCGGTACAGAATTCCGGACGGGCGTAGAACACATCGCCCTTCATATCGCCGAGCATTTTTTCCAACGATGCACGCAAAGCCTTGTTGGCGCTGACGCCACCGGCAATCACCAGGCGTTTCATACCCGCCTGCTTCAGGGCACGCTTGCACTTGATGGTCAAAGTCTCCACCACGGCCTCCTGGAACGCCAGCGCGATGTCGCAACGGACTTGCTCGCTGTCGTCTCCGGCACCGACGCTTTGCTGCCAGGTGTTCAAGGCAAAGGTTTTCAGGCCGCTGAAGCTGAAGGCCAGGCCTGGGCGGTCGCACATCGGACGCGGGAAAGTGAAACGCCCTGCAACGCCCTGCGCAGCCAGGCGTGCGATTTCCGGACCGCCGGGATAATTCAGGCCCATCATCTTCGCGGTTTTGTCGAATGCCTCACCGGCCGCATCATCGAGACTCTCGCCCATGAGCGTGTACTGGCCGATCCCGTCGACCTGCACCAGTTGCGTATGCCCGCCCGAGACCAACAAAGCGACGAACGGAAACTCTGGCGGTTTCGACTCCAGCATCGGCGCCAGCAAGTGCCCCTCCATGTGATGCACACCCAGCGCCGGAATACCCCAGGCGAAAGCCAGGGCCTGCGCACAGGAAGCACCGACCAGCAGCGCGCCCACCAGCCCCGGGCCTGCGGTGTAGGCGATCGCGTCGATCTCCGTCGGCGCGCAGCCAGCCTCGGCCAACACCTGGCGAATCAACGGCAGCATACGCTTGACGTGATCACGCGAGGCCAGCTCAGGCACAACGCCACCATAGGCGCGATGCAGGTCGATCTGACTGAACAGCGCGTCGGCCAGCAGGCCGCGCTCACTGTCGTACAAAGCGACGCCGGTTTCGTCGCAGGAGGTTTCTAATCCCAGTACTAGCATGGGTTTGCGCCTTGTTTAGGCTGAATTCGAAGGCGCGCATAATAGTCGCCGCGTGAGGCCCCGACCAGCGGTTTTCGATCAGAGGCTTTGCATTCCGAGCGATGAGGGGTTAACATCCGCAACCCTTAAAAACCGACGTCTTCAAGTGCTCTTTTGCCGCGAGGATGTTGACCCCGGTAATGAATGAAGGTAGCTCTGGATGCCAGCCGTCAAAGTAAAAGAGAACGAACCCTTCGACGTAGCTCTGCGTCGTTTCAAGCGCTCCTGCGAAAAAGCCGGTGTACTGGCTGAAGTTCGTAGCCGCGAATTTTACGAGAAGCCAACTTCTGAGCGTAAGCGCAAGGCAGCAGCTGCTGTTAAGCGTCACGCCAAGAAAGTTCAGCGCGAACAGCGCCGCGCCGTTCGTCTGTACTAATACACAGACGACCGTCGCAAGCTTCTGCCAAGCCCGGCCTACAGCCGGGCTAATGGCATTTGCGGACAACGCTTGATGCTTCACCGTCAAAGCCGCACACGCGACCGAGACAAACCTGCTTCACTGCGTCAGACCTGGCTTTTTGCCAGCGGTGCACGTCATTTCTGACGAGCCTTTCAAGGCTACTGACGAGCACACCCACTGATTCCTCTCACGACGATCAGCCCAAGGCACCTCTTGCGTGCCGCATGATGAGCTATCCGAGACCCATGACGGGTCGTCGCCGGATTCAGCGAAACACTTTCAAATAGTCGAATACTGATTGGAATTAACGTCAGTGGATTTTCGGCAGATACAATTCCCGACAGCGATTACGCAGACGACACTGGTCGAGCCGCACATTTTGCGCGCTTCAAACAACGACCCGCGTCCGGCCGCCCATCGCCAGGGATTCCTTTCAGCGCAGACGACGAGAACGCCATGGCCGGGCTAATCCCCCAGAGCTTCATTGACGACCTTCTGAACCGCACCGACATCGTCGATGTGGTCAGCTCGCGCCTGCAACTGAAAAAAGCCGGCAAGAACCACACGGCCTGCTGTCCGTTTCACAAAGAAAAAACCCCGTCATTCAGCGTCAGCCCCGACAAACAGTTCTACTACTGCTTCGGCTGCGGCGCCGGCGGCAATGCCCTCGGCTTCATCATGGACCACGACAACCTGGACTTCCCCCAGGCCGTCGAAGAACTGGCCAAAGCCGCAGGCATGGAAATCCCCAGGGAAGAAAGCGGAAGGTCGCGCAAACCTCGGCAGCCGACCGATTCGCCGCTGTACCCGCTGCTCACGGCCGCCGCCGATTTCTACCGCCAGGCACTGAAAAGCCATCCAGCGCGCAAAGCCGCCGTGGATTACCTGAAGGGCCGCGGGCTGACGGGCGAAATCGCCCGGGACTTCGGCCTTGGCTTCGCCCCACCCGGCTGGGACAACCTGTTCAAGCACTTGAGCAGCGATACCCTGCAACAGAAAGCCATGATCGATGCCGGCCTGCTGATCGAAAACGCCGAAACCGGCAAACGCTATGACCGCTTCCGCGATCGCGTGATGTTTCCGATCCGCGACAGCCGTGGGCGCATCATCGCATTCGGCGGCCGCGTCCTGGGCGATGACAAACCCAAGTACCTGAACTCGCCGGAAACCCCGGTCTTCCATAAGGGCCAGGAGCTCTACGGCCTTTACGAAGCGCGCAAGAACAATCGCAATCTCGACGAAATCATCGTCGTCGAAGGTTACATGGACGTGATCGCCCTCGCCCAGCAAGGCCTGCGCAATGCCGTTGCCACTCTCGGCACCGCCACCAGCGAAGAGCATTTGAAACGACTGTTCCGCGTCGTGCCCAACGTGCTGTTCTGCTTTGACGGCGACCAGGCGGGCCGCAACGCTGCGTGGCGAGCCCTGGAGGCGACGCTGTCGAGCCTGCAGGACGGTCGCCGCGCACGCTTCCTGTTCCTGCCCGAGGGCGAAGACCCGGACACTCTGATTCGTTCGGAGGGCACCGACGCTTTCCGCGCTCGAATCAACCAGCATGCACAGCCGCTGGCCGACTATTTCTTCCAGCAACTGACCGAAGAGGCCGATCCGCGCTCGCTCGAAGGCAAGGCCCACATGGCCACCCTCGCAGCGCCATTGATCGACAAGGTCCCAGGCGCCAACCTGCGCACCCTGATGCGTCAGCGCCTGCTGGAAATCACCGGTTTGAGCGGTGAAGCGGTGAGCCAGCTGGTACACAGCGCACCGCAAGAGGCGCCGCCAGCCTACGACCCCGGCATGGACTATGACGCCATGCCCGATTACGCCGATTTCCACCAACCCCAGGAAGCGTTCGCGCCACAGCAGGAATGGACGCCGAAGAAACCCGGGGCCGGTGGCAAGAAATGGGACAAGAAACCCTGGAGCAAAAACGGCAAGCGGGGTGACCGTGAAGAGTATGCTCCGCGCACGCCCGTGGCGGTGGAAGCGCCGACGCTGATTGCCTTGCGCACGCTCATCCACCACCCGCAACTGGCCGGAAAGGTCGAGAGTGCCGATCATTTTGCCAACGAAAGCAATGTTTACGCCCAGGTACTGATCGCCCTGATCGAAGCGGTGCAGAAAAATCCTCAGCTAAACTCTATTCAGTTGATGGCGCGCTGGCACGGCACGGAGCAGGGGCGCTTGTTGAGGGCACTGGCAGAAAAGGAGTGGCTGATTGACGGCGACAACCTTGAACAGCAGTTTTTAGACACCATTACTAGGTTATCTGCGGGTCAACATACGCAGACCCTCGACGAACTGATCAAGAAAGCAAGGCAGCCGGGATTATCGGCTGAAGAGCAAATCCAGATCGCAAAACAGATGCGCGACCTCTTAAAACAGAATGTTTCCGCATCAAACCCGACCTCAACTGGCGCGTGAGGTCACAGCTCAGGTATAATCCTCGGCTTGTTTTTTGCCCGCCAAGACCTTCAGTGGATAGGGTGTTATGTCCGGAAAAGCGCAACAGCAGTCTCGTATTATTGAGTTGATCAAACTGGGTCGTGAGCAGAAGTATCTGACTTACGCCGAGGTCAACGACCACCTGCCCGAGGATATTTCAGATCCAGAGCAGGTGGAAGACATCATCCGCATGATCAACGACATGGGGATCCCCGTACACGAGAGTGCTCCGGATGCGGACGCCCTTATGCTGGCCGACGCCGATACCGACGAAGCCGCAGCCGAAGAGGCAGCAGCAGCGTTGGCAGCGGTGGAAACCGACATTGGTCGCACCACCGACCCCGTGCGCATGTACATGCGTGAAATGGGTACGGTAGAGCTACTCACACGTGAAGGCGAAATCGAAATCGCCAAGCGTATTGAAGAAGGCATCCGTGAAGTGATGGGCGCAATCGCGCACTTCCCTGGCACGGTTGACCATATTCTCTCCGAGTACACTCGCGTCACCACCGAAGGTGGCCGCCTGTCCGACGTTCTGAGCGGTTATATCGACCCGGACGACGGCATTGCCCCACCGCCTGCGGAAGTCCCACCGCCGGTCGACTCGAAAGCCGAGAAAGCCGACGACGACACCGACGACGAGGAATCCGAAGGCTCGGATGACGACGAAGAAGCCGAAAGCGGTCCGGATCCGGTCGTTGCTGCACAGCGTTTTGGCGCTGTCGCCGATCAGATGGAAATCACCCGCAAGGCGCTGAAAAAGCATGGCCGCGACAACAAGCTGGCGATCGCCGAGCTGTTGGCCCTGGCCGAGCTGTTCATGCCGATCAAGCTGGTACCGAAGCAGTTCGAAGGCCTGGTCGAGCGTGTTCGCAGCGCCCTGGATCGTCTGCGTCAGCAAGAACGCGCAATCATGCAATTGTGCGTACGTGATGCTCGCATGCCGCGTGCCGACTTCCTGCGCCAGTTCCCGGGCAATGAAATCGACGAAAGCTGGACCGATGCACTCGCCAAAGGCAAGAGCAAATACGCCGAAGCGATTGCTCGCCTGCAGCCGGACATCATTCGTTGCCAGCAGAAGCTGACCGCACTCGAAGCCGAAACCGGCTTGTCGATCGCCGAGATCAAGGACATCAACCGTCGCATGTCGATCGGTGAGGCCAAGGCCCGCCGCGCGAAGAAAGAGATGGTCGAAGCGAACTTGCGTCTGGTGATCTCCATCGCCAAGAAGTACACCAACCGTGGCCTGCAATTCCTCGACCTGATCCAGGAAGGCAACATCGGCTTGATGAAAGCCGTGGACAAGTTCGAATACCGTCGCGGCTACAAATTCTCGACATACGCCACCTGGTGGATCCGTCAGGCGATCACTCGCTCGATCGCCGACCAGGCCCGCACCATCCGTATTCCGGTGCACATGATCGAGACGATCAACAAGCTCAACCGTATTTCCCGCCAGATGCTGCAGGAAATGGGTCGCGAACCGACTCCGGAAGAGCTGGGCGAACGCATGGAAATGCCTGAGGACAAGATCCGCAAGGTATTGAAGATCGCCAAAGAGCCGATCTCCATGGAAACCCCGATCGGTGATGACGAAGACTCCCATCTGGGTGACTTCATCGAAGACTCGACCATGCAGTCGCCGATCGATGTCGCCACCGTTGAGAGCCTCAAGGAAGCGACTCGCGAAGTGCTGTCCGGCCTCACTGCCCGTGAAGCCAAGGTACTGCGCATGCGCTTCGGCATCGACATGAATACCGACCACACCCTCGAGGAGGTTGGTAAGCAGTTCGACGTGACCCGTGAACGGATTCGTCAGATCGAAGCCAAGGCGTTGCGCAAGCTGCGCCACCCGACGAGAAGCGAGCACCTGCGCTCCTTCCTCGACGAGTAATCACAGAACCCCCGGCCCAGGCCGGGGGTTTTGCTTTCTGCAGATAAAACTCCCCCGCACGCCTCCCTCCGCCGAATAGCCCGTCTACACTCGAAACATTCCCCGAGCCATAACGAGACCGTTATGACCAGACTGCCGACCGTGCTTTTTTTGCTGTCGCTGATGAACTGGACTGCAACGGCTGGCGCGCTGACTCTGACCGACGAAGAACGTAGCTGGCTGACCGCCCATCCGGACTTGCGCCTGGGTGTCGATGCGTCCTGGCCGCCTTTTGAGTTTCGCGACGAACAAGGCCGTTACCAGGGCCTTGCAGCGGACTACATCGACCTGATTCGCCAACGACTGGCCATCCAGCTCACCCCGATCGAGCCCGTGAGCTGGACCGTGGTACTGGAGCAGGCCAAACAGGCCAAACTCGACCTGCTGCCGGGCATCATGTCGACACCGGAGCGCCAGGCCTACCTGTCGTTCACGCGCCCCTACCTCGACTTTCCGATTGTCATTCTCGCCCACGTGGGCGGCGCACAGCCACGCAAACTGCAGGACTTGTACGGCCTGAAAATCGCCGTGGTGGAAAATTACGCGCCCCATGAACTGCTGCGCACTCATCATCCCGATCTGAACCTGGTGGGCATGCCCAACGTCGCCTCAGCCTTGCAGGCGCTGGCGACCGATGAAGTCGACGCCGTGGTCGGCGATCTTGCCTCCAGCGTCTGGAGCCTGCGTCAGCTCAAGCTCGACGGGCTGTATGTCAGCGGCGAAACCCCCTATCGCTATCAGTTGGCCATGGGTGTTCCCCGGGAAAACAAGATACTGGTCGGCATCCTGGACAAGGTCCTGGCCGACATGGCGCCGGAAGAAATCAGCGCGATCCAGGAACACTGGATCGGTAACGTCCTCGACCATCGGACATTCTGGTCCGATCTGTTGGTCTACGGTCTGCCAGGACTGCTGCTCCTGATCACCGTGCTGGCGGTGGTGATCCGGATCAACCGCCGCCTGAGCTCGGAAATCGCCCGCCGGGTCGACCTGGAACAGGAACTGCGCAGCAGCGAATACCATTACCGCGGGCTGGTCGAGAGTCTTTCAGCCATTGCCTGGGAAGCACGAATCACCGACTTCACCTACAGCTACGTGTCGCCCCACGCCGAAGAGCTGCTCGGATACCCCCTGTCCCACTGGCTGATTCCGGGCTTCTGGCGCAACATCATCCACCCGGCCGACCTGACCCGCGCCCAGACCTTCTGCGATCACGAAGTGCTCGCAGGACGCGACCACAGCCTCGATTACCGGGTCATCACCGCCGACGGCCGCTGCATTTGGGTGCGCGACATCGTCAGCCTGATCGTGCACGGCCATGAACCGGTGATGCGCGGCCTGATGATCGACATCAGCGAGGCCAAACGCACCGAGGAAGCCTTGCGCCTGTCGGAGCAGAAATTTGCCTCGGTGTTCCAGCAGTGCCCTGACATCCTGGTGATCGCACGTCTTTCCGACGGCTGCCTGCTGGAAGTCAACGAAGCCTTCGAGGAACAGATCGGCCTCAAGGCTGAAGAAGTCATTGGCCAGACCGCCACCGACCTCAATATCTGGGGCATTCCAGGGGTCGGCCCGGGGTTGCTGCAGCGTTTGCAGGCCGGCAGCATCCGCAACCTGGAGATGCTGTTCCGGCGCAACAACGGCCAGGTGTTCACCGGCCTGATCTCCGCCGAACCGTTCGACCTCGACACCACCCCGGCGCTGGTGGTCGTGGTGCGCGACATCAGCCAGCTCAAGGAAACCCAACAACAGCTGCAAACATCCGAAGAAAAGTTCGCCAAGGCTTTCCATGCCTCGCCCGACGGCCTGCTGTTGTCGCGCCAGAGCGACGGGCTGCTGCTGGAGGTCAACGAAGGCTTCAGCCGCATCACCGGCTTCAACAGCGCGATGTCCGTGGACCGCTCCTCCCTGGAACTGGGCATCTGGGTCAACCTCAACGAACGCAAGCAGATGCTCGACCTGCTGCATCGCGACGGCTTCGTTCGCGACTTCAGTTGCCATATCCGCCGCAGCGACGGGCAGATCCGCCTTTGCGAGGTCTCAAGCCGCCCGCTGCCGATCGGCGACGAAGACTGCATGCTGACCATCGCCCGGGATATCACCGAGCGCCACCTCATGCAGGAAAAACTGCAACAGGCGGCCACCGTTTTCGAAAGCACGGCTGAAGGCGTGCTGATCACCGACACCCAGCAGCACATCAGCGCCGTCAATCGGGCCTTTACCGAAATTACCGGCTACAGCGAAAGTGAAGCCCTGGGCCACACCCCGCGCCTGCTCGCCTCCGGCCTGCACGACAGCGCGTTCTATGCCGCCATGTGGCATCAACTGACCGCCGAAGGGCATTGGCAGGGGGAAATCTCCAATCGCCGCAAGAATGGCGAGTTGTACCCGAGCTGGCTGACCATCAGCGCCGTGCGTAATCGCGACAAGTTCATCACCCACTTCGTCGCGGTGTTTGCGGATATCTCCAGCCTCAAGCACGCGCAGGCCAAACTCGATTACCAGGCCCACCACGACCCCTTGACCGGCCTGCCCAACCGCACCCTGTTCGAAAGCCGCCTGCTGGCCGCCCTCAACTGCCAGCGGGAGAATGGCGGCCAGGGCGCAGTGCTGTTCCTCGACCTGGACCGTTTCAAGCACATCAACGACAGCCTTGGCCACCCGGTGGGCGACCTGCTGCTCAAAGGCATCGCCGTGCGCCTCAAGGAGCAATTGCGCGATATCGACACCGTGGCGCGCCTGGGCGGCGACGAGTTCATCATCCTGCTGCCCGGCCTGCAGCAGGCCAGTGACGCTGACAACATCGCCATGAAACTGCTCAATTGCTTCTCTGCGCCGTTTCAGGCCGGCGAACATGAGTTTTTCATCAGCGCCAGCATCGGCACCAGCCTGTACCCCAAAGATGGCTGTGACGTCGCCACCCTGGTCAAGAACGCCGACGCGGCGATGTACCGGTCCAAGGCCAAGGGTCGCAACAGGATCGAGAGCTACACCCGCGACCTGACCGCCCAGGCCAGCGAACGGGTTGCTCTGGAATACGAACTGCGCCGCGCCATCGAACGCAATGAACTGCTGCTGCACTATCAGCCGAAAATCAGCCTCGAAGACAATCGCCTGGTGGGCGCCGAAGCCCTCCTCCGCTGGCGTCACCCGACCTTCGGCGACGTACCGCCGGAACACTTCATTTCGCTGGCCGAAGAAAACGGCATGATCCTGCAAATCGGCGACTGGGTGCTCGAAACCGCGTGCCGGCAGATGTACGAGTGGGGCCTGACGTATGAATGCCTCGGCCCCTTGTCGGTCAACCTCGCCGGCGCCCAACTGCGCCAGCCCAACCTGCTCGGCCGGATCGAACAACTGCTGAAGGACAACCGCCTCCAGCCCGAACTGCTGCAACTGGAAATCACCGAAAACTTCATCATGAGCCAGGCCGAGGAAGCGCTGGCGGTGCTGCATCAACTCAAGCACCTGGGCGTGCAACTGGCCATCGACGATTTCGGCACGGGCTACTCGTCCCTGAGCTACCTCAAGCGGCTGCCGCTGGATATTCTCAAGATCGACCAGTCCTTCGTCCGGGGCCTGCCGGATGATCCCCATGACGTGGCCATTGTCCGCGCGATCATCGCGCTGGGGCGCAGCATGCAATTCACCGTGATCGCCGAAGGTGTCGAGACACTGGCCCAGCAGCAATTCCTTGCTCAGGAAAGCTGCGAACAGATCCAGGGCTACATCGTCAGCCCGCCCATGCCCGCAGACGAATTCGCCGCCACGTTTCTTCGCATGGCCATTTCGGATTTTTCGGATAGCACAGCCGAGAAACCGTCGCTATAATCCGCGACCTACTGAGGGCCTATAGCTCAGTTGGTTAGAGCAGAGGACTCATAATCCTTTGGTCCACGGTTCAAGTCCGTGTGGGCCCACCAAACTCGAAAGCCGCGCATTGCGCGGCTTTTGTGTTTCTGGGTGGCACTCATTTCCGGCCTCTCAAACTGCAAAAACGCCAAAAGTGTCCACAAATCGTCCACATTGGATGTTCTCATGCCTAACCATTTCAACGTCTAGTGACGATCCACGCAGACGCCTTGGCTCGCTTGTTCTCGGGTCGAGATGGCCAGCACGTGATCATATGCTCGTGGAACAGCTGAGCTTCGCGATTGTCGATCACAAACGCCGCCTTACAATGCAGATGACTCACCGAGTTTGGCTATTGATTGACAATAAGGCCAAATCACTGAGCTCAATGATTGGTCGAGCAGATCACTGCGATTTACACCCCCCTGATAATGTCGAAGTAGGATATTTCTGGTGGAAAAGGTTTTTGCTGGTTTACCTGCCCCTCCGTAATGTGCAACCCGAGATTCCCTCTACTCCTGCTCGCAGTGATGCTCTCCAGAGGAATACCGAATTTGTTGCCAAAGGCAATCATGACGGACAGGTCAGTCGCCGTAGTGGGTACGCCAAAGATGACCGTGTCTTGGTTAGCCATGTCCACTCCTCCTGCTCGGTTGTGATGATGGCGTTTCATGCCATATTTCATCCTTACACAAAGAGACTTTCGCGAAACCTGTGAAAAATAACAGTTGATAAGAACAGAATGTAATAACTTCTATCTAAATTTCTGGCTACTGAACTCAGTAGTTGATCGCGACCTTTGCGCACAAAACTCGCCACTGTCCGTGCCACTTTTATCCACAGATCAACTGCCCACGTGAAGATCTCCTCTCCAACGCCGACATCCGCGCCACCCCGCGCACGCCTCCCACGATGTTCATCGTCAATCCGGGCGTTCATGTCATCGACCTGCTGGGCAGCGTGAGCGAGTCGCTGGCTTCGGCCAGCGTGATCACCCTGGATGTTGCCGACCGCGAAACCGGCACCAGTCGCAACTCGCTGCTGGGCATTGCTCAACTGGTGATGTTGGCGGAAATTTCGGTAAACCGGGCGCTGGATCAACTCGACCCTCATGCACCTCAGTGACCGCAAAAAAAAGAGCTCGCGCTCCGTGGTTCTTCGGTTGCTGTCACTCGAAAAACCACGGATTTCGTTCAATGTTACGTCCGGAACGAGCGGCCCGGCGGGCCTCTAAAAATATGTAGCTACGGACGTAAAAAAATGTTTCCGACTGCTACAATTCCTTCGAATCGCGTTGTGTTAACTTCAACAGACAGCAGAAAAATGGCGTCAGTAATTTTCAGGGTCTGACGGGCGCCCGGCAGGACATCTCAACATAGCGGTCAAGGGTTCCTGTGAGGGGAATATGATTAAAGAGCCATACATCCTTTTCACAAGAATCCCGATTATAAAGGACGAACAAGGAAATCTATTTACAGATGCCTTGTGGGCCAAGGACATAGAACTTCATCTGGACTATATACAAAACTTCGGAATTTGCTGCCCCGTTGAAAAAACCAACGATGTCGAGGGACTGCAAAACATAACCAGCCTGAATATAAAGTGGCTTTTTGCACTGAAGAACGACTACGGATTAACTTCAGTTCTGAAGAACCTGATCCCGAACTTCATCACCGTCATCAAGGCCTGCAAAAAAGCCAGGATCGTTCACTCCGACGGCGCCGGCTGGGCATTCCCACTCTCCTTTTATCTGTTGCCGCTCAAGCCGATTTTCCGTTTTCAATGGATTATCGTCATCGAGTCTTCATTCTGGATGCTGGGTCAGGGCGAAGCCAGGACCTTGCGGAAAACGGTTGAGCACTACGCGCATAAAATCCTGTTGAAACGCTGCCTGAAGTTGGCAAACGCACGGATATTCACCCAGTCTTTCTACAGGGAATATTTCTTGGGCGACGATGACAGCCGAGCGTTGATCAACCATGCCACCTGGGTCGATAAAAAGCACATCACGACCCCGGACGCGGTCAACAGAAAGTTCGTAGAGCGGCGCGACGGCGCACTCAATATTTTCTACCCCTCACGTCTGGTCATGGATAAAGGTGTCCTGGTTGTGCTGGACGCCATAGAGCAACTCAAACACGACAACTTGAACGTCAATATCACCATCATGGGCTCTGGGGACCTGAAAGAGCATTGCCAGCGCTTTGCAGCCCAAGACCACGGCGGTATCAAGGTCAACTTCCAGAACACGGTCAATTACGGCGAAGACTTCTTCAACGCTATTGCCCAGCATGACTGGCTACTGGTCCCGACACTCAAGCAGGAGCAGCCCAGGATCATTTTCGACGCGTTCAGCCAGGGCGTCCCGGTCATCGGTTCGGACACCTCCGGGATCCTGGACATCACGAACAAGGACAATGCGCTCACGTTCGAAACCGGTAACCCTGCCAGCCTGGCAGAGGTTATTCGCCACGCCGCCCGACATCCCGAACTGGGGCTGAAAATGGGCCTCGCCGGCTTGGCGTACGCGACGGGGAAGACGCATTTGCAGATGCATCAGGACCGCGAAGCATTCCTGAAGAACAGCCTGAAGCTCCATGCCAGCCCCCAAACCTGAGCCGCGCCTTTAACGACCCTCGAGCGCCAGGCCGAGGATCAGGTTTCCAGCACTGGAATGGTGTGGACACACGGAAGCGCTTCAAGCCTTTCACGGGTAAAAACCACCTCGTAGGTATCCGCCGCCCGCCCCCACTGCTCGACGATGGCCATGCCGTCGACCAGCAGGCTTGCCAATTCGGTGATCGTGTCTGCCAGATGTTCGACGAGGGTTTGGGTCCGTTTCCAGATCCGATCCGTTATCGACTTGAGCTCAGCTTCGATGCGCCTGGATGACCCGGGATCCGTTCCGGCGAAGGTGATATTGCGCAGCAGGTGCTGCAGCTCCTTGATTTTCGCGTAATCGTGTTCCGCGCCCAACGCCCCCTTGAGGATGGCGACCGCTTTGGATTTGTCGACGCGGGCTGACGAGAGTGTCTGCGCCATGACGCCCGCGAAGAGCACCATCATCCGGGCTTCCAGGTGCGCCTGCATGACCGCCATCGACTCAACGGGCCGGGCGAGGGTAATGGCGGCGCCCCCGCGATGCCGCAAGTCCAGGGTCACGCTCAGGCTGACGCCACCGGTTGCAAACCCCAGGGCACGAGCGATGACGTAATGGCCCATTTCATGACGGGCGATCTGTAACGCATGCGCGCGCACGGCGCTGGGCATGTTCCTTGTCATTTCGTCGCCTCGCCTCTTCGATTTCGCATTCGACTACGCCCGACGGTGGCTGTCCATCCCATAAATGGCCTGCACGGTGTTCATCGCGGATCCGGTCCGTGCCTGTAACATGTCGTCTCCTGGATCTGTACCGCTGGAGCCCACCCTTGCCCGACGTCCGCCCGCCCGTTCTTGACGAAATCGACCGCCAACTGATTGCGGCCCTGCAGATCAATGCCCGTGAAAGCGTGGCCATGCTTGCCCGGCAATTGGGCATCGCGCGCACCACCGTGACGTCGCGCCTGGCACGCCTGGAAAAGGCCAAAGTGATTACAGGATACGGCGTGCGCCTGGGCCAACGGGTGGTGGACGGCGGTTTGCAGGCCTATGTCGGCATCACGGTGCAACCCCGTTCCGGCAAGGAGGTGCTGCGTCGCCTCAGCGCCATGGCCCAGGTGCAGCAGTTGTGTGCCGTCAGTGGCGAGTTCGATTACGTGGCCTGGCTGCGCACCGACTCGCCCGAACAGCTGGATCAACTGCTTGACCAGATCGGCAGTGTCGACGGGGTGGAGAAGACCACTACCTCGATCATTCTGAGCAGCAAGATCGATAGGGGGCAGCCGGTGTGACGGGTTCGCGATGAGGGAGCATCAGCTTCCTTTGGCGGTGCTTGGACTACCGCTTTCGCGAGCAAGCCCGCTCCCACATGGATTCAATATGCAGTGTGCAATCGTCATTTTGACCAATAGACAGGCAAAACGACGACACTTTGCATCTTATTAACGTGTTGTACGCTCTCTAGAATGGCTGCCATCTTTCCTATACTCAGACGCGCACTCCGCGTCCGAATGCCAAAGGCCAGCCATGAACAAGATCAATCGCCACCCTGCAGACGGCAAGAAGCCTGTCACCATTTTCGGTCCGGACTTCCCTTTTGCCTTCGACGACTGGATCGAACACCCGGCAGGCCTCGGCAGCATTCCTGCCCATCATCATGGCGCTGAAGTGGCGATCGTCGGCGCGGGTATCGCAGGCCTGGTGGCGGCTTACGAGCTGATGAAACTGGGGCTCAAGCCCGTCGTCTACGAAGCCTCGAGAATGGGCGGGCGCCTGCGTTCACAAGCGTTCAATGGCGCCGAAGGCATCATTGCCGAGCTCGGCGGCATGCGTTTCCCGGTGTCCTCCACTGCGTTCTATCACTACGTCGACAAGCTGGGCCTGGAGACCAAGCCGTTCCCGAACCCGCTGACGCCTGCCTCGGGCAGCACCGTGATCGACCTCGAAGGCAAGACCCATTACGCCCAGAAGCTGGCGGACCTTCCGGCCCTGTTCCAGGAAGTGGCTGACGCCTGGGCGGATGCACTGGAAGCCGGCTCGCAGTTCTCCGACATCCAGCAAGCGATTCGCGACCGTGACGTACCGCGCCTCAAGGAACTCTGGAACACCCTGGTGCCGCTGTGGGACGACCGCACCTTCTACGATTTCGTGGCCACCTCCAAGGCATTTGCCAAGCTCTCGTTCCACCACCGCGAAGTGTTCGGCCAGGTTGGCTTCGGCACCGGCGGCTGGGACTCGGACTTCCCGAACTCGATGCTGGAAATCTTCCGTGTGGTCATGACCAACTGCGATGACCACCAGCACCTGGTCGTCGGCGGCGTCGAACAAGTGCCGCTGGGCATCTGGCGCCATGTGCCGGAGCGTTGCGTGCACTGGCCCGAGGGCACCAGCCTCAGTTCGTTGCACCGGGGTGCGCCGCGTTCCGGGGTGAAGAGGATCGCCCACGCGCCGAACGGCCGCTTCACCGTGACCGATACCTACGGCGACAGCCGCGAATACGCGGCGGTGCTGACCACCTGCCAGAGCTGGCTGCTGACCACCCAGATCGAATGCGACGAAACCCTGTTCTCACAAAAAATGTGGATGGCGCTGGACCGTACCCGCTACATGCAATCGTCGAAGACCTTTGTGATGGTCGACCGCCCGTTCTGGAAGGACAAGGACCCGCAGACCGGTCGCGACCTGATGAGCATGACCCTCACCGATCGCCTGACCCGTGGCACCTATCTGTTCGACAACGGTGATGACAAGCCGGGGGTGATCTGCCTGTCGTACTCGTGGATGAGCGATGCGCTGAAAATGCTCCCTCACCCGGTGGAAAAGCGTGTGAAGCTGGCACTGGACGCCCTGAAGAAAATCTATCCGAAGGTCGACATTGCCGCGCGGATCATCGGTGACCCGATCACCGTGTCCTGGGAAGCCGACCCGCATTTCCTCGGTGCCTTCAAAGGCGCACTGCCGGGGCACTATCGCTACAACCAGCGCATGTATGCGCACTTCATGCAGGACGGGATGCCGGCCGAGCAGCGCGGGATTTTCATTGCCGGCGACGACGTTTCGTGGACGCCGGCGTGGGTCGAAGGGGCGGTGCAGACCTCGCTCAATGCAGTCTGGGGCATCATGAAACACTTCGGCGGTGAAACTCACGCCGAGAACCCGGGTCCAGGAGATGTATTCAACGAGATCGGTCCGATCGCCCTGCCCGAGTAGGAGGAACCCCAAATGCGCGTAGCCCTTTACCAATGTCCACCGCTGCCCCTGGACGTCGCCGGCAATCTGCAACGCCTGCATCAACTGGCACAGGAGGCCAAGGGTGCCGACTTGCTGGTGCTGCCGGAGATGTTCCTGACCGGCTACAACATCGGCGTCGACGCCGTCAGCGTGCTGGCAGAGGTGTACAACGGTGAATCGGCCCAACAGATCGCCCGCATCGCCAAATCGGCCGGCTTAGCCATTTTGTACGGGTATCCCGAGCGCACCGAGGACGGGCAGATCTACAACGCCGTGCAGTTGATCGACGCAAACGGCGAACGCTTGTGCAACTACCGCAAGACTCACCTGTACGGCGACCTCGACCGCTCGATGTTCAGTGCCGGGCGGGATGATTTTCCGCTGGTGGAGCTCAACGGCTGGAAACTCGGCTTCCTGATCTGTTACGACCTGGAGTTCCCGGAGAACGCCCGGCGCCTGGCCCTGGCCGGTGCCGAGCTGATCCTGGTGCCAACGGCCAACATGGTGCCCTACGACTTCGTCGCCGACGTCACCGTGCGCGCCCGGGCCTTCGAAAACCAGTGCTATGTCGCCTATGCCAATTACTGCGGCAGCGAAGGCGATATCCAGTATTGCGGCCAGAGCAGCATCGCCGCCCCCGATGGCAGCCGCATTGCCCAGGCCGGCCTGGACGAAGCGTTGATTGTCGGTGAGCTGGATCGCCAGTCGATGAGTGATTCCCGCGCGGCCAATCGCTACCTGCTCGATCGCCGTCCGGAGCTTTACGGCGAGCTGAACAAGCGCTGATCCGCTAGCATGAGCGCTTCTCTGTCCTGGAAGTGCTCATGGCCGCGTTGAATCCCCTCCGCCCCCACACCGAAACCCTGGCCAACGGCTTGCGGGTGACACTGCGTCATGTCCCGGACTTGAAACGTTGCGCGGCGGCGTTGCGGGTGGCTGCAGGCAGCCACGACGTGCCGCTGGCGTGGCCAGGCCTGGCGCATTTCCTTGAGCATCTGCTGTTTCTCGGCACCGAGCGTTTTCCTGCGCACCAGGGGTTGATGGCCTATGTCCAGGGTCATGGCGGCCAGGTGAATGCGCGGACCAGCGAACGCACGACCGACTTCTTTTTCGAGTTGCCTCCCCAGGCATTCAACGCCGGGCTCGAACGACTGTCGGACATGCTCGCTCACCCGCGAATGAATCCGGAGGACCAGCAGCGGGAACGGGAAGTGTTGCACGCAGAATTTGTCGCCTGGTCGCAGGATGAGCGGGCGCAACAGCAGCAGGCACTGTTCGACGGGTTGTCGCCCAGCCATCCGTTGCGTGGCTTTCACGCGGGCAACCGTGACAGCCTGCCGGTGGCGCACGCGGACTTCCAGCAAGCGCTGAAGGATTTCCACCGGCGGTTTTATCAGACCGGGCAGATGACATTGAGCCTGGTCGGCCCGCAGAGCATCGAAGAACTGAGGCAGCTGGCACTGGGGTTCGGCGCGGTGATGACCGAAGGGAAAAACATCCCGCAAACCCAACCGATGCCGCTGATGGAATCTGCTGAGGGCTATTACCAGAAAGTCAGCGAGCACCGGCTCGACCTGCTGTTTGCCCTTGAAGGGCTGCCAGCGTCGTCGGGCGAAGCACTGGCATTTCTGTGCCAGTGGCTGAATGTCGCAAAACCCGGTGGGCTGTTGGCTCAATTGCGGGCCCGTGATCTGGCCGGACATTTGAAAGCGCAGGTACTGTATCGGTTTGCCGACCAGGCGGTGCTGCACATCGAATTCACCACGACGGCAGCAGCGAGTGTGATTCGCCAGAAGCTGTTGGACTGGCTGGGCTTCTTTGCCGCCCAGCAGGACTGGGAATGGCTGCGCGAGGAATACGCCATCCTGCTGCAGCGTCAGCAACAGGTCAGCGGTGCGTTGCAACTGGCTCGGCTCGACAGTGAGCCACTTGACCCGGGTCTGTCCGGGCAAGGCGTTGCCGCGCTCAAACACATCCTGAAAGCCATCGGCGCTGTGGATAACTTCAGCGACGAATGGCAACTGCCCGCGCCCAACCCGTTCTTGCGCATCGAGGCCTCAGCGCCAAATGCCGGGCTGATTCGCGGACAAACCAGCAAACACCGCGGCCTGCGAACCTTCGCCCAGGACCGCTCGCGCAGCCGTCGGGAAAATTCGCCGATGCAATTCAGCCAGGCCTTGCCGGACCACACGGCGCAAGGTGCGATCTACCTGCGCTGGCGACTTGAGGCCCGCCCTCTGCCGCGCCTGCAACGGCACTTGGAAAACCTTCTGCAACCGCTGTGCGAAGAGGCACGCCAGGCCGGCGTTGAAGTGTCTTTCAGTGCATCCGGTCATGCATGGCTGCTGAAAATGACCGGGTTACAGGAGCCGATGCCGAGCGTCCTGGAACAGGTACTGAAAGACCTGACAACGAATATCGATCACTTGCCGGTGGAACAACCGAAAAGCCCTGCGCTGATGCCCATCAGGCAACTGCTCAAGGCAATGCCCGATCAAGGTCTTGAACACACGGGGTCCTCTGATGATGCGCAGCACCTGTGGTCGAGCGCACGCTGGGAAGGCCTGGCCATCGGCTTGTCAGCGCAGACACAGGCGGCATTGGGGCGGGCCTTGAGCCGCGTGCCCGGCGTCGCTGACCAACAACCGTCCTCGCCCGCCTCGATCAATCGGCAACGGCTGTGGACAACCGTCGACACCGGCACGAGTGAACACGCGCTGTTGCTGTTCTGCCCGACGGCGACGGGGAACCTCTGCGACGAAGCCGCGTGGCGCCTGTTGGCGCTGGTCTTCCAGACGCCCCTCTATCAGCGCCTGCGCGTGGAACTGCAATTGGGTTATGCGGTGTTCAGCACCCTGCGCCAGGTCCAGGGGCAGACCGCTCTCCTGATTGGCGTGCAATCTCCGGGCACCGCGCCATTGCAGTTGCTGGAACACATCGAACGCCTGCTCGGCGAGCTGCCCGACCTGATCGAGGCGATGGACGAAGCCCGATTCGAGAACCAGCGCCAGGCGCTGGCCAACCAGTTCGATCTGGCCGCCCTGCCCCTGGACCAAGCCGCCGAACTGCTGTGGCAGGGCAAGATGGCTGGCCGCTCGTCGGATTATCTGACGCAGCTGACTTTGGCGATTCAGGCCATCGAGCGCCCACACCTGATCGCCGCCGCCCATCGGCTGGGCAACGCCGAGGGCGGCTGGCGCTGCCTGGCCAGCAGCTCGCAGCCGCCAGCGTCATGGCAAGCGACAAAATGATCGTTACCCCTGGTGCAATGAGCTTTTTCCGAGAATGCAGGCCACTCATTTGTAAATTTGAGTAACATAGCCACCTAACTATCTGAACATCTCCGGTCGGAGGTGGACTATATGTATAGATCTCAACCGTCCCATCACCCAAGGAGCGCTCCCATGTCCTGGTCCAAACCTGCTTACACCGACCTGCGTATCGGCTTTGAAGTCACCATGTACTTCGCCAGCCGCTAAGGCCTGGCGTTGTAGATAGAAAGCGATGTGCAACGCCTCGGTTTACCGGGGCGTTTTTATTTTCAGCGTTGAAATGATGGAGCGTCCATGTTTGTCCAGATCCTAGGTTCCGCTGCCGGCGGCGGTTTTCCCCAGTGGAACTGCAACTGCGTGAACTGCGCGGGCTTTCGCGACGGCAGCCTGAATGCCAGGGCCCGCACCCAGTCGTCCATCGCGATTTCCGATGACGGCATCAACTGGGTCCTGTGCAACGCCTCGCCGGACATCCGCGCCCAGCTCCAGAGCTTTACCCCGATGCAACCGGGCCGTGCCCTGCGCGACACCGGAATCAGCGCGATCGTGCTGATGGACAGCCAGATCGACCACACCACCGGCCTGCTCAGCCTGCGCGAGGGTTGCCCGCACAACGTCTGGTGCACCGACATGGTCCACGAGGACCTGAGCACCGGTTTTCCGCTGTTCACCATGCTGACCCACTGGAACGGCGGGCTGAGCTGGAACCGCATCGAACTCGACCGCAGCTTCACCATCCCGGCCTGCCCCAGCCTGCGGTTCACCCCGCTGCCGCTGCGCAGCGCGGCGCCACCCTACTCGCCGCACCGCTTCGATCCGCACCCGGGCGACAACATCGGCCTGATCGTCGAAGACCTGAACACTGGCGGCAAACTGTTCTACGCCCCGGGCCTGGGCAAGGTCGATGCGCCGCTGCTGGAAATCATGGCAGGCAGCGATTGCCTGCTGGTGGACGGAACGCTGTGGGACGACGACGAAATGCAGCGCCGCGGCGTCGGCACCCGCACCGGCCGTGAAATGGGCCACCTGGCGCAGAACGGCCCCGGCGGCATGCTGGAGGTGCTTGAACAGTTGCCCAGGCAGCGCAAGGTCCTTATCCACATCAACAACACCAACCCGATACTCGATGAAGACTCACCGGAACGGGCAGAGCTGGTTCGGCGAGGCGTTGAAGTGGCGTATGACGGGATGAGTATTGTTCTGTAGCGGACGACGCCTTCGCGGGCAAGCCCGCTCCCACAAGGATCTGCGGCGCACACCAACCCTGTGGGAGCGGGCTTGCCCGCGAAGGGGCCGGACCAGACACACAAGTTTCCCGGAGAACAGCAATGACCGACACCCCACTGACCCCCGCCGAATTCGAGGCCGCCCTGCGCGGCAAAGGCGCTTACTACCACATCCATCACCCCTACCATGTGGCGATGTATGAAGGCCGCGCCACCCGCGAACAGATCCAGGGCTGGGTTGCCAACCGCTTCTACTATCAGGTGAACATTCCCCTGAAGGACGCCGCGATCCTCGCCAACTGCCCGGATCGCGAGATTCGTCGCGAGTGGATCCAGCGCCTGCTCGACCATGACGGTGCTCCCGGCGAAGACGGCGGGATCGAAGCCTGGCTGCGCCTGGGCCAGGCCGTCGGTCTCGATCCGGATCAACTGCGCTCCCAGGAACTGGTCCTGCCCGGCGTGCGTTTTGCCGTGGACGCCTACGTCAACTTCGCCCGTCGCGCCAGTTGGCAGGAAGCCGCCAGCAGCTCGCTGACCGAGCTGTTCGCGCCGCAGATCCACCAATCGCGCCTGGACAGCTGGCCGCAGCATTATCCGTGGATCGACCCGGCCGGCTACGAGTACTTCCGCACTCGCCTGGGCCAGGCGCGCCGCGATGTGGAGCACGGCCTGGCGATCACCTTGCAGCACTACACGACACGCGAGGGCCAGGAGCGCATGCTGGAAATTCTCCAGTTCAAACTGGATATTCTTTGGAGCATGCTCGATGCCATGAGCATGGCCTACGAACTGAACCGCCCGCCGTATCACAGCGTGACCGGGCAGCGGGTCTGGCATAAAGGAATCAACCTATGAGTTTCGATCGCAGCAAAACCCCGGCCTGGCGCCCCGGCTACCGCTTCCAGTACGAACCGGCGCAACAGGGCCATGTGCTGCTGTACCCCGAAGGCATGATCAAACTCAACGAAAGCGCCGCGCTGATCGGCGGCTTGATCGACGGCCAGCGTGATGTCGCGGCGATCATTGCCGAACTGGACCAGCAGTTCCCCGGCGTGCCCGAGCTCGGTGACGACATCGAGCAATTCATGGAGGTCGCCCGTGCTCAGCACTGGATCGAACTTGCCTGACGCGGTGTCGGAAAGGTTACCGCCCAAGCCCGAAATCGGCCTGCCGCTGTGGTTGCTGGCCGAGCTGACCTACCGCTGCCCGCTGCAATGTCCCTACTGCTCCAACCCACTGGACTTCGCGCAGCAGGGCAAGGAGCTGAGCACCGAGCAGTGGATCAAGGTGTTTCGCGAAGCGCGGGAAATGGGCGCAGCGCAGTTGGGGTTTTCCGGCGGTGAACCGCTGGTGCGCCAGGACCTCGCCGAGCTGATTGCCGAGGCGCGCCAGCTGGGTTTCTACACCAACCTGATCACCTCCGGAATCGGCCTGACCGAGCAGAAAATCAGCGACTTCAAGAAAGCGGGCCTGGACCATATCCAGATCAGTTTCCAGGCCAGTGATGAGCAGGTGAACAACTTGCTGGCCGGCTCGAAAAAGGCGTTTGCGCAGAAGCTGGAAATGGCCCGCGCGGTAAAAGCCCACGGCTACCCGATGGTGCTGAATTTTGTCACCCATCGGCACAACATCGACAAGATCGACCGGATCATCGAGTTGTGCATCGCACTTGAGGCCGACTTCGTCGAACTCGCGACCTGCCAGTTTTACGGTTGGGCGCAGCTCAATCGGGTCGGTCTGTTGCCGACCAAGGAACAACTGGTTCGCGCCGAACGCATCACCAATGAATACCGCGCCAGGCTGGAAGCCGAAGGGCACCCCTGCAAGCTGATATTCGTCACTCCGGATTATTACGAAGAACGCCCGAAAGCCTGCATGAATGGCTGGGGCAGTATTTTTCTGACGGTGACACCGGACGGTACCGCCCTGCCCTGCCACGGAGCCCGACAGATGCCTGTGCAGTTTCCCAATGTGCGCGACCACAGCATGCAACACATCTGGTACGACTCCTTCGGCTTCAACCGCTTCCGCGGTTATGACTGGATGCCCGAACCGTGCCGCTCCTGCGATGAAAAAGAGAAAGACTTCGGCGGCTGTCGCTGCCAGGCCTTCATGCTCACCGGTGACGCCAGCAACGCTGATCCGGTGTGCAGCAAGTCGCCGCATCACGGCATGATTCTCCAGGCCCGCGAAGAAGCCGAGCATGCCACCCATACCATCGAACAACTGGCCTTTCGCAATGAACGAAACTCACGACTCATCGCCAAAAGCTGAACTCAGCGCCGCAAAAGCCGTGGCCGCCGGTGTCGACTTCGCCGAACTGCAGGTCGGGCGGCATGGCCTGTTCTGGAATGAATACCGCCCCGAGGACGCTGCGTGCCGGATCTGGCATTGGCGTGACGGCCAGGCGCACTGCCTGACGCCAGCCGGTTTCAGCGTGCGCAGTCGTGTGTACGAATACGGTGGTGGAGCCTTCTGCCTGACGGACGACGCCATCGTCTTCGTCAACGAGGCGGATCAGCAACTGTATCGCCAGTCGCTGGAAGGCGAGCCGCCCGTGGCACTGACGTCCGGCGAATGCCGGTATGGCGACCTGAGGTTTGCCCACGGCCAGGTGCTGGCGGTTGAAGAACAGCGCGATTGCCACCGACTGGTGGCCATCGATCTGGCAGACGGCGCGCGTCATGTGTTGACCGAAGGCGCGGATTTCTATGCGGCCCCGACGCTGAGCCCCGACGCGCAGCGATTGGCCTGGGTCGAATGGAACCGTCCGGAGCAGCCATGGACCGCCACGCGCCTGATGGTTGCCGAACGCGTGAGTGGCGGTTTCGCTCAAGCGCGTTGCGTGGCCGGCGACGCGTTTCAGGAGTCGTTGCAGCAGCCTCGATTCGACGAGCGCGGTCGACTGTATTGTCTGACGGATCGCGACGGTTACTGGCAGCCCTGGATGGAGTCATCCGACGGTCTGCGCCCGTTACCCGGCGTGGCAGCTGACCATGGGCCGGCGCCCTGGCAATTGGGTGGCTGCACCTGGTTGCCGCTCGGAGAAAGCACCTACCTGGCCAGCTGGACCGAAGAGGGTTTCGGTCGCTTGGCCCTGTGTGGTGACACTGTTGAAGCCTTAGCCGGCGACTACAGTCGTTTCCGTCATCTTGCCATCGATGAACACTTCATCTACTGCATTGCCGCCTCTCCCGTCAGCCCTTCTGCCGTCATCGCCATCGAGCGCCGCACCGGTCAGGTCAAGGTCCTGGCTGGGGGTGTGGCGCCGCTGCCCGTCGACCAGATCAGCGTCCCGCAGACCCTGCGTTATCCGAGCGGATCGGGCGAGGCTCACGGGTTCTTTTATCCGGCGATGTCGGGCGCGGCAAAACCGCCACTGGTGGTCTTCATCCACGGCGGACCGACATCGGCTTGCTACCCGGTGCTTGATCCACGCATCCAGTACTGGGCGCAACGCGGCTTCGCCGTGGCCGACCTCAACTACCGTGGCAGCAGCGGCTACGGCCGGGCGTATCGCCAGGCGTTACATTTGAGTTGGGGTGATGTGGATGTGGAGGACGCCTGTGCGGTGGTCACGCACCTGGCCGAACGCGGCCTGATCGATGGCGACAAGGCCTTCATTCGCGGCGGCAGTGCCGGTGGCTACACCACCTTGTGCGCCCTGGCCTTCAAGCAGGTGTTTCGCGCCGGCGCCAGCCTCTACGGCGTCAGCGATCCGGTGGCCTTGGGTCGGGTCACTCACAAGTTCGAGGGTGACTATCTGGACTGGTTGATCGGCGACCCCGACAAGGACGCCGAGCGGTATGCCGCACGAACACCGCTGCTGCATGCGGGGAACATCCGCGTACCGATGATCTTCTTTCAGGGGGAACTGGACGCAGTCGTCGTGCCGCAGCAAACGCGCGACATGGTTCAGGCGCTGGAGCAAAACGGCATTCTGGTCGAAGCGCACTACTACGCGGACGAACGTCATGGCTTTCGCAAGGCCGGCAACCAGGCTCATGCGCTGGAACAGGAATGGTTGTTTTATCGGCGGGTGATGGCGTTGGCGGGCTGACATCTGCGTTTCAGGCGGGACTGGCGGCGCCTCATTCGCGAGCAAGCCCGCTCCCACATTTAACCGCGTTTTCAGGGGAGTGCGGGTCCACTGTGGGAGCGGGCTTGCTCGCGAAAGCGATCTGGTTGGCGCCGTCGGGCCTAGCGTTTGGCGATGATGTAAACCGCATGCACGATCCCGGGGATGTAACCGCACAACGTCAGCAGAATGTTCAGCCAGAATGCGCCGCCGAAGCCGACTTGCAGAAACACACCCAGTGGCGGCAGCAGAATGGCGATGATGATGCGAATGAAATCCATGGGGCAGCTCCTGATTTGAAGTGGGCTCTTGCGAGCCGTACAGCTAATCGACCTGCACCGTTCGTCAGGGTTCAGTTCGCACCCTCAAGCCAGTATTTCAAGCCCATGTTTCTGGACGATGCTCAATAGTTTGAGCGCCATGCCGCTGGGCTGCTTGGCACCCGCTTCCCATTGCTTGACGGTCGAAGCGCTGGTATTCAGATAACGTGCGAAAACCGGCTGGCTGACATTGTTGCGCTCGCGTAGCGCCTTGATCTGGTCCGCCGGGATCGCATCCGGGACATGCGCCAGGCAGGACTCATCGAACTCCCGCATGGTGGCCTTGCTGATTGCGCCGATGGCGTAGAGGGCGCTGGCGGATTCGTGCACCGACTCCAATGCCTCACTCTTGAATTTTCTAGTCATGAGATATCTCCAAAAACTCCTTTTTATCCAACAGGTACTGGATCTGCTGCTCTGTCAGCGCTTCGTAGGTCTTCGCCACTTTCCGAAAACCGACCAGATCAGCCTGATCTGATATTGCTTTGATCCTTCTTCGCATACAGGAACTGGTAAACCCAGTAATTTCCGCCCTTGGCCACGACAATCGAGCGATGACGATTGGCATTCAAGCGCTTCTTCCAGACCCCGCCGCCAAGGCTTTCAGCCTGTCCCCTCAGCACTTCGGTGAAGGCATCCAGTAGTTCATCGTCACCAATCCATGCCTTACCCGCTTGCACTGCAAACCGTTTTGTCTTGAACAATCTGGGTGGTAAAGGCATCCCTTCCTCCAACAAACATACTACTGAGTGGTATAGATATCAAAACCCGCTCCACAAGCTTGTTGTGTCGCCGGAGTCGGCACTCCTTGCCGACGCCCACTAAAAAGCCACCGATTGCGCTACGGCTCAAGTCCGGAATGTCAGTCGGAAAAACACCGAGACAAAAAAACGCCCCACGTCAAAAGAATCAAACGTGGGGCGACGCGTTATTACCGCGAGACGGTTCGGACATTCGTGCAGGATTCATCTGATCAGACGGCAATCCCTTTGCGGCATTGCAGTTGGGCGGTCCGCACGCGGGAAAAGGCGCGGGCCAGGCGCAGGAGCATTTCATCGATGTTGGCAGTGCTGACGGTGAGCGCCGGGGTGAAACGCAGGCAATCCGGTTGCGGGGCGTCCAGCAGCAGACCTTCGGACATCGCGGCCTTGACCACCGCGCTCGCCGAATCATCGGACAGGGTCAGGCCCCAGAACAGGCCTTGCCCGCGCAGTTCGCCATGAGCATACCGGTGAGCCAGTCGCACCAGGCCTTCGCGCAGGTGTTCACCGGTTTGCGCGACATGCTTGAGAAACCCCTTGTCCTGGACGCTGCCCAGCACCGCCAGACCGGCCGCCGTCATCAGGGCGTTGCCATGATGGGTGCCCGTCAATTCGCCCACTTCGAAACAGCAGGCCTTGCCCCGGGCCAGCAATGCCGCCAACGGCACGCCACCACCCAGCCCTTTGCCGAGCACCACGATATCTGCCCGCACGCCGTAGGACTGTTCCGCGAGCAAGCTGCCAAGGCGACCGACCCCGGTTTGCACCTCGTCGAGGATCAGCAGAATGCCCAGTTCGCGGCACAGACGCTCGACGCCTTTGAGGTAATGCTCGGTGGCAACAATCACTCCGGCTTCGTTCTGTATCGGTTCGAGCATGATCGCGACGGTCCGGGCGTCGACGGCGGCATGCAGTGCAGCCAGATCGTTGAACGGCACATGGCTGAAGCCCGGCAGTTGCGGTTCGAAGCGGTTGGTCAGGTTGGAACTGTCCGACGCCGGAATCGTCCCGAGGCTACGCCCATGACACCCTTTGTTCGCCACGATGATCCGCGAAGCGCCACCTCGATGCAGCTGGCCCCATTTGCGTGCCAGTTTGATCGCCGCTTCACAGGCTTCACTGCCGCTGTTGAGCAGGTACGCCTGATCGCTGCCGGTGCTGGCGCACAAGCGTTCGGCGAGGTTGAGCATGCCGCGGTTATGCAGGCCGAACCCCGGATTGATCAGCGATTGCGCCTGGGCAGCAATGGCGTTGACCAGCACCGAAGGGCTGTGTCCAAGGCTGTTGGCACCGCCACCCTGGGAGAAATCAAGGTAAGCGCGATCCTCACTGTCCCACAGCCACGAACCCTGGCCACGCAGGAACACCTGCTTGGGCCGCTCGACGCTGGGCATCAGGCATTCGCTGGACAGGTTGTCGCCCTTGGAGGGCACGAAATCGTCAGCGTACAAGTCATCAAGGCTGGGCGTGCTGCGCCGGAGGCTGAACAGGTTCATCCGGAAAAACCTCGCTTGAGGTTTTTTGTCTTACCTATGCAAACACGCTTTCGGTGAAGGGTATTCATCGCGCTCTTTGGCCCTGTAAGCCTTGTGAATGCGGTTAGACTAGGCGCATGGCGGGCCTTGGGCCATTTCGATTTTCCAGTATTTTCGATAAGTAGAACTTATGGATTTCAAGCAACTGCGTTATTTCGTCGCGGTCTACGAAGAAGGGCATGTCGGCCGGGCTGCCGAGCGCCTGTCGATCTCTCAGCCGGCGCTGTCGCAGCAGATTCGCCAGCTTGAAAAAAACCTCGATCTCAGCCTGTTCGAGCGCAGCAGCAAGCGTCTGTTGCCGACCCTGGCCGCACACACGCTGTACAACCATGCCCTGCCGCTGCTCGACGGTTTGCAACGGGCACGCGAAGCCCTTGGCAACTTCAAGGGGCAGGCGTTGCGTACCCTGGCCATCGGCGTGCTGCAAACCGTGCACACCAGTCTCGTGCCGCAGATGCTCGAGCGGGTGCGCAAGGCGCAGCCGCATCTCGTGGTGCAGATCTATGAACTGTCGGGACTGGAGATCGAGCGACGGTTGCTCAACGGCTCGCTGGACATCGGCATCAGCTACCTGCCTCCCCGGCAGCCCGGTTTACATGGCGTGATGCTGTACGAAGATGAACTGACCCTCGTCATCCCGGAGGATCATCCATTGCGCGAATTCAAGAAGGTTTCCATGGCCCAGGCAGCCGAGTTGCCGATGTTGCTGCTGGGTGAAGAGTTTCAGGTGCGGCAGATCTGGCAGACGCAACTCGCCAGCCTGGGGCGGCGCCCTCACGTACAGGCGGAGCTGAACAACATGGCGGGTATTCTCGACAGCCTGCCCCACACCCGTCTGGCGACGGTTCTTCCGGGGCGTTCGCAAAAGATGCTCGGCCACCAGGCGCTGCTGTGGAAGCCGCTGACCGAACCGAGGGTGCCGCTGAAAGTCGGGCTGGTGTGCCGCGATGTGCAACGTCAACAGGCATCCATGACCCTGTTGCGGACATTGCTCGAAGAAGTGATGAGTGCCACGGACGAACGCTCGATCACCCTGGATGCGCTGAGCTGACCACTTTTCTGCGGGCATAAGAAAACCCCGCCGAAGCGGGGCTTTGCAGACTGTTTCCCTGACATCCATTTCACTCCGCCATCCTGGCAGAATCCTACGTGTCCGTGTTGTTACTTTGCGCTTCCTGCGCGACGTCCATGAGAAGTAGATTAGCCGTGGATCCAATCTGCATCTATGGGAGATGAGCAGCACGTCATGTAAGAGAATGCTTACATGACGCCTTGCGATCAGAACTGCGCGGCATCCAGCAGGAACAGCGACTCACTGCCGGCTTTCACCGAAGCACTCAACGAATGAATGCGCGGCAGCAGGCGTGCGAAATAGAACCGCGCCGTACCGACTTTGCTCGCGTAGAAATCTTCCTGCGCCTCCTTGCCCAAGGCAGCCTTGGCCATCAACGCCCACATGTAAGCGTAAGCGACATAACCGAAGGTTTGCAGGTATTCCACCGAGGCCGCGCCGATTTCGTTCGGATTGCTTTTCGCCCGATCCAGCAACCACGCGGTCAATTCATCGAGCGTGGTCAGCGCCTCGTTCAGCGGTTTGGTGAACTCGGACAGATCGGCACTGGCCGTCGCGGTGAAATGACGAATCTCGTCGGCGAACAGTGTGTAGAACGCCCCGCCACTGCCAACGACCTTGCGCCCGACCAGGTCCAGCGCCTGGATACCGTTGGTACCTTCGTAGATCTGGGTGATGCGTACGTCACGCACCAGTTGTTCCTGGCCCCACTCGCGGATGTAACCGTGACCGCCGAACACTTGTTGCCCGTGAACGGTGGTTTCCAGCCCCAGGTCGGTGAGGAATGCCTTGGCGACCGGCGTCAGCAACGCGACCAGGTCTTCCGCGCGCTTGCGGGTAGCAGCGTCCTCGCTGAACTTGGCGGTGTCCAGTTGCATGGCCACATAAGTCGAGAACGCCCGGCCGCCTTCGTTCGAGGCTTTCATGGTCAGCAGCATGCGACGCACGTCCGGGTGGACGATGATCGGATCGGCCACCTTGTCCTTGTTCTGCGCGCCAGTTGGCGAACGGCTTTGCAAACGGTCGCGGGCGTATTCGACGGCGTTCTGATAGGAACGCTCACCCGTGGCGAGGCCCTGGATACCCACCCCCAGGCGCTCGTAGTTCATCATCGTGAACATCGCCGCCAAACCTTTGTTCGGCTCGCCGACCAGATAACCCACGGCTTCGTCGAAGTTCATCACACAGGTCGCGGACGCCTGGATACCCATCTTGTGTTCGATCGAGCCGCAGTTCGCCGGGTTGCGCGCGCCCAGGCTGCCATCGGCATTGACCATGAACTTCGGCACCAGGAACAGCGAAATGCCTTTCGGCCCGGCCGGTGCATCCGGCAGTTTCGCCAGCACCAGGTGAATGATGTTCTCGGTCAGGTCGTGCTCGCCGCCGGTAATGAAGATCTTGGTACCGCTGACCTTGTAGGAACCATCGGCCTGAGGCTCGGCCTTGGTGCGAATGATCCCCAGGTCCGTCCCGGCGTGAGGCTCGGTCAGGCACATCGAGCCGGCCCAGATACCGGCGTACATGTTCGGCAGGTAAGCGGCCTTCAGCTCTTCGCTGGCATGGGCGTTGATCGACAGGCAGGCACCGGCAGTCAGCATCGGGTACAGGCCGAACGACAGGCTCGCCGAGTTGACCATTTCCTCGACCTGGGCCGACACCGCCTTGGGCATGCCCATGCCACCGTAGGCCGGATCGCCGCCGACACCGACCCAGCCACCTTCGGCATAAGTCTGATAAGCCTGTGGGAAACCTGCCGGCGTGGTGACGGCACCCTCCGCCCAATGACAACCTTCTTCGTCCGCCGCGCGGCTCAGCGGAGCGACGCTTTTGCTGGTGACCTTGCCGGCTTCTTCAAGAATGGCTTCAACGGTTTCCGCGTCGACGGTGTCGGCCAGTGCAGGCAACTCGGCCCAGAGTTTGGCGACCTCGAACACTTCATTGAGGACGAAGCGCATATCGCGCAGGGGCGCTTTGTAGTCAGCCATGGCAAACCTCGCAGGATCTTATACAGGTGATTCGTAGGAAGAGTGTCTCGTTGGGCTCGAGTGTAACCCAACAACTTTTGCGACACATAGGGTCAGCTAGTGACCATTTTGTAATTTTTAGTCATTGTGTTTTTATGGCGATGGAAACGCACTTGCGGCCCATTCGAATCACCGAAAGGACCGCGATGCCATTAACGCCCTGGCGTCAAAGCGCAAACGACTCCGCTGGCAGCGTCATCAAGCAATCGCTTCCCGCTTCGATGGCGGCGCGGTGGGCCGCAGTACGCGGCAGCAGACGCTTGAAGTAAAACGCGTTGGTCGCCAGTTTGCCCCGATGGAAGTCGGCATCGCCGTCGCCTGCCTCCAGCTGCGCCTGCGCCACCAGGGCCATGCGCAACCACAGGTAGGCCAGGATGATGTAACCGCTGTACATCAGGTAGTCCACGGACGCAGCGCCGACTTCGTCCGGGTTTTTCATCGCGGCCATGCCAACCCGGGTGGTCACTTCACCCCACTGCTGGTTCAGTTCATTGAGTTGCGCCACATAGCTGCCGAGTTGCGCATGCCCGGCGTTCGCCGCGCAGAACGTGTGGACGATGCGGGTGAAACCGCGCAACAGCTTGCCCTGGCTGCCCAGCACTTTTCGTCCCAGCAGATCCAATGCCTGGATGCCGTTGGTGCCTTCGTAAATCGGTGCGATCCGGCAATCGCGCACCAACTGCTCCATGCCCCACTCACGAATGAAGCCGTGACCGCCGAACACTTGCATGCCGTGGTTGGTCACTTCCAGCCCGGTGTCGGTCATGAAGGCCTTGCAGATCGGTGTCAGGAAGGCCAGCAAGTCTTCGGCGTCCTGACGCGCCGTTTCGTCCGCACTCAAATGCGCGACGTCCAGAAGCTGTGCGGTGAAGTACGTCAGCGCGCGGTTGCCTTCGTTGAAGGCCTTCATCGTCAGCAGCATCCGGCGGACGTCAGGGTGGACGATGATCGGATCGGCCGGCTTCTCCGGCGCTTTCGGGCCGGTCAGCGCGCGCATCTGCAGACGGTCGTTGGCGTACCTGATCGCGCCCTGGAAGCTCGCCTCACCGAGGCACAGGCCCTGCATCCCGGTGCCGAGGCGCGCATGGTTCATCATGGTGAACATGCAGTTCAGGCCCTTGTTCGGTTCACCGATGAGAAAGCCCCTGGCTTCATCGAAGTTCAGGACGCAGGTGGCCGATGCCTTGATGCCCATCTTGTGTTCGATCGAACCGCAGGAAACGCCATTGCGCTCACCTGCTTCACCGTGAACACCGGGCAGGAACTTGGGAACGATGAACAGCGAAATGCCTTTGGTCCCCGCCGGAGCGTCCGGCAGTTTCGCCAGCACCAGGTGCACGATGTTGTCACTCAGGTCGTGCTCGCCGGCAGAGATGAAGATCTTGCTGCCGGAGATCGCGTAACTGCCGTCGGCGGCCGGCACGGCGCGGGTCTTGATGATGCCCAGGTCTGTACCGCAATGGGCCTCGGTCAGGCACATGGTGCCGGTCCATTGGCCGGCAGTCAGCTTGCTCAGATAAGTGGCTTTTTGTGCATCGGTGCCATGGGCGTGGATGGCCGACATTGCCCCATGGGTCAGGCCGGGATACATGCCCCAGGAGGTGTTGCTGGAGCCGACCATCTCGCTGATGACCAGTCCCAGGGAACTGGGAAGACCCTGGCCGCCATAGGCGGGATCTGCCGCCAGCCCGTGCCAGCCACCCTCCACGTATTGGGCGAATGCCTGCTTGAAGCCCGCCGGGGTCGTCACCACGCCATTGTCGAAATGACAGCCTTCCTCGTCACCGCTGCGATTGAGCGGTGCGAGCACGTTCTCGCAGAATTTCGCGCCCTCTTCGAGGATCGCATTGACCATGTCCGGGCTGGCCTCGGTGGCGCCCAGCGCCGCATAGCTGCCGTGGAAATCGAAGACATGGTCGATCAGAAAGCGCATGTCGCGCAGGGGGGCCTTGTACTCGGGCATGGTCATTCCTCCGGTAGCCGATGCCTAAACCTACTGCCGCCGGTCCCACCCCACAATCACAGTCCAGACGCTGAATGCGCCATCATCACTCAACCGACAGCCGCCTCCGTGCGCACCGCGCCGCGGCGGTTCTGCCCATAGGCCATCACACAGTTTCGCCCGGCCCCCTTGGCCGCATAGAGGGCTTCGTCGGCGGACTTGAGCACCTTCTCCGGGTTGCGCTGGTCCACGCGCTCGGCGACGCCGATGCTGACGGTGACCGATACCGTGGACGCAGCGGAACCGGAACGGCGCTGGCGGCCCTGCTGGTCGTCCTGGGGACGGCTGTCCTGGTTACGCAGGTGAATACTGTAGGTCTCGATCGATTCGCGGATGACTTCCAGGTGCGGCAGGCACTCCTCGAGCGTCTTGCCCGCGAACACCAGGGCAAATTCCTCGCCCCCGTAGCGATACGCCCTGCCGCCACCGCCGATTTTCGACAGTTTGCTGGCCACCAGCCGCAGCACCTGGTCGCCGACGTCGTGTCCGTGGGTGTCGTTGAATTTCTTGAAGTGATCGACATCGCTCATCGCCAGCACGTAGTTGCGTCCCAGCCGTTGCATGCGCTCGTTCAACGCACGGCGACCCGGCAGGCCGGTGAGCTCGTCGCGGAAAGCCATTTGATAGGCTTCGTGAGCGACTGCCGCAGCGATCATCAACATCACCTGGCTGCACATGATGTTGAGGGTGAACGGCAGGATGAAGGTTTTCGGCAAGGCCCAGAACAGACCGAGCAGGCCGACCAGTTGTGCCGCGTGCAAGGGACGCGGGCTGCGCCAGTACTGCCAGCCCAGCAACAGGAATACGGCGAAGAACACCGGGTAGGACAACTGGATCAGACTCATCCAGGCACCGTGCAGGGCCGGCCAGCGGATTTCCGACAACCACATCAACAACGGCTGCGGGTAACTTTGCTCCAGACCCAACGCCACACTGCCGACCGCCAGCAGCACGGCGAATCGCGCCACCATGTCCTGAAACAGATGGGTCCGCTCCTGCCACGCGGCGAACAGACCGAACATCAGCGGCAACAGCAGGCAACACAGGTGGAAAATCACCGCCGCGTCTTCGCGCACCCGGCCATTGTCGCGGTAGTAATCGGTCTGGGTATCCAGCAGGAAGTAGGCGATGTACACCGTGACCATCAGAAACAGCTCGCGCTGACGCCGGTAAACCGCGCAGTACGCGCCGCCCAGCAGCAGCACCAACGTAGGCAGCACGTTGAACAGTGAAGTGAAGAAGACGTTCAGATCCTTGACGTACGCCGCCGCCAGCCCCGAGAACAACAGCAGGAGAGACGGCAGGAAATGACTGAAACGTACAGCGGAAGAACGCGGCAAGGGTAAAGCTCCGACCCGTCAGATCAATAGATGGCAATGTGCCCACATACTTTAACGGCAGAACCTCCGACTTTCTGAGTCATTTAGTCAGGTTTTTTCAAGGCTGCTGTGTAACGGGATGCAACCGTGCATCCCGGTGCTCCCATCGACAGTCAGAGATCGCTGCGGGAATGACCCGCGAGGGGCACTGGGACAGGGCCTGCACTTTCCTCCATACAGGTCTGTCAGGCAGATATCCGTGAAACGGTGCAACGCCTCGGCCTCATCGGCGCTCAGGAACAATCGAGCGCAAAAAAAAACCGCTGCCCTCGAAGGGGCAGCGGTTTTCGATGAGACCGCCTTGAGGCTTAGTAGCCCAGGGCGAAGTCTTCTTCTTTCATGTCCATCAGGTTGTTGGCGCCCGACAGCATGGTTGCAACGTGAGTGCGGGTACGCGGCAGGATGCGCTGGAAGTAGAAACGCGCCGTCTGCAGCTTCGCCGTATAGAACGCGGTGTCGGTGGTACCGGCCGCCAGCTTCTCGGCAGCCAGACGCGCCATGTCAGCCCAGAAATAGGCCAGGCAGGCGTAACCGGAATACATCAGGTAGTCCACGGAGGCCGCGCCGACTTCTTCGCGGTCTTTCATGGCGGCCATACCGACCTTCATGGTCAGCTCGCCCCATTCCTTGTTCAATGCAGCCAGCGGTGCGACGAACTCTTGAACCGCTTCGTTGCCTTCGTTGCTCTGGCAGAACTTGTGAACGATCTTGGTGAAGCCTTTCAGGGCTTCGCCCTGGGTCATCAGCACCTTGCGGCCGAGCAGGTCGAGGGCCTGAATACCGGTGGTGCCTTCGTACAGCATCGAAATGCGGCTGTCGCGAACGTTCTGCTCCATGCCCCACTCGGCGATGAAGCCGTGACCGCCGTAGATCTGTACGCCGTGGTTGGCCGATTCGAAACCGACTTCGGTCATGAAGGCCTTGGCGATCGGCGTCATGAACGCCAGCAGTGCGTCGGCTTTCTTCTTCTCTTCTTCATCCACGCCGTATTTGACGATGTCGACCTGCTTGGCGGTGAAGTAGACCATTGCGCGGTTGCCTTCGGCGAACGCTTTCATGGTCAGCAGCATGCGGCGCACGTCAGGGTGAACGATGATCGGATCAGCGGCTTTGTCCGGCGCTTTCGGGCCCGTCAGCGAACGCATCTGCAGGCGATCACGGGCGTACTTCAAGCCACCCTGGAAACCGATTTCAGCGTGGGCCAGGCCTTGCAGCGCGGTGCCCAGGCGTGCGGTGTTCATGAAGGTGAACATGCAGTTCAGACCCTTGTTCGCCGGGCCGATCAGGTAACCGGTGGCGGCGTCGAAGTTCATCACGCAGGTCGCGTTACCGTGGATGCCCATCTTGTGTTCGATCGAACCGCAGGACACGGCGTTGCGCGCACCGATCGAGCCGTCTGCGTTTGGCAGGAACTTGGGCACGATGAACAGCGAAATACCTTTGGTACCCGCCGGGGCATCCGGCAGGCGAGCCAGCACGATGTGGACGATGTTGTCGGCCATGTCGTGTTCACCGGCCGAGATGAAGATTTTGGTACCGGAGACTTTGTAGGAACCGTCGGCCTGAGGCTCGGCCTTGGTCCGCAGCATGCCCAGGTCGGTGCCGCAGTGCGGCTCGGTCAGGCACATGGTGCCGGTCCACTCGCCCGAAACCAGTTTGGTCAGGTAGGCATCTTGCTGCTCAGGGGTGCCGTGCTCGGAGATGGTGTTCATCGCGCCATGGGACAGGCCCGGGTACATGCCCCACGACCAGTTGGCTTCGCCGACCATTTCACTGACCGCCAGCCCCAGCGACTCAGGCAGGCCCTGACCGCCGTGCTCGACGTCGTGGGCCAGGCTTGGCCAGCCGCCTTCGACGAATTGCTTGTAGGCTTCCTTGAAACCGGTCGGGGTTTTAACCCCGGACTCGCTCCAGGTGCAGCCTTCGGTGTCACCCACGCGGTTCAGCGGTGCCAGCACCTGTTCACAAAACTTGGCGCCTTCTTCGAGAATGGCGTCAACCATGTCCGGAGTGGCGTCTGCGCAAGCCGGAAGGCTCTGATAGTGCGCTTCGTAGCCGAGCAGTTCGTCACGAACGAAGCGAATATCACGCAAGGGGGCCTTGTAGTCAGGCATAGCGATAAACCTCTGCTGATGTAACCGGGAATGAACGACCGCTTGTTTTGTTGTGACGGTCAAACAGTTGTTTGAAACATACGTTTACGCCTAAATCTTGTCAAGCGTCGATCTTTTGCCGTTCGTCATCACTGTGCGCGAATGTCGCACGCACGCGAACGGCACGACGCTGCGAAGGCGCGCGAGCGCACAGGAAAGTTTAGTGGGAGAAGAAGGACTTACACGCAAAAACGCCGCGACAGGTCGCGGCGTTGGCAGTGTGGATTCAGCGCAGAATCAGGCGAAGGTGTCGATCAGCGTGCCGAGCACTTCATCGGAAGCCTTGGCAACCTTGACGCCCGCCTCGACCTGAAACTTGCCCTGGGCCATTTCGACCATGTTGCTGCTCAGGTCCGATTGCTGGCTGCGATCGACGGAACGCAGGCGATTGACCTGGACTTCGGAAGACTGGCTGGTGACCGAACGCTCGATCGTATTGTTGGCGATCTGGCCAGACGCCTGATCGACACGGTTCTGCCCCGTCTGAATAGTGCTCAGACCGGCATAAAAAGCGGTGTTTCCTGAGATTTCCATGGGAGAACTCGTCCTGACAAAGGATCAACGGTGCTCATTGAAGCAGACATCGCGGCATAACGCTCGACAAAAACACTAATGGCACAGTGCCTTGTCATAGGCAAAACCATTGCCGCCAGGCGTCAGTCCAACAGATCCAGCTGAAGGTGTTCGGCGACCGCTTCGGCCGTCAACAGCTTGAGCTTCGGCACCCGGCCAAGGCACGGTGCGGGGATGCGTTCGGCCAGCGTGGCGAGGTTTTCTTCCAGGCGCGCCGTTTTTGCATCGATGATGTTGGCCACCCAGCCGGCCAGTTGCAAACCGTCCTGGGCAATGGCTTCGGCCGTCAGCAACGCATGGTTGATGCATCCCAACCGCACGCCGACCACCAGAATCACCGGCAGGCCCAGCGCCATGGCCAGGTCCGACAGGTTGTCCTGGTCCGCCAGCGGCACACGCCAGCCGCCTGCGCCCTCGATCAGAGTGAAATCGGCCTGCATGTCCAGAATCTGCCGCATCGGTGCCAGCAGCGATTGCACGGTCAACGCCACGCCCGCCTCCCGCGCCGCGAGGTGCGGCGCGATGGCCGGTTCGAACGCGACCGGATTGACCTGGGCATAGGTCAGCGGCAGCGAACATTCGGCCAGCAGTGCCAGTGCATCGGCATTGCGCAAGCCCTTGGGCGTGACGTCGCAACCCGAGGCCACCGGTTTACCCGCCGCCGTACTCAGCCCTGCCAACCTTGCCGCATGCAGCAGACCTGCGGCGACGGTGGTCTTGCCGACATCGGTGTCGGTACCGGTGATGAAATACGCTGCGCTCATAAGGGTTTCTCCAAAACGGCATACACCACTTGATAAGTCGCCGGCAGCCCAGGGGCCTGGCGAAACTGCTCATAAGCCTCCACCAGACCGAGAATCCGCGCCCGCCCGGTCAATCCACCGGGTCGCCCAGGGTTCAGGTTGTGCGCCCCCAACGCCTTGAGCTCATGGGTCAGGCTGCGCACATCCGGGTAATGCAGCACATGTGCCCGGGTTTGCAGACCCACGATCCGCAAACCGCTGGCGGCACACAGTTGCTGATAACCCTCGAACTCACGGAAGCGATTGACGTGGACCATGCCATCCACTTGCCGCCAGCTGTCACGCAGCTCTGCCAGTGTGCCCACGCACAGACTAGCAAACGCGAAAATACCACCCGGTTTCAGTACACGCCGCGCTTCGCTGAGCACTGAGGCGAAATCGGCACACCACTGCACGGCCAGGCTGGAGAAAATCAGGTCACAGGTCGCTTCCCGCAGCGGCAGACGCTCCGCATCGCCAGCGATGAAATGGGCGGCCCCGCCCAGCGGACGCGCGTGATTGAGCATGCCTTCGGCGATGTCCAGCGCCACACCGTCGCCCTCGGGAAAGCGCGTGCTCAGCAACCGACTGAAATGCCCGGTGCCACTGCCCAGGTCGAGCCAGCGGCCCGGTACGAAGTCACGAGGCAATCGGCTCAGCAACTGATTGCCGACATCGCGTTGCAATTCGGCCACGCTGTCATAGCTGGCCGCCGCGCGGGAAAAGGAAGCCGCCACCTGACGCTTGTCCGGCAACGCGCCGGGCAGCTTTGGAAGGGATAAATCAGTCATCGCCGGACTCATGCAAAAAGGCCTGGATCGCACCCGCCACTCCGTGCGGGTCTTCCAGGAGAAACGCGTGGCTGGCCTGTTCAATCAGGCCGATTTCGACATCCGGCAGCAACGCCAGCAAATCACTCGCGGCCTCTGCCGGCACCAGGCCGTCGAGCCCGGCGAACAGGTGCATCTGCGGGCCGCGGAACGCTTGCAACGCCTGACGGGTATCCAGTTGTGCCAGCAATTCCAGACCGCCCATCAATACCGCTGTCGCGGTATTGGGCGCACCGCCGAGCAGCAACCGTGACAGCCCGCGCGGGTCTTCGGCACCTTGGGCACAGAGCAGAGAAAAACGCTTGAGCGTCCCCCGTGGATCAGCAGCGCAGCCGGCCAGGAAGGCGTCGAAAGTCTCGCCGGGCATCGCACCCGGCCATTGCTCATGGGCAACAAACGAGGGATTGCTGGCCAGGGTCAGCAAACCGCAGCAACGATCACCGCGCCGCGCCGCCAGCTCGGCAGCGAGCATGCCGCCCAGGGACCAGCCACCGAGCCAGGCGTCCTGTGGCACATTGGCGTCGAGCTCGTCGAGCCAGTCGCCAGGGTCACAGGATGTCAGTTCCGGCAGCGGTTCGATCTCGACCCGCAGGTGTTCGTCCAGCCCTTTGAGTGCGGCGGCCAATGGCTCCAGCGGAGAAATGCCGAGCCCCCAGCCGGGCAGCAGAATCAGGCGGTCACGCATGGCTTGGCTCCGGTCCCAAAGATTGAAAGCAATCGGCCAGTCCCTCTAACAATAGCTGCACCTGCGCCGCGCTGTGGGCGGCGGTCAGGGTCACGCGCAAGCGAGCGCTGCCGGCGGGCACGGTCGGCGGGCGGATGGCGGTCACCATCAACCCGCGTTCACGCAGCCCTTGGGACAGGCGCACCGCACGCCCGGCATCGCCGATCATGATCGGCTGGATCGGCGTGAAGCTGTCCATCAGCTCCAGGCCGATCTGTTCCGCGCCTTGACGGAACTGCCGGATCAGCGCGTTCAGATGCTCGCGCCGCCAATGTTCGGTCCGCAACAGTTCGAGGCTTTTCAGGGTTGCGCAGGCCAGGGCCGGCGGTTGGCTGGTGGTGTAGATGTAGGGGCGGGCGAACTGGATCAGGCTTTCGATCAGCTCCTCGCTGCCGGCCACAAAGGCGCCTGCCGTGCCAAATGCCTTGCCGAGGGTGCCGACCAGCACCGGGACGTCATCCTGGCTCAGGCCGAAATGCTCGACGATCCCTGCGCCATTGGCGCCCAACGGACCGAAGCCGTGTGCGTCGTCGACCATCAGCCACGCGCCCCGGTCCTTGGCCTCGCGGGCCAGGGCCGGCAGGTCGGCGAGGTCGCCGTCCATGCTGAACACTCCATCGGTGACCACCAGGGTATTGCCGGTGGCCTTCTCCAGCCGACTGGCCAGACTTGCCGGGTCGTTGTGCAGGTAGCGGCTGAATCGCGCACCGGACAACAGCCCGGCATCGAGCAGCGAGGCGTGATTGAGCCGGTCTTCCAGCACGGTATCGCCCTGCCCCACCAACGCCGTGACAGCGCCGAGGTTGGCCATGTAACCGGTGGTGAACAGCAGCGCACGCGGGCGCCCGGTCAAATCGGCCAGGGCTTCTTCCAGCGCATGATGCGGGCCGCTGTGGCCGATCACCAAGTGCGAGGCGCCACCACCGACGCCCCATTTCGCAGCGCCGGCGCGCCAGGCCTCGATCACCTGCGGGTGATTGGCCAGGCCCAGGTAATCGTTGTTGCAGAACGCCAGCAACGGCTGACCATCGACCACCACCTCGGGTCCCTGCGGGCTTTCGAGCAAGGGGCGTTGGCGGTAGAGGTTGTCGGCACGACGGGCAGCCAGGCGTGCAGCGAGATCGAAAGACATGCAGGCCTCGGACTGTCAGATTGCATAAATCAGGAACCCGATCTCATGTGGGAGCGGGCTTGCTCGCGAAAGCGGTGTATCAGACGACATGAACGTGAGTGTCAGTCCGTCTTCGCGAGCAGGCCCGCTCCCACATTCGATGTGTGTCGCATCAAACCGCCGCGTTATAGAACATCTCGCTGCTCTTCTGCTCGACCAGTGCCTGCTCGATGGCGGCCTGGTGCACCTCATCGGCATGTTCCTCGCGGGCTTCCGGCAGGATGCCCAGACGCGAAAACAGTCGCATGTCCTTGTCGGCCTGCGGGTTGGCGGTGGTCAGCAGTTTTTCGCCATAGAAGATCGAGTTGGCGCCGGCGAAGAACGCCAGGGCCTGCATCTGCTCGTTCATGGCTTCGCGGCCGGCGGACAGGCGTACGTGGGATTTGGGCATCAGGATGCGCGCAACGGCGAGCATGCGGATGAAGTCGAACGGGTCGATGTCTTCGGCGTTTTCCAGCGGTGTGCCGGCCACTTTCACCAGCATGTTGATCGGCACCGACTCCGGATGCTCCGGCAGGTTGGCCAGCTGGATCAGCAGGTTGGCGCGGTCGTCGAGGGACTCGCCCATGCCGAGGATACCGCCGGAACAGATCTTCATCCCCGAATCCCGCACATAGGCCAGAGTTTGCAGGCGCTCGCTGTAGGTGCGGGTGGTGATGATGCTGCCGTAGAACTCCGGCGAGGTATCAAGGTTGTGGTTGTAGTAGTCGAGGCCGGCCTTGGCCAGCGCCTCGGTCTGCTCCTGATCGAGGCGGCCGAGGGTCATGCAGGTTTCCAGGCCCAGGGCCTTCACCCCTTCGACCATTTTCAGCACGTAGGGCATGTCTTTGGCCGACGGGTGTTTCCAGGCGGCGCCCATGCAGAACCGGGTCGAACCGATGGCCTTGGCGCGGGCGGCCTCTTCGAGGACCTTCTGCACTTCCATCAGCTTTTCTTTTTCCAGGCCGGTGTTGTAGTGACCGGACTGCGGACAGTATTTGCAGTCTTCCGGGCAGGCGCCGGTCTTGATCGAGAGCAGCGTGGACACCTGCACACGGTTGGCGTCGAAGTGCGCGCGGTGCACGGTCTGCGCCTGGAACAACAGGTCATTGAATGGCTGAACGAAGAGAGCTTTGACTTCGGCCAAAGACCAGTCATGACGCAGGGTGGCAGAGGTGCTGGCGCTCATGGGCGTTACCTTTATTTTAAGCAGGTCAAGGTTCTATGCTGGACTGACGACTGGGGCAGGGAATAACCCCAGGCGCGACACGGATGTTTGGCATATTTAAGGAAGAGCGATGCACTGTCAACCACGTAACGCAGGAAAGGTTTACATCTGGTTAAATAATGATCAGCACTGTTTGTTGTGCAGTGAAAGCACCGAAGACATCAGGCCCATCTGCCTGGCCTGCGAGGCCGATCTGCCCTGGCTTGGCGATCACTGTGATACCTGCGCGCTGCCTCTGCCCACATCAGGCCTGACTTGCGGTCAATGCATGCAGCAACCGCCGGCCTTTCAGCAGGTGATTGCACCCTGGACCTACAGCTTTCCGGTCGACAGCCTGATCACCCGCTTCAAACACAGCGCCAAGTGGCCCCTTGGCCGCCTGTTGGCCGAACTTCTCGCGCAATCCCTGCACTATCGTTTCGATGAAGCACTGGCACGACCGGAGGCGCTGGTTCCCGTTCCGCTCGCCGTTAAACGCCTGCGCCAACGCGGTTTCAACCAGGCCACGATGCTGGCCCGCTGGTTGAGTGAGCATCTGGGCATCCCTTGCGACGAACGGTTGCTCCAGCGCACCCAGGACACCAGCGCCCAGCAGGCCCTCAAGGCCGATGCCCGCCGGAAAAACCTGCGCCACGCCTTCGCCTTGATGCCTGAGGCGTCGATCAGGGGGCGCCACCTGGCCCTGGTGGACGACGTGCTGACCACCGGCGCCACCGCGCAAGCCCTGGCACGCCTGTTGATGGAGGCCGGAGCCGCGCGGGTCGATGTCTATTGCCTGGCACGCACGCCCAAACCAGGGGACTAAACCCGCACACCCTGTGGGAGCGGGCTTGCTCGCGAAAGCGGCTCGGCATTCAACATCGAAGTCGTCTGTGAGGCCGCCATCGCGAGCAAGCCCGCTCCCACAGGATCGCGGTCCAACTTGACTACCGGGGCTTCAGCCGCCAACGTCTTGACATACATCCGCCAAAGCACCCAGCCATGTCCCTGCCTACCCTGCTGTCCCAACACATCGTTCGTCGCCCTCAACGCATTGCGTTACTGCAACACATCGCCGATCAGGGCTCGATCACCCGCGCCGCGAAAAGCGCGGGCCTGAGCTACAAAGCGGCATGGGACGCCATCGACGAATTGAACAACCTCGCGCAAAAACCCCTGGTGGAACGCAGTGTCGGCGGCAAGGGCGGTGGCGGCGCCAAGCTGTCCAGCGAGGGCGAGCGCGTCCTGCGCCTGTATCAGAAACTGCAGGCGTTGCAGGCCCAGGTGCTGGAAGCCGCCGAAGAGGCCAGCGACCTCGATCTGCTCGGTCGCCTGATGCTCAGAACCAGCGCGCGCAATCAGTTGCACGGCAAGGTCAAGGCGATCGAGGCACAGGGGCGCAACGACCTGATTCGCCTGGAACTGGCCGAAGGCCTGATCCTCGACGCACAGATCACTCACAGCAGCACCCTGCGCCTGGCGCTGGAACCGGGCAGCGAAGTGGTCGCCCTGATCAAGGCCGGCTGGCTTGACGTGCTGCCCATCGAAAGCCCTGCAACACCGGGACACAATGACTTGACCGGCATTATCGAAGAAATCCTCGACGCCGAAGACGGCCCCAGCGAGGTGCGCATCACCCTGCCCAATGGCCAGACCCTGTGCGCACTGGCCGAACCACTGGATCTGCGAACCCGTGGTTTGTCGGTCAATCGAGCGGTGCGGGTGCAGTTCGCCGCGTCGAACGTGCTGCTCGGTACACAGCTCTGAAACACAAGCGTCATTTATGCGCTTTAAGGTGACTGCAAAAACCGCAGGGAGCCTGACGTGAGCCTATTAGAAGACAACCAATCCACCGACCTTGAAAACATGGTCGGCCTCAGCCGTCGTGGCTTCATCAGCGCGGGCGCCTTGTGCGGTGCCGCCATGTTCCTGGGCGGCAACCTGCTCAGCCGCAGCGTACTCGCCGCCAGCGTCAGCGCCGGCAACAGCACGCTGCTGGGCTTTGCCAGCATCCCGGCCGACACCCGCGATGCCATTACCCTGCCGCCGGGCTACAAGTCCTCGGTGCTGATCAGTTGGGGCCAACCGCTGCACAAGGACGGTCCGGCGTTCGACCCGAGCGGCAACGGCACTGCCGCGCAGCAGGAAGTGCAGTTCGGCGACAACAACGACGGCATGAGCCTGTTCGAATTCCCCGGGGAAAAAGACCGGGCGCTGATGGCGATCAACAACGAATACACCAACTATCGCTACCTCTACCCCCACGGCGGCATGCCGCAGTCGGCTGAAGAAGTGCGCAAGGCGCTGGCCTGCGAAGGCGTGTCGGTGATTGAAGTGCAGCGCAAGAAGGGCCAATGGCAATTCGTCCAGGGCTCGCGCTACAACCGGCGCATCCACGGTAACGCGCCGATCAGCCTGAGTGGCCCCGCCGCCGGCCATGACCTGTTGAAAACCAGCGCCGACCCGCACGGCAGGAACGTCCTCGGCACCTTCCAGAACTGCGCCAACGGCAAGACACCCTGGGGCACGTACCTGACGTGTGAAGAGAACTTCACCGACTGCTTCGGCAGCAGCAATGCCGAGCAGAAATTCGATGCCGCGCAGAAGCGCTACGGTGTGGTCGCCGCCAGTAAAGAGATCAACTGGCACCCACACGACGAGCGCTTCGACCTGGCGAAAAACCCCAACGAACTGAACCGTCACGGCTGGGTGGTGGAAATCGATCCGTTCGACCCGACATCGACACCAGTCAAGCGCACGGCCCTGGGCCGTTTCAAACATGAAAACGCTGCCCTGGCCGAGACCCATGACGGTCGCGCCGTGGTGTACATGGGCGACGACGAGCGCGGCGAGTTCATCTACAAGTTCGTCAGCCGCGACCGGATCAACCACAAGAACCCTAAAGCCAATCGCGACCTGCTGGACCACGGCACCCTGTACGTGGCGCGCTTCGATGCAGGCGACGGCAATGCCGACCACCCGAAAGGACAGGGCGAATGGGTCGAGTTGACCCACGGCAAGAACGGCATCGACGCCAGCAGTGGCTTCGCCAGCCAGGCCGACGTGCTGATCAACGCGCGCCTCGCGGCCTCGGCGGTCAAAGCCACACGCATGGACCGCCCGGAGTGGATCGTCGTCAGCCCCAAGGATGGCCAGGTCTATTGCACCCTGACCAACAACGCCAAGCGCGGTGAAGATGGCCAGCCCGTCGGCGGCCCCAACCCGCGGGAGAAAAATGTCTACGGACAGATTCTGCGCTGGCGCACCGACCGCGACGATCACGCCTCGAACAGTTTTGCCTGGGACCTGTTCGTGGTCGCGGGCAACCCGCAGGTCCACGCCGGTACGCCGAAGGGTGGTTCGTCCAACATCACGCCGCAGAACATGTTCAACAGCCCGGATGGGCTGGGCTTCGACAAGGCTGGAAGGTTGTGGATCCTCACCGATGGCGACTCGAGCAATGCCGGTGACTTTGCCGGCATGGGCAACAACCAGATGCTCTGCGCCGACCCCGCGACCGGGGAAATCCGGCGTTTCATGGTCGGGCCGATCGGTTGCGAGGTCACGGGGATCAGCTTCTCGCCGGATCAAAAGACGCTGTTCGTGGGGATTCAGCATCCCGGAGAGAACGGTGGTTCGACATTCCCCGAGCATTTGCCGAACGGCAAGCCACGGTCTTCGGTGATGGCAATCACCCGTGAAGACGGTGGGATCGTCGGCGCCTGACAGGCCACTTTCGCGAGCGGGCTCGCTCCCACAGAGTCCGCACAGGCTCCTGTGGGAGCGAGCCCGCTCGCGAAGGCATCCGCACAGCCACCACCTATCCACGCCCGTCTGCGCTACCATGCCTGGCCGGACGCAGCAGCCTGCTGCGCGCAGGAGTCAGCATGGCCCACCCGTTTGCAACCCTCACCCCAGACCTCGTGCTCGATGCCGTCGAAAGCATCGGTTTTCTCAGTGACGCCCGCATTCTGGCGCTCAACAGTTACGAAAACCGCGTCTATCAAGTCGGCATCGAAGACGCCGAGCCACTGATCGCCAAGTTCTACCGCCCGCAGCGCTGGAGCAATGAAGCGATCCTCGAAGAGCACCAGTTCACCTTCGAACTCGCCGAGTGCGAGGTGCCGGTGGTGGCACCGCTGATTCACAACGGTGCCAGCCTGCACGAACACAACGGTTTCCGCTTCACCCTGTTTCCGCGCCGTGGCGGCCGGGCGCCGGAGCCGGGCAACCTCGATCAGCTGTATCGCCTCGGCCAGTTGCTCGGCCGGTTACACGCCGTCGGCTCGACCAAGCCGTTCGAACACCGTGAAGCCCTGGGCGTGAAGAACTTCGGCCATGACTCGCTGGCCACACTGCTTGACGGCCATTTCATCCCCAAGAGCCTGTTGCCGGCCTACGAGTCCGTGGCCCGCGACCTGCTCAAGCGGGTCGAGGAGGTCTATCAGGCCACGCCGCACCAGAACATCCGCATGCATGGCGATTGCCACCCCGGCAACATGATGTGCCGCGACGAGGTCTTCCACATCGTCGACCTCGACGACTGCCGCATGGGACCGGCCGTGCAGGACATCTGGATGATGCTCGCCGGTGATCGCCAGGCTTGCCTGGGGCAGTTGTCGGAATTGATGGACGGCTACAACGAGTTCCACGACTTCGACCCGCGGGAACTGGCCTTGATCGAGCCATTGCGCGCATTGCGCCTGATGCACTACAGCGCCTGGCTCGCCCGGCGCTGGGACGACCCGGCGTTCCCGCACAGTTTTCCGTGGTTCGGCACGGAGCGGTACTGGGGCGACCAGGTATTGGCGTTGCGCGAACAACTGGCGGCGCTCAACGAAGAACCCTTGAAACTGTTCTGATTCACCCGACTCAAGTGTGGGAGCGAGCCTGCTCGCGATGCCGACCTATCAGGCCACGGTGTGCTGAAGGTCTATCCGCCATCGCGAGCAGACTCGCCACAGACCCGTGCTCACAATTGCAGTACCTATTCGAACAGGACATTCGTAGACAAATTTCCTTACAATCCCCTCTTTGTTAGCTGCCTAAGCAAGGATTCTGCATGCAAGCCGCCAACCCGCGTCGCGGGTACATTCTGGGCCTAAGTGCCTACATCATCTGGGGCCTGTTCCCGATCTACTTCAAAGCCATCGCCAACGTGCCCGCCGTGGAGATCATCATTCACCGCGTGCTCTGGTCGGCCTTGTTCGGCGCCTTGTTGCTGCTGGTCTGGAAGCATCCTGGCTGGTGGCGTGAATTGCGTGACAACCCCAAACGGCTGGCGATTCTCGCCCTGAGCGGTACGCTGATCGCGGCCAACTGGCTGACGTATGTCTGGTCGGTGAACAACGGGCGCATGCTGGAGGCCAGCCTCGGCTACTACATCAATCCGCTGGTCAACGTACTGCTGGGGATGCTGATCCTCGGCGAACGGCTGCGGCGCATGCAGTGGATCGCGGTCGGCCTGGCGGCAGTCGGCGTGGCGCAGCAGGTCTGGCAGGTCGGCAGCCTGCCGTGGGTATCGCTGGTGCTGGCACTGACCTTCGGATTCTATGGCCTGATCCGCAAGCAAGCCCCGGTCAAGGCCCTGCCCGGCCTGGTGGTGGAGACCTGGATGCTGGTGCCGATTGCCATGGCCTGGTTACTGTTCAATCAGACGGCCATGAGCGCGCAACCCGAGTTCTGGACCACGTCCGAAGCCTGGTGGCTGGTGGCCGCCGGACCGGTGACCCTGGTGCCGCTGGTCTGCTTCAACGCCGCCGCGCGGCACTTGCCCTATACGACCCTGGGTTTCCTCCAGTACCTGGCGCCCACACTCGTGCTGCTGCAAGCCGTGCTGCTGTTTGGCGAACACTTGTCGTCCAGCACCCTGTTGGCCTTCATGTTCATCTGGGCCGGACTGGCGGTCTACAGCGTCGATGCGTGGGTCAGTCTGCGCCGGCGCAGCTGATCAAAAAACGCACAAATCTCTGCAGGCCGCTATCTACGTGGCCTGAAGGGTTTCTTCCCAAGGTTATCCACAGCGTGATCCCCGGCGTTTGTGCGCAAGTCACTGAATGTTGGCGTTTTTTTGACCAACACTGGCCACGCCTTGAACGGCGTGGCCTGGCGGGCTGTCTCTACAGGTTATCCACAGGCAGGTGCAGGTAAAAACTGGATAACCCTGTCAGGGCTCACTGCGCAGGACCAGTTCCACCATCAAATCATCCGCCAGGGTTTCCAGGCGCGATTGCAGCACGTCCAGGGACAGGGTCAGCGGCACCGCCAGGATCGCCTCGGCGTGAAACAGCGGTTCACTGCTCATCGGCGCCGGGCGCACTTCGGTGACCAGCCGTTCCAGGTTCACCCCCTGCTCGCTCAGCAGACGCGTGATGTCACGCACGATCCCGGGGCGGTCATTGCCCACCAACTCCATTGCAATCGGCTTCCAGGTGCAGGATTGCTCGATGCCGCTTTCGGCAATCAACACCCGGATACCCTGAGCCGACAAGCCCTGCAGGGCATCGACCAGTGAGTCGTAGGCCTCCGCCGGCACGCCCACCCGAAGTATCCCGGCAAACTGCCCGGCCATCCGTGACATGCGGCTTTCCAGCCAGTTACCGCCCTGCTCGGCGATGCACTGGGCGATGCGCTCGACCTGCCCAGCCTTGTCCGGCGCGAAAACTGTGAGTACGAGGTGGTCCATGGCGCAGCCCTCTGGTCATGACGTTTGTGCTTGAAGGGCAAGTATAGGCAAGGGGTGGCTCTGCGCCGGACCGGCTGGCCCCATCGCGAGCAGGCTCGCTCCCACACGAACAACGCCGGCCCCCTGTGGGAGCGAGCCTGCTCGCGATTGAAGGCCACACAATCTTGAGCCGCCCAACAAATCGTGTACAACTCACGATATTTAACTGGAACAATCCATCTGTTTTTTGAGAACATCCTGTGCCCCGCTGTGACTGCAATGCGTCACGGGGTCGCAGAACGACGTAATTAGTCTAATTTTCACAACCGCAATTCATCATGTAGTATTCCGCAGCGCGCACTACATAACGTTGGATCGATGTCTGCCGCAGGCACGATCGCAACCCTGAAAGCCCTGTCAGCAAGGCCTCAAAGCCGTTGATCGGTTCCAGCCCGGCCGCCCGCAATGGCATGTACCGGGGGAAGGGGTTTGTGGTTTAAATAGCCCGAGGCTTCATTGTCAATTTGAAGAAAAAGAAATAGCTGAGCAGAGTGAGGCAAGCAATGACTGAACACGTTCAAGTCGGTGGCCTGCAGGTCGCCAAAGTCCTGTTCGACTTCGTGAACAACGAAGCCATTCCCGGAACCGGCCTCACCGCCGACACGTTCTGGGCCGGTGCCGACAAGGTCATCCATGACCTGGCACCGAAGAACAAAGCCCTACTCGCCAAACGCGATGATATCCAGGCTCGCATTGATGCCTGGCACCAGGAACGCGCCAGTCAGGCCCATGACGCCGTGGCTTATAAGGCGTTCCTGCAAGACATCGGTTATCTGCTGCCAGAAGCGGCCGATTTCCAGGTAACGACGCAAAACGTCGATGAAGAAATCGCCCGTATGGCCGGCCCGCAACTCGTGGTGCCGGTGATGAATGCCCGTTTCGCGCTCAACGCCTCGAACGCCCGCTGGGGTTCGCTGTATGACGCGCTGTACGGCACCGACGCCATCAGCGAAGCGGATGGCGCGGAAAAAGGCAAAGGCTACAACAAGGTCCGCGGCGACAAGGTCATCGCCTTCGCCCGTGCCTTCCTCGACGAAGCGGCGCCATTGGCCGCCGGCTCCCACGTCGATGCCACCCGCTACACGATCGTCGACGGCAAACTGGTGGTCGCGCTCAAGGGCGGCAGCAACAGCGGCCTGCGCAACGACGCCCAGTTGATCGGTTTCCAGGGCGATGCCTCGGCACCGATCGCGATCCTGCTGAAAAACAACGGCCTGCATTTCGAGATCCAGGTCGACGCCAGCACGCCGGTCGGCCAGACCGATGCCGCCGGTGTCAAAGACATCCTGATGGAAGCGGCGCTGACCACCATCATGGACTGCGAAGACTCCGTCGCCGCCGTCGATGCCGATGACAAGGTGGTGATCTACCGCAACTGGCTCGGCCTGATGAAGGGCGACCTGGCCGAAGAAGTCGCCAAGGGCGGCAAGACCTTCACCCGCACCATGAACGCCGACCGCACCTACACCGCAGTCGACGGCAGCGCACTGAGCCTGCACGGGCGCTCGCTGCTGTTCGTGCGCAACGTCGGCCACTTGATGACCATCGATGCCATCCTCGACAAGCATGGCAACGAAGTGCCGGAAGGCATCCTCGACGGCCTGGTGACCAGCCTCGCCGCCCTGCACAACCTCAACGGCAACACCACGCGCAAGAACACCCGCACCGGCTCGGTCTACATCGTCAAGCCGAAGATGCACGGCCCCGAAGAAGCTGCGTTCACCAACGAGCTGTTCGGCCGCATCGAAGACGTGCTCGGCCTGCCGCGCAACACCCTCAAGGTCGGGATCATGGACGAGGAGCGCCGTACCACGGTCAACCTCAAGGCCTGCATCCAGGCGGCGAGCGAGCGTGTCGTGTTCATCAACACCGGTTTCCTCGACCGTACCGGCGATGAAATCCACACCTCCATGGAAGCCGGCCCGATGGTGCGCAAGGCGGACATGAAGGCGGAAAAATGGATCAGCGCCTACGAGAACTCCAACGTCGACATCGGTTTGAGCACCGGCCTGCAAGGTCGCGCGCAGATCGGTAAAGGCATGTGGGCCATGCCCGACCTGATGGCGGCGATGCTCGAACAGAAAATCGCTCACCCACTGGCCGGCGCCAACACGGCCTGGGTTCCATCGCCAACGGCGGCGGCACTGCACGCGCTGCATTACCACAAGGTCGACGTGTTCGCCCGCCAGGCCGAACTGGCCAAGCGCGCGCCCGCGTCGGTGGACGACATCCTGACCATCCCGCTGGCAGTGAACCCGCAGTGGACCGCCGAACAGATCAAGAACGAACTGGACAACAACGCCCAGGGCATTCTCGGTTACGTGGTGCGCTGGATCGATCAGGGCGTGGGTTGCTCGAAGGTGCCGGACATCAACGACATCGGCCTGATGGAAGACCGCGCCACCCTGCGCATTTCCAGCCAGCACATCGCCAACTGGCTGCGCCACGGCATCGTCACCCAGGCGCAGGTGATGGAAAGCCTCAAGCGCATGGCACCGGTGGTCGATCGTCAGAACGCCAATGACCCGCTGTACCGCCCGTTGGCACCGGACTTCGACAGCAACATCGCCTTCCAGGCGGCGGTCGAACTGGTGATCGAAGGCACCCGACAGCCGAACGGCTACACCGAGCCGGTCCTGCACCGTCGTCGTCGCGAGTTCAAGGCTGCCAACGGCCTGTAACTGAGCGTCGATACCGGAAACGAAAAAGCCCTGATCGAAAGATCAGGGCTTTTTTGTTCGCTGCCACAGGGCAGGACCAGCACTAAGGCTCCATCCCCAGTTCATGCTTCACCAGCGCCAGCAATTTTTGCGTATCGATCGGTTTGAGCAGGAAATCCACCACGCTCAAATGCATGGCGGCTATCGCGTCCTTCACATCGGCATCACCGGAAACGATGATGAACGGCATTGCCGCCCGCACCGATTCGCGCACCTGGCGGATCAAATCCAGGCCATCGATATGCCCCATGCGCAGATCGGTGATCACCAGGCCGATCGAAGGTTTTTCGCTCAACATCTTGAGCGCCGTTTCACCGCTGGCAGCGGTCATGCAACGAATGCCATCCAGACCGAGGATCTCCGACAGCAGCTCGCGGGCATCTTTATCGTCATCGACGATCAGTACGCGTTGCGGCGGCAGGTCGGGCTCCAGCATGACGGCGCTCAGCGCCTCGCGCTCGGCGTCACTCAAAATATCGTGGTCGGACATGGCAATCTCTAAATGATCAAATTCGTTCCCTGACTCAGTGGTGAGACATCGCTAAGCAGACCTTCTAATGTGCACTTCGTCGGATTTTTTGCCTATAAGGGAAAGGATAGGTTCTTCCTCGATTTTCGTAGGGGTTTTCCTTTATCTCGCGCTCGGGGGCCCAACCTAGACTTACGTCCAATGGGCACTCAGCGCTCAGGGGCTGACCATGACCGAGTCATCCGACAACAACAATTCGAAAAAAGACTGCGGTAATGGTTATGAGTAGAGCGGACGCCTTCACACAGGCAGGGAAAACCGCGGTATTGCAGAACATCCAGGGTACCTTGCAATTCCTCCAGCGCTTCCCGCCCTTCAATCAGATGGAACACGCCCACCTGGCGTACCTGGTCGAACAATGTCAGCTGCGTTTTTATGCTCCGGGCGAAAGCATCATCAAGCCCGCCGATGGCCCGGTCGAGCATTTCTACATCGTCAAGCAGGGTCGGGTGGTCGGCGAGCGTCCCCACAGCGCCAAGGGCGGCACCGAAACCACCTTCGAAATCACCACCGGGGAGTGCTTTCCCCTCGCCGCGCTGCTGGGTGAACGAGCGACCCGCACCGAACACCTGGCGGCCGAAGACACCTTTTGCCTGCAACTGAACAAGCTGGCATTCATCAAGCTGTTTGCGCTGTCCAACACCTTTCGCGACTTCGCCCTGCGCGGCGTCAGCAGCCTGTTGGACCAGGTCAACCAGCAAGTCCAGCAGAAAGCCGTGGAAACCCTCGGCACCCAGTATTCGCTCAATACTCGCCTGGGCGAGCTGGCCATGCGTCACCCGGTAACCTGCAGCCCCGACACGCCACTGCGCGAAGCCGTGAGCCTGATGCACGAGCAGCAGGTCGGCAGCATCGTGGTCGTCGACGAAAACAAGGCCCCCCAGGGCATTTTCACTTTGCGAGACCTGCGCCAGGTAGTGGCGGGCGGCACCAGTGACTTCAACGAGGCCATCGACCGGCACATGACCCGGGCGCCGTTTTTCCTGAGCCCGGATCACAGCGCCTTCGACGCGGCGATTGCCATGACCGAGCGGCACATCGCGCATGTCTGCCTGGTCAAGGATCAGCGCCTGTGTGGCGTGGTGTCCGAGCGTGACCTGTTTTCCCTGCAACGGGTCGACCTGGTGCACCTGGCCCGCACCATCCGCAGCGCCCAACGGGTGGAAAACCTGGTGGCGCTGCGCGGCGAGATCGGCCAATTGGTGGAGCGCATGCTCGCCCACGGCGCGTCGTCGACCCAGATCACCCACATCATTACCCTGCTCAACGACCACACCGTGTGCCGGGTGATCGAACTGACGCTCGCCGAGAAAGGCGATCCCGGCATACCGTTCAGCTGGTTATGCTTCGGCAGCGAAGGTCGCCGCGAGCAGACGCTGCACACCGACCAGGACAACGGCATCCTGTTCGAGGCCCGCGACGCCGCCCATGCCGCCGAGATTCGCGGCAAGCTGCTGCCCATCGCGCAACACATCAACCAGAGCCTGGCGCAGTGCGGCTTCACCCTATGCAAAGGCAACATCATGGCCGGCAACCCCGAGCTGTGCCTGTCCCGCGCCGAGTGGGCGCGGCGCTTTGCGGCGTTCATACGCGAAGCGACGCCGGAGAACCTGTTGGGGTCGAGCATCTACTTCGATCTGCGGGTGGTCTGGGGCGAGGAGCAAAGCGGCGAACAATTGCGTCGGGGGATTCTCGACCAGGTGGGCGACAACCGCTTGTTCCAGCGCATGATGGCCGAGAACGCCCTGCGCAACCGTCCGCCCGTCGGGCGCTTCCGCGAGTTTGTCCTGGCGCGCAAGAACGGTGAGAAAGCCACCCTGGACCTCAAAGTCCAAGGGCTGACGCCCTTCGTCGACGGCGCCCGATTGCTCGCGCTGGCCCATGGCATCGGGGCGAACAATACGCTGGAGCGCTTCCGCCAACTGGTCGAAAAACAGGTGATCGAACCCCTGGACGGTGCGGCGTACGAAGAGGCCTATCACTTCATTCAACAAACCCGCATGCAGCAACATCAGCTACAGACACGGGAGAATCTGCCCTACTCCAATCGGGTCGATCCCGACAGCCTCAATCATCTGGACCGGCGGATCCTGCGTGAATCCCTGCGCCAGGCCCAACGCCTGCAGAGCAGCCTGACCCTGCGGTATCAGCTATGAGCCTGTTTTCATGGCTGCGACCGGCAGGCCCGATGTTGTCCGGCGAATTGCAGCAACGGCTCAAGGACCTGCCCGTGGCCACCGAACTGGGCGAGTGCAGCCTGCGCCAGCAGCGCTGGGTGGTGCTGGACCTGGAGACCACCGGCCTGAACCTGAACAAGGATCGCGTACTGTCCATTGGCGCCGTGGTGATCGAGGACGGCGCGATCGACTTCAGCCAGCAGTTCGAACGCACCCTGCAATGCACCGACATGAAAGTGGCGCCCAGCGTGTTGATCCACGGTCTGGGCCCGAGCGCGGTGGCCGCTGGCAGCGATCCGGCGCAGGCCTTGATCGAGTTCATGGAGTTCGTCGGCGACAGTCCGATGCTGGCGTTTCATGCGCCGTTCGATCAGCACATGCTCGGGCGCGCGTTGAAAGATCACCTGGGCTACAAGTTGCAGCATACGTTTCTGGATGTCGCCGATATTGCACCGTTGCTGTGTCCCCAGGCGCGCATTCGCGAGGCCGGGCTGGACGACTGGATCGACTGGTTCAAACTCCAGGTGCAGGAGCGCCACCACGCCAGTGCCGATGCACTGGCCACCGCCGAACTGGCGCTGATCCTGTTCAGCCGGGCACGACAGCAGCAAATCCACAGTCCGTTGAATCTGCAACAACGGCTGAACCAGTGGAAACGCCGGCAGAATTCGCCGTCTTTCTAGATCTGTGGCGTCCTTTCGACCGTTATCGCGAGCAGGCTCGCTCCCACAGGAATCTCCAGTGAACGTGGCTTCTGTGGAGACGCTTGGCCCTTGTGGGAGCGAGCCTGCTCGCGATGAACGATAACGCGGTCCGAAACCCTTCCCATCACCTGACCAGTGGCCAATTGCTTAGCGCTCGCGCCTCTGCCACAATCGCGAACAATTCTCGTTAGTTAACACTTCTTAATCGGTGATACGGCGTGTCGTCAGTTCCCAGCCCTCAAAGTGAGCTCGTCGGTGCGCTGTATCGCGACCATCGCGGTTGGCTGCTGGCCTGGCTTCGACGCAACGTCGCCTGCCCGCAACGGGCCGAGGACCTGAGCCAGGACACGTTCGTGCGTCTGCTGGGCCGCGAGGAACTCAAGGAACCACGCGAACCCCGGGCGTTTCTGGTGGCCATCGCCAAAGGCCTGCTGTTCGACTACTTCCGCCGAGCCGCGCTGGAGCAGGCCTACCTTACCGAGCTGATGCTGATTCCCGAAGACGAACAGCCTTCGCCTGAAGAACGGCAGATGATCCTCGAAGACCTGAAGAACATCGACCGCCTGCTGGGCAAACTGTCCAGCAAGGCCCGGGCCGCGTTTCTCTACAACCGGCTGGACGGCCTGAGCCATGCGGACATCGCCCAGCGCCTGGGGGTGTCGGTGCCAAGGGTTCGCCAATACCTGGCCCAGGGCATTCGCCAGTGCTACATCGCGCTGTACGGTGAACCGGTATGATCCCGGCCAGCTCCAAGCCGGTCTCGGCACAGGTGCTGGACGCAGCGATTGCCTGGCAATTGTCGCTGGACTCCGCCAACCCGGTAGAACGCGAAGAATTCGCCAAATGGCACGCCGCCCACGAAGAACATGCCCGCGCCTGGCGCCAGTTGGGCATGCTCGACCAGCGTTTCAGCGTGGCCAGCGGCCCGGCCCGCGCCGCGTTGCTGCAATCGCGCGCGAGCGTTCGTCGACGGGTGCGAAAGCTGGGCAACGGCCTGGCGAGCATCGTGGCGGTGATCGGCCTGGCCCTGTTCGCCGGCGAGCGTTACGTCCCGCTGGACTACTGGCTCGCCGATCAGCGCACCGCCACCGGGGAACAGCGCACCCTGCGCCTGAGCGACGGCACGGTGATCAACCTCAACACCCACAGTGCCGTGGACGTGCGGTTCGATGAAAAGCAGCGCCGGGTGATTCTCCAGGACGGCGAAATCCTCGTCGAAACCGGCCATGGCGATGCCCGGCCCTTTATCGTCGAAACCCGCGAAGGTCGCCTGCGCGCCTTGGGCACCCGGTTCCTGGTCAAGCGCGAAGCGCAAGGCACGCGCCTGAGCGTGTTGAAGTCAGCCGTGGCGGCTCATCCGCAGTCGAGTGCCGACGAACAGATTCTGCAGGAAGGCCAGCAAGTGCTGATGCGCAGCCATGGCCTGGACCCCATCGCTGCGCTCAACGTCGGCGCCGATGCCTGGACCCGCGGCATGCTGGTGGTGGACAACGCGCGCCTGGAAGACCTGGTGCATGAGCTCGGCCGCTATCGCCGCGGGCACCTTGGCGTGGCGCCGGAAGTCGCTGACCTGCGCATCACCGGCAGCTTCCCGTTGAACGACACCGACCTGGCCTTGAGCGCCCTGCTGCCAACCTTGCCGGTGCAGATCGAGCAGCACACGGCGTGGTGGGTGACAGTGGCGAAGGCTGACGTCAAACCCTGATGTTCGCGGCGCTCTGGCCGACGTTTTCGCGAGCAGGCTCGCTCCCACAGGTGATCATGCTGCTTTTACGGGAGCGAACCAGCCTGCGATAAAGCCGCAAGCCCTGGCAAAACTCGCTGAATGGAAATTATTTTCATCCAGCCCTATCACTTTTGAATTTTCGTCCGGCACTTAGGCAATTGAGAAGTATTCCCTTTCAGGAGCCCTTGTATGTCCCGTACGCTAGACACCTTGTTGCGCCCCAGCCTGCTGGCCGTCGCCATCGCCCTTTGTGCCCCTCTGGCCAGCAGTCAGCTGATCGCCGCTGAACAGGCGTCCAGCGTTCGCGCCTACAACCTGCCGGCCGCACCATTGGCCAGCACCCTGAACCAGATCGCCAGCCAGTCGGGCCTGGCGCTGTCGCTGAATCCATCGCTGGCCGCCGGCAAGACCTCGGCACCGGTCAACGGCCAATACGACGCCGCCGGCGCCCTGCGCGCTGCGTTGCGCGGCACCGGTCTGCAACTGGAACAGAGCAGCACCGGCACCTACAGCCTGGTGGCCGCGCCCGAGGGTGTGATGGCGCTGCCGGAGACTGCCATCATCGGCGTGGAGAACACGGAGAGCGCATGGGGCCCAGTCGAAGGTTACCTGGCCAAGCGCACTGCTGCCGGCACCAAGACCGACACCGCACTGGTTGAAGCACCGCGCTCGATTTCGGTCGCCACCCGCCAGCAGATGGAAGACCGTGGCGTCCATAGCCTCGACGACGCCGTGCGCTACATGCCCGGCATCACCTCCGCGAGCTTCGGAAGCGACACCCGACTCGACTGGATGCGGGTACGCGGTTTCGAGCCCACTCAGTTCCTCGACGGACTGCCACTGCCCCGCGGCGTGTATGCCAACCCTAAACCCGAGACCTGGAACCTTGACCGCCTCGCCCTGCTGCGCGGCCCGGCTTCATCGATCTACGGCCAAACACCGCCGGGTGGCCTGTTGGACATGGTCAGCCGCCGTCCAGAGGCTGAAGCGAGCCACGAAATCCAGGTGCAATACGGCAGCGACAATCACCGCCAGATCAACTTCGCCAGCACCGGCAAGATCGACGACGAAGCCCGGTTTCTCTACAGCGTAAGCGGTGTCATTCGCGACGGCGGCACGCAGATCGACCATATCGACGACAAGCGGTACAACATCGCGCCAAGCCTGACCTGGAACATCGACGACGACACCAAACTGACCCTGCTCACACAGTTCACCCGTGATGATACCGGCGTCACCAGCCAGTTCTATCCGATCCAGGGCACCAAGATCGACATGCCATTCGGCAAGATTTCCCAGCACAAGAACCTTGGTGATCCGGATTACGACTTCTACGACCGTACCTACTACGCCTTGGGTTATTCCTTCGAACATCGTTTCAACGACGTGTGGCAGTTCCGTCAGAACCTGCGTTACACCAAATCCGACCTGTCGTTCCAGACAGTGACCGTCAACAGTTACTTCCCATCGATCGGGTTTGTCGTCGACGACCAGGGCAACACCGGCCGTGGCACTACCAATACCGATGAAGACATCAGCCAGTTCGCCGTGGACAACAACTTCCAGGGCGATTTCGCCACCGGTGACGTGAGCCACACGTTACTGATCGGACTGGACCACCAGCGTAGCAACACCAACTACACCTCGATCTTCGGCACAGCACCGGCCATCAACGTCAACCATCCGGTTTACGGCCTGCCCATCACCCGCCCATCGCGCGACGATGCGCTGTATGACTACGACCAGAAAACCCGCCAGACAGGTCTTTACATCCAAGACCAGATGGCCCTGGATCAGTGGCGCCTGACGCTCGGCGGACGTGAAGACTGGGTGCATACCGGCACCAAATTCTTCAATGACAACGATGCCACCAACACCGAGCGCGACAAGAAATTCAGTGGCAACGCGGCCATCAGCTACGTGTTCGATTCGGGCTTCGTGCCTTACCTGTCTTACGCCGAGTCGTTCCAGCCAACGTCGAACGCCACCGCATCGGCAACAAAATCGTTCAAGCCGACCGAAGGCGAGCAATGGGAACTGGGGGTCAAATACCAACCACCGGGCACCAACACCTTGCTGACTGCGGCGGTCTACGACCTGACCCAGAAAAACGTTTCTGTCACCACCACGGTCGCGGGCAACCAGCCAGTCACCAGCCAGACCGGTGAAGTGAAAGTCAAAGGCCTGGAGCTGGAAGCGGTATCCGACGTGACCGACAACCTGAAGGTCATCGCGGCCTATACCCTGGCGAAATCCGAAGTTCAAAAAGGCGACTACAAGGGCAACCGGCTGCAGCTGATGCCCAACCAACAAGCTTCGCTGTGGGCTGACTATACCTGGCACACCGGGGTACTGGACGGCTTCGGCATTGGTGCCGGTGCGCGTTACACCGGCAACACCTACGGCGATCAAGGCAATACCTGGCTGGGCAAGGCAGACGCCTATACGGTGTTCGATGCATCGGTTCACTACGACCTGGGCCGTCTGGACGGTAGCCTGAAAGGCGCTTCGCTGGCCGTGAACGCCACCAACCTGCTCGACAAGGACTACATCTCCACCTGTGACGGTTTCTACTGCTACTACGGAGACCAGCGCAGCGTCATCGCGAGTGCCACCTACAAGTGGTAACCGCTTGATTTGACAAACGCTATGGCCGGGCCGTCCTTGATGGACGGCTTTGGTATTTCTGAAGGCGAAGAAATGAAAAGCAAAACAATCCGCCGCTGGTCCTTTGTCCACACCTGGTCCAGCCTGATCTGCACGGTGTTCCTGCTGATGCTGGCGCTGACCGGCCTGCCGTTGATCTTTCATCACGAGATCGATCATCTGCTGGGCGATGCGCCGGCGTTGAAGGTGATGCCGGCCGATACCCCGCCGTTGAACCTGCAGCTACTGGTGCAGGCGGCGGAAAAACACCGCCCCGGCGAAGTCATGCAATATTTCGGTTTCGACGAAGGCGAGCCCAACGCCGCGATCGCGATCATGGCGGCCACCGCCGGCACCGGCCCCAACGAGTCCCACACCTTCATGCTCGATGCCCGCACCGGCGAGGCGCTGGAGATGCCGTCGGCCAATGGCGGTTTCATGATGCTCATGCTGCGCCTGCACGTGGACATGTTCGCCGAGCTGCCGGGCAAGCTGCTGCTGGCGTTCATGGGCCTGCTGTTCGTGGTGGCGATTGTCTCCGGGACGGTGCTGTACCTGCCGTTCATGCGGCGGCTGAAATTCGCCACCGTGCGCCAGGACAAATCCACGCGCCTGCGCTGGCTCGACCTGCACAACCTGATCGGCGTCGTCACCCTGACCTGGGCGCTGGTGGTCGGCGTGACCGGCGTGATCAGCGCCTGCGCCGACCTGCTGATCGCCGCCTGGCGCAACGACACCCTCAGCGCGATGGTCGCGCCCTACCGCGATGCCCCGCCCCTGACCCACCTGGCCCCGGCCACCCGGCTGCTCGACATTGCCCGCGAGGTCGCCCCCGGCATGCAGCCGGATTTCATCGCCTTCCCCGGCACGCGGTTTTCCAGCGAGCACCATTACGCGGTGTTCATGAAGGGCAGCACGCACCTGACGTCCCACCTGCTGACCCCGATATTGATCGACGCCAGTAACCTGCAAGTCACCGCCGTGGTCGAGCGGCCGTGGTACATGGACGCCATGGGCATGTCGCAGCCGCTGCACTTCGGTGATTACGGCGGCATGCCGATGAAAATCCTCTGGGCCACCCTCGATGGGCTGACCATCATCGTGCTCGGCAGCGGCGTGTACCTGTGGGTGGTACGGCGCAAGGCGGCAAAACCGGCGCCGGGAACAGTCGAGAGCGCCGCATGAAGCCCCGGCAATCGAACTTCTGGAAGGTCTTCGCCACGCCCACCGTCATCGCCCTGTTCACTGCCGCGGGTTTGTTTGCCGCGTTGTTGGGTGACGGGACGTGGGATGCCCTGAGCTGGGTAGGGCTGGGCATTCCGGCCGTCCTGGCGCTGCGCGGCCTGCTGCAACGCCGCTGATCTGGCGTGGCCACCCCCTGTGGGAGCGAGCCTGCTCGCGATGCGGTCAGCCAGTGACATGGACAGCGGCTGACACACCGCATCGCGAGCAGGCTCGCTCCCACAGGTGTCCGGTATTCAAGCCCATCCCTCGAAGCGCTATGCTGCCCGACTCCGCCACCGACCGAGACGTTGCCATGTCCGCCCCAAGCATGACCCTCTATCACAACCCGTTGTCGCCCTTCGTTCGCAAAGTCATGGTGCTCTTGCACGAAACCGGTCAACAGGATCGCGTCAGCCTGCAAAACTGCGTCCTGACGCCAGTCGATCCGGACCAGGCGCTGATCGACGACAATCCCCTGAGCAAGATCCCGGCCTTGCGCCTGGCCGACGGCAGCGTCATCCACGACAGCCGGGTGATCCTCGACTACCTCGACCACCAGCACGTCGGCAATCCGCTGATCCCCCGTGAAGGCTCGGCCCGCTGGCGCCGCCTGACCCTGGCCTCGATGGCCGACGGCATCATGGACGCCGCCGTCCTGACCCGCTACGAAGTCGCCCTGCGCGCCCCGGAAAAACACTGGGCCGAATGGCTCGACGGCCAACGCGACAAGATCCGCCGCGCCCTGGCCCTGCTGGAAAAGGAGGCGATTGCCGAGCTGACCAGCCATTTCGATGTGGCGGCGATCAGCGTGGCCTGTGCCTTGGGGTATCTGGACCTGCGCCATCCAGACCTGGCCTGGCGTGACGCCAACCCGCAGTTGGCGGCGTGGTATTTCGAAGTGAGTCAGCGGCCTTCGATGGTGGCGACGATGCCCAAGGTTTGAGCCCTCGCCGACGGAAGGACTATCAGTTCTGATAGTGGTCAAACACTGCCAAAGCGACGATGCTCAAGATCCAGCATTTTTCGGCTGTTTGGAGCTTGAGCAATGCAAAGCCAATCGCACTCGACCTTACTGCTTGCGAGTGATCAACAAGGCTCGATATCGGCGGTCCTGGGGACGGGTCGGCCTCACTCCATCGCGTACGGCCCGTACGGTCACCGCCCCACGGGCAGTGGCTTGTGCCCTTTGCTGGGATTTACCGGACAACAGCCGGATTCACTCACCGGCCATTATCATTTAGGTAACGGTTATCGGCAGTACAACCCGGCATTCATGCGATTCAACAGTCCGGACAACTGGGGCCCATTTCGGGAGGCTGGAGTGAATGTGTACGTGTATTGCGCGGCAGATCCAATAAATCAAGTTGACCCCACCGGGCACGTTGGTAAGTTTATAGGAAAAATACTGGGGTTCAGGCCACACGCCGCTGCCCAGAAAGCTGCGCTAATCAATAACAAGATCACCAGTTACCCTTATCCGCTGACACACGTGTTTGATCAAAACCCTGCCGTTGGTACCGTGTTTGGCGACTTCGTTACGCGATCTGTCAAAGCAAGCGCATGGAAAAACAAGATCTACATACAAAAAATTGCAGATAACGGACGGCTACAGATCACAACAACCAAACGCATCGAGGCTTACCGCTCAGGGGTCAACACGCTCAGCATCAAGGAAAAAAATTACACCGAACGGCTGATATCGATCAGCACGATTGAAGGTTCTGCACCCGCTGACACTGCCTTCGTAAACGATGTGACTGGTTTGTTGGCTAACTCTAAAAAAGGGTTAACACGCAAGCAGCTTCTCGGCGTATCGCATCCGGATACAGCGGAGGCAATTGCCCGTATACGAGCCCGGAAGCTCCGCGAGCAATATGCATACGAAGATGAGCGGCATGCGCGCTGGAAAATGGGTCCGGAGATGAGCGACGTGTACCCAAATGGACGATACTGAACCACCTCCAATTCGCATCGGAGATCAGTCAAATGCACGGTCGTAAAACAATTTTGTTAGCTACAGACCATGCCGGCTCGGTGTTGAGTGCCGCCGATATGACCGGGAACAACGCCATTGCCTATACGCCTTACGGCGACTCCCCAACAGGGGGAGATTCGCCAAGTCAGCTTCGGTTTAACGGCGCACTCCGCGAGTCAATGTCTGGATGCTATTCACTGGGCAACGGCTATCGAATGTATAGCCCGGTCTTGATGCGGTTTTCAAAGCCGGATTTGGAGAGTCCTTTCCAGAAGGGCTGGCTGAATGCCTATGTTTATTGCGGGGGAGATCCAAGGAATCGGTACGATCCGGATGGCCACGCGTTCACTTCTCTTCTGTCACGCCTGGATGATCTCGGCATGTTCAACATGCCAAGACTCCCCCGTTTGGCGATTGCCAGAAACGTACCTGCGCCTGCTCCGACTTTGAGTCAAGTTGTCGGCTCGGTCGGAACAAACAGACGCCTCAACAGTTTTTCGTCCGGCTACGATTCCATCAAACCCTATAAGGGTATCGACATTGCCCCAACACCGAAAACCCCCTCGGCCCTAGCTCCCAACCAAAACCCTACGTCGACCATTGGCACTTCCCACACTCGCCGAAAGCTCAACTCCATGCACCAGGAGATATTCGGAGTTACTTATTCCAGAGATGTTCACGGGGCTGAAAAAATGTCTGTTAGCGAGTGGGTAGTCGCGGCTCACAACATCCCTGATGAGGAACTGAAAGCGTTTGGCCAGATCCCCCGGGCTGGCGCCATACAAACAAAAAATCTCGACGTTCGGAATAGAGGTATTCAAAGAGAAAGAAAGCTGCAGTTTTACGCGGCAATAGGAACACCCAATGCGAAACTTCCAGGCTGGTTGAAAGGGTAAGCGTCAGGTACCCGATGCACGAGGTGGAAACAACCTGGCGATCAAGGCCGCCAGGTGTTTCCCCAACGCCTGATCCTCGCGCAAACCTACCGAACGGCTCATTTCACCTCTCCCAGATCAAACGCCAGCGGCTTGCCTGCCTTCTGTCCGACGCCATACCAGTCCAGCTTGCGCGTCAGCACCATGAACACCCCGAGCACGCCGAACAGCAGCCCCGAGCCCATCAACAGCGCGTAGTCCTCGGCGCTCAACAAGCCATACAGCAAGCCATACAACGTCGTCAGCCCCGCCGAAAAACTCAAGCCGTGGCGCACGCTGCGCAGCACGTGGCAGACGTAGAACCCGATCAACGACACACAGGCACTGGCCGACAGCAGATACGCCAGGGCAAAGCCGATGTGCTCGGACAGCGACAGCAACAGCAGGTAAAAGAACGCCAGCGCCACGCCGACCAGGGCGTATTGCACCGGGTGCACCGCGAGGCTTTTCAGCACTTCGAACAGGAAGAAGCCGGCGAAGGTCAGGACGATGAACAACAGCGCGTATTTGATCGCCCGGTCGCTTTTCAGATACTGGTCCACCGGGTCGATGAAGCTCACGCCAAAGCTGCGCCCATTGAACGCCTCGCAGCTGCGTCGCAACACGCAATCGTTAAGGGCTTCCTGCAGGTTGGTGGAGAAAAACGAGGTCTGCCATTCGGCGGAGAAACCCTGGTCGCTGATGTCGCGCCGGGCCGGCAGGTAGTTGCCGATGAAACTGGGGTGCGGCCAGTTGGCGGTCAACGATACCGTGCTGGTCTTGCCCACCGGCAGCACCTGCAACTGGCCGGTGCCTTGCAGTTTCAGGTCGAAGGCGAACGTCAGTTGTGCGGTTTGCCGGGCGTCCAGCGTCGGCAGCATCACATGGACGCCCTCACCCAGCCAGCCCACCTGGCTGCCGGGAACGAAGTCCAGGCGCTGGCCGCCGAGTTCGAGTTTCAAGGCGTTCTCGATGCCGCGAATGTCACTGATACCCACCGCCAGGAATGGCTGGTCGAACTGGTAATCGGCGAAGTCTTCCTTGATGCCCAGTTGGGCCGGCAGCGAGAAATGGCCGTTGATGCGGTTGTCGGCATGGAACAGGCGCGCTTGATAGATACCACGGGCGCGGAGTTCGGTCTGCACCTGGCCATCGAGTTCGAAGCGTTCCGGCAGGAAGTACAAACGCCCCCGCTCCTCACCGACTTCCTGGTAACGCTGGTTGGTCTTTTCGTTGAGCTTCCAGGTGCGCACCACCTTGCGGTAGGGCACCACCATCAACGGCCCGCTCAATTGCTGGCTGTAGCTGGAGCTGCGGGCGATGTCTTCCAGCACGCCATCGCGCAGTTGCTGTCGCTCCTGGATCACGCCGTCGATCAGCAACAACGGGATCAGTAACAACAGAATCAACAGGGCGATGGCCCCGAGTTTAAAGGTCAGATTGCGGTTCATGGGACTCTCCCTGTTTGGATGCAGAGAGTCTGGAATCGGTGTGTGGGGGCTTTGTGGGGGGAATATGAAGATTGTGTGGAGAATTGGCCGCCGTTATCGCGAGCAGGCTCGCTCCCCCATTGGAATGCGCTCTTTTGTGGGAGCGAGCCTGCTCGCGATACATCCGCCCCAGTCCTAAGGCAGCCGCAAAATCACCGCCACCCCACCCTCGACATTGCCAACCTCCAGGCTCCCGCCATGCAACTTGGCAACCTCCTCGACAAAATTCAGCCCCAGCCCCGTGCTCTTGCGCCCACTGTCCGGACGCGGCAGGGAATAGAAGCGCTCGCTCAGGCGCGGCAGCGCATAGTCGGGAATCGCCTCGGCCTGGTTGAACAATTTGATCTCGACCTGCTCGCCCAGCCGTTCGGCGCTCAAGCGCAACACGCCCTGAGGCGGGGTGAAGTCCAGGGCGTTCTCCAACAGGTTCGCCAGCGCCTGGCGCAACAGAAACGGCTCGCCCATCAGCACCAGGTCCCCGGCAATCGCCTGCTCCACGCGCAGCTGCTTGCCTTCGATGCGTGCGGCCTGCGTGCTCAGCAACTCGTCGACCAGGCTCGCCAACGGCACCGCCACCCGTTCTTCCAGCCCTTGGCGCTGCTCGACCAGGGCCAGGTTCAACAAGCGCTCGATCAACTGTTGCAGGCGCACGCTTTCGTTGTCGATGTTGCTCACGAATCGCTGCCGTTGCGCCAAGGGCATTTCCCCTTGCAGCAACTCTGCCGCACCGCGAATCGCCGCCAGCGGGCTTTTCAATTCGTGGGTCAGTGTGTGCACGTAACGCTCGACGTACGCCTTGCCTTCGAGCTGCGTGCGCATCTGCTCCACGGCGCTCGCCAGTTGTTCCAGTTCGCCGCCGCGATAATGCGGCACCTCGACCCGTCGACCTTCACTCACCGCCTGCGCATACGCGGTCAAGCGCCGCAGTGCCGCGCTCAGCCACCAAGACAGCAGCGCGCCAAACAGTAGACCGAGGCCAATCAGTCCGGCGCCATAGGCCAGGAGCCGTCGCTCGGTGCGATCGACGTAGGGCTGCAGCGAACTGTTGGGCTTGGCCACGGTGACCACGCCGATGATCTGACCGTTATCGCGAATGGCGGCGCCCACGTGCATCACCGAAGAGCTGGCATCGTTCGGATCGCTGCGACTGGAGCGGGCACCGTATTCACCGCGCAGGGTCAGCAGCACGTCGTTCCAGCGCGAATAATCCTGGCCGACCGCGACGCCGCTGGAGTCCAGCACCACGATCCCCTTGGCGTCGGTGACGTAGATGCGGTGGTTGACCTGATTCTTCGGCAACCCCCAGATGTTCGCCTTCGGTTGTCGTTCGCCATAGGCCTTGAGCAGTTGCGGCCAGCGATTCTGGTTGAGGGTGCCGGCCTTGAAATCGTCGCGCAGGATCTCGGCCATCAGGTTGGCCGTGTCGACCAGGGTTTCTTCGGTGGACTGGCGCACGCCGGGGCGGATTTCCTCCATCACGGTGCTGAGCACGAAATAGCCGGTCAGGCTGATGAATAGCACATAGACCAGGAAAATCCGCATCCCCAACGGCATCAGCTGTGCCCCGGATTGTAGCTGTAGCCGAGCCCGCGATGGGTCTGGATCGGCTCGGCGTCAGCCTTCACCTCGCGCAACTTGGCACGCACGCTCTTGATGTGGCTGTCGATGCTGCGCTCATAACCGGCGTCGGCGGCTACCCCCAGTGCATCGAGCAACTGCTCGCGACTGAACACCCGTTCGGGCTGTTCCAGCAGGCATTGCAGCAAGCGGAATTCGTGGCGGGTCAGGGTCAGCCACTGGCTGCGATAACTGATCTGCACCCGTTCGCTGTCGATACGGAACAAGGCCGACGACGTCTGCGCCTCCACGCGCGGCGCCATGCGCTTGAGAATCGCCCGGACCCTCGCCGTCACTTCCCGGGGGCTGAAAGGCTTGACCACGTAATCGTCGGCGCCGATCTCCAGGCCCACGACCCGGTCGATTTCGGCGTCCCGGGCACTGAGGAAAATCACCGGGACTTCGCTGAAGCGGCGCAGCTGCTTGCAGGTTTCAAAGCCGGTGATGTCAGGCAGCCCGATGTCGAGAATGATCAGGTCAGCCGGCGTCTGCCGCTGATGCGCCAGCGCGTCGCCGCCCAGGCTCAGCCACGTCGTGCTGAAGCCTTCGCCCTGCAGGGCAAAAATCAGCGTATCGGCAATCGCCGCTTCGTCTTCGACAATCAGAATGTGAGGCATGGCGTCCGAGCCCGACAATGGAGTGGGCGAACGGTGACGCAAGGCCGCACTGGCGTCAATCGGCAGTCCGGGTGCGGGTCCGACCCTAGCAGTTCTGATAGTGGGCAAAAGGCAGAAAAGGAGGGATGCTGAATGTGCGGTTTTCTGGCCTTACGGGGATCGATGAAATGCGTGCGCATACTGACAAGACAACTCTGCTGGCCTCTGATCAGCAACGGTCGATAGTGGGTGTTCTCAACACCGATAACGCTGATCCCATCGCCTACATGCCCTTTGGTCATCATCCACGGGAATCCGCATGGTTCAGCCGGCTCGGGTTCAATGGAGAGCTGCCTGATCCACTGACCGGGCATTATCATTTGGGCAAGGGGTATCGGCAGTACAGCCCGGTGTTGATGCGGTTCATCAAGCCGGACAGGGAAAGCCCTTTCCGGGCAGGCGGGTTCAATGCTTACGTGTACTGCGACGCTAACCCGGTGGGCAGGGTTGACCCTTCAGGGCGGGCGTGGAAATTACTCAAGGGAATCCGCAGGTTCTTTGGAAAAAAACCCAAAGGCATGAGAAAGAGCAGCTCCACATCAGTGGTGATTGCCGACAGCAGCCCGGCTTTACCGCCTTCACCTAAAACGACGACTCCGCCACCTTTCACCTCGGATAAAACGGTCAATGATTTAATACCAGAAGATTACCTTGGCGACGATCTGAATTATTCAATGTTTGAAAGTCGTTCATCCTCTCCTCCAGCCTCGCGTCGGAGCTTGTCGACCCCTATTGATTACAGCGAATTTCCTCCTATGCAAGCTCCCGGCCAATACGACGCCTTACTGGAAAACGCGAGGAGAAGTGCATCAGATGCGCCCGTGGAGGAATTGCTACGCAACGATGAACTCGTACGGACAACCCCGGGGCCTTCCAGACTAGCATTTGAAGTCGATGCAACGCATAGGCGAATCCGCGACGCTATTCATACCAAAATCACTAAGCGGTATTGGGGAAAGCGCTGACTCAACAATCCGGCTTATCCGCCGTAAACCGCCGCGCCGGATTCACCGCCGCGCCAAACTCGCGCAGGGCCTTGGCTCCGATCAGCAGCGGGTAGTTGAAACTGCTGCGGTCGGTGAGGTTGACCTCGACGGTGCGCTTGACGTTGCCCAGGCACAGTTCCAGGTCGACCACCGGACGTTTGGTGGGCGCCGCCACTTCTTCGTCGTCGTCCTCTTCGGAGCGGGTCTTGATCTTGCTGATGCGCGCGATCTTGTGCTCGTAGACCTTGTTGCTCGCGTCCTTGGTGGCGAGGCGGAAACGCACCCATTCCTCGCCATCCCGAGTGAAGGTTTCGATGTCCTTGGCCGACAGCGAGGCGGTCAGCGCGCCGGTGTCCATTTTCGCCTTGAGCACTTCACCGCCGATTTCCGGCAGCGCGATGTATTCGTATCGGCCATAAAGGGTGGGCTCGGCGGCCATGACCGGCAGGGCAACGACGGCCAAAATTGCAAGTAAAGATTTCACGTGACGATTGTCCTTGAAAGAAGTGGCAGCGGGATTTTAGACCGTCAGTTGGCTAATCGTTCGTTCTTCAGATTGCATCGCGAGCAGGCTCGCTCCCACATTGGAACGCTGACTCCTTTGAGAACGAGCCTGCTCGCGAGGGGCCTTGGTGCCTGACGATGTATTCGAGCTTGGCGCCGCTCAGGTGAAACATTTGTAACCTCGCATTTGGCCTGCCACCCGAACCTGCTTATCATGGCCCGCCCAAACGCTTTCAAGAGTTGCCTATGCGCCGCCTGCTCACCGGCTGTTTCGTCGCCCTGCTGCTGTTGCTCAACACCCTGGTCCTGATCGGACCGTTGATGGTGTTTGCCCTGCTCAAGCTGGTCTTGCCGGGTCGTTTTCGCGATTACGCGTCCTGGTCGGTGATGTGGATCGCCGAGACCTGGTCGGAAATCGACAAGCTGATCTTCCGCCTGTGCATCCCTACCCAGTGGGACATTCGTGGCGGCGACGACCTGCGGCGCGACACCTCGTACCTGGTGATCAGCAACCATCAATCCTGGGTCGACATTCCGGCGCTGATCCAGACGCTCAACCGGCGCACCCCGTTTTTCAAATTCTTCCTCAAGAAAGAACTGATCTGGGTACCGTTCCTCGGGCTGGCGTGGTGGGCGCTGGATTACCCGTTCATGAAACGCTACACCAAGGCCTTTCTGGCGAAAAACCCGGAGCTGGCGGGCAAGGACCTGGAGATCACCAAGGCTGCGTGCGAACTGTTCAAACGCCAACCGGTGACGGTGGTGAATTACCTGGAAGGCACCCGCTACACCCTGGCGAAAAGCACCCAGCAGCAATCACCGTTCAGCCATCTGCTCAAGCCCAAGGCCGGCGGCGTGGCCTTCGTGCTGGCGGCGATGGGCGAACAGCTGGATGCCATTCTCGACGTGACGGTGGTGTACCCGCAGGCGCAGATTCCGGGTTTCTGGGATTTGATCAGCGGCAATGTGCCGAGGGTGATCATCGACATCCACACCCGTGAACTCGACCCGGCGCTGTGGCAGGGCGATTACGAAAACGATCCGCAGTTTCGCGAAACGGTGCAGAACTGGGTCAACCAGCTCTGGACCGAGAAGGACCAGCGCATCGCCGCCTTGCGCGCCGAGCGCCGCTGAATCAGCTGCCGGTGCCCCAGATACCGCCCAGGCTTTGCAGCAACGAACCGCCGACGCCCTGTTGACCGAGGTACTGCAGGATCACCGGGGCAAACTGGCCGATCATGCCGCTGTCCATCCCCAGGGCGCTGAAGGCGTTGTTCAGGTCATTGGTGTCCTTGACGTTGCCCAGGGCATTGTCCAGGCCGGCGGCCTTGCCATTGGAGCCCAGCAGGCTGGCGAGCGCGCCCAACTCACCGCCACCCGAGAGCTTGTCGATACCGGGCACGCTCTTGGCCAACTCGGCGTAATCAGTGGTGCTCAGCTGATTCTTGGCCAAACCCAACATCGCCCCGGTGCCGCCGACGGCTTGTTGCGGTGTCACGTCCAACTGGCTGAGCGCCCCCAGCAGATCCGCCGTCTCCGAGGTCGGCGCCGCCTTGGTGGCGGCGTTGTCGCCCTTCATGCCGGCGATGGCATTGGCCGCGTCGCCCAAACTGAATTGCGCAAAGACCGGACTGGCGGCCAGTGTCATGAGCGATGCCAGTACAAAACCGCGTGAAACCTTCATCCAGACACCCTCAATGAAAAACCGCCCGGGAATGGACGGCCAAAACTGCTTGTTGGACTGACAACCCCAGGCATTGTTCCTCGTCCGCCGTCGCGGCGATCAACGGTGATGCCGGGGCGAGAGGTTCTGCGGTGTTCTGTCGTCCATCGTCGGAACGCCGCCCGGAGCCGGCTCGCTCCCACCGGGTTTCAGGGTGTTACGCCAATAGCATGAGCACGGCAGATCCTTGTGGGAACGAGCCGGCTCGCGATAGCGGCATCCGCTCAACCTCAGCGATCAGAATTGTCCGGGGCAATCGCCGGAAAGTCTTACCCCAAGGCGAGACCTGTCAGAAAATAACCCTGTTTATCGGTGCTGTTTAAACCAGGACCTGGTTACTTCCTGAAAGCCACAAAACCTTGCGTCGTTCCCTACGGCCCGCCCAGAATCCGCCGGCTAGTGCAGCCAGGCCGAGGGCTCTATCGTTGACCCGCCACTGAACGTCAGTGGTCGGGCTTAGCGGCTCACATCCTCTTGCTTGGACGTGCATCCACCGCACAGGTATCTACTCCTACCTGCCGCTTTATGGTGGCTGTACGCAGGGCGCCTTCGGGCGCACCGGTTGAGGATACCCGGTCCGCTAACCTGCGTGCAGCTGCCTCCCGTTTTGCTTAGCGGCATGAAGGGGATGGCCCCCAATAGAGTATCCTCCAATGCGCAAGGTCAAACCTGATCCACCCGAAACCGACACCGACGAAGCCCCCCTCTCCGCCGCCGATATTCAAGCCACACCCCGCACGCCCTGTACGATGTACTTCATCAACCCCGACGTTCACGTTCAGGATTTGCTGGGCAGCGTCAGCGAATCCCTGGCTTCCGCCGCCGTCATCACCCTCGATCTCGCCGACCGGGAAACCGGCCCCGGCCGCAACACCCTGCTGGGCATTGCGCAAATCGTCATGCTGGCGGAAGTCTCGGTGAACCGCGCACTGGACCAACTCGATCCGGGCGATTGATGGGGCCCTGCAGGAGCGAGCTTGCTCGCGAAAAACGTGTGATCGCTGCGGGGTATCAGTCAGCCAGCGTCATCGTTTACGACCATCGCGAGCAAGCTCGCTCCTACAGTTGATCGACGGTCGGACTATCAGATCTGCCATTTGGCAAGTTTCGACCATGCCATCCCGCCCGCTGTCCGGGCACAAAGCAAAACTCAACTCGCTCAAGGCTGAGGAAATTGGCAGGCAAGTTTCGGAAACCAACCGACGACCGACCTGGCGGCCAAAAAAAAGGGCAACCTCAGTCGCCCTTTTCGTTCTGCGCAGATCCCTACGCCGCGCTGAACAGCTTGTGCGGATCGATCACGAATTTCTTCGGTACACCGGCATCGAACTCGCCGTAACCTTCCGGCGCCTGATCGAGGCTGATGACCTGCACACCCACCACTTCGGCGATGTTGATACGGTCCCACATGATCGCCTGCATCAGCTGGCGGTTGTACTTCATTACCGGGGTCTGGCCGGTGTGGAAGCTGTGGGACTTGGCCCAGCCCAGACCGAAGCGGATGCTCAGGCTGCCCATCTTCGCGGCGGCGTCGACAGCGCCCGGGTCCTCGGTGACATAGAGGCCAGGGATACCGATTTTGCCGGCCACCCGCACCACGCCCATCAGCGAGTTGAGCACGGTCGCCGGCGCTTCGTGTTTCACGCCGTCATGGCCGTGGCCACGGGCTTCGAAGCCCACGCAATCCACCGCGCAATCCACTTCCGGTTCGCCCAGCAATGCGGCGATCTGTTCGTGCAGCGGTGCGTCTTTCGACAGGTCGACGACTTCAAAACCCTGGGCCTTGGCGTGCGCCAGGCGAATGGTGTTGACGTCACCGATGATCACCACGGCGGCACCCAGCAGGCGCGCCGAAGCAGCGGCCGCCAGACCCACCGGACCGGCACCGGCGATGTACACCGTACTGCCTGGGCCGACACCGGCCGTCACGGCACCGTGGTAACCGGTGGGCAGGATGTCGGAGAGGCAGGTCAGGTCACGGATTTTCTCCATGGCCTTGTCGCGATCCGGCAGTTTCAGCAGGTTGAAGTCGGCATACGGCACCAGCACGTATTCGGCCTGGCCACCGGTCCAGTCGCCCATGTCGACGTAGCCGTAGGCGCCGCCGGCACGGGCCGGGTTGACGGTCAGGCACACGCCGGTGTGTTGCTCCTTGCAGGAACGGCAGCGACCGCAAGCCACGTTGAACGGAACCGACACCAGGTCGCCGATTTTCAGGTTCTCGACGTCGCTGCCCTTCTCGATCACTTCACCGGTGATTTCATGGCCCAGGACCAGGCCGGTTTGAGCGGTCGTACGGCCACGCACCATGTGCTGGTCGGAGCCGCAGATGTTAGTGGAGACGACTTTCAAAATGACCCCGTGCTCGATCTTGCGACCGCGCGGGTCCTGCATTTTCGGATAGTCGATTTTCTGTACTTCGACCTTGCCAGCGCCGAGATACACCACACCACGATTGCCAGACATGCTTTCACCTCGCTGTTGTTTTTATGGAACCGCGTTGCCCAGGCAGGCAGCGCGTTAAGTGCTCGGGTACAGATGCTGTTTCTTGTGTTGCCTGTTATGGCCCTATCGCGAGCGGGCTCGCTCCCACGGTAGACCGGTTTGAACACACAAGCCCCTGTGGGAGCGAGCCTGCTCGCGATAGCTGACTAAAGAACGACCGTGCGATTGGCGTTCAAGAACACCCTGCGTTCAATGTGATAACCCACCGCCCGCGCCAGGGTCAGCCCCTCGATATCCCGCCCTTTGGCGATCAGGTCCTCCGGGTAATGACTGTGATCCACCACTTCCACGCCCTGGGCGATGATCGGGCCTTCGTCCAGGTCGTTGTTGATGTAGTGCGCCGTCGCGCCGACCAGTTTCACGCCCTTGTTGTAGGCCTGGTGATACGGCTTGGCGCCCTTGAACCCCGGCAGCAGCGAGTGGTGGATGTTGATGGCCTTGCCATCGAGTTTGCGGCACAGCTCCGGCGACAATACCTGCATGTAGCGCGCAAGGATCACCAGTTCGGCACCGGCCTCCTCGATCACCTGCAACACCTGGCGCTCCTGCGACGGCTTGTCGTTCGGGTCCAGCGGGAAATGGTAGTACGGAATCTGGTGCCAGTCGGCCAACGGCTTGAGATCCGGATGGTTGGACACCACCGCTGCCACGTCCATCGACAACTGGCCGATGCGCTGGCGGTAGAGCAAGTCGTTGAGGCAGTGATCGGCCTTGGAGACCATGATCACCACTTTGGGCCGGTAGTGCGGCGGCGTCAGTTCGAAGACCATGCCAAAGGATTCGCCGCGCTCCTGCAGGCCGGCGCGGAATGACTGCTCGTCGAAGCCGTCGGGCTGGCGAAATTCCACACGAATGAAGAAGCGGCCCGAGAGCCGGTCATCGAAGGAATGGTGCTCGGTCACGTAGCAGCCCTGCTCGAACAGAAAGCGGGTCACCGCGTCCACGGTGCCGAGTACGCTGGGGCAGTCGGCGGTCAGGATCCATGTGTCTGGGGCGCGGCTCATAGCGGGTGACTCCTGAAACATTGATAGTCGATGCGCCCTCCTGTGGGAGCGGGCTTGCTCGCGAATGCGGTGGGTCAGTTGGCATAAAGGCGACTGACCCACCGCATTCGCGAGCAAGCCCGCTCCCACAGGAGGATAAATCAGGCCTGCACGCTCAGGCCGTACTCGGCCGACGCGTCCTGCAACCACAGCCACCAGTAGTCCGAGAAGCTGCGACGGATCAGCAGTTCCCAGGTGTCTTCGGCGGTGTGGCGGATCACCAGTTGCGACTTGGCGAACACAGTGCCAACGGCCTTGCCCACCGGAAAGCTGTTGGGGTGCACGTCGTAGCTGGTGGACTTCATCAGCACCTGGCGCACGTTCGGGCCGCTCAGTTCGAGGATCTGCTGGCCGCCGCTGACGTTGACGATCTGGATGTGCAAGTCGCCCAGCGCTTCACGCAGTTTTTGCTCGGCGGCGAATTCTTCGCCGCTCGGCACGATCAGCAGCCATTCGTCCGGGCCCATCCATTGCAGGCTGGTTTCACCCTTGACGATCACGGTCAGCGCGGCCGGCAGTTCGATGCCCAGGGCCTTGTGCACGCCGGCGGCAAATGCGGCGTCATGGCCATCGCCACGAATCGTCAGATGGCCGAGGAGTTTCTTTTCGCGCACGATCACGCCGGCGCTCTTGCGACCCTTGCCCACCAGGCTGGCGAGGTCGGCGTGATGCAGCGACGACTCGGCCTTGGCCCCGGTGGTTGGGCGTTGTTGGTACACATTGGCTGCGGTCATAAAGCACCCTTTCCTGAATTCTGTTCTGCTGTGGGTTCCAACCTTGTGGTGGCTGTTCTGCCGCCTTCGCGAGCAAGCCCGCTCCCACATTGATTGCTGCCTGACTCAAATTCCCTTGGCGATTTTGATCCTGTGGGAGCGGGCTTGCTCGCGAATCGATCTGACGACTCGGTGCAGCTGACACCCACAGGACCCAGCCCCTTAAACGTTCTGGCGTTCACCCTTCGGATCGAAGAACACCGAAGACACAATCTCCGCCTCGATCACGCTGCCATCCGCCAACGGTGCGAACACGCGCTCACCGATACGCTTCAGGCCGCCCTTGACCACGCCCATGGCAAACGAATAGCCCAGGGAGTTGTGCAGGTAGCTGGAGGTGACGTGACCGACCATTGTCATCGGGATCGCCTGCTTGGTGTTGAACACCAGTTGCGCACCTTCCGGCAGCCATTTGGTCGGGTCGATCGGTTTCAGGCCCACCAGTTGCTTACGCTGATCGCGCACGCAATCTTCACGGTTCATGCCACGCCAGCCGATCCACGAGAACGGTTTGGTGCGACCCACGCACCAGCCCATGTTCAGGTCGTCCGGGGTCATCGAGCCGTCGGTGTCCTGGCCGACGATGATGAAGCCCTTCTCCGCCCGCAGGATGTGCATGGTCTCGGTGCCGTACGGCGTGAGGTTGTACTGCTTGCCCGCCTCGACGATTTTTTCCAGCACGCCCATGGCGTAGTCGGCTTGCACGTTGACTTCGTACGACAGTTCACCGGTGAACGAAATCCGGAACACCCGCGCCGGCACGCCACCCACCAGACCTTCTTTCCAGGTCATGAACGGGAACGCTTCGTTGCTCAGGTCGATGTCGGTGACCTCGCTGAGCAGCTTGCGGCTGTTCGGCCCGGACAGGGTCATGGTTGCCCAGTGATCCGTCACGGAGGTGAAGTACACCTTCAGGTCCGGCCATTCAGTCTGCTGGTAGATTTCCAGCCATTGCAGCACGCGTGCCGCGCCGCCAGTGGTGGTGGTCATCACGAAATGGTTGTCGGCCAGACAGGCGGTCACGCCGTCGTCGAACACCATGCCGTCTTCTTTGCACATCAGGCCGTAGCGTGCCTTGCCCACGTCGAGCTTGGTCCAGGCGTTGGTGTAGATGCGGTTGAGGAACTCCCGCGCATCCGGGCCCTGGATGTCGATCTTGCCCAGGGTCGAAGCGTCGAGCAGGCCGACGCTGTCGCGCACGGCTTTGCATTCGCGTTTCACCGCGGCGTGCATGTCTTCACCGTTCTTCGGGAAGTACCACGGACGTTTCCACTGACCGACGTCTTCGAACTCGGCACCGTTCTTCACGTGCCAGTGATGCAGCGCGGTGAAGCGCACCGGCTCGAAGATGTGCCCACAGTGACGACCGGCCACGGCGCCGAAGGTCACCGGCGTGTAGTTCGGACGGAACATGGTGGTGCCCATCTGCGGGATGGTCACGTTCAGCGAGCGAGCGGCAATGGCCAGGCCGTTGACGTTGCCGAGCTTGCCTTGGTCGGTGCCGAAGCCCAGCGCGGTGTAGCGCTTGACGTGCTCGACCGACTCGAAGCCTTCGCGGGTCGCCAGTTCGATGGCGGCGGCGGTGACATCGTTCTGCAGGTCGACGAATTGCTTCGGCGCCCGGGCGGTGCTCTTTTCGTGCGGCACCTGGAACAACGCCAGGGTCGGCTCCTCGAGACGGCTCAGGGCTTTGGGCAAGGTGCCCTCGACCACACCGAAACCGGCTTCACTGGCAGCGCGAGCACCGCCTTCGAAACCATCGGCCAGGGAATCGCCGAGGCCGTAGACGCCGTTGATGCCGCCGACGCACACGCGTTTTTGCGGTGCTTCACCCGGTACGAAACCGAGGATGTCTTCACGCCAGGTCGGCTTGCCACCCAGGTGCGATGCCAGGTGAACCACCGGGCTGTAACCGCCGGAACTGGCGATCAGGTCGCAATCGAGCCATTCGCCAGGGCTGGTCACGGCGTGGGCCTTGACGTCGATCGCGGCCACGCGGGCAGCGGTCACGTGCTTGCTGCCACGGGCTTCGATCACCGCGCTGCCGGTCAGGATACGGATGCCCTTGGCACGGGCTTCTTCGACCAGCGCACCGCGCGGGTTGCTGCGGGCGTCGGCGATGGCCACCACTTGCAGGCTGGCATCGAGCCAATCCAGTGCAACACGGTAGGCATGATCGTTGTTGGTCGACAGCACCAGCTTCTTGCCCGGAGCCACGCCGTAACGGCGAACGTAGGTCGACACGGCGCCGGCAAGCATGTTGCCCGGCACGTCGTTGTTGCCGTAGACCAATGGACGCTCGTGGGCGCCGGTCGCCAGGACCACGCGCTTGGCGCGAACCCGGTGGATGCGCTGGCGCACCTGGCCAATCGGCGCACGGTCGCCGAGGTGATCGGTCAGGCGTTCGTGGATGGTCAGGAAGTTATGGTCGTGGTAGCCGTTGACCGTGGCGCGCGGCAACAGCAGCACGTCCGGGGTGTTCTTCAATTCGGCGATGACGCTGGCGACCCATTCGGTCGCGGGCTTGCCGTCGAGGCTTTCGCGGGAGTCGAGCAGGCTGCCGCCAAACTCTTCCTGCTCATCGGCGAGAATCACCCGGGCGCCGCTGCGCGCAGCCGCCAGGGCAGCCGCCAGGCCCGCAGGACCGGCGCCCACCACCAGCACGTCGCAGTGCTGGTTCATGTAGTCATAGGTGTCCGGATCGTTCTCGGTCGGCGAGCGGCCCAGGCCTGCGGCCTTGCGGATGTACTTCTCGTAAGTCATCCAGAACGATTGCGGGTACATGAAGGTTTTGTAGTAGAAGCCCGGTGGCATCAGCTTGCCGCCGACCTTGCCGAGAATCCCCATCATGTCGTTGTTCACGCTCGGCCAGCCATTGGTGCTGGTGGCGACCAGGCCCTGGTACAGCGCCTGTTGCGTGGCGCGTACGTTGGGGATCTGCGTGGCTTCGGTGGCGCCGATCTGCAGCACCGCGTTCGGTTCTTCGGCACCGGCGGCGAAAATGCCCCGCGGGCGGGAATACTTGAAGCTGCGACCGATGATGTCGACGCCGTTGGCCAGCAGTGCAGCGGCCAGGGAGTCGCCTTCGAAGCCTTTGTAGGTCTGGCCGTTGAAGGTGAAGCTCAGGACTTTGTTGCGGTCGATCCGTCCGCCGTTGGACAGGCGATTGATCTGGCTCATACCTTCTCTCCCAGAGCCGTGGCGGCCGCTTTCGGGCTGTCGGTCTTGTCGGTGAATTGTGGCTTGGTGCCGATCTTGTAGGTTTCCAGAATCTCGTAGGTCACGGTGTCGCGGGTGGCGTTGAAGTACTGACGGCAACCGGCGGCGTGGATCCACAGTTCATGGTGCAGGCCACGAGGGTTGTCGCGGAAGAACATGTAGTCGCCCCACTCCTCGTCGGTGCAGCTGTTCGGGTCCAGTGGGCGCGGGATGTGCGCCTGACCGGATGCATGGAATTCCTCTTCGGAGCGCAGTTCGCCGCAGTGAGGACAGAAGATATGCAACATGGTGGATTTCTCCTGTTAGTGGGCAACCGCAGCAGCGCCGTGTTCATCGATCAACGCACCGTTGTGGAAACGGTCGATGGAGAAAGGGGCGGCCAATGGGTGCATTTCACCCTTGGCCAGGCTCGCGGCAAACACGTTGCCCGAACCCGGTGTGGCCTTGAAGCCGCCGGTGCCCCAACCGCAGTTGAAGAACATGTTCGGGACCGGGGTTTTCGAGATGATCGGGCAAGCGTCCGGCGTGGTGTCGACGATGCCGCCCCACTGGCGGTTCATGCGCACGCGCGACAGGACCGGGAACATCTCGACGATGGCCTGGATGGTGTGCTCGATCACCGGGTAAGAACCCCGCTGGCCATAGCCGTTGTAGCCGTCGATGCCGGCGCCGATCACCAGGTCGCCCTTGTCGGACTGGCTGATGTAACCGTGCACGGCGTTGGACATGATCACGCTGTCGATGATCGGCTTGATCGGCTCGGACACCAGCGCTTGCAACGGATGGGATTCGATTGGCAGGCGGAAGCCGGCGAGCTTGGCCATGTGCCCGGAGTTACCGGCCGTCACCACGCCAACGCGCTTGGCGCCGATGAAACCCTTGTTGGTTTCGACACCGATGCACACGCCGTTTTCCTTGCGGAAACCGATCACTTCGGTCTGCTGGATCAGGTCCACGCCCAGGGCGTCGGCGGCACGGGCAAAGCCCCAGGCCACGGCATCGTGACGGGCCACGCCGCCGCGACGCTGGACGGTGGCGCCCATCACCGGGTAACGGGTGTTCTTCGAGCAGTCCAGGTACGGGATCTCGTCGGCAACCTGCTTGGCATCCAGCAGTTCGCCGTCGACGCCGTTGAGGCGGTTGGCGCTGACCCGACGCTCGGAATCACGGATGTCCTGCAGGGTGTGGCACAGGTTGTAGACACCGCGCTGGGAGAACATCACGTTGTAGTTCAGGTCCTGGGACAGGCCTTCCCACAGTTTCATCGCGTGTTCGTACAGGTGCGCCGACTCGTCCCACAGGTAGTTGGAACGAACGATGGTGGTGTTGCGTGCAGTGTTGCCACCGCCCAGCCAGCCTTTCTCGACCACGGCGACGTTGGTGATGCCGTGTTCCTTGGCCAGGTAGTAAGCCGTGGCAAGACCGTGCCCGCCACCGCCGACGATGACCACGTCGTAGACTTTTTTCGGCGTGGGCGTGCGCCACATCCGCTGCCAGTTTTCGTGATGGCTCAGAGAGTGCTTGAAGAGGCCGAAGCCCGAATAGCGTTGCATAGTCATTTACTCCAAAACCGCACTCAGCGATAAACCGGGAAGTCCGCGCACAGGGCCGAGACCTGCTGGGCGACATTGGCCTCGACATCGGCATCGCCGAGGTTGTCGAGGATGTCGCAGATCCAGCCGGCCAGCGTGACGCACTGGGTCACCTTGAAACCGCGCGTGGTCACCGCCGGGGTGCCGATGCGCAGGCCGGACGTGACGAACGGCGACTGTGGATCATTCGGCACGGCATTCTTGTTCACGGTGATGTGAGCACGGCCGAGCGCAGCGTCTGCGTCCTTGCCGGTGAGCCCCTGGCGGATCAGGCTGACCAGGAACAGGTGGTTGTCGGTGCCGCCGGACACTACATCGTAGCCGCGTTTGATGAAGACGCCGGCCATGGCCTGGGCGTTGTCGATCACTTGCTGCTGGTAAGCCTTGAAGCCAGGCTCCAGCGCTTCCTTGAAGCACACCGCCTTGCCGGCGATCACGTGCATCAGCGGGCCGCCCTGGGCGCCGGGGAAGACCGCCGCGTTGAGCTTCTTCTCGATCTCTTCGTTGGACTTGGCCAGGATCAGCCCGCCACGCGGACCGCGCAGGGTCTTGTGGGTGGTGGTGGTGACCACGTCGGCGAAGGGCAGCGGGTTCGGGTACAGGCCGGCAGCGACCAGACCAGCCACGTGGGCCATGTCGACGAACAGCAGCGCGCCAACCTTGTCGGCGATCTGACGGAAACGCGGGAAGTCCAGGGTCTTGGAGTAGGCGGAGAAGCCCGCGACGATCATCTTCGGCTTGCATTCAACGGCCAGGCGCTCGACTTCGTCGTAGTCGATCAAACCGGTCTTGGTGTCGATGCCGTACTGCACGGCGTTGTACAGCTTGCCCGAGGACGACACCTTGGCGCCGTGGGTCAGGTGACCGCCGTGGGCCAGGCTCATGCCCAGGATGGTGTCGCCGGCTTGCAGCAGGGCCAGGTACACGGCGCTGTTGGCCGAGGAACCGGAGTGCGGCTGGACGTTGGCGTAATCGGCACCGAACAGTTGCTTGGCGCGTTCGATGGCCAGCGCTTCAACTTTGTCCACGTGCTCGCAGCCACCGTAGTAGCGCTTGCCCGGATAGCCTTCGGCGTATTTGTTGGTCAGGCCGCTGCCCTGCGCTTGCATGACGCGCTTGCTGGTGTAGTTCTCCGACGCGATCAGCTCGATGTGATCTTCCTGACGTTGCTCCTCGGCATTCATCGCCGCCAGCAGTGCATCGTCGTAACCCTGGATCTGGTCTTGCTTGCTGAACATCGCGTCTCTCCCAGCGGCATCTGTGCGCCATTCGTCTCGGTGAGGCAACGGTTTTTCGACCGTGCCCTTTGATGCGATGGTATGACCGGCGCAGACAGGTCAAATGCCTACGCACGCCACGCAAAGGCGCGTTTACGACATGGTTTGATCCGGCAGCGCAAAACCCTGTGGGAGCGGGCTTGCTCGCGAATGCGGTGTGTCAGTTGCCTCAATGTCGACTGACCCGCCGCATTCGCGAGCAAGCCCGCTCCCACAAGGGTTATGCGGCGATCGTGCGCACGAGCAATAGAAGGAGAAAATGCCCCGGATACAGCGCATACGCCCAGCGCCGCATCGGTGGTGGTTTTACGCCATGGGCATGTCGCAACAGGAACAGTCCCAGCCATGGCGCAATCAGACACGTGGCAAACCCCAACATCGCGACCCCATTGCCCAATCGCATGGAGTAAACCAGCACCTCCCACTGATTGCCCGCCAGGCACACCAGCCCCGGCAACAGGCTGAAATACCAGGGACGCCGGATCACCCACAGCATCGCCAGCGGTAGCAGTACCCCAAAGAAGCCAAACATCAGCCGGTCGGTAAACAACGCCGCGAGCACCACGGCCGCTGCCGCCACCAGCCGCGATTGCAGCGTCGGGAACCGCCAGCTCCGGGCCACCAGCAACCCCAAGGCCAGCGTGGGCATCACATTCAAGGTGTCGGGGTCGGGTATGAACAACCGGTAGGGAATTTCACTCACTGCGCTGAACAGCGCCAACCAGCCGAGATAGCGCCACCGGTCAGGCCTTGCACCCGTATCCCGCGCCAGATTGGCCGCCATCGCCAGGCAGAACCAGGGAAACGCCAGACGTCCCGGCACATACAGCCAATCGGCGGAGAAACCGACATATCGCAGGTGATCGAGCACCATGCTCAGCAGCGCCAGCCATTTGAGCAGATCCAGTGCCCCATCCCTGTGCGTCATGTGCATAATTGCCCGTCGTCTTTGAGTTTTTTCGTCTGACGCATCCTGTGTGCTCCCCGGATGATCTTCGGTAAAGTGCGCACCATCAATGACCACGAGACGCTTCACCATAGGCGTATCGACCACGGAAAGCAGGGCCATGACCGACAAGAGCCAACAATTCGCCAGCGACAACTATTCCGGCATCTGCCCTGAAGCCTGGGCGGCCATGGAACAGGCCAACCATGGACATCAGCGCGCCTACGGCGACGATGAATGGACCGCCCGCGCGTCCGATCAATTCCGCAAATTGTTCGAAACCGACTGCGAGGTCTTCTTCGCCTTCAACGGCACCGCCGCCAACTCGCTGGCCCTGTCGTCGCTGTGCCAGAGTTACCACAGCGTGATCTGCTCGGAAACCGCCCACGTCGAAACCGACGAATGCGGTGCCCCGGAGTTCTTTTCCAACGGCTCCAAGCTGCTGATCGCCGGCACCGAAAACGGCAAGCTGACCCCGGACTCCATCCGCGAAGTGGCGCTCAAGCGCCAGGACATCCACTACCCGAAACCCCGTGTCGTCACCTTGACCCAGGCCACCGAGGTCGGCAGCGTCTACACCCCGGAAGAAATCCGCGCCATCAGCGCCACCTGCAAGGAACTGGGCCTGAACCTGCACATGGACGGCGCCCGTTTCTCCAACGCCTGCGCCTACCTGGGCTGCACGCCCGCCGACCTGACCTGGAAGGCCGGTGTTGACGTGCTGTGCTTCGGCGGCACGAAAAACGGCATGGCGGTGGGTGAAGCGATCCTGTTCTTCAACCACAAGCTGGCCGAAGACTTCGACTACCGTTGCAAACAGGCCGGGCAACTGGCGTCGAAAATGCGCTTCCTCTCGGCGCCGTGGGTCGGGATCCTGGAAAATGACGCGTGGCTCAAGTACGCCCGCCACGCCAACCACTGCGCGCAACTGCTGGCCGAGCTGGTCAGCGATATCCCCGGCGTGGAACTGATGTTCCCGGTGCAGGCCAATGGCGTGTTCCTGCAGCTCTCGGAACCGGCCATCGCCGCCCTGACCGCCAAGGGCTGGCGCTTCTACACTTTCATCGGCAAGGGCGGCGCACGCTTCATGTGCTCCTGGGACACCGAGGAAGAACGCGTGCGTGAACTGGCGGCGGATATCCGCGAAGTCATGGCGCGCTGACCCCGAAGCACCCGTGGGAGCGAGCCGGCTCGCGATGAAGCCGGCACTCCAGGCGCGAGTCCGCTGGCACGCCGTCATCGCCAGGCCGGACTCGCCCCCACAAACACGCCATCGGCCCGCCCTCCCCCTTCGCACCGATGTCTTCGTCTACATTGTTTGTCGAGCCCACCTGCTCACAAAACAACAATCAGGAGCATCCGCATGTCATTGCAAGGCAAAACCCTGTTCATCACCGGCGCCAGCCGCGGGATTGGCCGTGAGATCGCCCTGCGCGCGGCGCGCGATGGCGCCAATATCGTGATTGCGGCCAAAAGCGCCGAGCCACACGCCAAATTGCCGGGCACGATCCACAGCGTGGCCAAGGAAGTCGAGGCGGCGGGAGGCCAGGCGCTGGCGCTGCAAGTGGATGTGCGTGACGAGGTCGCGGTGCATCAGGCCCTGGCCCGGGCCAATGGACATTTCGGCGCCATCGATGCATTGGTCAACAACGCCGGCGCCATCAAGCTGACCGGAGTCCAGCACCTGGAACTCAAGCGTTTCGACCTGATGCACCAGATCAACACCCGCGCCGTGCTGCTGTGCAGCCAGGCGGCGCTGCCCTACCTGAAGAAGTCAGCGGGACACATCCTCAACCTGTCGCCACCGCTGAATCTGGACACCCGGTGGTTCGCCCAATACAGCCCGTATACCGTGACCAAGTACGGCATGAGCATGCTGACGCTGGGCATGAGCGAGGAATTCAAAAGCTACGGCATCAGCGTCAACTCGTTGTGGCCGCAAACCATGATCGCCACCGCCGCCATCGAGTTTCAACTGGGCTCACGGGAGTCGTTCAAACACGCCAGGACGCCGGCGATCATGGCGGATGCCGCGCATGTGATCCTGAGCAGCACCGGTCGCAGCCTGACCGGACGGCTGCTGGTCGATGAGGCAATATTGCGCGAGAACGGCGCCACCGAGTTCGAACACTACCGGTACGCGCCCGACAGCAACGACAAGCTGATGCCGGACCTGTTTATCGATTGATGGCCCATCTCCTGTGGGAGCGGGCCTGCTCGCGATAGCGGCGCTGCGTCCACTACCGCTATCGCGAGCAGGCTCGCGCCCACAGAAGGCATAAAGCCCAGGGCGATCAAAACTCGATGCGCACATCCCCCTTCGGCACGCTGCAGCACGACAGGATGTAGCCTTCGGCTTCGTCTTCCTCGGTGATCCCGCCGTTGTGCTCCATCTCGACTTCACCACCGAGCTTCAGCACCTTGCACGTGCCGCAGATGCCCATGCCGCAAGCCTTGGGAATCAGCAGCCCGACCTTGGCCGCTGCGGCGTGCACGGTCTCGCCCGGGGCCACGCGGATGCTCTTGCCGGAGGCGATGAATTCCACCTGATGCAGGTCCGCCGCATCGACTTCCGGAGCGTCAGCGGCCTGTTCGGCCTGTTCCACGGCATCAGCACGGGCTTCGGGAGGCGTGGCACCGAAGGATTCCTCGTGATACCGCTTCATGTCGAAGCCCACCGACTCGAGCATGCGCTTGACCGCGTTCATGTACGGCGTCGGGCCGCAGCAGAACACTTCGCGCTCCATGAAGTCCGGCGTCATCAGCTCGAGCATCTTGTGGTTCAGGTAACCGCGATAGCCGGCCCATGGTTCACCCAGCCCGTGCTTCTCGCAGATCAGGTGCAGGCTGAAGTTGTCGATTCGCGACGCCATGTGCTCCAGCTCGCGGTGGTAAATGATGTCCTTGGGGGAACGGGCGCTGTGGATGAACACCATGTCGACATTGCCGTTGGTGTCGTAGAACCAGCGGGCCATGGACATGCAGGGGGTGATCCCGACGCCGCCGCTGAGGTACAGCACCTTGGGCGCGGGAAAGTCGATCGCGTTGAACAACCCGACCGGCCCGTGCACCGCCAGCTCCTGGCCTTCGTGCAGGGTGTCGTGCAACCAGTTCGAGACCTTGCCGCCCGGCACTCGCTTGATCGTCACCGAGAAGCTGTACGGCACCGAGGGCGAACTGGAAATGGTGTACGAGCGCATGATCGGCTGCCCTTCGATCTCCAGCTCCAGGGTGACGAACTGCCCCGGCTTGAAGAAGAACATGATCGGCTGGTCGGCCATGAAACAGAAGGTGCGCACATCCCAGGTTTCCTGGATGACTTTGACGCAACGGACGATGTGTCGACCATTGGCCCAGGTCTGGGTGGTTACCGGGTTCAGGAAGTTGTTGGACATGCTGTTCTCCGTAGCCGATGGTCGGCCTCATGGTGGCGATTCTGCGTATAGCGCGAACCACCCATTTACCTATCAGCGACATTCACATACTTATCGCGACCAGCCCCCAACTACCGGGGGTTGCGCGTCGGGAACAGATTGGGCCATGTCGCCCATGGATAAGGTTGCGAGTAACGCCGGCCCCACACTCGCCCCATACCAAGACAGAACCTTTACACCTTGCGTAGCAACCCTGATTAGCCACTTTCGCCGGCCACATAGATGGCCATGAGGATTCAACGATGACCGTCACCACTACCCTGAGCCTGGGCGATCCGCTGGAACCCGCACGCAAGGCCACCGCACAGATGCTGCAGGAGCGCGAGCGCACTTTCTCGCTGCCGCAGCCGTTCTATTGCGACGATCGCCTGTTCGATATCGACATGCAGGAGATTTTCCAGAAAGAGTGGCTGATCGCCGGCATGACCTGCGAAATCCCGGCCAAGGGCAACTACCTGACCCTGCAGATCGGCAAGAACCCGATCATCGTGATCCGGGGCGCCGAAGGTGTGGTCCACGCCTTTCACAACGTCTGCCGTCACCGTGGCTCGCGCCTGTGCACCAGCGACAAGGGCAAGGTGGCCAAACTGGTCTGCCACTATCACCAATGGACCTACGAGCTCGATGGTCGCCTGCTGTTCGCCGGCACCGAAATGGGCGCCGACTTCGACATGAAGCAGTACGGCCTCAAACCGGTGAATGTGAAAACCGCTGGCGGCTACATCTTCATCAGCCTGGCGGAAAACCCACCGGCCATCGATGACTTCCTGTCGACGCTCAACCATTACATGGAACCGTACGACATGGAAAACACCAAGGTGGCGGTGCAAACCACCTTGATGGAAAAGGCCAACTGGAAACTGGTGCTGGAAAACAACCGCGAGTGCTACCACTGCAACGCGTCGCACCCGGAACTGCTGAAAACCCTGCTGGAGTGGGACGACGTTACCGACCCGCGCGCCGACCAGGCGTTCAAGGACCATGTCGCCGCTTCCGCCGCGGCCTGGGAAGCCGAGAAGATCCCTTACGCTCACGCCAGCTTCGGCCTGCGTAACCGCATCGTGCGCATGCCGCTGCTCAAGGGCACCGTATCGATGACCCTGGACGGCAAACAGGGCTGCGCCAAACTCATGGGCCGCATCAAGAACCCGGACCTGGGCTCGATGCGCATCCTGCACCTGCCGCACTCGTGGAACCACTGCATGGGCGACCACATCATCGTGTTCACCGTGTGGCCGATCAGCGCCCAGGAAACCATGGTCACCACCAAGTGGATCGTGCACAAGGACGCGGTCGAAGGCGTGGACTACGACGTGGAGCGCATGCGCCAGGTCTGGGACGCCACCAACGACCAGGACCGTCGCCTGGCCGAAGAGAACCAGCGCGGCATCAACTCCACGGCGTATCAGCCTGGGCCTTACTCGAAGACTTACGAGTTTGGAGTGGTGAACTTTGTGGATTGGTACAGCGAACGGTTGTTGAATAACCTGGGGGCTGAGCCTGCGCCGTATCTCAAGGGCGTGTCGGTTCAGGGCTAAGCGTTGGACAATAGCGGATAGGCGAAACTGAGGCTCGTACGTTCAACGCACGAGCCTCAACTTCATCAAGGCTTCGGTATAACCGTGATTCTATTCCAGTCGGACTCCCCGCCCCCCGCAAACCTGCATTGCACACCAAACACCATGGGTAATCCGACCAGCAGGTTGTTTACTGTATGAGTCATCCCTGCCAAAGCAGTGGGCTGTCCACTTGGGAAAATCTTGAAGGAGTAGCCAATGACGGCTTCCGCATTCTCTCGAGGAGGTTCCCAGGCAAATGAAACGTTACGCTGACTATTTTTTGTCACATGAAAATTTGATGGGATTGTCAGTCCACCCAAAGTTTCAAATGTAACGGTCGCCGGGTCAGATCGAACATTCGCGTAATTGACGGCGTAAACAACAAAGGTATAGCCCGTATTGGTAGACAGATCCCTAACGGTAATCGTGCGGTCCGTAATGTGTTGCTCCTGCTGCCCTTCCAGATAACAAATATAGGTGACCGGATAATCCCCGGGCGGCAGCCAGTTCAATTGCGCACTGTGTGGCCCTACAATCACGTTCAAGCCACGCGGCGCCCCTGGTTTTTCGGGCATTACCGGCCCGCCGTTCGCAGTAACAGACTCTGCGATAGATGCATTCCCGTGAGTGTCGATCGCCCAGATCTCGACGGGGTACTCTGCTAGCTCCAATTTTGACGTTTCAAAACTATTCGCCGAAGCCGGTATTACAACCGGAGGCTTTTCATGGACGGATATTGCATAGTTCACAACGTCCGCACTGGCGGATCTGTCCCAACTTAATGTCATATCCGTAGCCGTTTGCGTGGAAACTTTAAAGTTGGTAACCGGCAACGGAATGGTCAAATCAACCGCAAGATCAACGGTGACCTGAGGAGATTTCTCTCCGGTTCCCATGATAAGAACAGCGGCTTTTACGATAAACCGATCGCCCACCTGCGCATAATCCGTATAGCTTGGAACGCCGTAGTCGAACGGAATCAGGGGAAGCGGAATGCTATCAGTGACGAACTCGAGCGCTATTTGCATGCCCATGGGATTAGGCAAAGGAATCGGGTCCCAGGTAATGACCGCACGAAACAAGTCGTCCGCCATATCAAGTGGTATATAGACAACTTGAGGATTGACCAATGCGGGCAGCGCGGGACGTATCAGTCCCGCCCATTCCGAGTAATTGCCGTTACGATCTTTCGCCCGAATTTCGATCAACTGCTGCTCGTTTGCTGGTACGTCATGAAATGCAAATGAGAGTGCGCTGGTGTACCCCTTGTACACCTCATTGATTCGCACCTCGTAACCTGCCACACCACTTCCGTTTCCGTCGGAAGAAGCGACCCATTTAACACGTACGGTGGGATACCCATACTCGACAAATTCAAGATTCGAAGGCATCGTGGGAGGGACCGTGTCCTGCAGCAACTCTACTTCGTTTGAAAAAGCGGAGAGGTTGCCGGCCAAATCAACCGCTTGCACCTTGAAAACGCTGTTCAGTCGATTCAAATCCTTGACCAGGTAGTGAGTACCGCCCGAAGTGAAAACACGTTTGTCATTTTGAAAAATCAGGTAGTGTCGAACGCCTACCGCATCCGTCGATGCATTGAACGAAAAAAGCGCCGTGTTCTGGTAGTACTCGTCCTTGGCGCCTTCGTCAGTCAGTCTTAATTGCCTGACGACAAATTGAGTGGGGGCGCTTGGCGGAGTACGATCCCGCCCTATTTGCAGGTTAAGTGCTATGCACTGGTCAACGACGCTGACGCGCGTATCCTCTCGCTCGATAAAATCGGCCATTAGAATATTAAGTTTCCGGCCGCCTTCTGCAAAAGGTAGCAACCGTATCGGATGATTGCGTGCCAAGTGTTTCGGCCCGCCATTTATACCTTCCTCATACACGGTAGCGCTCAACGCCCAAGGATAGTTAGTAGGGGGCGCTTTCATCGTCGCGATGATCATTTGCTCGATGCCATGCTCACTATAATCAGCCGGGCTCCATAGGTGGCTGATGCCGTGCCACAGAAGAGCTGTTTCCGGATCATCCAATGGCCAGTCAATCGTGTTTCCATATTTGAAACATAGAGCAATATTAGCGCTGGGGTGATCTTCAAAAATCTCCTCCAGACTCTTATTTAAAGCACTCCTGGGTAACAAGCGGGACTTAATTGACTGAAAATACTTCAAGCAACGCTCAAGGCTGTTGTATGAAAAATTTCGCCCTTTATCGTAACTATGGAAATCGAGCATCACAATTTCTCGGGGATTTGCTTCCGCAAACGCCTTGACGTCGGCAACCAGATGTTCCAGTCGACGATTACCGAAGTTGCCATGCTGAAACTCAAACACGTCATAAAACTTGGTCTGCGGCGAATGCCTACCCGTGGTTTTCTTGTAACTGTTGTCGACAAGACGTAAATCCAGAACTCGAGCGCCGGCCCTCAACTGCTCGATAAACCGGCCATCCTGACAGGCTGTCCACTGCTCCCCGATAAAATCGATTGCGCCCTTATCCGCTCCGGCATTGTGAGCGCCCGGTAACGCGAGCTCCCACAAACGCATGTGTTTGATGTCGTTGAAAGAATCGCTCATCCAACGGCTGTAGTTCACCGTGGGAACAATGGGTTTTATTTCGGCGGAGTCTGACGCTTGCGTAGCGGGTGTGGTTGTTTTCTTAGCTGTCATGACGGCATTCCTTCGGAAAGTCAGGCGCCTGTCACAATGCTGCACTTTTATGTTTTGCGTAACTAGCAGAAATGATAGTAAGGAACAACAAGGGAGTAGAGCAAACCCGACATCTGAACACAAAGCGGGCACCTGTACCACTATCAGATCTGCTAGTGGCATTCTCGTTAGTGGCCGCTATGATTAACCGAGGGCACTACCACTAATTGTAAAACGCCAACCCTGAAACCAAGGCGTTTCGCAGTTGTCGCGCTAATTTCGAGGACAACATCATGCTTGTTATTCCTACAATTGCAGAAAGACAAAATCTTAAAAAACAACTGAATAACAATAGGCTCGGCACGTTTACTGCCACACTGGAAGTTACACCCTTTGATTTCAGAGCAGACGTGGCCCACCTACATTACGATGACCTTAAGAGATACAACATCCAGGCCTATATCGACACGCCCGACCATCTCTATAGTTTTGGAATGTTTATTCCGCGTAATGCAGAAGAGGGGACGATCAGAGTCAGTACAAACCCTTATAGCGAAACCACCGTTTATGTGGCTTACCTTGCAGCCGTGGACGGGGGTTTGAAGTATTTCATCGGCGCCAGCGGCTTTGTGAATTACCAGTACTTTCCTGCGGAGCGGCGTATCCAGGGGCAATTTGAATACCGGGATGTGCTTGGGAAAACGTTCAAGGGCGCATTCAACGTGCACGAGGAGTCCTGATTCAAAATGGCTGGGCTCAATCGATGGTCCGCCAGCCGGGATTGAAACACTCATCTGGTCGAAATTTGACCTATTGCGTCCAGCACCACGCCGTACGTGCCCTCCAGGCCTCCGTTAACAAGTTATCCACATCTCAACCCACAGCTATTGGGGACAACTCGATAATCGGGAATAACTTGCACACCAGAAGCTCAAGAAAATCCGTGACTTATCCAGATAGACACGCCCGCGGCGTTATTGGATATTTTTTGACCTAAAGCGTACGAACCCCGTTTTATAAGGCTTGCAGACGAGGGCGAACACCTTATCCACAGAAACGCCAACAGACTTTGGGGGCAACTTTTCAGCGCCTGTGGAAAACACGACAGGGTGCGGGAAAACAGGGACTTGTAGCTCATCCTTCAATCGAAATGGTCTTTTGAGTGTTTTTTGAGCGATCCGTAACAAGCGCCTGTTTACAGGGCCCTTGAGAGAGAACAAACATCTTATCCACAGAGACGCCAACAGAAAATGTGAACAGCAACGCCGGGGGTGTGGATAACACTTACCTACGGTTTGCCGCGAATCTGTGAGGCCCGCTCTGGAACTCGATCAGCCGCATCTGCCGAGCCCTCGGACGAGTGGCCTGTCACCGAAGGCCGACGCGAAGGAGCAGGTAGCTGACCGCTCATTTCCAAATCCGGTGCACGTACCTTCGGAAATGCAGTGCCCCTGGCCAAATTTTGTACGTTGTCCTTCACTGCTTGCCACAACCTGCCCCCTTGGACGTGATTGCTGATGGCAACTGTGGCTCTTATCCCCACTCCCATCACGGACAGGGCTGTACCCGCATTTGAAACGATTGCCCCCGCGGCAACGCCCCCCATCTGCAGACCAGACCCCACGATGGCGGTGAACGATCCCACCATGCTGGTCCGCGCAGCGACAAGTTGCCATCCTTTGGCGACAGGCCCCACAACAGTGGCGGTCAGGATGCCGACATGCAGGGCCATGGTTTCACCCAGCTGTACAAGCCTGGCGATCGCAGTAAATTGTCCCGTAGGATCATGGAAATTTATCGGGTCTGCGCCGCAGTACGCGTAAGCATTCACCCCACCCTTGTCGAATGGACTCAACCGATCCGGGCTGTGAAAACGCATCAACACCGGGTTGTAGACCCGATGGCCGTTGCCCAGGTGATACACGCCACCGGGCTCCTGGGCCTGCCCGTTGAACCCGAGGCGCGTTCGGGCGGCGAATGAGCCACCCTGCACGCCATAAGGGCTGTAGGCGAGAAGGTTCAAGCGGTCGGTGCTGCACTCCGCAATCACGCTCTGGGGCTGATCAGTGGCCAACAGCAGGGTGCGCGCTGGGGCGCGATTTCTGGAGGAAGAAGGGCGAGTCGGGCGCAGGGCGGGCATGGGGCGTCCTCATCAGGGGGCACGGTGACGGGTAACCATCCACCATCGCAACCCTAACAAATGCCACGCGCCGCCGTAACTGACAGTTCTGCTAGTGCTTGCTCAAGCGTGACGGGTCATTACGGCCGGTACATCAGATAGGCCTCACCCGTCACCCGAATCATCGGGTGTGGAGTGATCTGACACGTGTCGACGATGCGAAAGCCATGCCGCTCGTAAAAGCGCCGGGCGCCGGTGTTTGCAGCGTAGTCGATCAGGCTCAGGCCGTTGAGCCCCAACTGATTGGCGCGGTCGTAGGCGTAGGCCAGGAACTGCTTGCCCAGGCCCTGATTGCGCCAACCCTCATGCAGAGCGAGGCTGGAAATGTACAGCGTGTCGGGTATTTCCATCGTGGCATAAGGCGCCAGTACCGGGTCGGTGGTCGGCTCGGCCAGTGGGTCGTGGCGCATGGCATAGCTGTGCATCATGCCGATGACCTGGCCATCGGCCTCGGCAATCAGGCAGTTCTGGTACGAGAAGTCGACATCGTCACGGGCATAACGCAGCGCCCCCACGTCCACCAGGTCCTGGCCGGGGGCGGCGATCTGGCTCCAGATGTAATCGGCAGCCCCTTCGGAGGAAATCTGGAACAGACGGGCAATCTCCCGCGCATCCGCGCGGGTGGCCGGACGAAATTCAACGGTCATTGTTTTCTCTTGGTCTTGAATGAACACAGGGCCCTGTGGGAGCGGGCTTGCTCGCGAAAGCGGTGGGTCAGCTGACATAAAAGTCGCCTGACCCACTGCTTTCGCGAGCAAGCCCGCTCCCACATTTGGATTTGTGTGAATGATCGATCAGCGCACCACGCCTTCTTCGATCAGCAGCTTGAGGATCGCTTCGGCGCCCGCTTGCGCAGTCACGCCCTTGAGCACCTGCCCGCCTCCGCCGCTGGCCTTGGCCGTGGCGGCCTTCATGCGGTCGGCGCCGCTCTTGGCCTTGATCACTTTCAAGCGTTTTGGCCGTGGCTTGGCCGGCTGCAGGGTGGCGACCGCCAACAGTTCGTCGTCGACCACCTCGACCTCATTCGCCTGCAACACCCCGCGGCGGGCCGGGCCGTAGGCGCTCTGCCGTGGCTTGGGCGCGGCGTTATCCACCGTGGCCAGGAACGGTAGCCGCACCTTCAGGCGGCGACGCTGACCACGGGGCAGTGCCTGGAGCACCAGGGCCGACCCACCTTCGATGGATTCAACCTGCGCCAACCCGACCACCAGGGGCCAGCCGAGGCCTTCCGCCAGCAGGAACGGCAACATGCCCGAGCCTTCGCCGGTTTCCGCCTGGCTGCCGGTCAGCACCACCTGTGCCCCGGCGTCGCGCAGGTAAGCGGTCAACGCCGGCAACGCATCAGCACCCGACGGTTGTTCCAGCACATGCAACTGCTCCAGGCCCATGCCCAGATAGGCCCGCAACGCCGGCTCCGCAACGTCCCCGGCATGCAGCACCTGCAAGTTGTCCCCAGCCAGTTGCAGGCCCAGTTCCACCGCCCGCGCATCCTGTTCCGCGCGGCGTGGACGGCCGGAGGTCGGATGGGCACCGATGGACACCAGGCTGACGATTTTCGTGCTCATAACCCTTTCCTTTCCTTAAGCCGCATCGCGCTTGGCGTCGTTGCGATAAGCCGCTATCGCATCGATCAAGGCTTGAAGAAGCTCGGCGCTCTCGCCGATCACCGACAGGTCGGCCCGTTTGATCATGTCGCACCCCGGGTCGAGGTTGATCGCCACCACCTTGTCGCAGGCACCGATGCCTTGCAGGTGCTGGATCGCCCCGGAAATCCCCACCGCCACGTAGACCCGCGCGGTGACCCAGGTGCCGGACGCACCGACCTGACGATCGCGCGCCATGAAGCCATCGTCCACCGCAACCCGTGAGGCCCCCTCGGTGGCGCCAAGTGCTGCGGCCGTCCTGTGGAAAAGCTCCCAGTCCTTGACCCCGTTACCACCGGAAAAAATGAATTCGGCTTCGGCCATCGGAATCGCCGCCGGGTCCACCGCCACCGCACCCAAATCCTCGATGCGCGACAAGCTGCGTGCCACGGCTGTGGATAACTCCACTGGCAGGGCTTCGTGACGGGTCTCGCTGACCGGTTCGGCACATTCGACGGCCCCCAGGATCAACCGGGCGACCGGACGGGCGAGGTCCTGCAGCCCGGCGCCAGCACGGCCGATGCACTGCTCGTCCTTGACCTGCCAGACCCGTGTGGCCGGGCGCTCGCCCAGCGCGGCGGCAAAGCGCCGGCCGAGTTCACCGCCACCGCTGCGGCTGTCCGGCAGCAGCCAGTGGCGAGGGTTGAACTGGTTATCCACAGCCCGCAGGCCCTGGATCCGTTGCTCCGGTGCATAACCACTGAATGCCTCGCCTTCGAGCACCAGCAGGCGATCGACGCCCGCCGTGGCGAAGGTATTTTCCTTGTGTTCGCCGAAGACCACGGCCAACACCGCACCCTCCTTGCCGGCCAGCTGATGGGCAAGGCCCAGCAGGTCGCGGTCGTGACTGCTCAGGCGACCCCCGACCATGTCCGGCACCACGCCGATGTAGAACGCCGGCGCCGCCACCTGATGCAGTGGGAGTTGCACTTCCACGGTCGCCGAGCGCTTGGTCGCGCCGCCCTGCTGGACGCCGCTGCGGTCAATGCGCTTGATGCCATGCGGGCCGATGAAGCCGATGCCATGGGGGTTCTTGCGGATGACGCCGTTGGGGCCCATCCAGCTGTGTTGTGCCGGCTGCATGGCCGCGTGCAGCGGGTGCAGACGGTTGCGGGCAATCCATTCGGCGCGGGGGTCGCGGCGGATAATGTCGCTCATCAGTGCACCTCCGCAGGTTCGCGTTTGGCCGGCGAGGTCGACTTCGGCGCGTCCTCTTCAAGCAGCGCGTCGGCCACCAGCTCGGCAATGTCCTTGATCAACGGCCGGGGTTCGACCACGCCTTCGAGCATCGCCGTGCATTGCGGGCAACCCACCGCCACCAGGGCGGCACCGGTCTCGCGGATGTCTTCCATGCGCATGTCGGGAATCCGTTGCTTGCCCGGAATGTCGGTGATCGGCGCACCGCCACCACCGCCGCAGCAGCGTGAACGGAAACCGGAGCGTTGCATCTCTTTCACTTCGATCCCGAGGGCGCGCAACACTTCGCGCGGTGCCTCGTACTCGCCGTTGTAGCGGCCGAGGTAGCACGGGTCGTGATAGGTCACGCTATCGCCCTTATGCTGACCGAGGTTCAGCGCGCCCGCCTTGATGATTTCCGCCATGTAGGTGCTGTGGTGCTGCACCAGGTAGTTGCCGTCGAAGGCGCCGTACTCGTTTTTCAACACATGGAAACTGTGCGGGTCGCAGGTGACGATGCGGTTGAAGCTGTACTTGGCCAGGGTCTGGATATTGCGTTTGGCAAGCAACTGGAAGGTGGCTTCATCACCCAGGCGGCGAGCCACGTCTCCGCTGTCTCGCTCTTCCAGGCCCAGCACCGCGAAGTCGATCCTGGCCGCTTTCAGCACTTTGACGAAGGCCCGCAGAGTGCGCTGGTTGCGCATGTCGAAGGCGCCGTCGCCCACCCAGAACAGCACGTCGGTTGATTTCTTCTCGCTCAGCAAGGTGAGGTTGAGGTCCGCCGCCCAGTTCATCCGCCCGCCTGGCGCGAACCCGCCCGGGTTGTCGGTGGCGATCAGGTTTTCCAGGACTTCGGCGCCCTTGTTCGGGGTCGCGCCCTTTTCCAGGGTCAGGTGGCGACGCATGTCGACGATGGCATCGACGTGCTCGATCATCATCGGGCACTCCTCGACGCAGGCCCGGCACGTGGTGCAGGACCACAGGGTTTCGGCATCCACCAGGCCGTTGACGATCGGTTGATGGGGATTGCCCGCATGCTCACCGATGGGCTTGCCGGGATAAGGGCTGCCGGCAAAACCGGCATCGGTGCCGCCGGCCAGGCCGACGACCATGTCCTGGATGAGTTTTTTCGGGTTCAGCGGCTGACCGGCGGCAAAAGCCGGGCACGCCGCTTCGCACTTGCCGCACTGCACGCAGGCGTCGAAGCCGAGCAGTTGGTTCCAGGTGAAATCCTTGGGCTTTTCCACGCCCAGCGGTGCGGCCGGGTCATTGAGGTCCAGTGGTTTCAAGCCGGTGGAACGGCCACCGCCAAAACGCTCGGCACGACGGTGCCACGCCAGGTGCAGCGCACCGGCGAAGGCGTGTTTCATCGGCCCGCCCCAGGTCATGCCGAAGAACAGCTCCGACACGCCCCACAGCACGCCGATCCCGAGGATCACCGCCAGCAGCCAGCCACCGAAGTTCTCCGGCAGAATCCCGGCCACCGGCAGGGTCACCAGGAAGAACGATGCCGAGAACGCCAGCAGGCTTTTCGGCAGCCGCATCCACGGGCCTTTCGACAGGCGCGAAGGTGGGTTGCGCCGGCGCAGGAAAACGAAGACCGCACCGACGAACATCACCGCCGTCATCAGCAGCAGCGCATACCCGAGCAAGCGGTTATGCAGGCCGAAACCATGCACCAGAATCGCCAGCACGATGGACGCCACCGCACCACCGGCCGTGGCCACGTGAGTGTTGGCGATGTATTTGTCCCGCGCGACCACATGGTGCAGATCGACCATGTAGCGCTTGGGCATGGCGAACAGGCCACCGATCAGATCGACCTTCGAGGCTCGACCCCGGCGCCACATGGCCACCCGTCGCAACGCGCCGAGGACCGCCAGGCCCAGGGCTGCGAACAACAGGATTGGAAGAAGGGTGTTCAACATGGTGAAGCTCCCAAAGACTGCGGGGTGTAGCAGGTCGAGATGCCTTACTCGGGTTCCTGTGGGAGCGGGCTTGCTCGCGAATGCATTCTGTCAGTCACATTTTCATTGACTGATCCACCGCTTTCGCGAGCAAGCCCGCTCCCACAGGGTCATGTGCCGGCCTTTAGAAATCCTTGCACAGCCGCAGCGCGTCATAGATCGCCGCGTGCACGTTACGCTGCGCCACGCAGTCGCCGATGCGGAACAGCAGGTAACCGTCGCCACTCTGCGCCAGGCTTGGCTGCGGCTTGATCGCGAACAGCGCTTCGACGTCGATCTGGCCCTTGTTGCGCGAGCCTTCCTTCATCGCGTAGTAGATTTCTTCGTCCGGACGCACGCCGTTCTCGATGACCACCTGGTCGACCACCCGCTCCTCCTTGGCGCCGGTGTATTCGTTTTCCAGGACCGCCACCAGCTTGTCGCCTTCGCGGTAGACCTTCTCCAGCATCATGTCGCCGGTCATGATCACTTCCTTGGGATACATGCTGCGGTAGTAGGTCGGGAACGACGTACCGCCAATCGCCACGCCGGGCTTGATGTCGTCGGTGACGATCTCGACCTGGCTGCCCTTGTCGGCCAGGAAGTCGGCAGTGGACATGCCGGTGAACTCGCAAATGGTGTCGTAGACCAGCACGTTCTTGCCCGGTGCGACCTTGCCGTCGAGCACATCCCAACTGCTGACCACCAGGCCTTCGGCCGCGCCCCAGTGCTCGTTCTGCTCGAGGAACGGATGGCCGCCGACAGCCAGCACCACCACATCCGGACGCAGGTCCAGGATGGTCGGCGCGTCAGCCGCCGTGCCCAGGCGCAGGTCGACTTTCAGGCGTGCCAGCTCCAGTTGATACCAACGGGTAATGCCCGCGATCTGATCCCGCTGCGGCGCTTTCGCGGCCGTGGTGATCTGCCCGCCAATGAATTCCTTCTTCTCGAACAGGGTCACGTCGTGGCCACGCTCGGCCGCGACACGGGCGGCTTCCATCCCCGCAGGGCCGGCACCGACGACCACCACCTTGCGTTTCACACCGGTGGTTTTTTCGATGATGTGCGGCACGCCCATGTATTCACGGGACGTTGCGGCGTTCTGGATGCACAACACATCCAGGCCCTGGTACTGACGGTCGATGCAGTAGTTGGCGCCCACGCACTGCTTGATCTGGTCGACCTGACCCATCTTGATCTTGGCGATCAGGTGCGGGTCGGCGATGTGCGCGCGGGTCATGCCGACCATGTCGACGTAACCGCCTTCCAGAATTCGCGTTGCCTGGTTCGGGTCCTTGATGTTCTGCGCGTGCAGCACCGGAACCTTGACCACTTCCTTGATGCCGGCCGCCAGGTGCAGGAACGGCTCCGGCGGATAACTCATGTTCGGGATCACGTTGGCCAGGGTGTTGTGGGTGTCGCAACCCGAACCGACGACACCGAGGAAATCGAGCATGCCGGTGTCGTCGTAATACTTGGCGATCTGTTTCATGTCCTCGTGGGACAGGCCATCGGGGTGGAATTCATCACCGCAGATGCGCATGCCCACGCAGAAATCGTCACCGACCTCGGCGCGCACGGCCTTCAGGACCTCGAGGCCGAACTTCATGCGGCCTTCAAAGCTGCCGCCCCATTCGTCGGTACGCTTGTTGACCCGCGGGCTCCAGAACTGGTCGATCATGTGCTGGTGCACGGCCGACAGTTCGACGCCGTCCAGGCCACCGGCCTTGGCGCGACGGGCCGCCTGCGCGTAGTTGCCGATCACCCGCCAGATTTCTTCCGGCTCGATGGTCTTGCAGGTGGCGCGGTGCACCGGCTCACGGATGCCGGACGGCGACATCAGCGTTGGCCAGTTGAAGCCGTCCCAGCGCGAGCGACGGCCCATGTGGGTAATCTGGATCATGATCTTGGCGCCGTGCTTGTGCATCGCATCGGCCAGATTCTGGAAGTGCGGAATGATCCGGTCGGTGGACAGGTTCACCGAGCTCCACCACTCCTGCGGGCTGTCGATGGCGACCACCGACGATCCGCCGCAGATCGCCAGGCCGATCCCGCCCTTGGCTTTCTCTTCGTAATACTTGACGTACCGGTCGGTGGTCATGCCGCCGTCGGTCGCATAGACCTCGGCGTGCGCGGTGCTGAGCACACGGTTGCGGATGGTCAGTTTGCCGATCTGGATCGGCTGGAACATTGCTTCGAAAGCCATGACGGGTTCCTCGACTTACAACGGCTTGACGGTGAACAAACCGTCGTCGTGGCCCTCTTCGGAGCCACCGTAGACTTGTTCGGCCACGGTGCGGATCTGGCTGCCGCGAGCGGCGAGAATCTGATCCATCGCACCGGCAAACCAACCGGTGAACATGTAGTCGACCTTGCGCCCGACCTTGCCGTAGACGTAGACGAACGCCGAATGTTCGAGCTTGACGCTGGCGGTGCCTTTGTCCAGGTCGATGTCCTGGATCTTGAACAGACCCCAGCCGCGTTGCGACAGGCGCTTCATGTAATGCTCGAACACCGCGACGCCTTCCAGGCCGTGGCACTCGGCTTCCTTTTCACACCAGTGCCAGGCGGACTTGTAGCCGGCCTTGTAGAGGATTTCGGCGTAGGCGTCGGCGCCCAGCACTTCCTCGATGCCCATGTGGTTGTTGACGAAGAAATGACGCGGCACGTACAGCATCGGCAGGGCGTCGGAGGTCCAGACACCGGTTTCGCTGTCGACTTCGATAGGCAATTGCGGGGCGATCTTGGCCATGGAAACTTAACTCCAGAATAATTTTGGTGTTGCCCCCGGCGCGAATGGCCGGGGGGAAGGATTCAGAAGTGCTGCGGCTTACTCGCCCCAGACATCCTTGAGGACGTTCACCCAGTTTTCGCCCATGATCTTGCGCACCACGCGCTCGGAATGACCGCGCTTGAGCAGGGTTTCGGTCAGGTTCGGGAACTCGCCGACGGTGCGAATGCCCAGCGGGTTGATGATCTTGCCGAAACTGGTCAGGCGGCGGGCGTAGCCCTTGTCATGGGTCAGGTATTCGAAGAAGTCCTGGCCATGGCCCTGGGTGAAGTCGGTGCCGATGCCGATGGCGTCTTCGCCGACGATGTTCATGGTGTATTCGATCGCTTCGGCGTAGTCGTCGATGGTCGAATCGATGCCCTTGGCCAGGAACGGCGCGAACATGGTCACGCCGACAAAACCGCCGTGGTCGGCGATGAACTTCAGCTCTTCGTCGGATTTGTTGCGCGGGTGAATCTTCAGGCCGGAGGGCAGGCAGTGGGAGTAGCACACCGGTTTCTTCGATTCGAGGATGACCTCTTCCGAGGTTTTCGAGCCGACGTGGGAGAGGTCGCACATGACGCCGACGCGGTTCATTTCCGCGACGATTTCACGCCCGAAGCCCGACAGGCCGCCATCGCGCTCGTAGCAACCGGTGCCCACCAGGTTCTGGGTGTTGTAGCACATCTGCACGATACCGACGCCCAGTTGCTTGAACACCTCGACATAGCCGATCTGGTCTTCGAACGCGTGGGCGTTCTGGAAACCGAACAGGATGCCGGTCTTGCCCTGCTCCTTGGCCTTGCGGATGTCGGCGGTGGTGCGCACCGGAATCACCAGGTCGCTGTTCTCGCGGATCAGTTTCTGGCTGGCGGCGATGTTGTTGACGGTGGCCTGGAAACCTTCCCACACCGAAACGGTGCAGTTGGCTGCGGTCAGGCCACCCTTGCGCATGTCTTCGAACAGCTCACGGTTCCATTTGGCAATAATCAGCCCGTCGATAACGATACTGTCGGCGTGCAATTCGGCTGGGCTCATCAGGCTGTCCCCTCTTGGCGATTCATGCGCCGAATCGTGTGCCGGCGCTTTGGGGCCAGCATATGCCTCGGTGCATTGGCAGCCGGGTGCAAAAACGACAGGGGAATTGCCGAAAGCGTCAATCCGCGACAAAGGGTCGACGGCGGAGGCCTCAGGCCACCTGTTCAAGGGCTTGCGCATGGGCCAGAATTCGCGCCATTACGGGATTTGCAGCGCAAAAGGGGCGCAGGCGCAATGAAATCGATCTTACTGGCAATGGCACTGATAGCGACCGGCGTACAGGCGGCCGAAGAATCCGACAGCAATCCCTGCGACGCCGTCGAAAACGACGTCCAGACCCTGGAATGCTCGGTCTACAGCCGAACCACCGCCGAAGACCTGCTCAAGGACAACGACCAGGCCCTGACCGAACGCCTGCAAAGCGCCTATGGCAAAAACCCGACGCAACTGGCCGACATCACCGCCAAGCTCAAGAACGCCCAGCAGCAATGGCTGAAAACCCGCGACGCCGACTGCGCCGTCGAAGCCTTCCCGGCGACCAGCGGCAGCAAGGCCTTCACCATTGCCCAGAATGACTGCGTGGCACGAATGAGTGACGAGCGCTCGGAATTTCTGGAGTCGATTGGGCAGGAGTGAAACGTTACGTCTGTTTGGGCGGCTGGCGCCGTTGCCAGCTCCCTCCTTCAGGAACTACCGTTTCCCAAGCACATCGCTAAGCAGCCTTACAGCGATGCCGCGGCGTTTGGCATCACAGCCAGTCAACTTGAGCTGTAGGCGGCTCACCATCATTTGTGAAAGGGATTGAAATGAACATCTGCGGCATTGAAATCAAAGGCAGCGAGGCGATCATCGCCGTGGCGGCGCTCGACGGCCAGACACTGAGCCATCTGCCCCTCAACACCAAGAAGATCGCGCTCGACGATGACGACGAGGCGGCCAACGTCAAGGTCTTCGCCGCCCAGGTGGCGTCGTTCGTTCGCGAGAATGCCATCGACCGGATCGTGATCAAGAAACGCAGCAAGAAAGGCGAATTCGCCGGCGGGCCGACCACGTTCAAGATCGAGGGCGTGTTCCAGTTGCTGGACAGCTGCGAGGTGACGCTGCTGTCGCCGCAGACGATCAATGCACAGGCCAAGAAGCACGGCTACGAGCTGCCGGCGACGCTGAACAAGTATCAGCATGAGGCTTACAAGGCGGCGTGTGCGGCATTATTGAAGAAGTAAGCCAAACCTCCACACGATGAGGATCAAATGTGGGAGCGGGCTTGCTCGCGAAAGCGGTGTGTCAGACAAGATCAATTTTGAATAAATGACCACATTCGCGAGCAAGCCCGCTCCCACAGTGGTTTTGTTTCTGGCTGAAGTCCTTTATCAAACCCGTTCCCGCCCATCCTCCAACCGACGCCGGTCTTCCCGCGGGCAGCGTTCAAACCGCGCCCGATAGCTGCGGGTGAAATACGACGGCGATTCAAACCCGCAGGCAATGCTCACCTCCAGCACGCTCATGTCGGTCTGGCGCAATAACTGCCGGGCCTTTTCCAGCCGTAACCGCAGGTAGAAGTTGCTGGGGGTGTCGTTCAGGTGCAGGCGAAACAGGCGTTCGAGCTGCCGGCGCGTGACCTTGATCGACTCGGCCAGGGCCAGGGTGGTCAGCGGCGGCTCGCTGTGCTGTTCCATCTCGCCGATCACCTGCACCAGCTTCTTGTTGCGGATGCCGTAGCGGGTGGCGACTTCCATGCGCTGGTGGTCCTTGCGCGGACGGATGCGGCCCAGCACGAATTGCTCGCTGACCTGAATCGCCAGCTCCGGACCGTGGGCCTGGGCGATCAGGTCGAGCATTAAATCGATGGAAGCGGTGCCCCCGGCGCAGGTGATGCGCCGACGGTCGATCTCGAACAGCTCCTGGGTGACGCTGAGCTGCGGATACGATTCCTTGAACGCATCGATGGCTTCCCAGTGCAGGGTCAGGCGATGACCGTCGAGCAGGCCGGCTTCGGCGAGGACGAAGCTGCCGGTGTCGATGGCGCCGAGGGTCACGCCCTCCTTGTCCAGCCGGCGCAGCCAGTGTTGCAGGGCCGGCGTGGCGAACTCCAGCGGTTCGAACCCGGCGACGACCAACAGCGTCGCGCCTTTCTTCAACGGCTCCAGCGCGGCATCGGCGTTGACCGACATGCCATTGCTGGCCAACACCGCCCCGCCATCGGCGCTCAATACATGCCAGCGATACAACTCGCCGCGAAAGCGATTGGCGACCCGCAACGGCTCGATGGCCGAGATGAACCCGATGGCCGAGAAACCCGGCATCAACAACAAGTAGAAATCCTGGGACATGGAGCGCACTCGATTTCAGGTCACGAGAGGCGGGAAGCATTTCGACGTTGATACGCCACTTGCAAGCGGCATTCAAGAGCACAGGTCGCTGCAGTGCAAGAGCGGGTCGCCGCAGTGCGTTTTTACCGGGGCGAGGCTGCGTAACGTTGGCATCACCGGCGCACAGACGCCGGAATCCACAATAACGAACTGCCGAGGAAACCTGAGATGAAACGACTGATCAGCAGCTGTGTTCTTGCACTCAGCGGTACCGCTTTCCTGAGCGCCAGCGTCATGGCGGCCGAACCTGCGTCGTGCCAGAACGTGCGCATGGGCGTCGTGAACTGGACCGATGTGATCGCCACCAGTGCCATGACCCAGGTCCTGCTCGACGGCCTCGGCTATAAAACCAAACAGACCAGCGCCTCCCAGCAAATCATCTTCGCCGGCATCCGCGACCAGCGCCTGGACCTGTTCCTGGGCTACTGGAACCCGCTGATGACCCAGACCATCACACCGTTCGTCGACGCCAACCAGGTCAAGGTGCTTGATGCGCCGAGCCTGAAAGACGCACGCGCCACCCTCGCCGTGCCGACCTACCTTGCCGACAAGGGCCTGAAAACCTTCGCCGACATCGCCAAATTCGAAAAGGAGCTGGGCGGCAAGATCTATGGCATCGAGCCAGGCTCGGGCGCCAACACCCAGATCAAGGCCATGATCGCCAAGAACCAGTTCGGCCTCGGCAAGTTCCAGCTGGTCGAGTCCAGCGAGGCCGGCATGCTCGCCGCCGTGGACCGTGCCGTACGCCGCAAGGAGGCGGTGGTGTTCTTCGGCTGGGCGCCGCACCCGATGAACGTCAACGTGCAAATGACTTACCTGACCGGCAGCGAAGACGCCCTGGGCCCGAACGAAGGCATGGCCACCGTGTGGACTGTCACCGCCCCGACCTACGCTGAGCAATGCCCGAACATCGGGCGCCTGCTGACCAACCTGACCTTCACCGCCGAAGACGAGAGCCGGATGATGCAGCCGCTGCTGGATCACAAGGACGCACTCGAATCGGCCAGGCAATGGCTCAAGGATCACCCGCAAGACAAAGCGCGCTGGCTTGAGGGCGTCACCACGTTCGACGGCAAGCCGGCGGCTGAAAACCTGAAACTCACCAGTAACTGAATCACCCGAACCTGGCCACCGATTCGCAGCCCGAGGGGCTGCGAACGGCACCACCACGCCCGGCTTTTCACCCGGAAAGCTTTCACCTCAAGCACTCGCCTGTAAGGAACCACCCATGAACCACGACGTCATCATCACCTGCGCACTCACCGGTGCTGGCGACACGACCGCCAAGAGCCCGCACGTGCCGGTCACCCCGAAACAAATCGCCGCGGCCGCCGTGGAAGCCGCCAAGGCCGGTGCAACCGTGGTCCACTGCCACGTACGCAACCCCGAAACCGGCAAGTTCAGCCGTGACGTGGCCTTGTACCGTGAAGTCATGGAACGCATCCGCGAAGCGGACATCGACATCATCGTCAACCTCACCGCCGGCATGGGCGGCGACCTGGAGATCGGCGCGGGTGAGAACCCCATGGAGTTCGGCCCGAACACCGACCTGGTCGGACCGTTGACCCGCCTGGCCCACGTCGAGGAACTGTTGCCGGAAATCTGCACCCTCGATTGCGGCACCCTGAACTTCGGCGATGGCGACACCATTTACGTGTCGACCCCGGCGCAACTGCGCGCCGGTGCCAAGCGCATTCAAGAACTGGGCGTAAAAGCCGAGCTGGAGATTTTCGACACCGGTCACCTGTGGTTCGCCAAGCAGATGATCAAGGAAGGCCTGCTCGACGATCCGTTGTTCCAGCTTTGCCTGGGCATCCCGTGGGGTGCGCCGGCGGACACCACCACCATGAAAGCCATGGTCGACAACCTGCCGGCTGACGCGGTCTGGGCCGGGTTCGGCATCGGGCGCATGCAGATGCCGATGGCGGCGCAGGCCGTACTGCTCGGCGGCAACGTGCGGGTCGGGCTGGAGGACAACATCTGGCTGGACAAGGGCGTACTGGCGACCAACGGCCAACTGGTCGAGCGCGCCAGCGAAATCCTCAGCCGCATGGGCGCCCGCGTCCTGACCCCGGCCGAGGGCCGCAAGAAAATGGGCCTGACACAGCGCGGTTGATCCCAGCAAACACTTCACCAGTGGGAGCGGGCTTGCTCGCGAATACGGTGGTTCTGCCGCAGGAAATTCGGCGGATGTACCGTCCTCATCGCGGGCAAGCCCGCTCCCACAGGGTTACACGAACTCTTCAGGATGCGAACATGACCTTCATCACCCAAATCAAAACCTTCGCCGCCCTGGGCAGCGGTGTCATCGGCAGTGGCTGGGTGGCCCGCGCTCTCGCCCACGGCCTCGACGTGGTGGCCTGGGACCCGGCTCCCGGCGCCGAAGCGGCACTGCGCAAACGCGTGGCCAATGCCTGGGGAGCACTGGAAAAACAAGGCCTGACGCCCGGCGCCTCGCAGGACCGCCTGCGCTTTGTCAGCACCATCGAAGAATGCGTGCGCGATGCCGACTTCATCCAGGAAAGCGCCCCGGAACGCCTCGAACTGAAATTGGAACTGCACAGCAAGATCAGCGCAGCGGCCAAACCCGACGCACTGATCGGCTCCAGCACCTCGGGGCTGTTGCCGAGCGAGTTTTACGAGAGCTCGACCCATCCGGAACGCTGCGTGGTCGGCCACCCGTTCAACCCGGTCTACCTGCTGCCACTGGTGGAAGTGGTGGGTGGCAGGAACACCGCACCCGAAGCGGTGCAGGCGGCGATGAGCGTCTACGAATCCCTGGGCATGCGCCCGCTGCACGTGCGCAAGGAAGTGCCGGGCTTCATTGCCGACCGCCTGCTCGAAGCGCTGTGGCGCGAGGCGCTGCATCTGGTCAACGACGGCGTGGCAACCACCGGTGAAATCGACGACGCGATCCGCTTTGGCGCGGGCCTGCGCTGGTCGTTCATGGGCACCTTCCTGACCTACACCCTGGCCGGTGGCGATGCCGGCATGCGTCACTTCATGGCGCAGTTCGGCCCGGCGCTGCAGTTGCCGTGGACCTACCTGCCGGCACCGGAGCTGACCGAAAAGCTGATCGATGACGTGGTGGACGGCACCGGCGAACAGCTGGGCAAACACAGCATTTCGGCACTGGAGCGCTATCGTGACGATTGCCTGCTGGCCGTGCTCGAGGCGGTGAAAACCACCAAGGAGAAGCACGGGATGGCGTTCAGCGAATAACGTGTCAACAGGGCCGGCCCCATCGCGGGCAAGCCCGCTCCCACAGGTCTTGTGTACACCGCGCTACCTGTGGGAGCGGGCTTGCCCGCGAAGAGGGCTGATCAGTCACCTCACATTCCGGATCAAACCCGCATGCCCCTCCTCACCACCTACCAGACCCGCATCATCCCCGACTGGGTCGACTACAACGGCCACCTGCGCGACGCGTTTTACCTGCTGATCTTCAGCTACGCCACCGACGCCCTGATGGATCGCCTGGGCATGGACAGCCACAACCGCGAAGCCAGCGGCCACTCGCTGTTCACCCTGGAACTGCACCTCAATTACCTGCACGAAGTGAAGCTCGACGCCGACGTCGACGTGCGCACGCAGATCATCGGCCACGACAGCAAACGCCTGCACCTCTATCACAGCCTGCACCTGGCCGGTGACGACAAGGAACTGGCAGGCAACGAACAGATGCTGCTGCACGTCGACCTCGCCGGGCCGCGATCCACCCCGTTCAGCGAGACGACGCTGGCCAGCTTGCAGGCCATCGTCGCCGACCAGGCCGACCTGCCGGCTCCCGACTACATTGGCCGGGTGATCGCTCTACCGACAAAAAAATAATCAGGAGATCGCCATGAACAACGCCGCAGCGCTCGCCGACTTTCGTACCTATCCGTTGATCAGCGCGCTGAATGGCGTGCAGGCCCTGGCGGATCGTGTTCTGGTCAAGTGGGCCGACAACCGCGTCAGCCCCTTCCATCATCAATGGCTGCGGGACAACTGCCCGTGTGCACAATGCGTCTACACCGTGACCCGTGAGCAAGTGCTGGAAATCGTCGACGTCGCTCAGGACCTGACGGCCACTGACGCCGGTATAGACGGCCAAGGTTGCCTGAGCATCGACTGGCAGGATGGTCACCACAGTCGCTTCGACCCCGGATGGTTGCGGGCGCACGCCTACGATGACGAATCCCGCGCCGAGCGCCTGGCCAGCAAGCCCGGGGCCAGGCTCTGGCACAGCGATCTGGCGCTGCCGGTCTTCGAGTATTCGGCGCTGATGAACGACAACTCTGCGTTGTTGCAATGGTTACTGGCCGTGCGCGATGTCGGCCTGACCCAGGTGCGCGGCGTGCCCACCGAGCCTGGCTCGCTGACGTTGATCGCCCAGCGGATCTCGTTCATCCGCGAGAGCAATTTCGGCGTGCTGTTCAATGTGCAATCCAAGGCCGACGCCGACAGCAACGCCTACACCGCCTTCAATCTGCCCCTGCACAGCGACTTGCCGACCCGCGAGTTGCAACCGGGGCTGCAATTCCTGCATTGCCTGGTCAACGACGCCGAGGGCGGCGAGAGCATTTTCGTCGACGGTTTTGCCATCGCCCAGGCGTTGCGCGAGGAAGACCCCGGGTCGTTTCAGGCGCTGTGTGAAATCCCGGTGGAGTTCCGCAACAAGGACCGCCACAGCGACTACCGCTGCCTCGCGCCGATCATCGCGCTGAACGCCCTGGGGCAGGTGTCGGAAATCCGCATGGCGAACTTCCTGCGCGGGCCGTTCGACACCTCGGTGGAGCAGATGCCCACGCTTTACCGGGCTTATCGGCGGTTCATCGAAATGACCCGCGAGCAGCGCTTTCGGGTGATGCAAAGGCTCAACCCGGGCGAGCTCTGGTGCTTCGACAACCGGCGCACACTGCATGCGCGCAATGCGTTTGACCCTGCCACCGGGGCGCGGCATTTCCAGGGGTGTTATGTGGATCGCGATGAGCTGTTGTCGCGGATCCTGGTGTTGCAGCGTTAGACAGAATCAACCTCATCGTTGGAACGCCGCCCGGAGCAGGCTCGCTCCCACAGAGAATTTGTGTCAGCCACTGATCCACTGTGGGAGCGAGCCTGCTCCGGGCGGCGTTCCGACGATGGGGCCCACCCAAACCCCACAAAACCCCAGGATTCACGGACAAAAAAAGCCCCGATGCAAGCCGTGACAGGATCGGGGCAGAGGGTACTGTTGAGGAGCCGCCATGCGAGGGTGACCAAACCTTCGTGAAGCAAGCTGGGTCCAGTGTGCCCAGTCCCTGACAAGGCAAGTTAGCCGAAAACGACCTGTTCATAGTCATTGCGGCCATTGCGACAAATCGCCCTTGCCGCCACCCATCGCCCCTACCAGAATCGAGCCACGACACCGTTCCCGGAAGAAGGATTTGCGCCATGATGCATGCCGATTTGATCGATCAGGAAGACCTGTTGGGCCAACTCAAGTCATTGGGTTTTCAAGTACCGAATGGCTCGACTGCCGAGCAGGCCTGCGAGTGTGCCGTGCGCGGCTTGAACGATGAGCGGGCGATGACGTTGCGCACCATGGTCAAGCAGATGTACACCAGCAGCGCGACCATCCTGCCGGCGGTGCGCCAGGCCATCGACAAGCAACTGCTGCCGGCGCTGGCGGCGTATCAACAACAGGGCCGTAGCGCCTGACACATCCAAGCGCGAGCAGCTTCGTACCGTCGCTCCCACTGTAATCCGGCCTCGGAACGTTGGGAGTGACGGTGCGAAGATTCCACCTGCTTGCGATGCGGTTTAAAGCCTCACACTGGCAAAGGTCGACTCGTTGCGCGCCTGGCTCAACGCCGACAACGGCCCGGACAGCGGCGACAGTACCAACGCTTGCGGCAGTGGCATCAATGCCACTTGTTGGGTGGTGTTGGAGCCCACGCGTTCGTCACGCGGTGGAATGCCGAAGTATTCGCGGTAGCACTTGGAGAAGTGCGGCGTGGAGACGAACCCGCAGACCGACGCCACTTCGATGATCGACATCGGCGTTTGCTTGAGCAACTGGCGAGCGCGGATCAGCCGCAGTTTCAGGTAGTAACGCGACGGCGAGCAGTGCAGGTATTTCTGGAACAGGCGCTCGAGCTGACGACGGGAGACGGCGACATACACCGCCAGTTCGTCAAGATCGATCGGCTCTTCGAGGTTGGCCTCCATCAGCGCGACGATTTCCTGCAGCTTCGGCTGGTTGGTGCCCAGCATGTGCTTGAGCGGTACACGCTGGTGATCCTGCTCGTTGCGGATACGCTCGTAGACGAACATCTCCGAAATCGCTGCCGACAGTTCGCGACCGTGGTCACGGCTGATCAGGTGCAGCATCATGTCCAGTGGCGCGGTGCCGCCGGAGCTGGTGAAACGGTTACGGTCCAGGGTGAACAGGCGGGTGCTCATGGCCACACGCGGGAAGGCTTCCTGCATCGAGGCCAGGCATTCCCAGTGCACGCTGCAATCGAAACCGTCCAGCAGTCCGGCGCAGGCCAGGGCCCAGCTGCCGGTGCAGACCGCACCCAGACGCTTGGACTGCCGCGCCTGGCTTTGCAGCCACGACACGTGCTCACGGGTCACGGTGCGTTGAATACCAATACCGCCGCAGACAATGATGGTGTCCATGGCCGGGGCTTTGTGCATGGAGGCGTCGGGGGTGATCTGCAGGCCGTCACTGGCCCAGACCTGGCCGCCGTCGACGGTGAGCGTGGTCCAGCGATACAACTCGCGACCGGACAGCTGATTGGCCATGCGTAGCGGTTCTACGGCAGAGGCCAGGGAAATCAGCGTGAAATTGTCCAGCAGCAGAAAGCCGATGGATTGAGGCGCACGGTTCTGGGGTTGGGCCCCGGAGTTGAACGACGTCATCGCGGTATCTCCTCACACAAAGCGGGTGATGGCCTCAGGCGGAGGCTCTTGTTATTGCCATCGTTCTCGCACTGGAGACGGGCTTTGTAATGACAGAGCAAATGCCATGCCTAAATTTGAATGCGTGTTCAATAAATCCTGAAAACGACCTGTCGACCGGTCTATATAAGCCGTGCCACGAGTGGGGGTAATAAGTGCCATCAATGGCGCAAAGGGCCCTGCCCAGAAGGCTGTGAGCAGATCGGTAGCACTTGTGGGAACTGGGCTGCGGGCGTTCGGGAGAGAGTGTCACCCAAGGCGCGGGGCGACGGGCGGAAGCGGGGGTCTTTCAACCCGGCCGGGGATGGGGCCATTTATCTGTAAGCGACGCGCTAAAAGGTGGCGCATGTTTGTGCAGGTGTTCGATTTGCGCGCAGTTTTGACTGGTCCGGCGCACCGCGAGCAGGCTCGCTCCCGCAGAGTTTCGGTGTGCCTGTTATCAGGAACACACCTCAAAATACCTGGGGGGGAGCCGGCCGGCGATGGGCTCAGCGCGGTGTCAGCACTCCACCGCACTCACCGCCAACCCGCCCCGCGATGTCTCTTTATATTTGTCATGCATATCCGCGCCGGTATCGCGCATGGTGCGGATCACCCGGTCCAGGGAAATGAAGTGCTGGCCGTCACCGCGCAGCGCCATCTGCGCCGCGTTGATCGCCTTCACTGCGGCAATCGCGTTGCGCTCGATGCACGGCACCTGCACCAGGCCGCCCACCGGATCGCAGGTCAGACCCAGGTTGTGTTCCAGGCCGATTTCCGCCGCGTTGCACAACTGCTCCGGCGTGGCCCCGAGGATTTCCGCCAGGCCCGCCGCCGCCATGGCGCAGGCGGAGCCGACTTCACCCTGGCAACCGACTTCGGCACCGGAAATCGACGCGTTCTTCTTGCACAGGATCCCCACCGCTGCCGCGCTGAGGAAGTAGTCGACCACGTTGGCGTCTGTCACCGCCTCGCTGAACTTCATGAAGTAATGCAGCACCGCCGGAATGATCCCAGCCGCGCCGTTGGTCGGCGCCGTCACCATGCGTCCGCCGGCGGCGTTTTCCTCGTTGACCGCCAGGGCAAACAGGTTGACCCATTCCATGGCGCTCAAGGTCGAGCCGATCACGTTGGGTTTGTTCAGCTCCTGCAGGCTGCGGTGCAGCTTGGCCGCACGCCGACGCACATTCAGGCCACCAGGCAGAATGCCTTCGTGCTTGAGCCCGTGTTCGACGCACTCCTGCATGGCGCGCCAGAGCTTCATCAGACCGGCACGGATTTCATCCTCGCTGCGCCAGACCCGCTCGTTGGCCATCATCAGTTCGGCCACGCGCAGGTTGTGCCGCTTGCAGAGCTCGAGCAGCTCGACGGCGCTGGAAAAATCGTAGGGCAGCTCGGTGCGATCCAGATCCACCACACCGCTGCGGGCTTGCGCCTCATCGACGACAAAACCACCGCCGACGGAATAGTAGGTGTCGCGGTGCAGCTCGCCGTCGGCGCCCTCGGCCACCAGGGTCATGGCGTTGGGATGGAACGGCAGGTTTTCATCGATCAGGCGCATGTCCCGGGCCCAGATGAACGGCACCGGCAGGCGACTGTCGAGCAACAGCGTGTCGGTTTCGCGCAAGGTGGCGATGCGGATGCCGATTTGCGACGGATCGATCGCATCCGGCCACTCGCCCATCAACCCCATGATCACCGCGTTGTCGCTGCCGTGTCCGATGCCGGTGGCCGACAACGAACCATAAAGCTGCACCTCGACACGCCGCACCTGCTCGAGCAGCCCTTGCTCACGCAAGCCCTGTACGAACAGCGCTGCGGCGCGCATCGGCCCGACGGTGTGCGAACTGGAAGGACCGATGCCGATTTTGAACAGGTCGAAAACGCTGATAGCCATTGCTGCCGAACTCCTGGATGTGCCAACTCCAGGCGCAGAAGCGCCCGGTGACGGAGCTGCTACGCTCAAGCTGCAATCCGCCGAGATGGCCGCATCATCAGGCTTTTGCGGTGTCGTGCGACGTCTCGAACCGACGCACTCATGTCCACAAACGCCGCTGGCGTTTTACGCCATGTTTCGCCGCTTTTTTGCGGCTCAGCGCGGCAAATGGGCCTGAAAAAATCTGTAAACGACGTCACCGACACTGGATGCGACCCTCCCTGTACTGGTTACGACGCACCCTGTAGGCGTCAGATTTTCACTGGTACATGATCTTATCGACTCGATTGCAAGGCGCTGCGGTAGAGCTGTCACAAGAACGCCACCCAACCGCAACCCATAAGTGCGGTGGTCCCAGTCGGAACACTGCCAAAAAAAAACACCAAGGAGTCCATTCATGAAAGGTTCCCCGTCGTTGTTGTTGGCCGCCATGCTGAGCCTGCCGTTTCTGGCGCAAGCCGCCGAACCGGCCCAATGCAATACCGTGAACTTCTCCGATGTCGGCTGGACCGACATCACCGCGACAACCGCCACCACCAGCGTCGTGCTCAACGCACTGGGCTACAAGACCAAGACCACCATGATTTCCGTACCGGTGACCTACAAGTCCCTGGCCGACGGCAAGAACATGGACGTTTTCCTCGGCAACTGGATGCCGACCATGGAAAACGACATCAAGGCCTACCGCGACGCCGGCACCGTTGAAACCGTGCGCACCAACCTCAAGGGCGCCAAGTACACGCTGGCCGTGCCTCAGGCCCTGTATGACAAGGGACTGCACGACTTCGCCGACATCGCCAAATTCAAGAAGGAACTCGACGGCAAGATCTACGGCATCGAGCCCGGCAACGACGGCAACCGCCTGATCCAGAGCATGATCGACAAGAACGCCTTCGGCCTCAAGGACGCGGGCTTCAAGGTCGTCGAATCCAGCGAGGCGGGGATGCTGTCGCAGGTCGACCGCGCGCAGAAACGCGACACCGCCGTGGTCTTCCTCGGTTGGGCGCCGCACCCGATGAACAAGCGCTTCAAGATCCAGTACCTCACCGGTGGCGATGATTTCTTCGGCCCGGATTTCGGTGCCGCCACCGTGGCGACCAACACCCGCAAGGGTTACGCCGAGGAATGCAGCAACGTGGGCCAGTTGCTGAAAAACCTGGAGTTCACCGTCGACATGGAAAGCGAACTCATGGGCAACATCCTGGACGACAAGATGAAGCCTGACGCGGCCGCCAAGGCCTGGCTCAAAAAGAACCCACAGGTCCTCGATACCTGGCTCGCTGGCGTGACCACCATTGACGGTAAACCTGGCCTGGAGGCCGTAAAAGCCAAGCTCGCGCAGTAAATCGCTTATGCCGGGCGGGCCTGCCCGCCTGGCTGTTTATTCCTTGCATGCGGACGTTCACTACCATGCTGATTGATCAGAAAATACCTCTAGGCCAGTACATCGCGGGCTTCGTTGAATGGTTGACGCAACACGGCGCCAACACCTTCGACGCAATCGCCGTGTCACTGGAAACGATGATCCACGGCGTGACGTTTGCGCTGACCTGGTTCAACCCGCTGGTCTTGATCGGCCTGATTGCCCTGCTGGCACATTTCATCCAGCGCAAATGGGGCCTGACCGCCTTCGTCGTTGCCTCCTTTCTGCTGATCCTCAACCTGGGGTACTGGCAGGAAACGATGGAAACCCTCGCGCAGGTCATGTTCGCCACCCTGGTCTGCGTACTGATCGGCGTGCCGCTGGGCATCGTCGCCGCGCACAAACCCATGTTCTACACCGTCATGCGACCGGTACTCGATCTGATGCAGACCGTACCGACCTTCGTATACCTCATTCCTACCCTGACCCTCTTCGGGCTGGGTGTGGTCCCGGGTCTGATTTCGACAGTGGTGTTCGCGATTGCCGCGCCCATTCGCCTGACCTACCTGGGTATCCGCGATGTTCCACAGGAACTGATGGACGCCGGCAAGGCCTTCGGCTGCTCGCGTCGCCAACTGCTGACAAGGATCGAACTGCCCCACGCCATGCCGAGCATCGCGGCCGGCATCACCCAGTGCATCATGCTGTCGTTGTCGATGGTGGTGATCGCGGCACTGGTGGGCGCCGACGGACTCGGCAAACCGGTGGTCAACGCACTGAACACTGCTGATATCGCCCTGGGCTTCGAAGCAGGCCTGGCGATCGTATTGCTGGCGATCATGCTCGACCGTATCTGCAAACAACCCGACGCTAAAGTAGGGGGTGACGCATGAGCATTATTCGCTTCGAAGACGTCGACGTAATCTTCACCAAGGATCCGCGCGAGGCACTCAAGCTGCTGGATCAGGGCATGACCCGCAACGAGATCCTGAAAAAGACCGGGCAGATCGTCGGTGTCGAGAAAGCCAGCCTGGATATCGAGAAAGGTGAAATCTGCGTATTGATGGGCCTGTCCGGTTCCGGCAAGTCCAGCCTGCTGCGCTGCATCAACGGTCTCAACACCGTCAGTCGCGGCAAGCTGTTCGTCGAGCACGAGGGCCGGCAGATCGACATCGCTTCCTGCAGCGCCGCCGAACTGAAGATGATGCGCACCAAGCGCATTGCAATGGTGTTCCAGAAGTTCGCCCTGATGCCCTGGCTGACGGTGCGCGAGAACATCAGCTTCGGCCTGGAAATGCAGGGTCGCCCGGAGAAGGACCGCAGGAAACTGGTCGATGAGAAACTCGAACTGGTGGGCCTGACCCAATGGCGCAACAAGAAGCCCGACGAACTGTCCGGCGGCATGCAGCAACGCGTCGGCCTGGCCCGCGCCCTGGCGATGGACGCCGACATCCTGCTGATGGACGAACCGTTCTCGGCCCTTGACCCGCTGATCCGCCAGGGCCTGCAGGACGAGTTGCTGGAACTGCAACGCAAGCTGAGCAAAACCATCGTGTTCGTGAGTCACGACCTCGACGAAGCCCTGAAACTGGGCAGCCGCATCGCGATCATGAAAGACGGGCGGATCATCCAGTACAGCAAGCCTGAAGAAATCGTGCTCAACCCGGCAGATGACTACGTGCGCACCTTCGTCGCGCACACCAACCCGCTGAACGTGCTGTGCGGACGCAGCCTGATGCGCACCCTGGACAACTGCAAGCGCATCAACGGCTCGGTGTGCCTCGATCCGGGCGGCGATTCGTGGCTGGACCTGGCGGAAGGCAACACGATCAAGGGCGCCCGCCAGAACGGTGCCAGCCTCGACCTGCAGAACTGGGCACCCGGGCAGGCCGTGGAAGGTCTGGGTCGCCGGCCGACGCTGGTGGACTCCAACATCGGCATGCGTGACGCGCTGCAGATCCGTTACCAGACCGGCAACAAACTGGTGCTGCACGACAACAACAGGGTGGTGGGGATCCTCGGCGACAGCGAGCTGTACCACGCACTGCTCGGCAAGAACCTGGGTTAAGGCAACAGACACGAAAACGCCGCGAGAGGATCGCGGCGTTTTTGTTTATGGCTTATCGCGAAGAATGCGACGCGGTGCTCAGACAGAAACACCGCATCCCTTCACCCCTCAGCTATACACCCGGCCAAGGAGTTGCCGATGGCTTTCAAACTGATCGAGCACGTCACGGGTGATCTGCTCCTGGGTGAAGCCCATCAAGTCGTAGTCCTGGCTACCGTTGTGCAGGTACACCTCGGCGCGGTAGTAGCGGGCCCGGGGCTCGTCCGCGCTGTGCGCCGGCACCGTGTCGCTGGCGGCGGCCAGGTAGCCGTCCAGGCTGACTTCGTAGACGAACGGGTTGCCCTCTTCCATCTCGATCCGCAGGCCAATGCAGCGTTTGGCCTTGCCCAGCAACGTCTGCACGTCCAGGCCTTTGCCACGCAGTTGAACCACCGCTTCCTCCAGCGCCGGGCTGACATGCTTGTCCATGAAGCGTTGCACGATCGACTGGTTGGGTTGCAGGTCCAGCTGGGTCAGGCGTTCACTGAAACCACGGCGACCGCGCGCCGCCAGTTCCGCTTGCTCCTGTTCGATCTGCTTGTCCTGGCGCATCGCCTTGTGCAGGCCGAACATGAAGCACACCAGCACCACCGAGAAGGGCAGGCCCGCCAGCACGACCATGGTTTGCATGGCTTCGAAATTACCGGCGAACAGCAGCCCGATGGTCACCAGAGTGATCACCACCGACCAGAAGATCCGCAGCCAGTGCGGCGCATCCTCGTCGACATTGCCGCCCTTGCACGAAAGGTTGGCCATCATCACCGCCCCGGAATCCGCCGGGGTCAGGAACAGCACGAAACCGACGAAAATCGACACGCCGATCACCACCTTCGACGCCGGGTAATGTTCAAGCAGCTGATAAATCGCCATGGAAGGCTGTTCCAGCGCGGTTTTGCCGAGTTCCACCGCACCGTGGTTCATCACCAGGTCCAGCGCCGAGTTGCCGAAGATCGACAGCCACGCCAGGGTGAAACCCAACGGGATCAGCAACACGCCAGCCACCAGTTCACGCACCGTGCGACCACGGGAAATACGTGCGATGAACATGCCCACGAACGGTGCCCAGGAAATCCACCAGGCCCAGTAGAACAGGGTCCACAGACCCAGCCAGCGGTCAGACTTGGCGCTGTCGCCTTCATAGACGTACAGGTCGAAGGTCTTGAGCACCACGCCGTTCAGGTAATCCCCGACGTTCTGCACGAAACCGTTGAGCAGGTGCAAGGTCGGGCCGAACAGCAGCACGAAAATCAGCAGCCCGCTGAACAGCACGATGTTCAGGTTGGACAGCCGACGAATACCGTTTTCCACACCGGACACGGCGGCGATGGTCGCCACGGTGCTCATCACGATGATGACGATCAGCAGGTTGGTGTTGCTGTGCTCCATGCCGAACAGGTTTTCCAGGCCCGACGACACTTGCAGCGAACCGATTCCCAGGTTTGTCACCAGCCCCAGCAGGGTCACGAACATGCCGAAGCCGTCCACCGCATGGCCGGCCGCGCCTTTGACCCAGCGCTCACCCACCAGCGGGTACAGCGCCGAACGCAACGCCAGTGGCTGGTTGTGACGGTAGGCAAAGTAAGCCACGGCCAGGCCGACCAGCGCGTAGATCGCCCAGCCATGCAGGCCCCAGTGCAGGAAGGTCAGTTGCACCGCCTGGCGCGCCGCCAGGTTGCTGCCGGCCACGCCTTCCGGCGGGTTGAAATAGTGATCCAGCGGCTCGGACGCACCGAAGTACAGCAACGAGATGCCGATGCCCGAGGAAAACAGCATCCCCGCCCAGGCGCCGTAGCTGAAGTCCGGGGTGTCGTCCTTGCTGCCCAGTTTCAGTTTGCCGTAGGACGAAAACGCCAGGCCGACGACAAAGATCAGATAGGCGGCAATCACCACCATGTAGTACCAGCCGAAGCTGCGGGACAGCCAGGCTTGCGCCGTGCTCAGCATCCTGCCCGCCTCTTGGGGGGCGATGATCAGGATGGCGGTCAACAACAGGATCAACGCGGTAGAGGTGTAGAACACCCAACCGTTGACCGTCACCTTCTCCGGTGGGGTCTTTATCAGGGAAGCAGAACTCATGGCACAGATGCTCCGGGCAGTGCGGCAGAAGAACACAAGGCAAACGCGGTACCCGACCAATCGGTTAGTGGGCAGCCGACCGGCGGGTGATATAAAGACACCCCGAAAAAAGCTCGAAGCCCGCCGATGCTTTCGCACGCCGGTTTCGAGCCGATTCGGATGTCGGTTTATCGCCCTTTACAGCTTGGAAAAACCGGCAAGGAGCGACGATTTGTCGCAGAGCTTATTCTTTGTTGATTGAACGTTCAATCAAAACAAAATAGACTGGCCACAAGCCGGTAGCCGTTTGACGTCTGCCGCAAGGCCTAAGGAGATGTGCAAGATGCCCAAGGTCGGTATGCAACCCATCCGTCGCCAGCAGTTGATCGAAGCCACGTTGCAAGCGGTCGATCAGGTCGGGATGGGGGACGCCAGCATTGCGCTGATCGCCCGTTTGGCCGGTGTCTCGAATGGCATCATCAGTCATTACTTTCAGGACAAGAACGGCCTGATCGCTGCCACTGCGCAGTACCTGATGACCGTCCTCAGCGAGAACGTCACCGCGCGCCGGCAGGCGCTGACAGATGACAGCCCGCGGGCGCATCTGCAGGTGATCATCGAAGGCAACTTCGACGCCAGCCAGGTCAATGGCCCGGCAATGAAAACCTGGCTGGCCTTCTGGGCCACCAGCATGCACCACCCGTCTTTGCACAGGTTGCAGCGGATCAACGATCACCGTCTGTATTCCAACCTGTGCTGCCAGTTCCGCCGTGTATTGCCGCTCGATGATGCGCGCAGTGCAGCCCGGGGCCTGGCGGCGCTCATTGACGGCTTGTGGTTGCGCGGCGCGCTGTCGGGAGATGCTTTCGACACCGAGCAGGCACACCGGATCGCTTACGAATACATGGATTTCCAACTGGCCAAGCGGGTGAGTTAGAGCACATCTAGAACGCTCAACACCCGGATCGAGCCAATCACTGATGCACTTGCGAGGACTTTATGGCCCGTTTCGAACTGCAAAAACTCTACATCGATGGCGCTTACTCCGACGCTGGCAGCGATGCCACGTTCGAAGCCATCAACCCGGCTAACGGTGAAGTCCTCGCAAAAGTCCAACGCGCCACCCAAGCAGACGTCGAGCGTGCCGTGGTCAGCGCCGAAAAGGGCCAGAAAATCTGGGCCGCCATGACGGCCATGGAGCGTTCGCGCATCCTGCGTCGCGCCGTGGAAATCCTGCGTGAGCGCAACGACGAACTGGCCGCCCTGGAAACCCTGGACACCGGCAAGGCCTACTCCGAAACCCGCTACGTCGACATCGTCACCGGCGCCGATGTACTGGAATACTACGCAGGCCTGGTGCCCGCCATCGAAGGCGAGCAGATTCCGCTGCGCACCACGTCCTTCGTCTACACCCGTCGCGAGCCGCTGGGCGTGGTGGCCGGGATCGGCGCGTGGAACTACCCGATCCAGATCGCCCTGTGGAAATCCGCACCGGCCCTGGCCGCCGGCAACGCGATGATCTTCAAACCTAGCGAAGTCACGTCGCTGACCACCCTGAAACTGGCCGAGATCTACACCGAGGCCGGTGTTCCGGCGGGTGTGTTCAACGTCCTGACCGGCAGCGGCCGTGAAGTCGGCACCTGGCTGACCGAGCACCCGCGCATCGAAAAAATTTCGTTCACCGGCGGCACCGACACCGGCAAGAAAGTCATGGCCAGCGCCTCGAGCTCTTCGCTCAAGGACGTGACCATGGAGCTGGGCGGCAAATCCCCGCTGATCATCTGCGACGACGCCGACCTGGATCGCGCCGCCGACACTGCGATGATGGCCAACTTCTACAGCTCCGGCCAGGTCTGCACCAACGGCACCCGCGTGTTCGTGCCGAGCCACCTCAAGGCCGCTTTCGAAGCCAAGATCGCCGAGCGCGTGGCGCGCATCCGCATCGGCAACCCGGAAGACGAAAACACCAACTTCGGCCCGCTGGTCAGCTTCGCCCACATGGAAAGCGTGCTGGGCTACATCGCCAAGGGCAAGGAAGAAGGCGCTCGCGTACTGTGCGGCGGCAGTCGCCTGACCGAAGGCGAGCTCGGCAAGGGCGCGTTCGTCGCACCGACCGTGTTCACCGACTGCACCGACGACATGACCATCGTGCGCGAGGAAATCTTCGGCCCGGTGATGGCGATCCTGAGCTACGAGAGCGAAGAAGAAGTGATCCGCCGTGCCAACGACACCGACTTCGGCCTGGCCGCCGGTGTGGTCACCAAGGACCTGAACCGTGCCCACCGCATCATTCACCAACTGGAAGCGGGCATCTGCTGGATCAATGCCTGGGGCGAATCCGACGCCAAGATGCCGGTCGGTGGCTACAAGCAATCGGGTGTGGGCCGCGAGAACGGCATCAGCTCGCTGAACAACTTCACTCGCATCAAATCGGTACAGGTCGAGCTGGGCGATTACGTCTCGGTGTTCTAAGCCCCGAGCCCTGCATTGCCCGCGAGGCCGCCTTCGCGGGCAAGCCTGCTCCCACAGAAGCACGCGCTCCACTGTGGGAGCGAGCCTGCTCGCGATCGAGTGCGCAGCACTCGCCATGACCTGACCCAATTTCAAAGAGGGTGCATTCAATGTCCCAAGAATTCGATTACATCATCGTCGGTGCCGGCTCGGCCGGTAACACCCTGGCGACCCGCCTGACCGAAGACGCCGGCGTCACTGTTCTGCTGCTCGAAGCGGGTGGTCCGGACTACCGCCTGGACTTCCGTACCCAGATGCCGGCCGCTCTGGCCTTCCCGCTGCAAGGCCGGCGCTACAACTGGGCGTACGAAACCGATCCGGAACCGCACATGGACGGACGCCGGATGGAATGCGGTCGCGGCAAGGGCCTGGGCGGTTCCTCGCTGATCAACGGCATGTGCTACATCCGCGGCAACGCCATGGACTACGACGGCTGGGCCAAGCTGCCAGGCCTGGAAGACTGGACCTACCTCGATTGCCTGCCCTATTTCCGAAAAGCTGAAACCCGCGACATCGGCCCGAACGACTACCACGGTGGCGACGGCCCGGTCAGCGTGACCACGCCGAAAGCCGGAAACAACCCGCTGTTCCACGCCATGGTCGAAGCCGGCGTGCAAGCCGGTTACCCACGAACCGAAGACCTCAACGGCTACCAACAGGAAGGCTTCGGCCCGATGGACCGCACCGTCACGCCCAATGGCCGTCGTGCTTCCACCGCCCGCGGCTACCTGGACGTCGCCAAGCAGCGCTCGACCCTGACCATCGTCACCCACGCCCTGACCGACAAGATCCTGTTCGAAGGCAAGCGTGCGGTCGGTGTGCGTTACCTGGTCGGCGCCGCCGAAGAACGCGTTGAAGCGCGCGCACGCAAGGAAGTGCTGGTGTGCAGCGGCGCGATCGCTTCGCCGCAACTGCTGCAACGTTCCGGCGTGGGCCCGGCCAAGCTGCTGGAAAGCCTCGATATCCCGGTGGTCCACGACCTGCCGGGCGTCGGTGAAAACCTGCAGGACCACCTTGAGCTGTACCTGCAGTACGCCTGCACGCAACCGGTCTCGCTGTACCCGTCGCTGCTCTGGTACAACCAGCCGGCCATCGGTGCCGAGTGGCTGTTCAACGGCACCGGCATCGGCGCCAGCAACCAGTTCGAAGCCGGCGGTTTCATTCGCAGCCGCCCGGAATTCGAATGGCCGAACATCCAGTACCACTTCCTGCCGGTGGCGATCAACTACAACGGCAGCAACGGCGTGAAGGAACACGGCTTCCAGGCACACATGGGCTCCATGCGTTCGCCAAGCCGCGGGCGCATCCAGGTCAAGTCCAAGGACCCGCGCCAGCACCCGAGCATCCTGTTCAACTACATGGCCACCGAGCAGGACTGGCAGGAGTTCCGCGACGGCATTCGCCTGACCCGTGAAATCATGCAGCAACCGGCGCTGGACGCCTTCCGTGGCCGCGAAATCAGCCCGGGCATCGAGGTGCAAACCGACGAGCAGCTCGACAAGTTCATCCGCGAGCACGCCGAAACTGCGTTCCACCCGTCCTGCTCGTGCAAGATGGGCACCGACGACATGGCCGTGGTCGATGGCCAGGGTCGCGTGCACGGCATGCAAGGCCTGCGTGTGGTCGATGCTTCGATCATGCCGATCATCACCACCGGCAACCTGAATGCGCCGACGATCATGATGGCCGAGAAAATCGCCGACAGGATCCGTGGTCGCCAGCCATTGCCGCGCAGCACGGCTGACTACTACGTCGCGGGCGATGCGCCGGTGAAGGGCAAGGCTTTGCGCGAAGTGAGCCAGATCGCCTGACACCGATACACCGCGTCACGGTCCATCGCGAGCAGGCTCGCTCCCACCTATGATTTTCGGTACGACCGGGATCAGTGCAGGAGCGAGCCGGCTCGCGATGAGGACCTGACAAACCACACATCCCCACCGTTTCAAACTTGATCCTCCCCCCTCGCCGGCCTACTCTAGCGCCACGCAATCGTTTCACCCCCTCCTCCCGCAACACGGCTTCACCACCACTGCATCGCCAGGAGGTTTCACGCATGTTCGATTTCCATCCCCAGCTCAAGCAGCGCTTCGCTGCCTTGCGCACGGGCGCTGAATTCTTTTCCCTGCGTTATGTGCGCGAGTCCGGGCAGTACCTGTCGGTGCGCAAGAACGTCGCCGAACCGCCAAGCCTGCGGCGTGACGAAGGCGCGATGCTGACCGTGCGCGTGAACGGCGTCGAGGCCTATGCCGCGACCAACGACCTGTCCCCGGCGGGCCTGCAAACCGCGCTCGACAAAGCCGAGCAGCAGGCCCGCCAGCTCAAGCCTCACGCCTTGCTCGACCTGCGCGATCAACGGGTCTCCAGCGACCGCGCGGACTACTTCTCGCCGAATCTCGACCAGCCCTTCCCGTCCCTGAGTGAATGCTACGAGCTGCTCGGCGCCGAATCCGCCGCCGTGCCCAGGGATGAGCGACTGGTCAACTGGCAGGTCAGCATCGGCATGACCCACGTCGAGCAGATCTACCTCAGCAGCGCCGGCGCTGAACTGCGCCAGGCCCAGCGTTTCGTCTATCCGGGCCTCGACGTCACCGCCTACGACGGCAACGACAGCCAGACCCGCAGCCTGGGCCGCGAGAACTTCGGCCAGCAGGGTGGCGCGGATGTGATCAGCCGCTGCGGCCTGATCGGTGCCGGTCCGCACATCGCTGACCAGGCCCTGCAACTGCTGCTCGCGCCAAACACCCCGCCGGGTGCGCGGGACCTGCTGCTGATGCCCGACCAGATGATGCTGCAGATCCACGAATCCATCGGCCACCCCCTGGAACTGGACCGCATCCTCGGTGACGAGCGCAATTACGCCGGCACCAGCTTCGTCAAGGCGCAAGACTTCGGCCAGCTGCAATACGGCTCGAAATGGCTCAACGTGACCTTCGACCCGGACATTCCCGAGCAACTCGCCAGCTACGGCCATGACGACGACGGCAGCGCGGCGAGCAAGCAGTTCCTGATCAGGGAAGGCTTGCTCCTGCGACCATTGGGCGGCGCGCTGTCGCAGTTCCGCGCCGGCATGGACGGTGTTGCCAACAGCCGCGCCTGCAGCTGGAACCGTCCGCCCATCGACCGCATGGCCAATCTCAACATCGAGCCCGGCGATCAGTCGCTGGCGCAACTGATCGGCAACATCGAGCACGGCATCCTGATGTCGACCAACCGCTCGTGGTCGATCGACGACGCCCGCAACAAATTCCAGTTCGGCTGCGAATGGGGGCAGTTGATCGAAAACGGCGAACTCAAGGGCGTGGTGAAGAACCCGAACTACCGGGGGGTTTCCGCGCAGTTCTGGAAAAGCCTCAGCGCGGTCGGCGACACCAGCACCTTCCAGGTACTGGGCACGCCGAACTGCGGCAAGGGCGAACCCAACCAGGTGATTCGTGTCGGTCACGCGTCGCCGGCCTGTGTGTTCAGCCAGGTGGATGTATTCGGGGGAGACGCCTGATGACCACGTACACGACTCCAGCAAACAGCCAGGCGGCGGCATTCAAGGCCTTGGTCAACGGATTGCGCGAAGCGATTCGCGAGCCGGAGCAGTTCACCCTCAGCTACGCTGCCGAAGCGTCGGCCTTCGTGCGTTTCAACCATGCCAAGGTGCGCCAGGCCGGTCAGGTGCAGCAGGCCAGCGTGGGCTTGAAACTGATCAACGATGGCCGGCACGCCGACCTCGACATCACCTTGTCGGGCGCTGCCGAGGTCGATGCCCGGCGGCTGGCCGACGGCTTGCAGCAGTTGCGCGAAACCTTGCCGCTGCTGCCCCCGGACCCTTACCTGCTGCTCAACCATAACGGCTGGCAAAGCAACAATGTACAGGCGCATCCGCTGCCGGACACCGAGCAGGTGGTCGGCGAAATCACCCGCGCCGCCGAAGGCCTGGACCTGGTGGGCTTCTATGCGGCAGGGCCGATCAGTCGGGGGTTCGCCAGTTCGGCGGGCGCGTTCGGCTGGCATCAGGCCAACAGCTTCAACTTTGATTTCAGCCTGTTCCATGCCAACGGTCAGGCAGTGAAAGCCAGCTACGCCGGGCACCACTGGAACAGCGAAGGCTTCGCCCGGCGTTTTGCCCAGGCCCGCGAGCAACTGGCGTTTCTCGGTCGCCCCCTGCGTACCCTGGCACCGGGGCAGTACCGCGCCTACCTGGCGCCCGCGGCGCTGGAGGAAATCATGAGCCTGCTGAGCTGGGGCGGGTTTTCGGCGCAGTCGATCGCCAGCAAGAGCAGCCCGTTGCAGAAGCTCTACAGCGGCGACCATTCGTTCAGCCCGCTGGTGTCACTGGATGAGCACGTCAGTGGCTCGTTGAGCCCGGCCTTCTCCGGCGAGGGTTACCCGCGCAGCGACCTGAAGTTGATCGTCGAAGGCCAGGCCGAGGCGCAGCTGGTCAGCTCGCGCAGCGCCGCCGAGTACGGTCTCACCGCCAACGGCGCCGGCGGCGGCGAGGCCCCCAGCGCGTTGAACATGGCGGCCGGAGCGCTGCCGGAGGCCGACGTGCTCAGGCAACTGGGCACGGGGCTGTACATCAGCAACCTCTGGTACCTGAACTACTCGGACCTGCCGGGCGCACGCATGACCGGCATGACGCGGTTCGCCACATTCTGGGTCGAGAATGGCCAGATACAGGCGCCGGTCAGCACCATGCGCTTCGACGACAGCGCCTTCAGCCTGCTCGGTTCGCAGCTCGAAGCGCTGACGACCGAGCGGGAACTGTTGCTGTCGGCGAGCACCTACAGCCAGCGGGCAACCGCGTCGGCGCTGTTGCCGGGTGCGCTGATCAGCCGGTTGACGTTGACCCTGTAACACCTGCACCTCTTGTGGGAGCGAGCCTGATCGCGAAGGATTCATAGACGAGGCACGCATTCAGACAGCCCGTGTCATCGTTTACGCTCCTCGCGAGCAGGCTCGCTCCCACAAGGTAAATCCCTCCACCGGTTAATCTGACACGAGGCCCCATGCCCAACCGCCCAACGCTCGATGCCGTCACCGCCCGCTGGTTGCCCTGGGTCGTCGCAATCGCCTTCTTCATGCAGTCCCTGGACGGGACCATCCTCAACACCGCCCTGCCAGCCATGGCCCGCGACCTGGCGGAAGACCCCTTGCGCATGCAGGGTGTGATCATCGCCTACATGCTCACCGTCGCCTTGCTGATCCCGGCCTCGGGCTGGATTGCCGACCGCTTCGGCACCAAGAAAATCTTCTTTGGCGCGATCCTGCTGTTCAGCATCGGCTCGTTGCTCTGCGCCCTGTCGAGCAGCCTGGGCATGCTGATCGGCGCACGGGTGATCCAGGGTCTGGGCGGCGCGCTGATGCTGCCGGTCGGGCGACTGGTGGTGCTGCGTGCCTACCCCCGCTCCGAGCTGGTGCGGATCATGGGCTTCATCACCATTCCCGGCCTGCTCGGCCCGTTGATCGGCCCGACCATGGGTGGCTGGATGGTGGAGTACCTGACCTGGCACTGGATCTTCCTGATCAACCTGCCGGTCGGCGCCATCGGTTGCTATGCCGTGTGGAAATTCATCCCCGACCTGCGCGGCAGCGAGCGCACGCGCTTCGACAGCCTGGGCTTTTTGCTGTTCGGCGCCGCGATGGTGCTGATCACCATTGCCATGGAAGGCCTCGGCGAACTGCACCTGCCGCACCTGCGGGTGATGTTGCTGCTGTTCGGCGGCCTGGCGTGCCTGGCGGCCTACTGGCTGCGGGCCGGGCACATCGAAAACCCGCTGTTCGCGCCATCGCTGTTCAAGACCCGCACCTTCGCCGTGGGCATTCTCGGCAACCTGTTCGCCCGCCTGGGCAGCGGCGCCCTGCCCTTCCTCGTGCCGTTGCTGCTGCAAGTGGCGCTGGGTTACTCGCCGTCCCAGGCCGGGATGAGCATGTTGCCGCTGGCGGCGGCAGCGATGGTCGCCAAATCGGTGGCGCGCCCGATGATCGAGCGCCTGGGCTACCGCATCGTCCTCACCGGCAACACCCTGGCGCTGGGCCTGATGCTGGCGAGCATGGGCCTGGTCAGTGAGCAGACGCCTTACTGGCTGCTGCTGGGGATGCTGGCGATCCTCGGCGCGATCAACTCGTTGCAATTCACCGCGATGAACACCGTGACCCTGATCGACCTCGACGACGCCAGCGCCAGCAGCGGCAACAGCCTGTTGTCGGTGGTCGCGCAATTGTCCCTGAGCCTGGGTGTGGCCTGCGCCGGCGCCCTGCTCGGCGGGTTCACCGCGCAAGTGGGCAACGACGGCGTGGACACGGTGCTGGGGGCGTTCCAGCTGACGTTCGTCACCGTCGGCATCATGGCGATGCTGGCGGCGACGATTTTCTCCCAGCTCTCGCCCAGGGACGGGCGCCGGGTCGTCAGTCGCGAACACGATATCGAGCACTGACCGGGAGTCGCATAAAGCAATTCGTCCAGAAATTACAGGTCGGGGCAGCGGGACTGATACACTGCGCGACATTTTGTTTTGCAGGCCAGTCCCGTGACCACCATTGCCACCGCTTTTAATACTTTGCCGCTGTCCGCCGCCATGCTGGCTAACCTCGAATCCCTCGGTTATGCCCAGATGACGCCGATCCAGGCGCAAAGCTTGCCGGTGATCCTCAAGGGGATGGACCTGATCGCCCAGGCCAAGACCGGCAGCGGCAAGACCGCGGCCTTCGGTATCGGCCTGCTGAACCCGATCAATCCGCGTTATTTCGGCTGCCAGGCGCTGATCCTGTGCCCGACCCGCGAACTGGCCGACCAGGTCGCCAAGGAAATTCGCCGCCTGGCCCGCGCCGAAGACAACATCAAGGTCCTGACCCTGTGCGGCGGTGTGTCCCTGGGCCCGCAGATCGCTTCGCTGGAACACGGCGCACACATCATCGTCGGCACGCCGGGGCGCATCCAGCAGCACCTGCGCAAGGGTTCGCTGGTCCTGCATGGCCTGAACACGCTGATCCTCGACGAAGCCGACCGCATGCTCGACATGGGTTTCTACGATTCCATCGAAGAAATCATCATGCAGGCCCCGGAGCGTCGCCAGACGTTGCTGTTCTCCGCCACTTACCCGGTCGGCATCAAGCAACTGGCGGCGAAGTTCATGCGCAATCCGCAGCAGGTCAAGGCCGAGGCGTTCCACGACGACACGCAGATCGAGCAGCGCTTCTACGAGATTTCCCCGGAAGAGCGCATGAGCGCGGTGACCAAGGTGCTCGGCCACTTCCGCCCGGCGTCCTGCGTGGCCTTCTGTTTCACCAAGCAGCAGGTTCAGGAAACGGTCGATCACCTGACCGCCAAAGGCATTTCGGCGGTCGGCCTGCACGGCGACCTGGAACAGCGTGACCGCGATCAGGTCCTGGCGATGTTCGCCAACCGCAGCACCTCGGTGCTGGTGGCCACCGACGTCGCCGCCCGCGGCCTGGACATCGACTCGCTGGACATGGTGATCAACGTCGAACTGGCCCGCGACTCGGAAATTCACATCCACCGTGTCGGCCGTACCGGTCGCGCCGGCGAGAAAGGCCTGGCGATCAGCCTGGTCGCGCCGTCCGAAGCACAGCGTGCGCAGGCCATCGAAGAACTGCAGAAGAGCCCGCTGACCTGGGACCAGGTGGACAACCTCAAGTCCCAGGGCGGCGGTCCGCTGCTGCCGCAGATGAGCACCCTGTGCATCGCCGCCGGCCGCAAGGACAAGGTGCGTCCGGGCGATATCCTGGGGGCATTGACCGGTGAGGCCGGCATTCCCGGCGCCCAGGTCGGCAAGATCGCGATCTTCGACTTCCAGGCCTACGTGGCCGTGGAACGCGGCGTCGCCAAACAGGCCTTGCAGCGCCTGAACGACGGCAAGATCAAGGGCCGCTCGTTGCGCGTGCGTATTCTGTAACAACGCCGCACTTCCCCTGTGGGAGCGAGCCTGCTCGCGATGGCGGAGTATCAGACACTTGAATGTATCTGGCACGCTGCCATCGCGAGCAGGCTCGCTCCCACAGTTTGTTTTGTGGTGAGTCATCCAGAGGACACCGTTTTGCGTTCTACCGAAGTCGTGATCATTGGCGCTGGCGCCGCAGGGTTGATGTGTGCACTGACCGCCGCCGGGCGCGGGCGCCAGGTGTTGTTGCTTGACCATGCCAACAAGGCCGGCAAGAAAATCCTGATGTCGGGCGGTGGGCGCTGCAATTTCACCAACATGTACAGCGAACCGGGCAATTTCCTCTCGCACAACCCACACTTTTGCAAATCGGCCCTGGCGCGCTACACCCAGTGGGATTTCATCGGCATGGTCGCCAAGCACGGCGTGCCTTACCACGAGAAAAAGCTCGGTCAGTTGTTCTGCGATAACAAGTCCAGCGACATTCTCGACATGCTGCTCAACGAGTGCGAGCAGGTCGGCGTCAGCCTGCACCTGGACACATCGATCCAGAGCATCGAGAAGCTGGAAAGCGGTTATCTGCTGGACACCACCCTCGGCCAGATCACCTGCCAATCGCTGGTGATCGCCACTGGCGGCCTGTCGATTCCGACCCTGGGCGCCACCGGTTTCGGCTATCAGGTGGCGAAGCAATTCGGCCACGAACTGCTGCCCACCCGCGCCGGCCTGGTGCCGTTCACCATCACCGACCAGCTCAAGGCACTGTGCACCGAGCTGTCCGGCACCTCGGTGGATTGCCTGGTCAGTTGCAACGACCAGAGCTTCCGCGAAAACATCCTGTTCACCCACCGAGGCCTCAGCGGCCCGGCGATTTTGCAGATTTCCTCGTTCTGGGAATCCGGCGACACGGTCGAAATCAACCTGATGCCGGACCATGACGTACCAGGCTGGCTGCAACAGCAGCAAAGCGAACGACCGAACAGCGAGCTGAAAACCCTGCTCGGCGAGATCTTCACCAAGAAGATGGCCAACCTGCTGGCGGATAACTGGTTCGTGTCCAAACCGATCAAGCAGTACACCCACGCCGAACTGGCCGACATTGCCGAGAAACTGGCGAGCTGGAAAGTCGTCCCGGCCGGCACCGAAGGCTATCGCACCGCCGAAGTCACCCTGGGCGGCGTCGACACTCGCGAAGTCTCGTCCAAGACCATGGAGTCACTGAAAAGCCCGGGCTTGTATTTCATTGGAGAAGTGCTCGACGTCACCGGTCACCTGGGCGGCTTCAACTTCCAGTGGGCCTGGGCCTCGGGTTACGCCGCTGCGCAGTATGTCTGACCGCGCGCCCAAAAATGTGGCAGCGAGCCTGCTCGCGAAAGCGCTCTTGTGATCAGCTCAGATGTTGACTGTGCCGGCCTCTTCGCGAGCCGGCTCGCTCCCACAATGATCATCCGTCGCGCTTGAAGGAACAGATTTTGCTGTCAGATGTGATCGGCGCCATTGCGTCGACGTCATTACTGGCTCAATTTAGCGTCATTGCCTCGGAAGGCCTTCGCACTTCATGTCATCGACCCCTCTTCGTCAGTCTCTGCGTCGTATCTGGGCGCTGGATAAATTCAGCTACAGTGTGCGGGTGTTCATCGCCCTGACCGGCAGCATGGCGCTGTGCTGGTATCAGGATGAAATGGGCCTGCTCATTCCACTGTTCCTCGGCATCATCGCCAGCGCCCTGGCCGAGACCGACGACAGCTGGCAGGGCCGCCTCAATTCGCTGGCGGTGACGCTCGTGTGTTTCAGCATCGCCGCGCTGTCGGTCGAACTGCTGTTCCCCTACCCGATCCTGTTTGTCATCGCCCTGGCCCTGGCCGGTTTCGGCCTGACCATGCTCGGAGCATTGGGCGAACGCTATGGCGCCATCGCCTCGGCGACCCTGATCCTGTCGGTCTACACCATGATCGGCGTGGACCAGCGCGGCGGCGCGGTCACCGATTTCTGGCACGAGCCGATGCTGCTGGTGGCCGGGGCAGCGTGGTACGGCGCGCTGTCGGTTCTGTGGCAGGCACTGTTTTCCAACCAGCCGGTGCAGCAGAGCCTGGCGCGTCTTTTTCGCGAGCTGGGCTTCTACCTGAAGCTGAAATCGTCACTGCTGGAACCGATCCGCCAGCTGGACGTGGAAGCGCGCCGACTGGAACTGGCCCAGCAGAACGGCCGCGTCGTCGCCGCACTGAACGCCGCCAAGGAAATCATCCTGCACCGGGTCGGCAATGGCCGACCGGGGTCGAAAGTCAGCCGCTACCTGAAGCTCTACTTCCTCGCCCAGGACATCCACGAACGCGCCAGTTCCTCGCACTATCCGTACAACGCCCTGGCCGAGGCGTTTTTCCACAGCGACGTGCTGTTCCGCTGCCAGCGCCTGCTGCGCCAGCAAGGCAAGGCCTGCCGGGCCCTGGCGGAATCGATCCAGATGCGCCAGCCGTTCGTTTACGACGCCAGCTTCGCCGAGGCCCTGGGAGACCTGAATGCCTCGCTCGAGCACCTGCGCATCCAGAGCAATCCGGCCTGGCGCGGGCTGCTGCGGTCCCTGCGGGCGCTGTCCGCCAACCTCGGCACCCTGGACCGCCTGCTCAGCGACGCGAGCAACCCCGACGCCCTCGCCGACGCCAGCGACAGCAGCCTGCTCGACCGCTCGCCACGCAATCTCAAGGACGTATGGATTCGCCTGCGCACGCAGTTGACACCGACCTCGCTGCTGTTCCGCCACGCCCTGCGCCTGCCCCTGGCCTTGAGCATCGGCTACGGCATGGTGCATTTGATTCACCCGTCCCAGGGCTATTGGATCATCCTCACCACGCTCTTCGTCTGCCAGCCGAACTACGGTGCCACACGCCGCAAGCTCGGGCAGCGGATCGTCGGCACCGCCATCGGCCTGACGGTGGCGTGGGCGCTGTTCGACCTGTTCCCCAACCCGCTGGTGCAGTCGTGCTTCGCCATCGCCGCCGGGGTGGTGTTCTTTATCAGCCGAACCACCCGCTACACCCTGGCCACCGCCGCGATCACCCTGATGGTGCTGTTCTGCTTCAACCAGGTGGGCGATGGCTACGGCCTGTTCCTGCCGCGACTGTTCGATACATTGCTCGGCAGCCTGATCGCCGGGCTGGCGGTGTTCCTGTTCCTGCCCGACTGGCAGGGTCGACGCCTGAACAAGGTGCTGGCCAACACCCTGACCTGCAACAGCATCTACCTGCGCCAGATCATGCAGCAATACGCCGCTGGCAAAAGCGACGACCTGGCGTATCGCCTTGCCCGACGCAACGCGCACAACGCCGATGCGGCGCTGTCGACGACCCTGGCCAATATGCTGATGGAGCCGGGGCATTTCCGTAAGGAAGCGGATGTCGGGTTCCGTTTCCTGGTGCTGTCACACACCTTGCTCAGCTATTTGTCTGGGTTGGGCGCGCACCGGGAAACCCTGCTGCCGGCAGACGTGCGCGAGCACTTGATCGAAGGCGCCGGGGTGAAACTGGCGCACAGCATCGACGAAATCGCCCAGGGCCTGGCGAGCAAAACGCCGATTGCGATTCAGAGCGATGAAGAAGAAGCGCTGGCCGACGATCTGGAACAGATGCCGGACGAGATCGATGAGGGTCAGCGACTGGTGCAGACTCAGCTGGCGCTGATCTGTCGGCAGCTGGGGCCGTTGCGCACGCTGGCGGCGCATCTGATCAAGGACACTGGCGAGGGTTCGTAGCCGCTGATCAGGCGCCATCGCGAGCAAGCCCGCTCCCACAGGGAAACGCATTCCGGGGTGGGAGCGGGCTTGCTCGCGAAGAGGCCGTCAGCCGCACCGACACTCACATCCCATGCTGCTTCATCAACCGCGCATAACTGCCGTCCGCCTTCATCTCGGCAATCTCCCGATCAAAGCCGGCGACGATCTGTGCATGCTGCGGATTCTTCAGGCTGACCAGAATGTGCAGGCTGTTTTCGCTCAGGGGCTTGGGCAGGAACTCCACGGAGTTGCGGACCTTGGCCGACTCGCGGGCCAGGTAGTAACGCGCGACGTATTCGTCTTCCAGGGTCAGCTTGACCCGGTCGGCGGCGACCATGCGCACGGCCATGGCGAAACTGTGCACCGGGACTTTCTGTAGCGAGGCGTCTTCCTCGAAGGCCGGCGAATAGGCGTAGCCGCGCACCACGGCAATGGGATACATGTGCAGTTGCTGCAGGTTATTGAACTCGATGGGCGCGTCCTTGCGCTTGAGAAAGCGCACGCGATTGAGCAGGTACTCGCCGGAAAACTGCCCCAGCTTCGTGCGCTCCTCGGCGTACCAGGCATTCACCAGTACGTCGTAACGCCCTTCGCCCAGCCCCATCAACGCACGCGCCCACGGCACCTGTTCAAATTCGCTGGCGTAGCCGGCGCGAGCCAGCGCGGTGGCGACGATGTCGGTGGCCAAGCCACCGTTGACCAGCGTGGCGTCGGTAAAGGGTGGCCAGGCGTCGGCGACCAGTCGCAGCTTTTCCGCTGCCGCGTTTTGAGTCAGCAACAGCAATCCGATCAAGACCAACGCTCGATGCAATCGCGGCATGCTCGAAAATCCTTAGCGGGCAGGCTGCCCACGTGTTTTCAGCCAAAACTCCAGGGACCCTTACCGGCAAGACCCAGCTACTTACCTTAGTTCATAGAAGCCACAGCACAGCGCTTCACTTCAGATTACACAAAGAAGACGGCACCGCACGAAATGAATGATGGCATTTTGGCCTTTGTCACAGATTTCTGCGCCATACAGACATCCCTCGCCCGGACGCTTAGTATCGCAATCACTGAGACAAGGAAACGTGAAGATGACAATCGATTGGGTCTGCAAACACCACAGCGATCTGGGCAAGGAGCAGCTGTACGCGATTCTGCAACTGCGCGTCGACGTGTTCGTGGTCGAACAGAAATGTGTCTACCAGGACGTGGATGGCCAGGATCTGGAAGGCGATACCTGCCACCTGATGGCCTGGGACGGGGATCGGCTGGCAGCGTACCTGCGCCTGCTCGACCCTGAACTGCAAGGCGGCGACGTCGTGATCGGACGGGTGATCACCGCGCCCGATTATCGCGGCAAGGGACTGGGCCACGAACTGATTGCCCAGGCGCTGAAACAGGCGCAAAAACGTTGGCCCGATGTCCCGATCTACCTGTCGGCCCAGGCGCACCTGCAGGGGTATTACGGGCGGTACGGGTTCGAGGTGGCGGGTGAGGAGTATGTCGAGGATGGCATTCCACATATAGGTATGCGGCGCTCCTGAGGACCCCATCGCGAGCAGGCTCGCTCCCACGGTAACTGAATACAATGGAGATCCATTGTGGGAGCGAGCCTGCTCGCGATAGGCGTCCGATCTACCACAGCGAGACCTAGGGATACTCCAACACCACCTTGATCTGGCGCAGATTACGTTCGATCCAGCCCCGGTCGATCGCTCCCCACTCGCGAATCCGATAGCGCCCGGCATGGTTGCGCGCGCCCTCTTCCTGCTCGAATTCGCACACGATGTCCAGGTCCGCCAAGGCAGCGATGGTGTCCTGGGCCGTACGCCGGGGCATGCCCGTCACGTCGGTCAGGGCCGGTACGCTGCTGGCCAGCCCGCTGTCGATCAGGTACGCCACGTACAGACGGCGATAGAAGCTGCTCTTGGTCTTGCTCACGTCCATCCACACACTCCCTCGCTACTGCATTTCCCGCCACGTCAGGTACACCCGCAGATCGAACTCCACTTGGTGATACCCCGGCAACATGTGATCGCACAACTGGTAGAACGCCTTGTTGTGATCCGATTCCCTGAAGTGCGCCAGTTCGTGCACCACGATCATTTTCAGAAACTCGGCGGGTGCCTCCTTGAACAGCGAGGCGACGCGAATTTCCTTCTTGGCCTTGAGCTTGCCGCCCTGCACCCGGGAGATCGTGGTGTGCAGGCCGAGCGCGCGGTGCGTCAGGTCCAGGCGGTTATCGAACAACACCTTGTCGATGGCCGGGGCGTTACGCAGGTATGCCTGCTTCAGGTCCAGGGCATAGGCGTACAGCGCCTTGTCGCTCTGCACATCGTGCCGTTGCGGATAACGCCGGCTCAGGTAATCGCCCAGCCGACCTTCGGCGATCAGCTGGCGCACCTGGTCCTGCAACGCAACGGGATAGGCCTGGAGAAATTTCAGGGCAGTCATGGGGGCGGCACATCAGTTACGCAAAGATCGCCAGTGTAGCGAATTCAGTTCGTCAACGCGCTCCAGTCGAACGGTTGCGCGAAGCCGCCGACGTCCTCGGCCACCATCGGGTGCGCCACCAGGAAACCTTGCACGTACTCGCAGCCATTGGCCCGCAGCCACTCATACTGCTCGACGGTTTCCACACCCTCGGCGATCACCAGGATCGAGTATTGCCTGCACAGGTCGATCACATTGCGCACCAGCGCCGCGTCCCTGGAGGAGTCGGGCAACCGGGCGATCACGTGGCGGTCGAGCTTGAGCGTATCGAGCTCCAGGTCGCGCAGATGAGACAGCGAGCACGGCCCGGAACCGAAATCATCCAGCGCCACGCGAACCCCCAGGTTGTGCAGCAACCGCAGCTGCTTGCGGGTTTCCTCAGGGTTCAGCATCAATGCTTCTTCCGTCACCTCGACTTCCAGGTGACGGGCCTGCAAACCATGGCGCTCCAGCACCTGGCGCAACTCGGTCACCAGGTTGGGCATGCCGAACTGTGTGCTGCTCAGACTGACGCCCAGCACCAGGTCCTCGGCGAACACGGTTTCCCAGGCTTTGCGCTGCCCGGCGCCGCGCTGATAGATCCAGGTGCTCAGACGGCTGATCAGGCGCGCCTCTTCCAGCAACGGCAAGAACAGCCCGGGAGGCACGTCGCCGACACTCGGGTGCTGCCAGCGCAACAACGCTTCGAAACCACGGATCCGTCCATCCTCAATGGCCACCTGCGGCTGATACACCAGGTTGAAATCACGGTTCTCAATGGCACTGCGCACGCTTTCTTCGAGCATCAGCCGCGAGCGGGCCCGACCGTTCATGTCATGGTCATAGAAGCGATACTGCTGGCGGCCGGCACGCTTGGCCTCGTACATGGCGATATCGGCCGCGCGCAACAAACCATCGAGGTTGGCACCGCAGTCGGGAAACGTGGCGATACCGATACTGGCGCCCAGTGCGATATCCAGGCCGTCGATCTGCTGGCAGATCGATACCCGCTCGATGAGTTTCTCGGCAATCTTCGCCGCTTGCTCCGGAAACTCCAGGTCGAGCAGGGCCGTGAATTCGTCACCGCCCATGCGCGACAGAATGTCGAAGGGACGCAAGCAGGCCTTCAACTGTTCGGAAACCCAGCGCAACACCCGGTCACCGGCGTCGTGCCCGAGGGAGTCGTTGACCCGCTTGAAGCCATCGAGATCCAGGTACAACAATACCCAGGCACGGTCGGAACGCTCACCGCGCAGCAACAGGTTTTCCACCGTCTGGTAGAAACCCCGGCGATTGAGCAGGCCGGTCAAGGGGTCGGTGACCGCCTGGAATTCCAGTTGCTGATGCAGGTGGCGCACCACCGACATGTCCAGCACCGTCACCACCATCGCGTGCTGCTCGGCGGGCAGCGGCGCGCAGGACAATGCCACAGGCACCTGCTGGCCGGCGGCGGTGCGCAGCAACGCATCGTGCAGGCGGAAGGTTTCGCCGCGCTTGTAACCGCTGAACAGCTCCGAATCGGCCCAGACCGGAATATGCGGTTTTTGCAGGTAATCGAGGAATTCCGTGCCTTGCAGGTCCTGCTGCGTGGCATTGAGCAGACGCGACATGGCCGGGTTGGCAAAGCGGATCACCCCGCCTTCGTCGACCACCAGAATGCCCTCTGCCGCGTTATCCAGCACCGACGCATTGAAGGCACGCGCCACCTCCAGATCGTGGCTCAGGCGCTGCAAGGCGCGGCGATTGCGCTGGTGCTCCAGCAACGCCTGCACTTTGGGCTTGAGAATCTGCGGATCGAAAGGTTTGAACAGGTAATCCACCGCGCCACTGGCGTAGCCCTTGATCACGGCGTCCTGGGACTGTTCGTTGGCGGTGAGGAAGATGATCGGCGTCAGACGGGTTCGCTGGCTGCCTCGCATCAGGCGCGCAACCTCGAAACCATCCATGCCCGGCATCTGCACATCCAGCAGCACCAGGTCGACATCGTGTTCGAGTAGAAGGCTGAGGGCTTCAAAACCGGATGCAGCCGTCATCACCTGCCAATCCTGACGCTGCAGCAAGGCGCGCATACTGATCAGGTTTTCAGGGTAATCATCGACGATCAAAAGGGTTGAGGTGCCTTCGGCTGGCGTAGTTTGCGCGCATTCCATGCTGCTTCTCTTATCGGGACGTCGGCCGGTTTCTCGTGAAAACCGGACAGTACTGAGCCTTCACTCTAGACCGGGAACTGAGAAAGCAGAAGCTGTCAGTACGCCATCATTTAAGCACAGCGATCACTTACCGACTAACGGTCGCCTCTACAGCCCGCTAAACACGGGAAAGATGGCGTTTTAACAGGATTTTGACGTCACCCATCTGTCAGTCCGGCGTTAACAAAAAATCCCTCTACGCTTATAAAGGGCGCCCTCCAAGGCCCGTGCTAGAGCTTCTGGCACGTCCGTGCCGGAAAAACGTTGTGGAATTTTGCCTATGATCGACCTCGCATCCTGGAACCTCAGTGTCCCCGTCGGCAGCCCGCCGTACACGGTTGAAACAAACAAGCTGGTGAAGGGCTACAAGAATCAATACTTCCATTCCGACACCGGCACGCTGTTTTTCTGGTCGCCAGTCACAGGGACTCGCACCGAAAACGCGAAGTACCCGCGCACCGAACTCAGGGAAACCTACAGCAACGGCACCCTGAAAAACTGGTACTACCCGGACGCCGACAACTCCCTGCGCGCCACCCTGGCGGTGAACCAGGTGCCAAGCTCGGGCAAGATCGTCATCGGCCAGATCCATGCCTACGAAAGCCAGAAACCCATGGTCAAGGTCGAGTACCAGTACAAGACCGCCAGCAAGACCGGCAACATCGTCGCCAAGGTGCGCATGCACCCCGATGATGGCGAGGGCCGGGTCATCACCATCGCCACCGGGGTGAAGCTGGATCAGGAGTTTTCCTACCTCATCCACCTCAGCCCCGGTGGCGCGCTCGGCATCAGCGCCGCCGGCTACCAGTGGGACACCAACATCAGCGCGACCTGGCGGGTCAAACCCCTGTACTTCAAGGCCGGGGTCTATGTGCAGGACAACACCGGGTACACCAGTGAAGGCGGCAAGGTGACGTTCAGCAAGCTGGATATCGACCACGACAAGTAGCCGGCAAACACCGCTCCCAGCCTGATGATCGGCAATAAAAAAACCCGCATTTCTGCGGGTTTCCTGTTGTTGCCTGACGCTTAGTTGACCTTGGCGTTCAACTCACCCTTCAGGTAACGCTGGTACATCGCTTCCAGGGAGATCGGCTTGATCTTCGAAGCGTTGCCGGCGGTACCGAAGGCTTCGTAACGGGCGATGCACACGTCGCGCATGGCGGTGACGGTGGCGCCGAAGAATTTACGTGGGTCGAATTCGCTCGGGTTGGTGGCCATCAGGCGACGCATCGCACCGGTGGACGCCAGGCGCAGGTCGGTGTCGATGTTGACCTTGCGTACGCCGTGCTTGATGCCTTCGACGATTTCCTCAACCGGTACGCCGTAGGTTTCCTTGATGTCGCCACCGTACTGGTTGATGATCGCCAGCCACTCTTGCGGAACCGAAGACGAACCGTGCATCACCAGGTGGGTGTTCGGAATGCGCTTGTGGATTTCCTTGATGCGGTCGATGGCGAGCACGTCACCGGTAGGCGGCTTGGTGAACTTGTAGGCGCCGTGGCTGGTGCCGATGGCGATGGCCAGGGCATCGACCTGGGTGCGCTTGACGAAGTCAGCGGCTTCTTCAGGGTCGGTCAGCATCTGGCTGTGGTCCAGAACGCCTTCGGCACCGATACCGTCTTCTTCACCGGCCATGCCGGTTTCCAGCGAACCCAGGCAGCCCAGCTCACCTTCCACCGAAACACCGCAGGCGTGAGCCATGGCCACGGTTTGCTGGGTGACGCGCACGTTGTAGTCGTAGTCGGTCGGGGTCTTGCCGTCTTCGCCCAGGGAACCGTCCATCATCACCGAGCTGAAGCCCAGCTGAATCGAACGCTGGCAGACGTCGGGGCTGGTGCCGTGGTCCTGGTGCATGCACACCGGGATGTGCGGGAACTCTTCGATGGCTGCCAGGATCAGGTGACGCAGGAACGGCGCACCGGCGTATTTGCGAGCGCCGGCCGACGCCTGGACGATCACCGGAGAGTCAGTCTTGTCAGCGGCTTCCATGATGGCGCGCATCTGCTCAAGGTTGTTGACGTTGAAGGCTGGGACGCCGTAGCCGAACTCGGCTGCGTGGTCCAGCATCTGGCGCATGCTGATAAGTGCCATTGTGTGTCTCTCTCCCGGTTTGGGTCGTTAATCGTGCCAGCCTGCCGGAGCGGCGGCGGCTATTCAAGTTTTTGCAGATCGGGGGTTGGTCCGGCCTGCCAATTCGGTGTTGCAAAATTCTGTACGTTACGCAGAACCCTGTGGGAGCGGGCTTGCTCGCGAATGCGATCTGACATTCAACATCGATGCAAGCTGACCCACCGCTTCGCGAGCAAGCCCGCTCCCACATTTGGTCCGTGGCGTTTCAGTTATTGCGCTTTACAGCCACGGCCAATCAAATCATTGGTGGCGACCCAGTAAACCAGGCCTTCCTCACCTTTCATGTGAAACGCCAGCATGTCATTGCTGTACAGCACACCCGACGCACCTGGCTCCTCCTTCAGGCGATACACCTGATCGGCACCGCCGAGACGCACATCGACGGCCTTGCGACTGTCATCAGTGTAGCGCCAGAGCACCTTGGCCTGACTGTCGCAGGTCCAGGTCGTCCAGTTGTCCGTCGATTCGGCAGGTTTGAACAGGTCGAAACTGGAGCAACCTGCCAGCAGTGCCAGCGCCGTAATGGCGATAAAACCTTTCATCCGTGTTCCTCGACTGACGGCCACGCCGCCCGCCCTGAGTAAGGAGTCAGACCCGTCAAGGACAACCATGTTCCTTGGCGGGGGTCTGCGTTTCGTATTTGTCCAGGCCATCCGGCCCGGAGCGCTTGTTGATCACCGGGTTGGTTTCCGCTTGCCAGTCGGCCTGGTAGCAGCCCTTTTCCACGGTTTGCGGCGCAGGTTCCGGCTGGGCTTTCGGATGACTCCCGCAGGCCGCCAGCGCACCCGCAACGATCAGCAACCCAAGCATCCTGACCATGTGAACACTCCCTTGCCGGGTCAATTCAACGACCTCAGGCCTTGGCCCGACTTTCCAGGACTTCAACGGCCGGCAGCACTTTGCCTTCGACGAACTCGAGGAAAGCACCGCCACCGGTGGAAATGTAGGAGATACGCTCGGCAACGCCATATTTATCGATGGCCGCCAGGGTGTCGCCGCCGCCAGCGATGGAGAACGCCGCGCTTTGCGCGATGGCTTCGGCCAGCACCTTGGTGCCATTGCCGAACTGGTCGAATTCGAACACGCCGACCGGGCCGTTCCACAGGATGGTCTTCGACGACTTCAGCAGCTCGGCGAAATTCGCGGCCGTCTGTGGGCCGATGTCCAGAATCATGTCGTCGGCCGCCACGTCGGCGATCAGCTTGACTGTCGCCTCGGCGCTGTCAGCGAACTCCTTGGCGACCACGACATCCACCGGCAATGGCACGCTGACCTTGGCCGCGATGGCACGGGCGGTGTCCAGCAGGTCCGGCTCGTACAGCGACTTGCCGACCGGGTGGCCGGCCGCAGCCAGGAAGGTGTTGGCAATGCCGCCGCCCACGATCAACTGGTCGCAGATCTGGCTCAGGCTGTTCAGCACGTCGAGCTTGGTCGACACTTTGGAGCCGGCCACGATGGCCGCCATTGGCTGGGCCGGCGAACCCAGGGCCTTGCCCAGTGCTTCCAGCTCAGCGGCCAGCAGCGGGCCCGCCGCAGCGACCTTGGCAAATTTGGCCACGCCATGGGTCGAACCCTCGGCGCGGTGGGCGGTGCCGAAGGCGTCCATCACGAAGACATCGCACAGAGCGGCATACTGCCGGGCCAAATCGTCGGCGTTCTTTTTCTCGCCCTTGTTGAAGCGTACGTTTTCGAACAGCACGATGTCGCCCGCCTTGACGTCAACGCCGCCCAGGTAATCGGCCACCAGCGGCACTTCACGGCCCAGGGTGCGGCTCAGGTAGTCAGCGACTGGCTTGAGGCTGTTCTCGGCGGAGAACTCGCCTTCGGTCGGACGGCCAAGGTGCGAGCAGACCATCACGGCCGCGCCTTTTTCCAGGGCCAGCTTGATGGTCGGCAGCGAAGCCAGGATTCGCGCATCGCTGGTGACTACACCGTCCTTGACTGGGACGTTGAGGTCTTCGCGGATCAGTACGCGCTTACCTTGCAGATCGAGGTCGGTCATCTTCAACACGGTCATGGGTCGCATTTCCTACTGTTTTGGAGAGCAGTGTTTTTGAGAGTCAGCTGATTGCAGATAGTGTTCCGCAACGTCCAGCATTCGGTTGGCAAAACCCCATTCGTTGTCGAACCAGGCCAGGATGTTCACCAGCCGTGGGCCGGAAACGCGGGTCTGACTGGCATCGACAATTGCCGAATGTGGGTCATGGTTGAAATCGCAACTGGCGTGAGGCAACTCGGTGTAGGCCAGAAGGCCCTTGAGCGGGCCGCTGGTGGCGGCGTCGCGCAGGATCCGGTTGACCTCGGCGGCGTCAGTGTCGCTGACGGTCTGCATCGTAATATCGAGGCAAGACACGTTCACCGTCGGTACGCGTACGGCTTTGGCCTGAATTCGCCCGGCAAGTTCCGGCAACAGGCGCTCGATGCCGCGCGCCAGACCGGTGGACACCGGGATCACCGACTGGAACGCCGAGCGGGTGCGGCGCAGGTCCTCGTGGTGATAGGCGTCGATGACCGGTTGATCGTTCATCGCCGAGTGGATGGTGGTGATCGACACGTATTCCAGACCAATGGCCTGGTCCAGCAGGCGCAACAGCGGTACGCCGCAGTTGGTGGTGCAGGAGGCGTTGGACACCAGCAGCTCGTCACCGCTCAGGCAATCCTGGTTCACGCCATACACGATGGTGGCGTCGACATCCGCCTCGCTGGCCATCGGCTGGGAGAACAGCACACGGGGCGCGCCGGCGTCGAGGAAACGCTGGCCATCTTCCCGGGTGTGGTAGGCACCCGAGCATTCCAGCACCAGATCGACGCCCAACGACGCCCAATCGATGCCTTCCGGGGTGGCACTGCGCAGAACCTTCACGCAGTCGCCATTGATATGCAGACAATCGCCGTCGACCTTCACCTCGCCGGGGAAACGCCCGTGGGTGGAGTCGAAACGTGTCAGGTATTCGATACTGGCCATGTCCGCCAGATCGTTGATCGCGACAATCTCGAACCCGGCCTTCTCGCCTCGCTCGAACAACGCACGCAAGACGCAACGACCAATCCGGCCGTAGCCGTTGAGTGCAACTTTGTAGGGACGCGGTTGAGGCATGGGGTTCTCGATTACCGTGGTGAATCCGTTATCGCGGTGGTGACTGGG
>NZ_CATKPY010000001.1:0-190219 GCF_949767465.1 Pseudomonas sp. IT-P12 | reverse complement strand
TTCAAACGCCGCTGATTCGACACTAGAGCTCCGGGCTCCAGGTCACCCCGAACATCCACGCCCGGCCCTCTTCGCGATACCCGTACTGATTGCCGTCATGGCTGTACAGCGCCCGGCTGTAACCCTTGTCCAACAGGTTGTCCACCTTCAGCTCCAGCGACACCTCGGGATTCAACGCCCAGCGGCTGCGCAAACCCAGCAGCGCATAGCCACCCAGCGGCTGGCGATTGTTCTCATCGTCATAGCTGCTGCTGACCGCTTGCCAACTGGCGCCCAGGCCCAAACGATCGAACTGGCGGTCCAGGTCCAGGCTCAGGGTGCGCCGCGCACGGCGGGCCAGGGTGTGGCCACTGTCGCGATCGCGCGGGTCGATGATCGCCACCCCGAGATTGCTCTGCCAGCCGAACAGTTCCTGCTTCAAGGCCGCTTCAAAACCGTTGATCCGCGCCGAGGCGACGTTCTGCGGGCGGTCGTTGCTGCCGAAGATGATCGCGTCCTTGAGGTCGGTGCGGTACAGCGAGGCTTCGAGGCGGCTGGCATCGGTCAGTTGACTGCGCCATTGCAGCTCGTAGCTTTTCGACGTTTCCGGTTTCAGGTCCGGGTTGCTGAAATCCGGGTAGTACAGGTCGTTGAAGGTCGGGGCGCGAAAGCCCTCGCTGTAGGTCAGCAGCAGATCATTGTCCGGGTTCAACGGCAGGGTGAAGGTGCCGCTCCAACTGTTCTGGCTGCCGAACTGCTGGTTCTGGTCGCGACGCAGGCCCAGTTCCGTGGAGAAACGGTCGGCCTCGAAGCGATGTTGCACGAACGCCGCGCGGTTCCAGCGGCTGTCTTCATCGAAGGCGGTGCTGCTGTTGACCCGGTCTTCGTACCAGTCGCCACCCAGGATCAGGCTGTTGCGCGCGTCGAGGGTCAGGTCGTTCTGCCAGTTCAGCGAGTCGCGGTAGGTGTTGAAAATGCTGCGCTCGTCGCTGAGCGTGTCGAGGGTCTTCTCGCGGTTTTCGCTGTGACCGATCTCGAGGCGGGTTTTCCAGCGCGGGTTAACTCGCGCGTCGAGGTAACTGCTGAGGCTGCTGACAGTGAAGCGGTTGTAGGGCCGCTGCTGGACCGATTCGAAGGTAGTCGGGTCAAAGCGGCCAAACGGGTTGTCGAACGCGCTCTTGCCACGGTTATCCAGCAGGTTGGCGCCGACCTCCAGGTTGTCGTCGAAAGCGTGGCTCAGACTCAGGCTGAGGGATTGATTGCGGTACTCGTCATGATCGCCATCGCTCGGATACGACTCATGGGTGCGATCGATACCCGCCGTTTCATCGAGGCTCGCACCGAGGTTGAAGCGGGTTTGCGCGTCGCCACCGGACACGCCAAGGCTGCGCTGCCAGGTCTGGTGGCTGCCAATGCCCACGTGCAGGCGCGGTTGCAGGCCTTGTTCGGCGCCGCGCCGGGTGAAGATCTGGATCACCCCGCCAATTGCATCGCTGCCATAAATCACCGAGCGGGAACCGCGCAGCACTTCCACGCGCTCGACCTGTTCGATGTTGATGTGTTGCAGGTTGCTGTCGCCGGAGGTCGAGTTGCCGATGCGCTGACCGTCCACCAGCACCAGGCTCTGCGCCGACTTGGTGCCGCGAATGTAGATCCCGGGCAGGCTGCCGCGCCCACCGGTTTGCCCGACCTGCACGCCCGGCACGCGACGCAGCAGGTCGGTGACACTGCCCGGTTGCAGGCGGTCGATGTCTTCGCGGGTGAACACGGTATTGGCGGCACTGCTGTCGTTGCGCGCTTCGACCTGGCGGTTGGCACTGATCAGCACATCGGGGAGCTTGAGCGCCTGGTCACGTTCGAAGGTGTCGGCCAGGAGTGGGGCGCAGGGCAGGAGGGTCAGTGCCAGGGCCAGGCGGGGGAAGGTCATGGATTGTCCAGTGAGACCGATACAAAACCAACGTGGGAGCGGGCTTGCTCGCGAAAGCGATGTGTCAGTCAACATTTCCATCGACTGATGCACCGCTTTCGCGAGCAAGCCCGCTCCCACAGTTTTTGCATTGGGTTTGAAAATTAAGTGTTCAGCAAATCAAGGCGCTCGCGCACCGACGCCTCGATCCCGGCTTCGTCCAGACCGCACTCGGCCAGCATCTGCGCCGGTTTGGCGTGCTCGACGTAGCTGTCCGGCAGCCCCAGGTGCAGGATCGACTTGAGGATGTTCTCGCGGGCGAGGAACTCACTGACCGCGCCCCCTGCGCCGCCCATGATGGCGTTTTCTTCGATCGTTACCAGCAACTCATGGTTGCCGGCGATGTCGCGAACCAGCGCTTCATCGAGCGGCTTGACGAAGCGCATGTCGACCACGGTCGCATCCAGCGTTTCGGCGACCTTCAAGGCCTCGGCCAGTTGCACGCCGAACACCAGCAGGGCGACCTTGCTGCCCTGGCGGCGAACCACGCCCTTGCCGATCTCGATCGGTTGCAGGTCTTTCGAGAGGGGCGCGTTCGGGCCGTTGCCACGCGGGTAGCGTACGGCCGCCGGGCCGTTGTAGAGGTGGCCGGTGGTGAGCATCTTGCGCAGTTCGTTTTCGTCGCTCGGGGTCATCACCAGCATGCCGGGGATGCAACGCAGGAACGACAGGTCGAAGCTGCCGGCGTGTGTCGGGCCGTCTTCGCCCACCAGGCCGGCGCGGTCGATGGCGAACAGCACGTCCAGGTTCTGCACGGCGACGTCATGCACCAGTTGGTCGTAACCGCGTTGCAGGAACGTCGAATAGATGGCTACCACCGGTTTTGCACCTTCGCAGGCCATTCCGGCGGCGAGGGTCACGGCGTGTTGCTCGGCAATGGCCACGTCGAAATAGCGCAGCGGGAAACGTTCGCTGAACGCCACCAGGTCGGAGCCTTCCTTCATCGCCGGAGTAATGCCCACCAGGCGCGGGTCGGCCGCGGCCATGTCGCACAGCCATTCGCCGAACACGCCGGAGTACTTCGGCCCGCTGGCCTTTTTCGGCGCTGCGGCCGGGGCGTCGACGGGCTCGAGCTTGGTGATCGCGTGGTAGCCGATCGGATCGACTTCCGCCGGAGCGAAGCCTTTGCCCTTCTTGGTGACAACGTGGAGGAACTGCGGGCCCTTGAGGTCGCGCATGTTGCGCAGGGTGGCAATCAGTGTCGGCAGGTCGTGGCCATCGATCGGACCGATGTAGTTCCAGCCCAGCTCTTCGAACAGCGTGCCGGGGACCAGCATGCCCTTGGCGTATTCTTCGGTGCGCCGGGCGATTTCCCAGGCGCCGGGCAGGCGCGACAGGACCTTCTTGCTGCCCTCGCGCATGCTGGCGTAGGTGCGGCTGGAAAGGATCTTCGCCAGGTAGTTCGACAGCCCGCCGACATTGCGCGAGATCGACATGTCGTTGTCGTTGAGGATCACCAGCATGTTGGCGTTCACTTCCGGCGCGTGGTTCAGCGCCTCGAAGGCCATGCCGGCGGTCAACGCGCCATCGCCGATCACCGCAATCGCCTTGCGATCGCTGTTCTGCAGGCGGGCGGCAATGGCCATGCCCAGTGCAGCGCTGATCGACGTGCTGGAGTGGCCGACGCCAAAGGTGTCGTACTCGCTTTCGGAGCGACGCGGGAAGGCGGCGATGCCGTCCTTCTGGCGCAGGGTGCCCATGCGCTCACGACGGCCGGTGAGGATCTTGTGCGGGTAGGCCTGATGACCGACGTCCCACACCAACCGGTCGTCCGGGGTGTCGAAGACGTAATGCAGCGCGATGGTCAGCTCGATGACGCCCAGGCCGGCACCGAAATGCCCACCGGTCTGGCCGACCGTGTAGAGCAATTCCAGGCGCAACTCATCGGCCAGGGTTTCCAGCTCGGCTTCACCTAGCCGGCGCAGGCCGTCCGGCGTGTTGGCGCGGTCGAGCAGGGGCGTGGTCGGGCGCTTGCGGGGAATCTCATGAAACGTCGTGGGCATCAGGCGAATCGTTATAGGTATAAAAGATGCGGCAGTTTACCTGATGCATCGCCCCCTGCCCACGCGTTGGTCTTTTTTGGCCGATACGCCGTCAGCTGCGGCGACCGACGATATACCGGGCCAGGTCGCGCAACGGCTCTGCGGCCGCGTCAAACGGTCGCAGCGCGTGCAGGGCCTGATCGCGCAGTTCCAGGGCGTAGGCCTTGGCTGCGTCCAGGCCGAGCAGGGCCGGGTAGGTCGGCTTGTCGCGGGCGATATCGGCACCCTGGCGTTTACCGAGGGTTTCGGTATCGCTTTCGACGTCGAGGATGTCGTCCTGCACCTGGAACGCCAGGCCGATGGCCTGTGCATAGGCCTTCAGGGACTTGAGTTCGTCCTTCTCGGCACGGCCGCTGGCCAGTGCGCCGAGCTTGACGCTGACTTCGATCAGCGCACCGGTCTTGTGCCGGTGCATGTATTCGAGGGCTTTCTGGTCGAGTTTGAGGCCCACCGAACCGAGGTCGATGGCCTGGCCGCCGACCATGCCCGCCGGGCCGGCCGCCAGTGCCAGCGCACTGACCATTTGCAGGCGGATATCCGCATTCGCCGAACTCAGGCGCGGATCGAGCAGGGCGCTGAAGGCCAGGCTCTGCAAGCCGTCACCGGCAAGAATCGCGCAGGCTTCGTCGAATTTCTTGTGGGTGGTGGGTTGGCCGCGACGCAGGTCGTCGTCGTCCATTGCCGGCAAATCGTCGTGCACCAGGGAGTAGGCGTGGATCAACTCCACCGCGCAGGCCGCGCCGTTGGCTTGCTCGGCCTCGCCGCCCAGCGCTTCGCAGGCGGCATAGGCCAGCAGCGGTCGCACCCGCTTGCCGCCATTCATCACGCTGTAGCGCATGGCTTCGTAAAGCCGTGCGAGCTCGGGGCTTGGCGCGTTGAACAGGGTTTCCAGTGCCGCGTTGACACGGGCCTGGCTGGTCGCGGAATACGCTGCAATCATTCTGGCTGATCCGCGTCGAAAGGTTCCTCGGCCAACTCGCCATCACGTTCGAGCAACACCTGAACCTTCTGCTCGGCCTGGGCCAGCGCTGCCTGGCAATCGCGGGTCAGACCGATGCCTTGCTCGAAAGCCGTCAGCGAGTCCTCCAGCGACAATTCGCCGTTCTCCAGTCGCTCCACCAGCGTTTGCAGGTCAGCGAGGGATTGTTCGAAATCCAGTGCAGCTTTTTTGCGGGCCATGGCGGCTATTTCCGGTTGACGTTAAACCGGCGCGACACTAGCAGATAGGGGGGTTATGGGCAAATGAGCGGGGGCGACAGTGCCCCTGTGGGAGCGAGCCTGCTCGCGATGGGAGAGTGTCAGGCCACCTGAGATCACCTGACAGTCCGCCATCGCGAGCAGGCTCGCTCCCACAAGGGCCGATAATCCCGTCGGCTAACCCGGGTGGTTGATCTGATACCGCGTGCTTCGACCGCCCCCCGGCAGGCGTGTGAGATAGCCTTTTTCCAGGAGCTCGGCCAGGTGCCGGGTTGCCGTGGCCTTGGAGACTTTCGCCACAGCCTGGTATTGAGCCGCGCTGATCCCGTCTTCAAAGCCACGTACGCCGCCATCAAGCAGGCGATTCAGCACTTTGGTCTGCTCCTCTGACAGGCTGTGCTGCGGGTGAGCCTGCCAGAAGCGCGCCTTGCCCAGCACCGACTCGATGCGCGCCATGGCCTGTTGCAAGCTGCGCAGCAAGGTTTGTAAAAACCATTCGAGCCAACGGGTAATGTCCATGGTCGCCTTCTGACTGGCTTCCAGTACCCGATAATAGCCGGAGCGATCGTCCAGGATGCTCGCGGACATGGCGTAGAAACGAATCGCTTGGGCTTCGCCCTGCGCCAGTGCCAGGTCGGTGATAGTGCGCGTCAGGCGGCCATTGCCGTCGTCGAAAGGGTGCAGTGTCACGAACCAGAAATGGGCGATACCTGCCCTGAGCAACGGGTCGAGCCCCACCTCGTTGCGGCTGGTTTCGAACCATTCCAGAAAAACGTCCAGTTGCCGCTCCAGCCCCTGGCGGGGTGGCGCTTCGAAGTGGACCGTCGGACGGTCCAGGCGTCCGGATACAACCTGCATCGGGGCCTCGCCGCGCAAGGCGCCGATGCGAATCGGTCGTGCGCCGAGTGCGTGGTCCTGCTCGGGAAACAGCCATTCATGCCAGTCCAACAGACGCTCAAGGGTGAGTGGTTGGGCGTAATGTTGGGTGGCGTCGAGCAGCAACTGCGCCAGACCTTCGCTGCGTTGACTCACTTTCTCGCCATCAACCTGCTGCAACCCCAGGCGCCGAGCGAGCGATGAGCGTACCGACCCGACATTCAGTTGCTCGCCCTCGATAGCTGAGGACGTGACGATATTCTGCAGCAAGGCATCCAGTTCGCTTTGCGCGCTCAGCGAGCCGCCCATCGAGCCGGCCATGCCCATCAGCCGGCCCTGAGCCTGCACGCACTCGCGCAGCACGGGCGCCAAGTCCTCGGGTTGCCAATGGAAGGTTGGCCAATCGGGCTGTTGCCAGATCCAGTCGGATGCCATCACGGAGGTTTCTCGCTCGGTGAGCCGAATAGCGAATCTATTCGGCTCATATGGTGAGCCGAATATGCAGGTTATTCGGCTCACCGTCTACCGACGCCGTGAACACCCCCGCAAATTCCTCGACCTTCGATTGTCAAAAAACCAACCAATGGCTAACCTTCGCGCCTCTTACGACCCGACAGTCACGGGTTTTCTGACGAAACGCAGTTTTTGCCTCTGTAACGCGCCGAGGATCGGGCGCAAGGTTTCGTCATGCATGGCAGGAGGCGTTACATGCGTTCATTTCTACGGGTGCTGATGGTGTGGGCCTTTGCGGCGGCCGCCTGGGCCGGGCCGACGGCCGAGCTGTCGGAGCCGGTGGGCGGCTGGCGGTACAACGGCTTGCTCGATCGCAGCGAAAACCCGCGAGTGGCTTATCCCACGCCACCCATCGACCGGGGCGTGCAACGCAATCGCACGATGATCGAGGGCCAACTCAAGGCAATCGGTCCCCGACGCGGGCCGCACACGCTGGCGGTCAACGGCAATCCCCTGAACCTGTACACCGACGACCAGGGGCGATTCGCCCGGCCGTACGCCTTTGGCGCGGGCTCCAACAGCGTCGAAGTGCGCAGCGCCGAAGGTCAGTCGCTCAAGCGGGTGCAATTCTATGAAGCCAACCACCTGCGTACGCCCGCGCGGATTCGTGTGGTGCTGGGGTGGGACGACCCGAAGGCCGAGCTCGACCTGCACATCATTACCCCCGACGGCCAGCACGCGTTCTGGGCCCGCCCGGCGATGAACAACGGCGGGGGCCTGGACCCGGACGGCGTCGATGGTCCCGGTCCGGAAATGTTCACCATGACCGCGCCGCTGCACGGCACCTATCTGGTCTACGTCAACTATTGGGGCAACTTCGGCAACGGCGGCTATAACTTCGATGAGGCCAGCAACCAGAACGAGGTGATCACCTCGCAGATCAACCTGGTGCTCAACGAAAACACCGTCGATGAAAAGCGCGAGACCTTCATCGTCCCCTTGCGCGCCATCGGTGACCTGCTGCTGGTCAAGACTTTCAACTATTAAGCATCCCGCACCACGGATGAATTGGGCCTTTTCAACATGAGCGATAACACCGTTACCCCAGCCGCCGACGCACTTGCCGGCAAGACTTCCCGCCGCTGGCCGGCATTGCTGGTCGGCCTGTGCCTGGTGGCCGGCGTGGCGGGCGGGCTGGGCTGGTTCATGCACAAGCCCAAGGCGCCAGCGGCGCAACTGGCCAGCGACAAGCTGGGCATGAGCCGCCCCGACGGTTTGCTCGAAACCCGTTCCCTGAGCCAGTTGCCCAGGGATCTGCTGGCGGTGCCGTTCCTCAAGGAGACCCTCACCGAGGATTTTGTCTTCTATTACGAAACCCATGCCGATCGACTCGGGCTGATCGGCAGCCTGCGGCGGATCATTTACGAGCATGACCTGAAGTGGCAGGACAACCTGATCGAGCAACTCTTCGATCAGCCGGCGGACGTGGCGCTGTGGCGTGGGGCGGATGGCCGCCTGAAGGACTTTTTGCTGGTGATGGATCGCGGTGGCCTGGCCAGGCTGCTGGAGCCATTGGCGAAAGTGGCCCTGGACGATACGCAACTGAGCACAGTCGGCGAGGTGAAGGTGGGCACCCAGGCCGTGGCGCTCTATCAACTGACCTACGGCGCCAGCAAGGCGCTGCTGTTCGCCTCCCATGGCGACAAACTGGTGGTGCTGTCCAACCCGGGCAAGCTCTATGACCCGCAGAGCGGTGCCTCGCTGGAGCCGGGCAGTGTGTCGACCGAGGCCATGGGGGCCTTGCTCAACGGCGACAAACTGTTCCCCGAAGCCTTCGGCCTGCCGCCCCGCGCGCCGGAAGTGAAACAACGCCTGTCGGTCAATGCCAGCGTCCTGGCCATGGGTTACCAGCGCTTCATCCCGAACTTCGCCGGGCTGCGCTTCGACATGGACGACAAGGGCTGGCACAGCTTCCTCGCCATGGATGAGTTGGAGAACCAGCCGGATTTCGACTTCAAGCCGATCTGGCAAGCCATGCCGATGGGCGCCAGCGCCTGCGTGGCCCTGCCACTGGCGGCCGAACAACAGCAACCGCTGCTGGTGAAACTCGGTGCCGAGCAAAGCGTGGCCCAGGCGTTGACGGAACGCATGGCCGGCGCCGCCGGGCTGTGCTGGTATGCCGATTCGCGGCTGTACACGCCGCTGCTGGTGGCCAGCCTGAACGACAAGGACAGCGCCAGGCTCGACGGCGATCTGGGCACGCTGTTCGGCTCGATGGTCGGTGCCTACGAAGGCAATGTCGAGGAGCAGGCCTTCCCGGTGGTCGAGAAGCAGGCGACTGATCGTCATCAGTGGCAGCGTCAGGTCAGCTCCAATTTCGGTCCGTACAAGGCCAAGGAAGCCGAGAACCCGGACGCGATCACCGGCAAGGCATTCATGAGGGTCAGCCTCGCGCGCCACGGTTCGACGCTGCTGTTTTCCCTCGACGACAAGCTGGTGGACAAAGCCCTCGGCACCCTCGACAAACGCTTTCCGCCAATGGCCGACGTGGTGCCCAGGGACCAGCTGATGCCGGTCTATTTCGGCCCGGACTCGATGGCGCAGCTGATGCAGCGTGAAACCCTCGACAGCCTGCCGCAGGACATGGAGCCGGTGTTCTATAACGCCGCGCAAACCTACCTGATCCCCAAACTGCGCAAGCTTGGCGGTTACGGCAAGTACGCGCTGACCCTGCCTGAGGGCAGCGAGCCGGACGGCCACTGGCAATGGCTGCCACTGGAGTGGAAAGCACTGTGACCCTGCTTATCCGCAGCCTCGGCCTGTTGGCGCTGGTGCTCGGCGGCCACGCCTTCGCCAGTGACGCCGCCGCGCTCGATCCGCAGCAATCCCAGGTGTTCCGTGCCTGGTTCGTGCGCATCGCCCAGGAACAGCTGAGCAAAGGGCCGAGCCCGCGCTGGTACCAGCAGGATTGCGCCGGACTGGTCCGTTTCGCTGCCAATGAAGCCCTCAAGGTGCACGACGACAAATGGTTGCGCAGCAATGGCCTGTCCAATCGCTACCTGCCGCCGGAGCTGTCCTTGAGCGACGCCCAGCGCGGCCTCGCCCAGCAATGGCAGCAGGGCGGCGGCAAGGTCGGGCCTTACGTCAACGCGATCAAGCTGATCCAGTTCAACAGTCACCTGGTCGGCCGCGACGTGACGCAGGCGCGCCCCGGCGACCTGATGTTTTTCGATCAAGGCGACGACCAGCACCTGATGATCTGGATGGGCCGCTACATCGCCTATCACACCGGCACGACCACCCCCACTGACAACGGCATGCGCTCCGCGAGCCTGCAGCAACTCATGACATGGAAGGACACCCGATGGATACCCGACGCAGCCAACCCCAACTTCATCGGCGTCTATCGACTGAATTTTCTCTCCCAATGACCGGTGCCCGCATGTTGCGTTTTCTGTCTCTGCTGTTGGTGTTCGTGATGCCTTTCTCGGCGGTGAATGCCGAAGACACCGTCGAGCCGAGCGGCTACACGCCGGTGGCCGGCGAAAGTTTCTTCCTGCTGGCCGACAGCAGTTTCGCCAGTGACGAGCAGGCGATGGTGCGGCTCGAGGCGCCGGGCCGCGACTATCGCCGGTTCCGCATGGAGCCCTACGGCGGCGCGGACATTCGGGTGTACCGCATCGACAAACCGCTGGATTTCCTCAAACGCCAGAAGAACCTGCACCGGGTGGTCAGTGACGGTCAGTTCAAGGGCGAGGGCCTGTCCAATACCCTCGCGTACCTGTGGGACAACTGGTACCGCAAATCCCGTCGGGTGATGCAGCGCGCTTTTTCCTACGAATCCCGCAAACAGGTCACCGAGCAAGTGCCGGAACTGAAGATGGGGGCTGCGATTGCCGCGCCAACGCCTTACGACGCCCAGCCGCAATTCGCCCTGATCCCGGGCCTCCCGGTGGTCAGCCAGTTCCGTTACCCGCTGTGGCAGGCCAAGCCGATCCAGCCGCCGGCCGGCGTCAACCTGGCCGGCTCTTCCAGTGAGTTCGTCAGCGTGGCGCCGGGCAACGTGTACATCCCGTTGGGCAACCTCAAGCCCGGCCTGTACCTGGTGGAAGCGTTGATCGGCAAATACCGCGCGACCACCATGGTGTTCGTTTCCAACACCGTGGCCGTGAGCAAGATTGCCGGCGATGAACTGCTGGTGTGGGCCGCGCGCAAACACGAAGGCAGTTCGGTGCCGAAGGTCAATGTGCTGTGGACCGATGGCCTGGGCGTGATGAGCAGCGGGGCGACCGACGCCGATGGCTTGCTGCGGTTGAAACACGTGAGCCCCGAGCGTTCGTTCGTGATTGGCGAGGACGAAGAGGGCGGGGTGTTCGTCTCCGAGAACTTCTACTACGACAGCGAAATCTACGACACCAAACTCTATGCCTTCACCGACCGCCCGCTGTACCGGCCGGGGGACTGGGTGTCGCTGAAGATCGTCGGTCGCGAGTTCAAAAATGCGCGCGATTCGGTCTTGCCGACTGCGGCCGATGTGAATGTCACGGTGCTCGATGCCACCGGCACCGCGCTGCAATCCCTGGCGCTGAAACTCGATTCGAAATCCGGCACCCAGGGGCGTTTCCAGTTGCCGGAAAACGCGGTGGCCGGCGGTTATGAGCTGCGATTCAGCTACAAGGACCAGGCCTACAGCAGCGCCTTTCGCGTCGCGGAATACATCAAGCCGCACTTCGAAATCGCGCTGAACCTGGCCAAGCAGGATTACCGCACCGGCGAGCCGGTGAAAGGCAGCCTGGTGCTGCTCTATCCGGACGGCAAGCCGGTGGCGAACGCCCGGCTGAGCCTGAGCCTGCGTGCGCAACAACTGTCGATGGTCGATAACGAGCTGCAATACCTGGGGCAATTCCCGGTGGAGCTGACCAGCACCGAACTGACCACCGACGCCAAGGGCAGTGCCACCCTCGACCTGCCGGCCACCGACAAGCCGAGCCGCTACATGCTCACCGTGTTCGCCAGCGATGGCGCGGCGTATCGGGTCAAGGTCACCCGGGAAATCCTCATCGACCGTGGCGCCGCGAATTTTCGCTTGAGCGCACCGCAGCGCTTCAGCGCGGTGGGCGACGCGGTGCGGTTCAGCTATTTCAATGAGAGTGGCAGCGAGCAGGGCGAGGCCCTCACGCCGAGCAGCTACAGCTGGGTGCGCCTGGAGGACCAGAGCAGCGGCGAAGGCAAGCTCACGGCCGGCGACAAAAGCTTTTCCCTGGCCTTCGAGCGGCCCGGGACTTACAACCTGACGTTGAAGGATGACCACGGCCGTGCGGTAGGCGCCACCGGTCACTCGGTCACGGGGGAGGGTGTCAAGGCGGTGCCCGGCACCGTGGAAATCGTCCTCGACAAACCCGAGTACAAGGCCGGCGACGAAGCCCTGGCGCTGATCACCTTCCCGGAGCCGGTCAGCGATGCGCTGCTCTCGCTGGAGCGCGACAAGGTCGAGGCCACGGCGCTGATGTCCAGGGGCGGCGACTGGCTGAAGCTGGAAAAACTCAGCGACACCCAATACCGCGCGCGCATCCCGGTGACGGACAGTTTTGCGCCGAACCTGACCTTCTCCGTGTTGTACACCAAGGGTGGCCAGTACAGCTTCCAGAACGCCGGCATCAAGGTGATTGCGCCGCAAATCGAAGTGGCCATCGCCACCGACAAAGAGGCTTATCAGCCCGGTGACACGGTGTCGGTGGACCTCACCACCGCGTTCGCCGGCAAGCCGATCGCCGCTCACCTGACGGTCAGCGTGGTCGATGAAATGGTCTACGCGCTGCAACCGGAGGTCGCACCGAGCATCGACCAGTTTTTCTACCATCCACGGCGCAACAACGTGCGCACCAGCGCCAGTCTGTCGTTCATCAGCTACGACGTCGCCTTGCCCGGCAGCCCGGGCGCACCGGGTAAAGCCAACCGCAGCGAACGTGGCGTGAAGGTGCTCGAGCGGCCGCGTCGCGAAGACGTCGACACCGCCGCCTGGCAGCCGGAGTTGGTCACCGATGCCAACGGCAAGACCCGTTTCACCTTCACCATGCCGGACTCGCTGACCCGCTGGCGCATTACCGCCCGGGCCATCGCCGATGACGGTCAGGTCGGCCAGAAGAAGCAGTTCGTGCGCTCGGAAAAACCGCTGTACCTGAAGTGGAGCGGGCCGACGCGATTCCGCAGTGGCGACAAACCGGATCTCGGTGTGTTCGCGTTCAATCAGACGGAAAAACCGCTGAAGGCCGAACTGCTGATTCATCACGCCGGTACTGAGCAACGGGTGCCGGTGACATTGAACGCCGGCATCAACTACATCGCGTTGCCAGCCTTTGCGCTGGCCAGTGGCGAGTGGCGTGCCGAGCTGGTGCAGGACGGCAAGACCGCCGATGCCCTGGCCGTGCGCCTGACCGCGACCGGTGAAGGCTGGCAGGTCACCCGGACGCAAAGCCTCGACGTGGCCAGCGGCGACACCCCGCTGAGCCTGCCGGCCGACGCGACCGATATTCGCCTGCGCCTGGACGACAGTCCGCAGGCGCTGTTCCGTACGGCGCTCGACGATTTGCTCGCTTATCCGTACGGCGGCGTCGAGCAGACCGCCAGCCGCCTGCTGCCGTTGAGCATCGCTTATCCGTCGCTGGCGTCGAGCCCGCAGATTCGTGATCGCCTGCGCCTGATCATGCAGAACAGCCGCTTGCGCCTGGTGCAAATGGCCGGGCCGTCGGCGAGTTTCACCTGGTGGGGCTTCGACGGCGAACCGGATGCGTTCCTCACCGCTTATGCGTACTACGCCGACTGGAACGCCAGCCAGGTACTGCAGCTGACCCTGCCCCCGGAGCACTGGCAGCGGGTGCTGGAAGTGTACGCCAGGCAGGCGCCGAACACGCCGTTGCTGCAACGGGCGTTGATCCTGTCGTTTGCCAGGCAGATGCAGTTGCCGGTCAACACGCTGCTCAGCGGTTTGATCGAAGATCTGGCGAAGGCCGGCGAAGGCCAGGCCGACACCCTGATGGACGATGGCACGGACAGCCTGGTCATGGGCGATCCGGATTCGGCACTCGGCCTGGCGGCGGCGCGGGTCCTGACCGCATCGCTGGCCACTCAGTCGAAAGTCGCGTTGCCGGAGGCATTCAATCGTCAGGTCGGCGCTGCGCAACAGCGGCTGGCGGTCAGTTCCCAGCCGTTCGCCGAAGCGCTGAGCTTGTCGCTGCAACCGTTCGATCAGGTTCGTGCACAGGCGCTGCTGCAACGCCTGCTGCCGCAGCAATCGACACTGGAGCGCGCTCTGGCGCTGACCTGGTTGCAACGCAGCATCGCACAGGCCTCGCCGACCATCGCCCTGACGCCCGGTGAGGGCTGGAAGAAAAAGTACGGTGCGAGTGGTGAGATGTATTGGACGTGGCAGGGCGCTACGGCGGTGCCGGGTGTGCTCACGGTGTCCGGCACCCAGGAACGCCCGCTGCGCGCGGCGCTGAGCTTCCAGACCGGGCAACCGCCCGTCGAATCGATGCCGGTCACCGTCACCCGACGCCTGTCGCGTCTGGTGCCGGGCGACGAAGCGTTCACGTTCACGCTGGAACCGGTGGGCAACAAACCGTTGTCCAGCGACAGCCTGTACCTGGACGAGGTGATCCTCACCGGCAAATCCGCGAAACCGTTGCGTTATGGCATGCTCGAAGTTCCGCTGCCGCCCGGCGCGGATGTCGAGCGCACGACGTGGGGCATCAAATTGCAGGGCAAGGCGGGCACCGAGCCGGCCGCCCTGGAAAAGGCGCGCTTCGAGCCGGGGCAACTGGCGTACGCGGTGCCGGTGGATGCGCTGAGCGGCGAATTGCGCCTGCGCCATCTGGTGCGTTTCTCGCAGAAAGGCCAGTTCAACTTGCCGCCGGTGCGCTTCACCCAGGTCTACGCGCCACAGCATCAGGCCCAGGAAGCGAAAGCCGCCCTCGGCCAGATCACGGTCAACTGACGTGAGGCGGCCACTGGTCTGGCTGCTGCTGTGTCTGATACCTGCGCTGGCGACGGCGCAGGACGAGCCGTTGCGGCTTGCGTACAAAGGCCAGTTGCTCGCGTTGACCCCCACCCAACTGATCGCTCGCGAGCCGTTGCCGCAGAGTCTGCAAACGCCGTTGGGCAGCCTGTGGAAGTTGTTTGTCTACGCGTGGCTGGTGGATACCGGTGCCCGGGAATCGGCTTATGAATGCCGCGGGCAGTCGAAGGACGAGGTCTATTGTTGCACCGCCGGTGGCAGGATCGAGCGCGATCAGGCGTTGGTGAAGTCGTGCGGGCTGTACTTCGAGCCGGCGCGTTTGGGCATTGTGGCGTCGGATTGGCGCACGTACTGGCAGGCGCGGCAGGCGCCCTCATGGTTGCTGGAGTTGCCGTCGATACAACCGGCGACCCGTGTATCGGTGGCCGAGTTGCTGGGTGTTTTGACCTGGCTGCCTGCCCGGGAACAGATGCGCCGGGTGTTGCTCGATGTGGTGCTGGGCGCGGCGGATGGCAATGTCGTCGGCGAACTGGGTGGGCGCCTGCGGGTGAAAACCTGGAGCTGGCTGGGTGAACAGGGTCCGACTTCGCGTCAGGGCGGATTCGCCGGATGGACCGTCGATGGCACACCGGTCTGGGCCGGTGGTCGCGGGACCAGCCAGAGGGTCCTGCGTCACTACGCGGTTGCGCTGGCTTCCGTGTTGCCCGATGACTGGCCCGCGGACGCCGGGCGCTGCGTCGAGGTCGGGTTGTTTTCCCGCTATCCGATCAAACGCGTGCTGGCGGCGGATCGAGTGGTCGCTTCCGGGCCGATCAAGGGCGATTACCGGGTCGAGTTCAGCAACGGCAACCAGCTCGATATCCACAGCGATGGCGAGCTGTTTCTGCTCGATGGCAAACTCGTCGCCCGCCTGGATCGCGAGGAGTACGTCGCCCGGGTTCTCGAACGCGAAGCCAAACCGGAACCGGCCGAAGCGGCGAAAGCGCTGGCCGTGGCGATCCGCACCTACCTGCTGCAAAACGCCACGCGCCACGGTGACTGCCTGAGTATCGACGACAGCAGCAGTCGTCAACGCGTCGCGCCGCGTCCGGCTTCTGCCGAGTCGCGCCACATCGCGGCGTGGACCGCCGACCTGGTGTTGGCCGGCAGCACGGTCACCTATCACTCCGATCAACCCGGCCCGGACAAACTGGCCTGGCAGCAAGCGGTCGAGCAAGCCCGTGCCGGCCAGCGCTACGACGCGATCCTGCTCCACGCCTACCCGCGTGCCAGCCTCAGCCGCTGGGACAACCCGGTGGCGTCTTGCGAGGCGTTGCCTGCCGCCCAGGATTGGCTGCAAACACAACGACGCAGCTGGCGTCAGCGTCTCGAAAGCGAAACCGGCTACAGCGAAGTCAGCACCTTCGCCGTGTGCAAACTCGCGTTCGGACGCCCCTTCGTCGATCGCGAACGCCAGCGCCTCTACGTGCGCGGCGTGTTGTCGCTGCAAGACCGTCTCGACCTGACTCACGAATACCTGCACCTGGCCTTCGAAGCACACCCCAACGGCCAGGATGAAACCTACATCGAAGGGCTCGCCCGTCACCTCTTGCTGGAATAGGCCATGAAACTCCGCTATCCACAGGTCTTGCTGTTCCTTTGCGCCGTCAGCGCGCTGCCAACGACCTATGCCGCCGTTGACCTGGAGACCCCCGTCGGCGGCTGGCGCACCGGCGCGCCGCAAGGCGAAGGCGAAAGCTTCCGCCAGACCGTCAACTACCCGGCCTCCTCGGTCAACACCCCCGCCGGCCAGGCCAACACCGCCCGCATCAGCGGCCAGATCAACGCCACCCCCAAGACCTCCGAGCCCGGTCGGCTGATCGTCAACGGCGTCAGCATGCCACTGAAAATCGACCCTGCCGGGCGCTTCGACCGACCGTTCTCGTTTCCCAACGGCAGCAACAGCGTCGAAGTGCGCAGCCCCGACGGCCAGCAACGCCATCGCACGCAATTCCTTAATGCCAGCGGCGGCGCCACCCCCGCCAAGTTGCGGGTATTGCTGGCCTGGGACAGCGACGGCACCGACCTGGACCTGCACCTCATCACCCCCGACGGCGCCCACATCTGGTACGGCGATCGCGTCGCCCCCAACGGCGCCGCGCTCGATGTCGACGTCACCACCGGCTACGGCCCGGAAATCTTCGCCATGCCCGCGCCCATCAAGGGCCAGTACCTCGTTTATGTGAACTACTTCGGCGGCGGCTATCGCAGCGACGAGGAAGGGCAGGAAGAGGCGGCTCAGCCGCTGACCACCGCGCAGGTGACGTTGATCACGGAGGAGGGGACGCCGAATGAGAAGATGGAGACATTCCTGGTGCCGATGCGGGCGGTGGGGGAGTTGACGTTGGTCAAGGGGTTTAGTTATCCGTGAGCGTGGGATAAACGGTAGCCAGGAAAAATACGCTCATACATTGTTTAGGGGGCCGGAGCGGATCGAATTCCAAGCTTGCGTAAGATCGACGCAGCCTGGTCCCCCGAATTCACGAGCGACATAGAATGAGTAGTGATCACCCCATCAGCCTGAGCTTACCGCCCGAGGGGTACAGTGATTGGCTGAGCGACCTCAAAGGTCGAATTCACAGTGCCCAACAACGTTCCACACTGGCAGTAAACCGCGAGCTGGTGCTGCTCTATTGGCAGATCGGGCGAGATATTCTGAGCCGGCAATCCCAACAGGGCTGGGGCACCAAGGTCATTGAGCGTCTGGCGCAGGACCTGCGGACAGCCTTTCCCGATATGAAAGGGTTTTCGCCGCGCAACCTCAAATACATGCGTGCTTTTGCCGAGGCGTGGCCGGATGCGGAATTTGTGCAAGGGGTGCTTGCACAATTGCCCTGGTATCACCAGATAGCATTGCTGGACAAGTTGCCCGGCCCTGAAACCCGTCGCTGGTATGCCTCCAAAGCCATTGAACACAACTGGTCGCGCAATATATTGGTGATGCAGATCGAATCGCGTTTGTTGGAGCGCAATGGCAATGCGGTCAGCAACTTCGAGACCCATTTGCCGAAAGCGCAGTCGGATCTGGCTCGCGAGTCGCTCAAAGATCCTTACCGCTTCGACTTCCTTGGCCTGACCATTGATGCGCAGGAGCGTGAAATTGAAAACGCTCTGGTCAAGCACGTCACCGACTTTCTGCTGGAGCTGGGTGCCGGCTTCGCCTTTGTAGGCAAGCAAGTCCTGCTTGATGTGGGTGGTGACGAGTTCTTTATCGACCTGTTGTTTTATCACCTCAAGTTACGCTGCTATGTTGTAGTCGAACTGAAGGCCGGCAAGTTCAAACCCGAACATTTGGGACAGTTGAGCTTTTACCTCGCCGCGGTGGATGCACAACTCAAGCACCCACAGGATGGGCCGACTATCGGATTGCTATTGTGCAAGAGCAAGAACAAGGTAGTGGCTGAATACGCGCTGCGTGACAACGCCCGACCTATAAGTGTGGCTGAGTACCAACTGAGGGAGTCCCTGCCGGCGGAGTTGCAGGCCAGCTTGCCCAGCATCGAGCAGATCGAGCGTGAATTGGCAGGAAGTGAAGCAGGTGTGACAGACGACTCGTGATGAGCGAGTTGATTTCAGGTCTCCACCTTTGACAATGGCCCGTGCGCGATGACTTTCCATCAGGCATTAAAAAGCCGGCTTGTGGCCGGCTTCTCGGGGACTGGCTTGGTTCATTTTTGGTAAACCTCGCCAGCCTTCAAAACGTACACCCGGATCTTGCGTCCGGCTGTGGGACTCGGCGAGAAAATCATCTGCTTCGTCGGTGCGATCTGAGCCGCTGAGCGGGTCGATGCGCAAATGTGGGGCGCAGCATACTGATTTTTTTGCGAAATTCCCAGTTTTTGGTGTGCGTATCTGGAGGGCGCGGGCTTGCTCCGGGGGATCACAGGAACGGTAGCGGCGGACGGCGCTTGTTCAGGGTGGAGCTCCAGAATACCCATCCCAGGACCCTGATGTGCTGCTCTTCGATTTGGGCCGCCCGGAAGATTTCATCCGGGTATTCGGCGCTGTTGTGACTGCGCAGGCGCAGTCCATTGCCGGGCATGCGGTGCAGGTATTTGATTCTCAGCATGCCGTCGTGCTCGATCGCGTAGATTTCCCCATCGACGATCTGGGTCAGGCCGCGATCGATGGCGAGGGTCGAGCCGTCGCCAATTTTCTCGGCCATGCTGTTGCCGATCATGTAGGCGCAGATAGCATCCCCGTAGTTGATCTCCAGGGAGTCGAGGTGGCTGCGCGGCAGGCGGATGGGTTGGCTGTTATCGACGATGACGTGGGTTTTGTTCGAGCCTGGCGCGACGGGAACCTCCCTGAAGAAAGGCAGCTCGACGTCCGTGGGTTCGATAACGGTGTACACGCCCCTCAGGGCCTGGGCGTCGAAGGTGTCGCCGGTATCGCTGACCAGGCGCAGGTGCCTGGCGTCTTTTGGGCCTTCGCCGGTTTTCAGCCACTCGCTGTTGACCGAAAGTTTCCTGGCGACTTCCTCGATGCGGTAGTCGGGCACGCCACGGGTGTACCAGTTGTGGACGGTTTGTGCGTTGTCGATCTTCAGGACTTCGGCGAAGCCGGTCGTCGTGATGTCCGCCATTTTCAGGAGCATTTTGAAGCGAAGGCCGCAGGTTTTGTTCTTTTTCATAAACACGAGTCTACGTGCGCCGCTGAAGGCTTTGAATAAACGACTCGTTCAAATTGCGCGGGAAATTTGCGTCCTCATGTAAGACGTATCTTGTGGAAATTAAACAGAAAAAACCAAACCGCCGATTTGTTAAACGGTGTGTTTAAAAGCATTCTTTCAGGCACAAAAAACCCCGGATTACCGGGGTTTTTTATTGAAGCGGGTCGCTCAAGGCTGACAGCCGCTTTTAGCCTTTGTAGGCAGCAACCGACTTGGTGATCGCAGCGCGGGCGGCGTCTGCGCCGTCCCAGCCTTCGATCTTCACCCATTTGCCTTTTTCGAGATCCTTGTAGTTCGCGAAGAAGTGCTCGATCTGCTGGATCAGCAGTGCGGGCAGGTCGGTGTATTCCTTCACGTCGACGTACAGCTGGGACAGCTTGTCGTGTGGGACTGCGATGACTTTGGCATCGCCGCCGCCGTCGTCGGTCATGTTCAGGATGCCGACTGGACGCGCGCGGATCACCGAGCCTGGCGCGACCGGGTAAGGGGTCACGACCAGCACGTCGAGGGGATCACCGTCGTCAGCCAGGGTGTTGGGGATGTAACCGTAGTTGGCCGGGTAGAACATCGGGGTGGCCATGAAACGGTCAACGAACAGGCAATCGCTGTCTTTGTCGATTTCGTATTTGATCGGCGCGTGGTTGGCCGGAATCTCGATCGCGACGTAGATGTCGTTCGGCAGGTCTTTGCCAGCTGGAATCTTGCTGTAGCTCATTGGGCTGTGCCCCCGGTTAGTTGACCAAAAAGTGGCGGCGATTATAGGCATATTCCGCCACGGACGCTATGGACCAGAAGTCTTAGTCGCGTGGCTGATAGACCGGGTCTTCGGCCAGAAGTTGCCGCAGCCGGGCCAACGGGTCCTGGCGGTAAAACAGCTTCAATTGCTCATAGACATCCGGGTAGGCCTCGTGCAGCAGGTCCGGGGCGCTGAAGAAGTATTCACTGGTGACGGCGAAGAACTCGGCCGGGTTTTCCGCCGCGTAGGGGTCGATGGTGGTTTCGGCGTCCGGGTCGCGCTCCAGTTGCTGGTCGAGGTCGTCATAGGCCGCTTGCATGACACGGGCCCAGTCACTGACGCGCATGTCGGGGTGCAGCGGCGGCAGGCCGTTGGCGTCGCCGTTGAGCATGTCGAGTTTATGCGCGAGCTCGTGGATCACCAGGTTGTAGCCTTCCCAGCCACCACTGGCCATCACCCCGGGCCAGGCGAGAATGACCGGGCCTTGCTGCCAGGCCTCACCGCTGTGTTCGCCGTCCCACTCGTGTTCGACACCACTGGCGTCGCGATGGCGTTGCGGGCTGAGGAAATCGTCGGGGTAAAGGACGATTTCGTGAAAACCCTGGTACCAGTTCAGGTCACCCAGGTTGAGCAGCGGCAACTGGGCCTGGGCCGCGAGCAACAGACGCTGTTCCTGATGCAGTTCGACGCCGGGAAGGGCGGTCAGGTGTTTGTCTTCGAGGAACAATACGCTGGCTTCGCGCAACCATTGGTCTTCAGCGGCGCTGATGCCGTCGAGAAAGCTCAGGTGATGGCGCACCCGCTGCCACATGTCATCGGCGATCGGGTGCCTGGCCAGGATGCGCCGACGGCGCCAGGCGCTGAGCGACCACATCGTTCAGCGCGGTTCGGCTTTGGACGCGGCGCTGCCGAAGCGGCTGCGGAACACACCGATGATCATCGGCACCAGTGACAGCAGGATGATGCCCACCACCAGCAGTGACAGGTTTTTCTTGATGAACGGTACGTTGCCGAAGAAGTAGCCGAGCGTCACCAGCCCGCCGACCCAGAGGATGGTGCCAAGCACGCTGAAAAAGAAGAAACGCGGATAAGGCATTTTCGCCACGCCGGCGACGAACGGCGCAAAGGTGCGGACGATCGGCAGGAATCGGGCCATGGTTACGGTCTTGCCACCGTGTTTGTCATAGAAGTCGTGGGTTTGCTGCAGGTAATCGCGGCGGAAGATTTTCGAGTTCGGGTTGCTGAACAGGCGCTCGCCTGCCGTTCTGCCAATCACGTAGTTGGTGCTGTCACCCAGAATGGCCGCCAGCATCAGCAGGCCACCCAGCAGCACCGGGTCCATGCCACCGCCAGCCGCCACGGCGCCCGCAATGAACAACAGGGAATCGCCCGGTAGAAACGGCATGACCACCAGGCCGGTCTCGCAGAAGATGACCAGGAACAGGATGGCGTAGATCCAAGGCCCGTAATTGTTTACCAGCAAGTCGAGGTAGACATCGAGATGCAGGACAAGATCGAGCGGGTTGAAATCCATGGGGGCACCTGTGGTAACGGCCCGACTCGGCGGGCCTGTGCGGATGACTTCGCGAAAGGCTACACACGAATGTAGTTTTTCTTACAAGCCGGAAAGGTCCGCATTATACGGGCAGACAAGTCAAAAGCGCGCCGAGTTTGTAGCGGGGGATTTCGCTGAAGACGGACGGTGACTTTGCAGTCGCGAGCTCGCTCGCGATGGAGGGCAGCGATGACGAGGGGGTTACAGGATGCCCGTGTTGCCCCGTCGTCCATCGCGAGCGAGCACGCTGCTGCAGCGGAAGAATCAGAGTTCTTCGCTGATCGGCAGCACGTAGTTCTTGAACTCGGTGTCTTCCTTGAAACCGATGGACTCGTAGGTTTTCTGCGCCACCAGGTTGTCGCTGCTGGTGGAAACGCGCATGCGCACGGCATTGGTTTCCTTGGCCATTTTCTTCGCGGTGCGGATCAGGTTGTCGGCCACCAGCTGACGGCGGGCATCTTCGGCGACGTAGATGTCGTTGAGGATCCACACGCGCTTGAGCGAAAGCGAGGAAAAGCTCGGGTACAACTGACAGAAGCCCATCAGTTTGTCGTCATCGGACAAGGCCAGGTAGATCACCGATTCCTTGCGGCGCAGGCGTTTCTCGAGGAAGGCCCGGGACGAATCCGGATAGGGCAGGGAGCCATAAAACTCGCGATATTTGACGAACAGCGGGGTCAACAGGTCCAGGTGTTCGAGGGTCGCTTGAATAATCCGCATCGATAGGTCTCGTCTTCAAGTGGCTGTCTGACATCGTGACGGCAATAGGAAACCCTTGGCGGCCGTGGTTCGATCCTGCCTGAGTCAGGCGTAGAAACGCAATGCGGAAACGGTTCAGGTATTCGGCGTGTTCAGTAGGAAATTACCCTTCGTGTTGGTCCCTGCGTCGGAGGCCAGTGTTTGCACCTGTGCTTCGTCCTTGAGGTTGACGCCCGACAGCTGCCGCCGACAGGCTTCACGCATCAGGTACAACAGGCGGTGTGCGGCCATGCCGTAACTCAGGCCCTCCAGTCGAACGTTGGAAATGCAGTTGCGATGGGCGTCCGTCAGGCCAACCCTGGGATTGTAGGTGAAATACAAGCCAAGGCTGTCCGGCGAGCTGAGGCCAGGGCGTTCGCCGATCAGGATCACCACCATTTTTGCGTTCAGCAACTGGCCGACCTCATCGGCGACGGCGACCCGGCCTTGCTCCACCAGCACCACCGGCGACACCGCCCAGCCTTCGACCGCGATCTGTTCTTGCAGGCGCGCCAGGAACGGCACCGCATGCCGGTGAACCGCCAGTGCCGACAAACCATCGGCCACGACGATCGCCAGATCGAGGCCGTCGGGATGGGTTGCGGCGTAGTCGCGCAGGGTCTGCGCCGACGTGTCGCTCAGTTTGCGCCCCAAATCGGGGCGTTGCAGGTAGCTGTCGCGATTCGGCGCAGCGCTGTGCAGCAGCAATGTGTTGTAGCCACCTTCGGCCAGTTGCGCACTGAGTTCGGCATGATCGAACGCCAGATGCACCGCGTCCCGGGCCTGGGCGTGGGCGTACTGGAAATCCAGTTGCGCGCCGGTCGGCAGGCTGGTGCCGGTGCGGCCCAGCGCAATGCGCGCGGGGGTCAGGCGGCGCAGCTCCAGCAACGGGTTTTGTGGATCGCCAGCAGGTTTATCCATTTCGGTGCTCATCCCAATTGCGCCAAGGCCTGACGAAACGCCGGTGGCAGTTGGCTGCCGAACTGAATTTTGCCGCCGGCCTGGGTGAAGATACCCATGTTCGCCAGCCATTGTTCGAACTCCGGCGCCGGGCGCAGGCCCAGGGTTTGCCGGGCATAGAGTGCGTCGTGGAACGAGGTGGTCTGGTAATTGAGCATGATGTCGTCGGAGCCGGGAATGCCCATGATGAAGTTGATCCCGGCCACGCCCAGCAGGGTCAGCAGGGTGTCCATGTCGTCCTGGTCGGCTTCGGCATGGTTGGTGTAGCAGATGTCGCAGCCCATCGGCACGCCCAGGAGTTTGCCGCAGAAGTGATCCTCGAGGCCGGCGCGGATGATCTGTTTGCCGTTGTAGAGGTATTCCGGTCCGATGAATCCGACCACGGTGTTGACCAGGAACGGTTTGAAATGTCGCGCCACGGCGTAGGCACGGGTCTCGCAGGTTTGTTGATCGACGCCGTGATGGGCGTTGGCCGACAGGGCGCTGCCCTGGCCGGTCTCGAAATACATCAGGTTCTGCCCGCCGCGCTTGAGGCTGAGCCCGGCGTCGTAGCCTTCCTGCAACAGGTTCAGACTGATGCCGAAGCTGGCGTTGGCCGCTTCAGTGCCGGCGATCGACTGGAACACCAGGTCCAGCGGGATGCCCCGATTGATGGCTTCGATGGACGTGGTGACGTGGGTCAGCACGCAGGCCTGCGTCGGAATTTCATAGCGCTGGATGATCGCATCGAGCATTTCCAGCATCGCGCAAATAGAGGCAATGCTGTCGGTGGCCGGGTTGATGCCGATCATCGCGTCACCGTTGCCGTAGAGCAGGCCGTCGAGAATGCTCGCGGCAATACCGGCCGGTTCGTCGGTGGGGTGATTGGGTTGCAGGCGCGTGGACAGGCGTCCGCGCAGGCCCATGGTGCCGCGAAACTGCGTGACCACGCGGATTTTCTGCGCCACCAGCACCAGATCCTGTACGCGCATCAGCTTGGACACTGCCGCGGCCATCTCCGGCGTCAACCCGGGGGCGAGGGCGCGCAGGCTCTGTTCGTCGGCGGCCTCGCTGAGCAGCCAGTCGCGCAAGCCACCGACGGTCAGGTGGCTGACGGCGGCGAAGGCGTGTTGGTCGTGGGTGTCGATGATCAGTCGGGTGACTTCATCGGTCTCGTAGGGAATCAGCACTTCCTGCAGGAAGTGGGTGAGAGGAATGTCCGCCAGAGCCATCTGCGCGGCGACGCGTTCGCCATCGTTGAGCGCCGCAACGCCGGCCAGGAAGTCCCCGGAGCGCGCGGGACTGGCCTTGGCCATGACGTCCTTGAGGCTGTCGAAGCGATAGGTCTGGGCGCCGATAGAATGGGCAAACGAGGCCATGGGGCGGTGTCCTCCTGAAGTGTGTGTACCCGAGGAAGGGGTGTTGTGAGCATGCAAAGGCTGCGCCAGGGCACCCGGGCATGAAGTGTGTCCGTTGGAAAGCCATCGCGAGCAGGCTCGCTCCCACAGGGTAGGTGAAAGACCTGTGGGAGCGAGCCTGCTCGCGATGGTTGTGGCGGAGCGAGGCAGGCTTGCCTGCCTCGCCATTGGCCTTTAGAAAAAGCCCAGCGGATTGATGTCGTAGCTCACCAGCAGGTTTTTGGTCTGCTGATAGTGATCGAGCATCATCTTGTGAGTTTCACGGCCGACGCCGGACTTCTTGTAACCGCCGAACGCGGCATGCGCCGGGTACAGGTGGTAGCAGTTGGTCCATACACGACCGGCCTTGATGGCGCGGCCCATGCGATAGGCGCGGTTGATGTCGCGTGTCCAGAGGCCGGCGCCGAGGCCGAACTCGGTGTCATTGGCGATGGCCAGGGCTTCGGCTTCGTCCTTGAAGGTGGTGATGCTCACCACCGGGCCAAAGATTTCCTCCTGGAACACGCGCATCTTGTTGGTGCCCTTGAGCAGGGTCGGCTGGATGTAGTAGCCGCTCGCCAGGTTGCCCTCGAGTTTTTCCACCTTGCCGCCGGTCAGCAGCTCGGCGCCTTCGCCCTTGGCGATTTCCAGGTACGAGAGGATTTTGTCGAATTGCTGCTCGGAGGCCTGGGCGCCGACCATGGTGTCGGTGTCCAGCGGATCGCCGCGTTTGATTTGCAGGACTTTGTTCATGACCACTTTCATGAACTCGTCGTAGATCGACTCCTGCACCAGGGCACGGGAAGGGCAGGTGCAGACTTCGCCCTGGTTGAAGAACGCCAGGACCAGGCCTTCGGCGGCTTTCTCGATGAAGGTCGGCTCGGCCTGCATGATGTCTTCGAAGAAGATGTTCGGCGATTTGCCACCCAGTTCCACGGTGGACGGAATGATGTTCTCCGCCGCACATTTCATGATGTGCGAACCGACCGGGGTCGAGCCGGTGAAGGCAATCTTGGCGATGCGCTTGCTGGTAGCCAGGGCTTCACCGGCTTCCTTGCCAAAGCCTTGCACGACGTTGAGGACGCCCGGTGGCAGCAGGTCGCCAATCAGTTCGACCAGCACGGTGATGCCCAGCGGAGTTTGCTCGGCAGGCTTGAGTACCACGCAGTTACCGGCAGCCAGGGCTGGGGCGAGTTTCCACGAGGCCATCAAAATCGGGAAGTTCCACGGGATGATCTGCCCGACCACGCCCAGCGGTTCATGGATGTGATAGGCCACGGTGTTGCCGTCGATCTCGGCGGCGCTGCCTTCCTGGGCGCGCAGGCAACCGGCGAAATAGCGGAAGTGATCGGCGGCCAGCGGAATGTCGGCATTGAGGGTTTCGCGAACAGCCTTGCCGTTGTCCCAGGTTTCGGTGATCGCCAGGGTTTCCAGGTGCTGTTCGATGCGATCGGCAATTTTCAGCAGGATCAGCGAGCGCGCCTGGACGGAGGTGGCACCCCAGGCATCCGCCGCGGCATGGGCGGCATCCAGGGCCTTGTCGATGTCCTCGGCCGTGGAGCGGGGGAATTCGGCTATCGGTTGGCCATTCACTGGCGAGGTGTTGGTGAAGTACTGACCTTTGACAGGCGCGACGAACTCGCCGCCGATGTAGTTACCGTACTTGCTCTTGAACGAGACCTTGGCGCCTTCAGTACCGGGGTGAGCGTAACGCATGATGGGTTCTCCTTGGTTTGTTGTACTTATAAGGAAGTGGCGCGGGTGCGCTTGACTTAAGCGTAGAGCAAAGGTCGGGCCAGCGCCTTGCAGCTCAGATAAATCAAGGCCTTGCGCTGTTTTTGTCGGACAGGCGGAGGACGCTTGTGACGTTTTCGATACGCTGCACGTGACACTTTGTACCGCTTGTGACACGGCTTGTGGCGGCATGGGGTCGCCAGCATTGCAATACGCCGCAGGCAGGAGGATGCTCAGGCACACACTCCAGGCCCAACCTGCGGGGAGAAGAACAACAGATGCACGACAACCATTTGAGTCGCCATGCCCAGCAGGTAATGACCGTGACCCAGGGCAAATCCCACCTGCACGGTCCCGGCAGCGATCCCTCCATAGCCCGGTCCTGGCTGCGCTGTCTCGAGGACTATCACCTCGATCCGAGCCTGACCATGGCACCCACCGTGCTGGAACATGGCCGCCTGCTGGAAAGTCGCGAGCGCCTGCAGCAAGTGCTGCACATCGCCGGCAATGAAATGAGCAGCCTGCATCAGCAACTCTCCGGGGCCGGCCATGCGGTGCTGTTGACCGATGCGCGGGGGGTGATCCTCAACTGTGTCACCGCGCCCACCGAACGCAGGATTTTCGAGCGCGCCGGCCTCTGGCTCGGCGCCGACTGGAGCGAAGCCTGCGAAGGCACCAACGGCATCGGCACCTGCCTGGTGGAGCGCCAGGCGCTGACCATTCACCAGGACGAGCATTTTCGCGGTCGTCACACCGGCCTGACCTGTTCGGCAAGCCCGGTGTTCGACCCCCATGGCGACTTGCTGGCGGTGCTGGACGTGTCGTCGGCGCGGCACGACGTGTCGCGGCAAAGCCAGTTCCACACCATGGCCCTGGTCAACCTTTCGGCGAAGATGATCGAAAGCTGCTATTTCCTGCGCTACTTCGACAATCAATGGTTGCTGCGTTTTCATTTGCAGGCCGAATCCGTCGGGCTGTTCAGCGAAGGGCTGCTGGCGTTTGACGGCGAAGGGCGGATCTGTGCGGTCAACCAGAGTGCGCTCAACCTGCTGGGGCATGCTCGCGGTGCCCTGTTGGGCCAACCGGTGGAGGCGTTTTTCGATTGCGCGCTGGACGAGTTGCTCGGCCGCGCGAGCGTGAGTCCCAGCGCCAGTTGGCCGTTGCGCAGCCGCGACGGGCGCGGCCTGTTTGCCGTGTTGCGAGGTCAGCCGCGCAGCTTTTCGACGCCAGTGCCTCCGCGCCCGGTGCTGGCCGAGGCGGCTCGCCTGCCGGGGATTTGTCTCGGCGATGAGCGGCTGCAAGCGGATTTCCGAAAGGCGTTGCGTGTCTTCGAACGGGACGTTCCGCTGCTGATCCATGGCGAAACCGGGTCCGGCAAGGAGGCCTTCGCCAAGGCCGTGCACCAGGCCAGTCAGCGATCCGAGCAGGCGTTCGTAGCCCTTAACTGCGCGGCGATTCCCGAGAGCCTGATTGAAAGCGAGCTGTTCGGCTATCGCGGCGGCAGCTTCACCGGCGCACGCAAGGAAGGCATGCGCGGCAAGTTGCAGCAGGCCGATGGCGGCACCTTGTTCCTCGACGAGATCGGCGACATGCCGCTGGCGTTGCAGACCCGGCTGCTGAGGGTGCTGGAGGATCGGCAGGTGGTGCCGATCGGCGGTGCGCCCGAGGCGGTCAACGTGCGAATCATCAGCGCGACCCACCGTGACCTGCTGGAACGGGTACGGGACGGGAGCTTTCGCGAAGACCTCTATTACCGGCTCAACGGACTGGAAATCGCCTTGCCGGCGTTGCGTGAGCGCAGTGACCGGTCGCAGTTGCTCGACTATCTGCTGGCACAGGAAGCGGACGGTGAGACGGTGCTGATCGATGAACCCGCACGCCAGGCGCTGTTGGGGTTCGCCTGGCCCGGCAACGTGCGCCAGATGCGCAATGTCCTGCGTACCCTGGCGGCGCTGTGTGACGGCGGGCGCGTCGGTCTGGAGGACTTGCCGGCGATGATCCTTCAGGCCCGGCCGGCCGTGATTTCGCCCGCGCAGGAGCCGACCGAGTATCCGCTTGAGGATGCCGAGCGGCTGGCGTTGCTCACTGCGCTGGAGCAGCAGCGCTGGCACATGACCCACACGGCCGAACAGCTGGGGGTCAGTCGCAATACCCTCTACAGGAAGTTGCGCAAGCACGGGATCGCCCGCTAGACCGCATCGCGGCCTTCGCGAACAAGCCCGCGCCCACAGTGGAATGCGTTGCCCTGTGGGCGCGGGCGTCAGTGCGGGCGAAACACCAGGTGCGGTTTTCCCCTCCCTACGCTAACCTGCGGCCATGTTTTACGAGGTCGACTATGCACATTCATATTCTTGGTATCTGCGGCACTTTCATGGGGTCGATGGCGGTTCTGGCCAAAGAGCTGGGCCATCACGTGACCGGCTCCGATGCCAACGTCTATCCACCGATGAGCACCCAGCTGGAGGCCCAGGGCATCGAGTTGACCCAGGGCTACGACCCGGCGCAGCTCGATCCGGCCCCCGACCTGGTGGTGATCGGCAACGCCATGTCCCGCGGTAACCCGGCGGTCGAGTACGTGCTGAACAAGGGGCTGCCCTACGTTTCCGGCCCGCAATGGCTGGCCGACCACGTGTTGCAAGGTCGTTGGGTGCTGGCTGTCGCGGGGACCCACGGCAAGACCACCACCAGCAGTATGCTCGCCTGGGTGTTGGAGCACGCCGGCATGAGCCCGGGTTTCCTGATCGGCGGCGTGCCGCAGAACTTTTCGGTGTCGGCCCGACTGGGCGGCACCCCATTCTTCGTGATCGAAGCCGACGAGTACGACAGCGCGTTCTTCGACAAGCGTTCCAAGTTCGTCCACTACCGCCCGCGTACGGCGATCCTGAACAACCTGGAATTCGATCATGCGGACATCTTCCCTGATCTGCCGGCCATCGAGCGACAGTTTCACCACTTGGTCAGGACCATTCCGAGCGAAGGCCTGGTGATTCATCCGACCACCGAGCCGGCCTTGCAGCGCGTGATCGAGATGGGCTGCTGGACGCCGGTGCAAACCACCGGTACCGGTGGTCAATGGCAGGTCAAATTGCTGAGTGAAGACGGTTCGGCGTTCGAAGTGATGTTCGACGGCGTGGTCCAAGGCGTGGTCGAGTGGGACATGACCGGTCAGCACAACGTGGCCAACGCCCTGGCTACCCTGGCCGCAGCTCGCCATGTCGGTGTCGTGCCCGCCATGGGCATCGCGGCGTTGAGCGCGTTCAAGAGTGTGAAGCGGCGGATGGAGAAAGTGGCAGAAGTCCGGGGTATCACCATCTACGACGACTTTGCCCACCATCCGACGGCCATCGCCACCACGCTCGACGGCCTGCGCAAGCGCATTGGCGACGCGCCATTGATTGCGATCATCGAGCCGCGCTCCAACTCCATGAAGCTCGGCGCTCACCGTGACGGCTTGCCCGAAAGCGTGGCGGATGCCGACCAGGTCATCTGGTACGCGCCAGCCAACCTCGGCTGGGACCTGGCCGCTACGGCGGCGCTGTGCAGCGTGCCGTCGATCGTCAGCGATTCGCTGGAAGGCATTATCGAACGGGTGAAAAGTCAGGCTCAGCCGGGCACGCACGTGGTGATCATGAGCAACGGCGGCTTTGGCGGCCTGCACGGCAAACTGGCCGAGGCGCTGCGATGAACAACGGCCCGGAACGCATCACGCTGGCCATGACCGGCGCTTCGGGCGCCCAGTATGGCTTGCGCCTGCTGGACTGCCTGATCCGCGAAGATCGCGAGGTGCATTTCCTGATCTCCAAGGCCGCGCAATTGGTGATGGCCACCGAGACCGATGTGACGTTGCCGCCGAAAACCCAGATGATGCAGGCTTTCCTCACCGAGTACACCGGTGCCGCCGATGGGCAGATCCGCGTGTACGGCAAGGAAGACTGGATGTCGCCCGTGGCCTCGGGCTCCGGTGCTCCGGCGGCGATGGTGGTGGTGCCGTGTTCCACCGGGACGCTCTCGGCGATCGCCACCGGCGCCTGCAACAACCTGATCGAGCGTGCGGCCGACGTTACGTTGAAGGAGCGCCGCCAACTGATTCTGGTGCCGCGTGAAGCGCCGTATTCGAGCATTCACCTGGAACACATGCTGAAATTGTCGAACATGGGCGTGACGATCCTTCCGGCATCGCCCGGGTTCTATCATCAGCCGCAAACCATCGACGACCTCGTCGACTTCGTCGTGGCCCGGATTCTCAACCTGCTGAACATCCCTCAGGACATGCTGCCGCGTTGGGGCGAACACCATCTGACCAGCGATGAATAAGCTGCTGGCGCTGGTGCTGGTCGTGCAATTGGCCGGCTGCGCCACGGCGCGCACGCTGGATGCTGCCAAGCCGGGGGCTCCGGTGGTGTATGCGGGGACCCGGCTGGACATGTATGCCTTGAACGGTGGTTGCTGCGCGATGGACCGCTTTGGCGCAGAGGCGCCGAGCTATCCGGGTGTGGATCTGCCGGCCAGCGCTCTGCTCGATACGCTGCTGTTGCCGTTGTCGGTGCTGACGGTGATCGGTGTGAGTTTTCAGGCGACGGGCGGGTTGTAGCGTTCGGTCCCGAATCGGCGGTGCGCCCGCCCAGTCGCCGTAGCGTTACTTGCCCAGCTTGCGCAACTCATCCGATTCGACCACCCGCACTCCATCCTGTTCTTCCAGCGCCAGCCGCCACATCGCGCGTGCCAGCTGGCAGGCTTCGATGCCTCGGTACTTGCCTGGAATCAGGCGCGATAACGGGCCGGCCAGTTGTTCGGCCAGGCGTGGCTCAATCCGGTCGCCCAGCAACAGCGAAGGTCGGCAGATGGTCAGTTGTGGCCAGTCCTGCGCCCGCAAGGCGTACTCCATCTCGCCTTTGACCCGGTTGTAGAACACCGAGGACCGACGGTCGGCCCCCACGGCGCTGATCACGATCAGGTGCCGAGCCCCCATTTCCCGTGCACGCTTGGCGAAAGCCACCACCATGTCCAGATCGACCGCACGGAACGCTTCTTCCGAGCCCGCCTGCTTGATCGTGGTGCCGAGGCAGCAGTACGCAATGTCGACACGACCGTTCAGTTGCGGCAGAAACACCGCCGGGTCGCCCACCGGGTTTTCCAGGTGGGGGTGTTCGGCCAGCGGCCGGCGTGAGGGGGCCAGAACACGGGTGATGGTCGGCTCATTGAGCAAGCGGTCAAGCAAGTGTTCTCCGGTCAGCCCGGTCGCTCCGGCAAGCAATACATGCTGAGGCGTCAAGTACATAGTGTTTCTCCCTTGATACTGTTCAGCTTAGTTGCTCTTTGCATCCTCGCTGTTGATAGAGACACTTTGTAGTGCTTTTCGTGCCTGCTGTTTGCGCAGAAGTTGCCAGTGGGAAAGGACGGTTTTCGGCGCCCAGATCTGGGGTTCGGACGCTTCGAAGCCGTCCGCCAGCTCACGCTCGGCCACCGTGGCCCTGGCCAGCTTGAAGGCCTGTTCCAGATCGTCGGTCTGGTTCAGGGCCTGAGCGAACAGGGCATCGCCGAAGTAGGTGAAGTTGGCTTCTTCCGAGCAACCGAAGGACACGCGGTCGGCGCGCGAAGCGGTCATGACCAGGGTGCGTTCGTCCTTGAGGGCAGGGATGAAGCCCCCCGAATAGCAAGACGAAATCACAATGATCTTGTCGCGGTTTTTCAGGGGGGCCAGCACGGCGGCGAGTTCGTCCGCCGGCAGGTCGGCCAGTTCCATGCGTGGCTGGTCGAGTACCAGCTCGTGCTCGCTGGTGCCGTGGCTGGTCAGGTAGATGAAGACCAGGTCTTCCGGCCCACTGCGTTCGGCCAGCGTCAGGGCCGCACGGCGCAGGTTTTCCCGGGTGGCCATGGGGCGGTCGATCAGGTGCTCGCGATGGTTGACCAGGCGGATCTGGCCGAACGCACCGAAACGACTGGCGAGCATGTTGCTGACGTAATCGGATTCGCGCAGAAACACGCTTTGCTTGCCGTCGCCGCCAACGGTCAGGGTGTACAGCTCGACCGCCGGCGTGGAGGCCGGCACATTGGCCAGCGCGTCATCGAGCAGGCGACCCTGGGCCAGCAGCCCGAGCTCGAGGCTGTCGGGCAGCAGCTTGCCGTCGGCGTCGCGCACCCGTTGGCCATTGGCCCAGATACCGCTCTGCACGGTGCCATCGGTCAGCACCAGGGTGCCACGACCCTTATAGCTGTCGGCGTCGAACTGGCCGATGTAGAAGCTGCCATCGGACAGGTTCAGCCGGCCCTGGCCACTGAAGCGCCAGTCGACGAACTGGCCGATGTAATGGCTGCCGTCGGCACCGATCAGCTCGCCCTTTCCGTTCAGCGAGCCTTCCTTGAACTGGCCCAGCCAGACATCGCCGTCGGCGTTCTCGTAGCGGCCTTTGCCGTGCAACTGGTTGTTCTTGAATCCGCCCACGTAGATATCGCCGTCGGCGCTGTTGAAGGTTCCGACGCCCTCGAGCTGGCCGTCCTTGAAGTGGCCGGTGAACTGATTGCCGCTGGCATCGCCGCGCTGGCCTTCACCGTTGGGTTTGCCGTGGGCGAACTGACCCTGGTAGGAACTGCCGTCTTCGAGTTCAAGGCGTCCGAGGCCTGAATACTGGTCGGCCTTGAATTCGCCACGGTAAGTCATACCGTTTTCCTTGAGGCTGCCTTCGCCTTCGCGCCGACCCGCCTTGAATCCGCCGGTGTAGCTGCTGCCGCTGGTGGTCAGCGTGCCCTGGCCGTCGAACAGGCCCTGGTTGAAATTGCCGCGATAGACTTCGCCGTTGCTGCCATGCCATTCGCCCTGGCCATGCCATTGGCCCTTGTCGAAACTGCCGGCGTACCAGCTGCCGTTGGGATAATCGACGCGCCCCTGGCCTTGCAGCAACCCGTCGACCAGGTCGCCCCGGTAACGTCCGCCGTCCGGCAGGCGCGCGTCGGGAGGCAACAGCGATTCGCCGTCGCCGCAAGCGGTGAGCATCAGGGTCAGGGCGAGGAGTGCAAGTGAGCGCATAGCGGGATCCGGGCAATTAGGCGACCGAGTATGCCGCAGCTCAATGGCTTATATATAGAGAGAGGTCGCGAAACAGCATGCGCTGCTTCGCATCCCGCAGGTTTTACACGAAGCAGAGGGACAGCGGCTCGGCGATATAGGCCGGTTTTTCCGAACCTTCGATCTCCAGCGTGGCGGTGGCCTTGAGCAGCCATTGGCCGGGTTTCTTCTCGGTGACTTCGGTCAGGTCAACCTTGAGTCGCACCTTCGAGTCGACCTTGACCGGTTGGATGAACCGCACGCTGTCGAGGCCGTAGTTGACCACCATCTTCAAGCCCTGCGGCAGGATGAGAATGTCTTCCATCAGCTTGGGAATCAGCGACAACGACAGGAAACCGTGGGCGATGGTGCTGCCAAAGGGGGTTTGTGCGGCCTTGACCGGATCGACGTGGATGAACTGATAGTCTCCAGTGGCTTCGGCGAACAGGTTGATGCGCGCCTGATCGATCGTGAGCCATTCGGAACGTCCAAGTTCCTTGCCGACATAGTCATTGAGCTCTGCAACGGGAACGTAGGGCATTGAGACTCTCCTTGTATTCATCGGTTTTATAGTTTTCAGGTGTGGAGATTTGACCTCCCGGATTACCACTTTAGATCACCATGGCCGATAACTCCGGTCAACCGACCATGCTTTTGGCGAATGCCGGTCCATAGCGCCGACATGCTTATAATGCCGGGCGTGAATTGACGGGGGAGAGGACCGATGTTGCTACGTGGCCTGACCTGGCTGGTGTTGTTCCAATTGCTGGGCACCGCCATCAACCATTTGTGTCTGCCGGTGTTGCCGGGGCCGATCATTGGCCTGCTGCTTCTGCTGGTGTACCTGATTTGCCGTGGGCAGGTGGGGGAGCCGCTGAGCCTGGCGGCCAGCAGCCTGCTGCGTTACCTGCCACTGCTGCTGGTGCCGCCGGCCGTGGGCGTGATGGTTTACGCCCGGGACATTGCGGCGGATTTCTGGGCGATTGTCGGCGCACTGGTGTTGTCGCTGCTGCTGTCCATGGCCTTTGCCGGGGTGCTGATGCAGCGCATGGTCAAGCGGCACGCGCACCCCGAGGATGCGCAATGATCCTCGACTGGCAAGGCGCGTGGGCGTCGGTGATCCACCATCCGTTGTTCGGCATCGGCGTCACCCTTGGCGCCTATCAACTGGTGCTGGCGGCGTTCGAGAAAACCCGCTGGATCTTCCTGCAGCCCGTGCTGGTCTCCATGCTGTTGGTCATCGGCGTGCTGCTGGGCTGTGGCCTGACCTACGGCGAGTACCGCAAGAGCACCGAGATCCTCAGCATTCTGCTCGGCCCCGCCACGGTGGCGCTGGCCGTGCCGCTTTACCTCAATCTGCGGCGGATCCGTCAGTTGTTCTGGCCGATATTTACTACGCTGGTGATAGGCGGGGTAGTCGCCACGGGCATGGGCGTGCTGCTGGGCTGGTGGTTCGGCGCCGAGCACATGATCCTGATGACCATGGCGCCAAAGTCGGTGACCTCGCCCATTGCGATGCTCGTGGCCGAACAGATCGGTGGCGTCGCGGCGCTGGCGGCGGTGTTCGTGTTGATCACCGGGGTGATCGGGGCAATCTTCGGTCCGAGCCTGTTGACCCGGCTTGGCGTTCACAGCCCCGAGGCGCGTGGCATGGCGCTGGGCATGACGGCCCATGCGGTGGGGACGGCGGTGGCCATGCAGGAAAACGAAGAGTGCGGTGCCTTCGCGGCGCTGGCAATGAGTCTGATGGGCGTGGCCACGGCGGTGCTCCTGCCCCTGGCGGTGTCGATGGTGGTGTAAGGAAATGTCTATGAGCATGCCGCTTTTCCCGCTGAACACGGTGCTGTTTCCCGGTTGCATCCTCGACTTGCAGATTTTCGAGGCACGCTACCTGGACATGATCGGTCGCTGCATGAAACAGGGCGGTGGTTTTGGCGTGGTGTGCATCCTTGATGGCGAAGAAGTCGGCATCGCCCCGGCGGGGTATGCGCTGGTTGGCTGTGAAGCCGTGATTACCGATTTCAAGCAGCAGGACAATGGACTGCTGGGCATTCGGGTGCAGGGCCGACGGCGTTTCAATGTGCTGAGCACCGACGTTCAGCGTGATCAACTGACCGTCGCCGAGGTCGAGTGGCTGGAAGACGAGCCCGAACAACCCTTGCAGGACGAAGATGCCGATCTGGTGGCCTTGCTCAAGGCCCTGGCCGAACACCCGATGGTCGAGGCATTGAACATGGGTACCGAAGCCACCGGTCAGCAGTCGCTGGCCAATCAGTTGGCGTATCTGTTGCCGTTCGCCGAGGTGGACAAGATCGACCTCCTGCAACTGGATGACCCACAGCAACGACTGGATGCGATTCAGGCGCTGCTGGATGAATTGCAGGGCGAGTTGTTCGCCTGATCAGTAGGCGTATCTCACCATCGCATGGGGTAAATGCCTCAATGCGAAGAAACCGAACAGTGCCATCATCGCTGGCAGGATCAGCCACCAGATTTTCGGCGGCATGGCACTGAGGGGGGCCTGGCGCTGGATCAGCCCCAGGCTCGCCGCACACACACAGGCCGCCAGCATGGCCCCGGCCAACACATCCGTCGGCCAGTGTGCGCCCAGATAAACCCGCGACAGCGCGATCGTCAGTGCCGGCAGGCAGCCCAGCAGTAGCCAGGTCAGGCGCATGCGCGGAGGTTGTCCGCGACCGGCGAGGACCGCGAGGGTCAAAAACAGCGCGAAGGACCCGGAGGCATGACCACTGGGCATGCTGTAGCTCAACAGCGGGTCACTCAGAACCTCTGGACGCACGCGGGCGAAAAACTGCTTGGTAAACGTGTTGCCCAGTGCGGTGACGAGCAGGGTGCTGCCAGCAAAAATCGCCTGACGCCATTGCCGTGTCAGGAGCAACAAGCCGGTCAGCAGGGCGCTGAACAGCAGCATGTTGCGAAACTCGCCGATCAGGGTAAACGTCACGGCCACTTCATCGAGCGTCGAGCTGCGGTGTTCCTGCACCAGGGTCATGACGCCCTGATCGAGGGCGCTCAGGTGCGGGTAACCGATAAACAGCCCTGCCAGAATCAGCAGGCTCATGCCGGCAATCAGGATAGTCGCCTTGCGATGCCGACGCAGGCTGCTGGTCACGCTCAAGCCGATCATTACCGCGATGCTGCCCGCGACTATCCCGGCTTGGGGCCAGAAACCTTCCGGCAACGGCAGGCGGATGGCGGCGCCCGTGGCCCAGCCCGGCAGCAGGTAGGCGACGCTCCAGCCCGCAGCGGCCAGCAGGCTGACCGCGGCGAAGCGTGGGAAGGGCATGTCGAACATGCCGGCGACCATTGGCAGCATGGGGCGCAATGGCCCGATAAAGCGTCCGACCAGCAGGCTGGCGATGCCATAGCGCTGGAAATAGGCCTCGGCACCGGCGATCCATTCGGGGTGATGGCGCAGGCCGGGCAGGCGCCGGATATTCTGATGGAAATGGCGTCCGATGAAGTAGGAAACAATATCGCCCAGCACCCCGGCGACGAATCCCAGCAGCAAGGTTTCGCTCAACGACAACGCGCCGCTGCCGGCCAGCACCGCAACGGCGAACAGCATCACCGTACCGGGGACGATCAACCCGGCGATCGCCAGGCATTCGACGAAGGCCACGATGAACACCGCTGCGGCCAGCCACTGCGGGTTTGCCGCCAGCCATCCGGTCACGCTATCGAGCCATGGGCCCATAAAAACAACTCCATTGATATTTTGTAATCGTCCCGGGCAGACAAGCTCGGGCCCTTGTGGGAGCGAGCCTGCTCGCGATCAGGGTTTTTCAGGCGGCATGGATTGACCTGCCAGGCCGTCTTCGCGAGCAAGCCCGCTCCCACAGGGTCTGTGGATACTTCAAACGTTCTCAGGTCAGCAAAAAGTAGTCGCGACCTTCGACCTGCCCCCGTCGCAGCGGGTTCCGTGTGCAGTAGGGCGCGTAGGCCGCATCGACGAAGCGATACATCAAATGCTCGTCGCGGCCGTGTGGAATGCCCAGGCGGGTGGTTTGAATGATATGGCCAGGCACCGGGCCGACACCCTCCACCAGCAGCACTTCATGGTCAAAACGCTTGGCGTCCCACACCGGCACCTTCAGACCCAGCGCCTTGCACAGCAGTGTCTGCCCGGCGCAGAGTTTTTGCGACGGGCGCGGGCGGCCCTGAGCATCGGGGTTGTTCAACAGCATTTGCGCCAGGCTGGCGGGGCCGCTTATTTCATCGACCCACGGGTAGGCGGATTTGATCAACACCGCGTTGCCAGGACCCTGTGCGCTGAAGTTCAGGGAATCGCCGCCGCGGGCGTAGTACATATAGATGTGCCCACCATCCAGAAACAAAGCCTTACGCTTTTCTGTATAGCCGAGGGAGGCATGGCTGCCTTTTTCCTCGAAATAATACGCTTCGGTCTCGATGATCCGGGCGCTGAGCCACAGTTCGCCGACCCGATGACGGATGACCTTGCCGAGCAGATCCCGGGCCAGGGTTTGTGCGTCGCGGTCGAAGAATGCGTCGGGAAGCCCGATGGGCAGGCTTGCGGCCGGTGCCTGAACGGTCAGATTGGACATGATGATCGGTGAGGGTCAGGGCTGATTGAGCCGGGATGATAACAATTTGCAGCTTAATCACAGCTGAACGTCGGCAAATGGTCCTCCATTTCGACCATCCGCCCGTCACCGCTGTTAGTCGGTGGACGCGACAGCTATAATCTGCCGCTTTCTCTTTACCAAGACCTTCAGCAAAGACCGCCATCGACCATGACTGAGTCCGTTCTCGACTACATGACCCGCCTGGGTCGCGCTGCCCGCGAGGCATCGCGCATCATCGGCCGAGCCAGCACTGCGCAGAAAAACCGAGCCTTGCAGGCCGCTGCCAATGCGCTGGATGCCGCGCGTGCCGAGCTCACGGCTGCCAACGAACTGGACCTGGCGGCGGGTCGTGCCAATGGTCTGGAGCCGGCACTGCTGGAGCGCCTGGCACTGACGCCGGAGCGCATCGACGGCATGATCGTCGGTTTGCGCCAGGTCGCTGCCTTGCCGGACCCGGTCGGTGCTATTCGTGACATGAGCTTCCGCCCGTCGGGGATCCAGGTCGGCAAGATGCGTGTGCCGCTGGGCGTGATCGGGATCATCTACGAATCCCGGCCCAACGTGACCATCGATGCCGCCAGCCTGTGTCTGAAGTCCGGCAATGCGACCATCCTGCGCGGCGGCTCCGAAGCCATTCATTCCAATCGAGCCATCGCCGCCTGCATTCAGCGGGGCCTGGCCGAGGCCGACCTGCCGGCGGCCGTCGTGCAAGTGGTCGAGACCACTGACCGCGCCGCCGTCGGCGCGCTGATCAGCCTGCCTGAATACGTCGATGTCATCGTGCCCCGTGGCGGCCGTGGCCTGATCGAGCGTGTCAGCCGCGACGCGCGGGTGCCGGTGATCAAGCACCTGGACGGCATCTGCCATGTCTACGTCAGTGCCCACGCCGACCTGCCGAAGGCCAGGCGCATCGCTTTCAATGCCAAGACATACCGCTATGGCATCTGCGGCGCGATGGAAACGCTGCTGGTGGATCAAGCCATCGCCAAGGATTTCCTGCCCGCCATGGCCGCGCAGTTCCGCGAAAAAGGCGTCGAGTTGCGCGGCTGCGAGCGCACCCGGGCGATCATCGAGGCGGCCGTGGCCACCGAGGACGACTGGCACACCGAATACCTGGCGCCGATCCTCTCGATCCGCGTCGTCGACGGGCTGGATCAGGCCATCGACCACATCAATCGCTATGGCTCGCATCACACCGACTCGATTGTCAGCGAGCACCAGGGCGACGCCAGGCGTTTCGTGGCTGAAGTCGATTCGTCGTCGGTGATGATCAACACGCCGACTTGCTTTGCCGATGGATTCGAATACGGATTAGGTGCCGAGATCGGCATTTCTACTGATAAGCTGCACGCCCGCGGCCCGGTGGGCCTTGAAGGCCTGACCTGCGAGAAGTACATCGTGGTCGGTGATGGCCAGCTGCGCGGCCAGGCGTCGGTCTGACTTGAGCGACCTTGAGCCGGCGGCCGCTGTGCCGCGACGCATCGGTGTACTGGGCGGAACGTTCGACCCGGTGCACATCGGTCACCTGCGGGGGGCGCTGGAAGTCGCCGAATCGCTGGCGCTCGATGAGTTGCGACTGACACCCAGTGCCAGGCCGCCCCATCGGGATACGCCGCAGGTGTCGGCGCAGGACCGTCTGGCGATGGTCGAGTGCGCGGTGGCCGGTGTGGCGCCGTTGGTGGTGGACGCCCGCGAATTGCAGCGGGACAAACCGTCCTACACCATCGATACCCTGGAATTGATGCGGGCCGAGCTGGCCGCGCAAGACCAGGTTTTTCTGCTTTTGGGCTGGGACGCATTTTGCGGCCTGCCCACTTGGCACCGCTGGGACGAGTTGCTCCAGCATTGCCACATCCTGGTGTTGCAACGCCCGGATGCCGACAGCGAGCCGCCGGATGCCTTGCGCAACCTGCTGGCAGCGCGCTCGGTGAGCGACCCGCTGGCCCTCAAGGGGCCGAGCGGACAGATTGCATTCGTCTGGCAGACGCCGCTCGCGGTATCCGCCACCCAGATCCGTCAACTGCTGGCCAGCGGTAAGTCGGTACGTTTCCTGGTGCCCGACGCGGTCCTGGCCTACATCGATGCGCACGGACTGTACCGTGCGTCGAACTGAAAAAGGGTGCGCTTCAAGGCACGTGAATGCGTGTAGCGAAGCGCCCGAACATACGAGCAAAACGAGTTTTATATGACTGACAAAGACGTAGCTAAAGTAAAGCGCAAAGGCACATTCAAGAGCGCCCCGCTGCCGGTGGAACCGCAAACCGGCGAAGTGCTGGCCGGCGAAGAGCTGGTCAAGGTCGCCGTGGCGGCCCTGGAAGACGTCAAGGCCCAGGACATCCAGGTGATCGACGTTCGCGACAAGCAGAGCATCACCGACTACATGATCATCGCCACCGGTACCTCCAACCGCCAGATCGGCGCGATGCTGGACAAGGTCCGCGAAGCGGTCAAGGCCAAGGGTGTCAAGCCGCTGGGCGAAGAAGGCAAGGGCGACAGCGACTGGGTATTGCTGGATATGGACGACGTCATCGTGCACATGATGACCGCCTCGGCTCGCCAGTTCTATGACCTGGAGCGCCTGTGGGCCGGTGCCGAGCAGAGCCGTTCGGCCAGCGGTGCGCATCACAGCCCGGAAAATCCCCATGAGCATTTCACCAAGCTTAACAAAGACCAGCAGTAAGGGACCGCTGTGCGACTGCGACTGATCGCCGTCGGTTCACGCATGCCCAAGTGGGTGGAAGAAGGCTGGCATGAATATGCCAAGCGTCTTCCGTCCGAGCTGGCGCTGGAACTGGTGGAAATACCGCTCAACACCCGTGGCAAGAACGCCGATGTGGCGCGCTTCATTCGCCAGGAAGGCGAAGCCATGCTGGCCAAGGTCGGGCAGAACGAGCGGATCGTCACCCTCGAAGTCCACGGCAAGCCCTGGAGTACCGAGCAACTGGCGGTCGAGCTCGATCGCTGGCGGCTGGACTCGCGCACGGTGAATTTCATGGTCGGCGGCCCCGAGGGGCTGGCGCCGGAAGTCTGTGCGCGGGCGGATCAGCGTTGGTCGTTGTCGCCCCTGACGTTGCCGCACCCGCTGGTGCGTATTCTGATCGGCGAACAGCTGTACCGTGCCTGGACAGTCCTGTCCGGCCACCCTTACCACAAGTAGTTCTGCCCCATGTCCCAGCCGATCCGCATCAAGGACCACGAAAAAGACGCCCGCCTGGTGCGCGGCCGCGTCGTGTTCGGGGCAATTGCGGTGGTGGCGCTGATCGGTGTGCTGATTGCGCGCCTGTATTTCCTGCAGGTGATCCAGTACGACTATCACTCGACCCTGTCGGAAAACAACCGCGTCCATGTTCAGCCGATTCCGCCCACCCGCGGGTTGATCTTCGACCGTAATGGCGTGGTGGTGGCGGACAACCGCCCCAGCTTCAGCCTGAGCATGACCCGCGAGCGTTCCGGCGACTGGCAGCAAGTGCTCGATGTGATCGTCGAAGTGCTGGAACTGACGCCCGAGGACCGGGTGATCTTCGAGAAGCGCATGCGCCAGGGGCGTCGGCCCTTCGAGCCGGTGCCGATCCTGTTCGAGCTGACCGAAGAGCAGATCGCGCGCATTGCCGTGAACCAGTTCCGCCTCCCGGGCGTGGAAGTGGTCGCCCAACTGGTTCGGCATTACCCGCAGGGTGCGCACTTTGCGCACTCGGTGGGCTACATGGGGCGGATCAACGAAAAAGAGCTCAAATCTCTCGATCCGGTCAACTACAGCGGCACCCACCATATCGGCAAGACCGGCATCGAGCGTTTCTACGAGCCCGAGCTGCACGGCCAGGTGGGTTACGAGGAAGTCGAGACCAACGCCCGGGGCCGCGTGTTGCGGGTGCTCAAGCGTACCGATCCGATTCCCGGCAAGGACATTGTCCTGAGCCTGGACATCAAGTTGCAGGAAGCCGCCGAGCTTGCGCTGGGTGGTCGGCGTGGTGCGGTGGTGGCGCTGGACCCGGCGACAGGCGAAGTGCTGGCGATGGTCAGCCAGCCGAGTTTCGACCCGAACCTGTTCGTGACCGGCATCAGCTTCAAGGCCTACGCCGAGTTGCGCGACTCCATCGACCGGCCACTGTTCAACCGTGTGCTGCGGGGGCTGTACCCGCCGGGTTCGACCATCAAGCCGGCGGTGGCGATTGCCGGCCTGGACGCGGGCGTGGTGACCGCATCGTCCCGGGTGTTCGACCCCGGTTACTACCAGTTGCCCAACTACGACCACAAATACCGTAACTGGAACCGCACCGGCGACGGCTACGTGGACCTGGACACCGCCATCATGCGGTCCAACGACACCTACTTCTATGACCTGGCGCATAAACTGGGGATCGACCGCTTGTCGGCCTACATGACCAAGTTCGGTATCGGCCAGAAAGTCTCCCTGGACATGTTCGAAGAGTCGCCGGGGTTGATGCCGTCCCGTGAGTGGAAGCGTGCGACCCGTCGCCAGGCCTGGTTCCCGGGTGAAACGCTGATTCTCGGGATCGGCCAGGGCTACATGCAGTCGACGCCGCTGCAACTGGCCCAGGCCACGGCGCTGGTCGCCAACAAAGGAGTGTGGAACCGTCCGCACCTGGCCAAGACCGTCGAGGGCGAGCGGCCCAAGGACGACAATCCGATGCCGGACATCGTCCTGCGCGACCCGTCCGACTGGAACAAGGTCAACCACGGCATGCAGCAGGTGATGCACGGTGCACGCGGAACGGCGCGCAAGGCCTCGATCGGCGCGCAATACCGGATCGCCGGTAAAAGTGGTACGGCCCAGGTGGTCGCGATCAAGCAAGGCGAAAAGTATGACCGTTCCAAGGTTCAGGAGCGCCACCGCGACCACGCCCTGTTCGTCGGCTTCGCCCCGGCCGACAACCCGAAAATCGTGGTGTCGGTGATGGTCGAGAACGGCGAGTCCGGTTCCGGGGTCGCCGCGCCCGTGGTGCGCCAGGTCATGGACGCCTGGCTGCTGGACCAGGACGGTCGCTTGAAAGCCGAATACGCCAGCCCTATCAGTGCGGAGGCTACGGCCCGTGAAGAGTAATTTCGATCGCATCCTCTCCAGTGAGGATGTGATGCGTCGCCGCGCGACGCTGTTGCAACGCATGCACATCGACGGCCCGTTGCTGATCCTGCTGCTGACCCTCGCGGCCGGCAGCCTGTTCGTGCTGTATTCGGCCAGTGGCAAGAGCTGGGATCTGCTGGCCAAACAGGCCACTTCCTTTGGCATCGGCCTGACGTCGATGATCATCATCGCCCAGTTCGAGCCGCGCTTCATGGCCCGATGGGTGCCGTTGGGCTATGTGGCCGGCGTATTGCTGCTGCTGGTCGTGGACATCATGGGCCACAACGCCATGGGCGCCACCCGCTGGATCAACATCCCCGGGGTGATCCGCTTCCAGCCGTCGGAGTTCATGAAGATCCTGATGCCGGCCACCATCGCCTGGTACCTGTCCAAGCGCACCCTGCCGCCGCAGCTCAAGCACGTGGGGGTCAGCCTGATGCTGATCGGGGTGCCGTTCATCCTGATCGTGCGCCAGCCGGACCTGGGCACGTCGCTGCTGATTCTGGCCGGCGGTGCCTTCGTGCTGTTCATGGGCGGGCTGCGCTGGCGCTGGATTCTCAGCGTATTGGCGGCGACGGTGCCGGTCGCGATCGCCATGTGGTTTTTCGTCATGCACGACTACCAGAAGCAGCGCGTGCTGACGTTCCTGGATCCGGAAAGCGATCCGCTGGGCACTGGCTGGAACATCATCCAGTCAAAAGCGGCCATCGGTTCCGGCGGCGTATTCGGCAAGGGCTGGCTGCTGGGCACCCAGTCGCACCTGGACTTCCTCCCGGAAAGCCACACCGACTTCATTATCGCGGTGCTGGGCGAGGAGTTCGGCCTGGTCGGTATCTGTGCATTGCTGCTGATTTATCTGTTGCTGATCGGTCGTGGCCTGGTGATTACCGCCCAGGCGCAGACGCTGTTCGGCAAATTGCTGGCCGGTGCCCTGACCATGACCTTTTTTGTTTACGTTTTCGTCAACATCGGTATGGTCAGTGGCCTGTTGCCGGTTGTGGGGGTGCCGTTGCCGTTCATTAGCTACGGAGGAACTTCGCTGGTTACGCTGCTGTCAGCGTTTGGGGTTTTGATGTCGATCCATACCCATCGCAAGTGGATCGCACAGGTTTGAATAAGGTGAAGAGTTCAATGCACGTAATGCATGGCTGGGCGACTCGATATGCGTCATGGGTCGGTCTGGTGAGCATCCTTGGCACCGCGCAGGACGCGTTCGCCGGCGATTACGAAGGTACTCCCCAAGTGGCTGAGTTCGTCGGCGAGATGACCCGCGACTACGGTTTTGCCGGCGAGCAGTTGATGGGCGTGTTCCGCGAGGCCGAGCGCAAGCAGTCGATTCTCGACGCCATTTCCAAGCCCGCTGAACGCGTCAAACAGTGGAACGAGTATCGCCCGATGTTCATCACCGACGCGCGCATCGCCCGTGGAGTGGATTTCTGGCGACAGCACGAGGCGGTACTGGCCCGGGCCGAGCAGGAATACGGCGTTCCAGCCCAGGTGATTGTCGCGATCATCGGTGTTGAGACCTTTTTCGGCCGCAATACCGGCAATTTCCGCGTGATTGATGCCCTGTCGACCCTGGGTTTCGACTATCCTCCCCGTGCCGAATTCTTCCGCAAGGAATTGCGTGAATTCCTGCTGCTGGCCCGGGAAGAGCAAGTCGATCCGTTGACCCTCAAGGGCTCCTACGCCGGGGCGATGGGTCTGCCGCAGTTCATGCCGAGCAGCTTCCGCGCCTACGCGGTGGATTTCGACGGTGACGGCCATATCAATATCTGGACCAACCCGGACGACGCCATCGGTAGTGTCGCCAGTTATTTCAAGCGTCACGGCTGGGTGGCCGGCGAACCGGTGGTCAGCCGCGCCGATGTGCGGGGCGAGCAGGTCGACGAGGGGCTGACCACGGGCATCGAGCCGACGAAAACCGTCGGGGAGTTGCGGGCGCTGGGGTGGTCAAGTCATGATGCGCTGCGCGATGATATGCCGGTCACGGCATTCCGCCTGGAAGGTGACAATGGCCCGGAATACTGGATGGGCCTGAAGAATTTTTACGCGATCACGCGTTATAACCGCAGCGTGATGTATGCCATGGCCGTACATCAACTGTCTGAACAGCTGGTCCAAGCACGGGGCGTCAAGTAATGCGGGCATTGCCTATGAATAAACCCCTGAAGCTGATGGCATTCGCCACCTTGGCGGTGCTGGTCGCCAGTTGTTCGACCAGCCGTTCGCCAACCCAGAAGTCATCTTCCACCGCCGTGCGCTCTGCGCCGGGGCTGGACATCAACCGTGCCCACAAGGATGGCGCACCGTGGTGGGACGTCGATGTCTCGCGTATCCCGGACGCCACGCCCACCCTGCACACCGGTCCCTACAAGGCCAACCCGTATACGGTGCTGGGCAAGACCTACTTCCCGTTGCAGGAGTCCAAGACCTACGTCGCCTCGGGTACGGCGTCGTGGTACGGCACCAAGTTCCACGGCCAGAACACCGCCAATGGCGAGGTGTACGACCTGTACGGCATGAGTGCCGCGCACAAGACCCTGCCGCTGCCCAGCTACGTTCGGGTGACCAACCTGGACAACAACAAGACCGTGATTCTGCGGGTCAACGACCGTGGCCCGTTCTACTCGGACCGCATCATCGACCTGTCCTACGCCGCCGCGAAGAAACTCGGCTACGCCGAAACCGGCACGGCGCGGGTCAAGGTTGAAGGCATCGACCCGCAAACCTGGTGGGCACAGCGGGGCCGTCCGGCGCCGTTGATGCTCAACGAGCCACAGGTCGCGCAGAATAACGCGCCGGTGATCACGGCGTCCGCCGGGACCGTCGAGCAATGGACGCCACCGCCGCAGCAACATGCCGCGGCCGTCGTGCCGGTGCAGATCGATGCAAAAAAAAACGCTTCTGCACCAGCGTCTGGCCAGTATCTGCAGGTGGGCGCGTTCGCCAACCCGGACGCTGCAGAACTCCTGAGGTCGAAGCTCAGCGGGATGGTGAGCGCGCCGGTGTTCATCAGCTCGATCGTGCGCAACCAACAGACACTGCATCGGGTGCGCCTGGGGCCGATCGGTTCGCCGGGTGAGATCCAGCAAGTGCAGAACAGCGTGCGACTGGCCAACCTCGGTTCGCCGAGCGTGGTCACCGCCGAGTAATACGTAGTGCTTGATTGACGGTTCATTTGCTGTTTGGGGGATGAACCAGGTTGTTGGCTCGTTGAAGAACAAAAGCCCGGCCAGGGTGACAGAGTGAACGACTGAACACGCGATGACCCCAGGGTTGTCTGATTAGTTTTGCCCTAGGGCAGTTTCCATTAGCGATTTCGAGAGACGGATGAACATCACCACCTTTGCCAAACGCCTGTGCCTTCTAGTCCCGCTGCTACTTTCGCCGGCCGCCTTCGCGGTCGAGATGATGCCGTCGCCGCCACAACTGGCCGCCAAAGCCTATGTGCTCATGGATGCCAGCAGTGGCAACGTGCTGGTCGAGAACAACGGTGACCAGCGTCTGCCGCCTGCCAGCCTGACCAAGCTGATGACCGCGTACATCGCGACCCTGGAAATCCGTCGTGGCCAGATCGGCGAGAACGACCCGGTGACCGTCAGCGAGAACGCCTGGCGTACCGGTGGTTCGCGGATGTTCATCAAGGTCGGTTCGCAGGTCACGGTCAGCGACCTGCTGCACGGCATCATCATCCAGTCGGGCAACGATGCGAGCGTTGCGCTGTCCGAGCACATCGCCGGCAGCGAAGACGCCTTTGCCGACATGATGAACAAAACCGTGGCCGACCTGGGCATGACCAACAGCCACTTCATGAACCCGACTGGCCTGCCGAACCCCGAGCACTACTCGTCGGCCCATGACATGGCCGTGCTGGCTCGCGCGATCATCCACGAAGACCCGGCTCACTATGCGATCTACTCGCAGAAAGAGTTCTTCTGGAACGGCATCAAGCAACCCAACCGCAACCTGTTGCTGTGGCGCGACAAAACTGTCGACGGCCTGAAAACCGGCCACACCGAAGAAGCGGGCTACTGCATGGTGTCTTCGGCCGTGCGTGATGGCATGCGCCTGATCGCCGTGGTGTTCGGCACCAACAGCGAAGTGGCACGTGCTGCCGAAACCCAGAAGCTGCTGACCTACGGTTTCCGTTTCTTCGAAACCCAGACCTTCTACCAGAAAGGCACCGAGCTGGCTCAGGCGCCTGTATGGAAGGGCACCACCAATCAAGTCAAGGCCGGCCTGGCTGAAGACCTGACCATGACCCTGCCCAAGGGCCAGCTGAAAAAGCTCGCTGCCAGCATGACCATGAACCCGCAACTGGTTGCGCCCATCGCCAAAGGCGACGTGATCGGTAAAGTCGAAGTCAAACTGGACGACAAGGTGGTGCACAGCGCCGACCTGATCGCTCTGGACGGCGTCGAAGAGGGTGGTATCTTCCGCCGCATGTGGGATAGCATCCGTCTATTCTTCTACGGCTTGTTCAACTGATCAGTGTGCACCTGCATGGCCCCGCGCTCATCCGGCGTGGGGCTATGCCCGTCGCCACGGCTTACGCTTACGAGGCCGTTACGCCATGACCGATACCGAAGTAAAGGCGCCCAAGATCGAATTCCCTGCCAATGATTATCCGGTTAAGGTGATCAGCGACACGGGTGTGGGCAACAAGGACAAGATCATCGACATCGTCCGCAAGCACGCCAAGATCAATGATGAGCGTGTGGACGAGCGTCAAAGCAGCAATGGCAAATACACCACGATTCAGTTGCACATCGTCGCCACCGACCAGGACCAGCTGTACAACATCAACAGCGAACTTCGGGCCACCGGCTTCGTGCACATGGTGCTGTGATGTCTGACACGCTGGGCTTTCGCGAGCTCGGCCAGATGGCTTACGAGCCCGTCTGGCATGCCATGCAACGCTTTACCAACGAACGCGGCAGCGATGCCGCCGACGAGATCTGGCTGGTGGAGCACCCTCCGGTATTCACCCAGGGACAGGCCGGCAAAGCCGAGCACCTGTTGCTGCCGGGAGACATCCCGGTGGTGCAGGTCGATCGGGGTGGCCAGGTGACCTATCACGGCCCCGGCCAGTTGGTGGCCTATCTATTGCTGGATGTGCGCAAGCTCGGTTTTGGCGTACGTGAGCTGGTCACCCGCATGGAACGCTGCCTGATCGACTTGCTGGCCAGTTACGGCGTCAGTGCCGCGGCCAAGCCGGATGCGCCGGGGGTCTATGTCGACGGGGCGAAAATCGCGTCCCTGGGACTGCGGATTCGCCACGGTTGTTCCTTTCATGGCCTGGCCCTGAACGTGGACATGAACCTGGAACCGTTTCGACGGATTAATCCCTGCGGCTATGCCGGGCTGGCGATGACCCAGCTGAGCGATCACGCAGGATCGATTGAATTTGCCGAGGTAAGTGCCCGGCTGCGCGCGCAGCTCGTCAAACACCTCGACTATGCTGAGCAGACGACCCTAACGGGCGGAATCGACTGATATGACTACTGATGCAGTGCAAACCATCATCCCGACGCAGGATGTCTCCGAGCGTCCGGCCCCGCGTGCCAAGGTTGAAGCCGGCGTCAAGCTGCGCGGCGCCGAGAAGGTTGCACGCATCCCGGTGAAGATCATCCCGACCACCGAACTGCCGAAGAAACCCGACTGGATCCGCGTGCGCATCCCGGTTTCCCCGGAAGTCGACCGGATCAAGGCGCTGCTGCGCAAGCACAAGCTGCACAGCGTCTGTGAAGAAGCGTCCTGCCCGAACCTGGGCGAGTGCTTCTCCGGCGGCACCGCGACTTTCATGATCATGGGCGACATCTGCACCCGTCGCTGCCCGTTCTGCGACGTGGGACACGGTCGTCCGAAGCCATTGGACGTCAACGAGCCGGAAAGCCTGGCCATCGCCATCGCCGACCTTAAGTTGAAATACGTGGTGATCACTTCGGTGGACCGCGACGACCTGCGTGACGGCGGTGCCCAGCACTTTGCCGACTGCATCCGCGAGATCCGCAAGCTGTCGCCGAACGTCCAGCTCGAGACCCTGGTTCCGGATTACCGTGGTCGCATGGACATCGCGCTGCAAATCACTGCCGCCGAGCCGCCAGATGTGTTCAACCACAACCTGGAAACCGTGCCGCGCCTGTACAAGGCTGCGCGTCCGGGGTCGGATTACCAGTGGTCGTTGACCCTGCTGCAACGTTTCAAGCAAATGATGCCGCACATTCCGACCAAATCCGGCCTGATGCTCGGCCTGGGCGAGACGGACGAAGAAGTCATCGAGGTCATGAAGCGCATGCGCGAGCATGACATCGACATGCTGACCCTGGGCCAGTACCTGCAACCGTCACGCAGTCACTTGCCGGTGCAGCGTTTCGTCCACCCGGACACCTTCGCCTGGTTCGCCGAGGAAGGCTACAAGATGGGCTTCAAGAACGTCGCTTCCGGTCCTCTGGTACGTTCCTCGTACCACGCCGACGAGCAGGCGAAGCTGGTCAAGGCCGAGCTGATGTCGTCCTGATCGCGCAAAATACCCGCGGGGCCGCTCCGGTCTCGCGGGTTTTTTTTTGCCTTTTCCGGGGGGCAATGACGGTCTCTGCCGGCATTGCCGTTGGGACAGCCCTTCTGTTTATCCCCGATCCTGACTACTGTGTGCTGATGTTTTTGCGCAGGGAGATTCATGGATGACCGTTCGACCCACCCACACACTGTTTCCTCACACGCCGGTTCCGGCCTTGCCCGCGCAAGGGCTGATCGGTGTAATCGCGCCCGCCGGCCCAGCGACCCTGGACACCGATAAAGCGCTGGCCTGGATGCGTGCTCGCGGTTATGCGCTACGGATCTTTCCCGGTGTCTACGAGCAGGATGGCTATCTGGCCGGCAGTGACGACGTGCGGCTCAACGACCTGCACGCAGCGTTCGCCGACGACGAGGTGGATGCGATCATCTGCCTGCGCGGCGGTTATGGCACTCCGCGTCTGCTGGACCGTATCGATTTCGAGTTGCTGCAACGTCATGCCAAACCGTTTATCGGCTACAGCGACATCACGGCCCTGCACCTGGCGATCAACCGGTATGCGGGTTTCGTGACTTTTCATGGGCCGTTGCTCAATGCCGACCTGTTGGGCGGCAAGCAAAAGCCGACCGAGTCTTCCTTTTTCAACATGCTTCGGGGGCAGGTGAAGGCAGGGAGTACCCTGGCGCATCCGGTGGCCCACCCATTGTCCACCGTTGAGTCCGGGGTCGCTCACGGGCGTTTGCTCGGCGGCAACCTGTCGATGATCGCCGCGACCATGGGCACGCCTTACGAAATCGACGCCGAGGGCCTGATCCTGTTCATCGAGGACATCAACGAACCGTTGTATCGCATTGATCGGCTGCTGACTCACCTGCGTCTTGCCGGCACGCTCGGCAAGTTGCGCGGCTTGATCTGCGGGGACGTGGCGGGGGTGGAGAGGGCGGCGCTGGAGCGTCTGCTCAAGCAGACCTTCGAGCCGTTGCGCATACCGGTGCTGTCGGGTTGGCGCAGCGGGCATTGCGATCCGAACCTGACCTTGCCGATGGGGGCGCTGGTGCGGCTGGACGCGGGGAATCAGGAGTTGGTTCTGGAGCAGGATGTGGTCGTTCGGCGCTGAGGCAGGTTGTTCGACCGTCGGCTATCGCGAGCAGGCTCGCTTCCACAGGGTTTCCACCCTCCTTGTGGGAGCGAGCCTGCTCGCGATGCTTTCAGCGATTACGCAGGCCTTCGAGCAACTTGTGCGTCGGATACCCATCCGCCGGCCAGCCAAACGACTGCTGCGCACTGCGGATGGCCTTGCGCGTGTTGGCGCCAATGATCCCGTCCGCAGTCCCTGCGTTGTAATTCTGGGCGCTCAGCAGGTTTTGCAGCTCGATTCGTTCGGTGCGGCTCAGCGGCAAGTCATCCTTGGGCCAGGTGCCCGCGATCAGGCCGGCGCCGTTGAAACGCTCGGACAGCAGGCTCACGGCCAGGGCGTAGGACGAAGAGTTGTTGTACTTGAGGATCGCGCGGAAGTTGTCGAGCACCAGGAACGCCGGGCCGCGATAACCGGCGGGCAGCAGCAGCGCTGCCGACAGCTGTTCGGAGCCCGCCGGAGCCTGCGCACCGTTCGGTAGCCTGACCCCCAGTTGCTGCCATTCGGCGACGCTTTTGCGAATCGAGCCATCGGCCAGCACGTAGTTGAAACTGCCCGGCAACTGTACTTCGAAGCCCCACGGCTGGCCTTTCTGCCAGCCGGAGCTTTGCAGGTAGTGCGCTGTCGACGCCAGGGCATCGGTGGCACTGCCCCAGATGTCGCGGCGACCGTCGCCATCGAAGTCCACGGCGTGGGTGTTGTAGGTGGTCGGGATGAACTGGGTCTGGCCCATGGCGCCGGCCCAGGAACCCAGCATCTTATCCGGCGCGATATCGCCCTGTTGCAGGATCTGCAGGGCGGCGATCAATTGCGCGTGGGCGAAGCCAGGACGACGGCCTTCGTAGGCCAGGGTCGCCAGGGAGTTGATCACCGACTTGCTGCCCTGGAACTGCCCGAAGTTGCTCTCCATGCCCCACACCGCGACCAGGGCGCGACGGTCGACGCCATAACGTTGTTCGATGCTCTGCAGGATGTCCGAATACTGGCTGACCAGTGCCTGGCCCTTGCGCACGCGCAACGGCGACAGGGCGCCATCGAGGTATTCCCACACCGGACGGGAAAACTCCGGCTGGCTGCGGTCGGCGCGGATCACGCTGGTGTCCAGGCTGACATTGGCGAAGGCGCGGTCGAACAGGTCGGCGCGAATGCCGGCAGCCAGGGCATCCTTGCGAAAGCCGGCCTGCCATTCGGCGAAGGTCTGCGTGGGCTGGATATCGAGGTTTTCGCCGGTCGGCACCACGGGAGGAATCACCGCAGGGGCTGACGAGACGGGCAGGGTCTGAAGCGGTTGGGCGTCGGCGGCGGTGGGTTTTTCCGCGCAGGCGACAAGCAGAATGAGGCTGGAGGCAGCAATCAATTGGCGCAGATGCCAACGACGAGTAATACAAAAGGGCATGCACGGGTCCAGGGAATACGAATCAGGTGCAGACCTTAACATGTTGAGCGTTGGCTTGCCTTTCAGGCCGCCAGAAAGTAAGAAGCCTCCCAGTTTTCAGACTGGAAGGCTTCGCGGCGGTAGCTGCCCTTGCCCTTGCCGGCTCGTTCCTGGCGGCTGCGGAACAGGGGTTGGGCGACGATGGACTTGGCCTTGTTGTGGCCATGGCGGGATGGCTTCTTGCTCATGGGCGGATCTCTCGATTGAGTGGTTTTTGCGCGGGGAATAATCTGCTCATATCAGGGTTCTGTCCAGACCCCGCATTGCGTAGGGCCTTTCTGACAACATCGTCGGACGCCCACAGGGTTTGCACGTGACCTGTGGGAGCGAGCCTGCTCGCGAAGCGATCGAATGCCTTACTCAGCCGGCAACGACAACCGTTGCCCGGCCATCAACAATGACAAGCGGCTCAGGCTCATCCACGGCGAGCCTGCGGCCTGGCCTTTGATCTGCGCATCGATGCGCTGCGCTTCCAGCAACAACTGCGCCCAGCGTTGTGCCGAGTACCGTTGCAGGGCCTTGCTCATCAACGGCTTGCGCTTGTCCCAGACCGGCGGTCGGGCCGAGCTGAACGCCTTGTCCAGCGGCACGCCCTGGCTGTATTGCAGTGACAGGTTGGCCAGCAGGCGTAATTCACGGGCCAGGGCCCAGAGGATCACCGGTGGTTCGACACCTTCGCCGCGCAGGCCTTCAAGCATGCGCAGGGCGTGGGCGGCCTCGCCGTTGAGGATCGCATCGGTCAAGCCGAAGACGTCGAAACGGGCACTGTCGGCCACCGCCGCCTGGACGGTCTCGACGGTAATCTGCCCGGCTTCGGCCATCAGCTTGAGCTTTTCGATTTCCTGGGCGGCGGCCAGCAGGTTGCCTTCCACGCGGGCAGCGATCAGTTCCACGGCATCCTGGCTGGCGGAGAGACCGGCCTGGGACAGGCGCTGGCGGATCCAGCTCGGCAACTGGCTTTGATCCACCGGCCAGATTTGCACGAACTGGGTCTGCTGGCCTTCGACCAGGGCCTTGCCCCACTTGGTCTTCTGCGCACTGCCGTCGAGTTTCGGCAGGCTGATCAGCAGCAACGTGTCCTCGGCCGGGCGCGAGCAGTACTCGATCAGTGCTGCAGCACCCTTGTCCCCCGGCTTGCCGGAGGGCAGGCGCAACTCCAGCAGGCGTTTTTCCGCGAACAGCGACATGCTTGCGCCCGCCTGGAGCAAGGTGCCCCAGTCGAAGTTGGCGTCGGCGGCGAACACCTGGCGTTCGTCGAAACCCTGTTGGCGCGCGGCGGCCCTAATGGCGTCGGCGGCTTCCTGGCACAGCAGCGGGTCATCGCCGCTGATCACGTAGACCGGTGCGAGCGCGCCTTGCAAGTGTTTGGCGAGTTGGGCGGGGGCGAGTTTCATAAGAATGGGCGAACGGGGCGCCAGAGCGCCCCGTCAGTCTTATTGCTGCGGAATTTCGAGGGGCGACTGACGCGGGGTTTCCGCTTCAGCCTTCTGTGCAGCTTCCAATGCCGCCGCGTCAGCTCTGGCTTTCGCTGCGGCCGTCTGCTGCAGTTGGTCCAGTTGAGCCGGGGTGAGCTGCTGCAGGCGCAGAATCATCCGTTGTACCAGTTCGCGCTGCATTTCCTGACGCGCATCATTGGCTTCCTGATCGGAGCCAACCAGGTTGTTGCCGTCGTGGATGAAGACCTTCTGCACTTCCAGCTTGTCGCTCAGCAGTGGCAGGTTGCCGTGGTCGCGGATGTCATAGCTGAGTACCTTGGTGACCTGGTACTCACCGGTACGGCCGGCGCCCGCGTAGCTGAGGATGCGCTGGGAGTCCTGCTCGTTGGTCAGGATCAGTTTGTAAGGTGCGCCGGTAGAGACCTTGACGCCGCTGCTTTCCAGCACCTGGCGCAATTGCCTTACGGTTTCGCCATAGGCATTGCGGGCGCTCAAGTCGAGTTCCTTGATCGCCAGTTCAGTGGTGCCGGTGCCGCGCAGCTGGAAACCGCAGGCGCTCAACAGGACCGCGAGGCCCATCACCAGCAAATTGCGTTTGATCATCTTGTTGCTCCCCTTGAAACCATGTGGGTCGATCGTGTGACCCGAAAGGTTTTACTCGGCGCCAGGCTCACCTGGCGCCTGATCCAATTAGCTGGCGACGATATTGACCAGTTTCCCGGGCACTACGATCACTTTACGAATAGTCAGGCCGTCGACAAAGCGCAGCACGTTCTCGTTGGCCCGTGCGGCGGCTTCGATTTCCTCGCGGCTGGCGCTGGCCGGCATGTCGATCTGGCCACGCAGCTTGCCATTGACCTGAATGACCAGTTGCAGGCTGTCCTGTACCAGGGCGCTGTCATCGGGCACCGGCCAGCGGGCGTCGATCACCGGGTCGGCGTGGCCCAGCCGATTCCACAGGTCGTGGCTGATGTGCGGCGTGATCGGCGCGAGCAGCAACGTCACGGTTTCCAGGCCTTCGTGAATCAGGGCGCGGTCCTGTTCGGTGGCTTGCGGGGCTTTTTCCAGCACGTTCATCAGCGTCATCACCTGAGCGATGGCAGTGTTGAATTTGTGGTTCTGGCCGACGTCGTGGCTGGCCTGCTTGATGGCCAGGTGGATCGAGCGGCGAACGGCTTTCTGCTCGTCGTTCAGGCTGGCGATATCCAGCTTGCCCGGCAGGCCCTGAGTGACGTGGGCTTGAGCCAGGCGCCAGACGCGCTTGAGGAAACGGTGCGAGCCTTCAACGCCGGAGTCGGACCATTCCGCACTCATGTCAGGCGGCGAGGCGAACATCATGAACATGCGGCAGGTGTCCGCGCCGAATTGGTCGATCATCGACTGCGGGTCGACGCCGTTGTTCTTCGACTTGGCCATCTTCTCGGTGCCGCCGATTTCCACCGGCAGGCCGTCGGCGATCAATCGGGCGCTGATCACCTTGGCCTTGCTGTCACGCTCGAGTTCGACGTCGGCCGGGTTGTACCAGGTGTAGGCACCATTGGCTTCGCGACGATAGTACGTCTCGGCGACCACCATGCCCTGGGTCAGCAGGTTCTTGAACGGTTCGTTGGAGCTCACCAGCCCTTCGTCACGCATCAGCTTGTGGAAGAAGCGCGCGTAGAGCAGGTGGAGAATGGCGTGCTCGATACCGCCGATGTACTGGTCTACCGGCAGCCAGTGGTCGGCGGCGGATTTTTCCACCAGGCCGCCTTCGAAGTGCGGCGAGGCATAGCGGGCGTAGTACCACGACGACTCGACGAAGGTGTCCATGGTGTCGGTTTCACGCTTGGCCGGCTGGCCGCATTTCGGGCAGCTGCACTCATAGAACTCGGGCATGCGCGCCAAGGGCGAACCAGCGCCATCGGGTACGACGTCTTCAGGCAGTACGACCGGCAGCTGATCTTCCGGCACCGGCACATCACCGCAGCTGGCGCAGTGGATGATCGGGATCGGGCAGCCCCAGTAGCGTTGACGGCTGATACCCCAGTCGCGCAGGCGGAACTGGGTGCGCGAGGCGCCGAGATTCTTCTTGATCAGCGCCACTTCCATGGCGTCGAAGGCGCCGGCGAAGTCGAGGCCGTCGAACTCGCCGGAGTTGATCAGCGTGCCGTGTTCGCCGTAGGCGTCCTGCCACGGTGCCGGATTGGTATCACCGGCGCTGGTGCGCACCACCGACTTGATCGGCAGGTTGTATTTGGAGGCAAACTCGAAATCGCGTTCGTCGTGGGCCGGAACCGCCATGACGGCGCCATCGCCGTAATGCATCAGCACGTAGTTGGCGACCCACACCGGCAATTTTTCACCGGTCAGCGGGTGCTCGACGAACAGCGAGGTCGGCAGGCCTTTTTTCTCCTGGGTGGCGACGTCGGCTTCGGCGACGCTGCCGCCCTTGCATTCGGCGATGAACGCCTGCAGCTCGGGATTGTTCTGCGCAGCCAGGGCGGCCAGCGGATGCTCGGCGGCGACGGCGACGTAGGTGGCGCCCATCAGGGTGTCCGGGCGGGTGGTGAAGACTTTCAGCGCCCCGGTTTCGCCGATGGAAGCGACGTCGTAGGGAAATTGCACTTCCATACCGCGGGATTTGCCGATCCAGTTGCGCTGCATGGTCTTGACCTGTTCAGGCCAGCCGGTCAGTTCGTCGAGGCTCTCCAGCAGTTCATCCGCGTAGGCGGTGATCTTGAAGTAGTACATCGGGATTTCGCGCTTTTCGATCAGCGCGCCCGAACGCCAGCCGCGACCGTCGATCACCTGCTCGTTGGCCAGTACGGTCTGGTCGATCGGGTCCCAGTTCACGGTACCGTTCTTGCGGTAGATCACGCCTTTTTCGAACAGGCGGGTGAACAGCCATTGCTCCCAGCGGTAGTAGTCGGGCTTGCAGGTGGTCACTTCACGGGACCAGTCCACCGCCAGGCCGAGGCTGCGCAGCTGGGATTTCATGTAGGCGATGTTTTCGTAGGTCCACTTGGCGGGCGCTACGTTGTTCTTCATCGCGGCGTTTTCCGCTGGCATGCCGAAGGCGTCCCAACCCATGGGTTGCAGGACGTTCTTGCCTTGCATGCGCTGGTAGCGGGAGATCACGTCGCCGATGGTGTAGTTGCGCACGTGCCCCATGTGTAGCTTGCCGCTGGGGTAAGGGAACATCGACAGGCAGTAGTAAGTCTCCTTGCCTGGCTGTTCACTGACTTCAAAGGACTTTTGCTCGTCCCAGAACGACTGGGCGGCGGCTTCGATTTCACGGGGCTGATATTGTTCGTGCATGGCTACTTTTGAACTGAATAGGGGTGGCCTAATCCTCTTCAATGCAACGCTGGACGCTGATCACGCCAAATCGGCGTTTTGCTGTCCAGACGAGCTGGAAGTGGAGTTACAGGAAGCGCCGTAGCATACATGACCGCACTCTACCGAGGGAAACGCTGATTGCTGCCGCGCGTCCTGCGAAAAACGCTGCGAGGTCCGTTGGTCGCGGCACTCAGCCGGTTTGTTCATCGAAGCTAAGCTCTAAATGGGGAGCGAGTCTTATCTTCAATGAGGTGAGGGATGGTTGAGTTACAGCAAAAAGCGACAAAACCCGAGCTTTACGAAAAACTGATCGATCGTCTGGGCATCGCCCTGGACGCCGCAAGAACGGCTGGTCGGCTGCGCGATGAGCGTCCCCTGGAGCTGGAACTGCGCGGCCTGAGCCCCGCGGAGTTTGCATTGGTCAAGGCTTATCTGGATCGCAGTGAACGTGAAACACACGGATGCCTGTCAGAAGCAGTGAAGCAACTCGACACACCACGTTCGGCCAAGGTCATCTGGCTCAAGGACAAGGCACCCGACAGAGACGCGGTAAAGGTCCGGTCTCTGCAATTCAAGTAAGGGCACTTGAAGCCACAGCGTAGGGTTTCTGCAGACGGGGTCCTTGCGTATCTGTTGTCGCAATGCGTCAACCCACTTAGGCTTCGGGCATCTTCAGGAGATGCTCGATGCCTTTTCGTTATTTCGTAAAACAATTGCTGCTGCCACCCGGCATTTTACTGCTGTTGCTCCTGCTTGCCTGGTGGTTTCGCCGGTCGAGGCCGCGACTGGCCGGTGTCTGCTTTGCGCTGGGGTTCGGTGGATTGTGGCTGATGAGTCTGCCGGTGGTGGTGCAGTGGAGCGCCAATGCCCTGGAGCGCATCCCGCCGCTGAATCGTGACGAATGGGCCACGCTGGGGCAGCGTGCCGACGCCATCGTGGTGCTGGGCTCGGGGCGCGAACGCGGGGATCCCGCGTGGGGCGCCGATCAACCGACCGGCATCGGCCTGGAGCGAGAGCGTTATGCCGCCAGGCTGGCCAAGGCATCGGGCTTGCCGATCCTGACCAGCGGTGGCCTGCACTACGGCACACCGCCCTCCGAAGCCCGGTTGATGGCGGACTCGCTGCTGGACGATTTCGGCGTCACCGTGCGTTGGCAGGAAGAACGCAGCCGGACCACCTGGGAGAATGCGCAACTCAGCGCCGAGGTATTGCTGCCCCAGGGGATCAAACGTGTAGTGGTCGTGACCCAGGCGTGGCACATGCCGCGTTCGGTCTGGAGCTTCGAGCGCGCCGGGTTTGAGGTGGTGCCGGCGCCCGTGGGGTTTCTGGGGGTCGACAATGCCCGGCCGCTGGGTGGCTGGATGCCCGAGTTCAAATCGATCTGGCAGAGCGGCCAATTGATGAACGAGGCGGTGGGGCAGGTGGGGTACTCGCTGTTTTATCGAGGTGATGCGGGCGCCGATTGATTCGGTGTCGGTGAGGCCGCTTTCGCCAGCAGGCTCGCTCTTGCACTGCCCATAAGGGGCGGGCCACCTGTGGGAACGAGCCTGCTCACGAAGCTGTTAAACGGTCTTCGCCATCCGGTTGGCGATCAATGCCCAGCCAAACAACAGCACGCAGACGATGATCAGCGGCCATGAACGCCATTGCAGGTAAGGCGTCAGGTTGTGCATCGGCACCACCTCGCCGTACAGGATGCCGCGTTCGAATTGCGGGATCTGCGCGGTGATCTGGCCAAACGGGTTGATCAGCCCGGTCACGCCGTTGTTGGTGGCGCGGATCATCCAGCGACCCGCCTCGAGGGCGCGCATCTGTGCCATCTGCAAGTGTTGCAGTGGCCCGATGGAGGTGCCGAACCAGGTGTCATTGCTGATGGTCAGCAACAAATCGCTGCGGGCGGCGAGCCCGGCGGCAAATTCCGGGTAGACCACTTCGTAGCAGATGAACGGTGCAATCTGATAGCCCTTGGCCTGTAGCAGAGCCTGGTCGGCAGGGCCCCGGGCGAAGTCGGACATCGGCAGGTCGAAGAACGCGATCAGGCCGCGCAGCACGTCCTGCAGCGGTACGTATTCGCCGAACGGCACCAGCTTCTGCTTGAGGTAGGTGCCATCGCCTTCGCCCACCACGGTGATGCCGTTGAAAAAGCGCTTCTGGTGATGGACTTCCTGGCGGATCGGCACGCCGGTGATCAGTGCGCTTTTACGCTCGGCGGCGAAGTTGCCCATCATGCTCAAATAGCCTTCCGCCGACTCCTTGAGCACCGGAACCGCTGTTTCCGGCCAGATCAGCAGGTCGACCGGCTTGGAGCGCAAACTCATGTCGCGGTACAGGGCCAGTTGCGAGTTGAGCTGCGCCGGGTCCCACTTCATGCTTTGTTCGATATTGCCCTGGATCGCCGCGACGCTCAGTGGCGCGCCCGAAGGGCTGGTCCAGGCATGGTGCTTGAGGGCGATGCCGGCCACCCACGGGCCGATCAACAACAGCGCACCTGCGACGATGAAGGCCTTGCGACCGCCCCTGGCCAGTCGCGCAGCGTTGCAGACCAGCGCGGCGGTCAAGGCCAGGGTGAAGGACACCAGCCACATTCCGCCCAGCGGGGCGAGGCCGGCCAACGGGCCGTCGAGCTGGCTGTAGCCGGAGTAAAGCCACGGGAAACCGGTGAGAAACCAGCCGCGAAAGGCCTCCTGGCCAACCCACAGGGCAGCGAAGGCCAGGGCGTCGGCCAGGGGCGCTTCGTTGCGCCGCAGCCAGCGCGCCCAGACCCACGCGGGCAGCGCGAAGAACCAGGCAATCGCCGCAGTGAAGAGCAGCATCAGGAACCCGGCCAGCAACACCGAGGCGCCGCCGAAGTTGTGGATGCTGTAGTAGATCCAGCTGGTGCCGGCGCCAAACAGGCCAAAACCGAAACACCAGCCACGACCCAGGGCCTGACGGGGGTTCAGCTCACGCAAGCCGGCGTAGAACAGGCCGACCGCCAGCAACGCCAGCGGCCAGATATCGAAAGGCGCCAGCGCCAGGGTGGTGATTGCACCGGCCGCCACGGCCAGCAGGTTACCGGGCCAGCCGGGGCGGGTCATAGATCAATCCTTGGGGTCAGCGGGCGATGGGGGTCAGGCGCAGCAGGTGAATCCGACGGCTGTCGGCGTTCAGGATGCGGAAGCGATACGGGCCGATTTCAGTGATTTCATTGCGTTTTGGCAAGTGCCCGAACGCGCTCATCACCAGGCCGCCGACCGTATCGAACTCATCGTTGGAAAACTCGCTGTCGAAGAACTCGTTGAAGTTCTCGATGGGCGTCAGTGCCTTGACCAGGAAATCACCGCTGGGCAGGGGCTTGATGTAGCTGTCTTCCTCGACGTCATGTTCGTCTTCGATGTCGCCGACGATCTGTTCCAGCACGTCCTCGATGGTCACCAGGCCTGCCACGCCGCCGTACTCGTCGATGACGATGGCCATGTGGTTGTGGTTGGCGCGGAACTCGCGCAGCAGCACATTCAGGCGCTTGGACTCGGGCACGAAGGTGGCCGGGCGCAGCAGGTCCTTGATGTTGAAGCTGTCGCCGTTTTCCTTGAGGATCAGCGGCAGCAGGTCCTTGGCCAGCAGTACGCCCATCACGTCATCGTGGCTCTCGCCGATCACCGGATAGCGGGAGTGGGCCGAGTCGACCACGGCGGGCAGGAACTCACGGGGTGTCTGGGTCGCCTTGATGCTGATCATCTGCGAGCGCGGGACCATGATGTCCCGTACTTGCAGGTCAGCCACCTGGATGGCGCCTTCGACGATGGCCAGCGCTTCGCTGTCCAGCAATTTGTTTTGATGCGCATCGCGCAGCAGCTCCAGCAGCTCCTGGCGGTTCTTCGGCTCGTGGGCAAAAGCCTGGGTGAGCTTACCCAGCCATGACTTCTGCCCGTTGCTCGATCGATCTTCGCTCATAGCGATTACTCTGAATCCTTTGTTGTCACGATAGTGGATGGTTCAATTTCGTCGTCCGCGTACGGATCGCGGTAGCCCAACTGGGCTAGCAAGGTGCGTTCCAACGCTTCCATTTCTTCGGCTTCGTCGTCATCTATATGGTCGTAACCCAGCAGATGCAAGCAGCCATGGATGACCAGATGGGCCCAATGCGCCTTGGGTTCCTTGCCCTGCTCGGCAGCTTCGCGCTCGACCACCGCCACGCAGATCACCAGATCGCCCAGCAGCGGGATATCAAGAAACTCGTCGGGTACATCGGCCGGAAACGACAGGACGTTGGTGGCGTAGTCCTTTTGCCGCCAGGTGCGGTTGAGCTCACGGGCCTCGGCCTCATCGACCAGGCGAATGGTCATCTCCGAGTCGGCGCTGCGCTGGCGCAGGGCCAGCTCACACCATTGGCGGAAATCGTCTTCACTCGGGATGGGCGCCTGGGTCGCGACTTGCAGGTCAAGCTCAAGCATCGCGGCGGCTATCCTTGGCGGCTGCATCTTCGGCCGCACGGGTTTCGAAACGCTCGTAGGCCTCGACAATGCGCTGCACCAGCGGATGGCGCACGACGTCCTTGGGCTGGAAGTGCGTGAAGCTGATACCCGGTACGTCTTTCAGAACTTCGATCACGTGATGCAGCCCGGACTTGGTGCCTCTGGGCAAATCGACCTGGGTGATGTCGCCGGTGATCACCGCCGTGGAGCCGAAGCCGATCCGGGTCAGGAACATCTTCATCTGCTCGACGGTGGTGTTCTGGCTTTCATCGAGGATGATGAAGCTGTTGTTCAGCGTTCGACCGCGCATGTAGGCCAGGGGCGCGACTTCGATCACCTGGCGCTCGATCAGCTTGGCGACGTATTCGAAGCCGAGCATTTCATAGAGAGCGTCGTAGAGCGGGCGCAGGTAGGGGTCGATCTTCTGTGACAGGTCGCCGGGCAGGAAGCCCAGTTTCTCGCCGGCTTCAACGGCCGGTCGAACCAGCAGGATGCGGCGGATCTGCTCGCGTTCCAGCGCGTCGACCGCGCAGGCAACGGCCAGGTAGGTCTTGCCGGTACCGGCCGGGCCGATGCCGAAGTTGATATCGTTACCGAGAATTTCCTTCACGTAGCGCAACTGATTCAAGCCGCGTGGGCGAATCATGCCTTTTTTGGTGCGCAGGGCCACGGAGGGTTCGGCGGGGGAGACGTTGTCCAGCTCTTCGACGGCCGATTCCTGCAGGAACAGGTGAACCATGTCCGGCGACAGCTCGGTACCCTTGGTTTCACGGTACAGGCGGCGCAGGAGGTTTTCCGCGGAGGTGGTGTGCTTGGGATCGCCGATCAGCTCGAACTGATTGCCGCGGTTGCGGATCTCGATGGTCAGGCGCTGTTCGATCAAGCGCAGGTGCTCGTCGAATTGCCCGCACAGATTGGCGAAGCGGCGGGCCTCAAAGGGCTCGAGAATAAAACGATGTGGTTCTATGGGTGCGTTCAAGGTCGTATTTAGCCGCCCTGGGGCAATTAAGATGAAATCAAGGATAACGCCAGCGGCGCAGGTGCGAAAGCTCTTAAATGGTCCTGGATCAAACACCCTGCCGCTGTGGGAGCGAGCCTGCTCGCGAAGGGGCTTGGCAGGCGACTGATGTGTCGCATGTCAGACCGTCATCGCGAACCGGCTCGCTCCCACATCGGTTTTTCAGTGTTGTTGGATCAGCGAGCCCCGCAACGAGTGCGGTTGCGCGGAATCAATGTGCACATCGGCGAACTGTCCGATCAGGGTTGGATTGTCACAGCGGAAGTTGACGATCCGGTTATTCTCGGTTCGGCCCTGCAACTCGCCGGGGTCTTTTTTCGAGTAATCGGTGACCAGAATGCGCTGGATCGAACCGACCATTTGTCGGCTGATCTCGAAACCCTGCTGGTTCAGGCGATGTTGCAGGGCATTGAGGCGCTCTTTTTTCAGGGCTTCCGGTGTCTCGTCGGCCAGATCGGCGGCAGGCGTGCCCGGACGCTGGCTGTAGACGAACGAGTAGGAAAAGTCGAAACCGACGTCTTCGATCAGCTTCATCGTCTGTTCGAAGTCTTTCTCGGTCTCGCCGGGGAAACCGACGATGAAGTCCGAGCTGATGCAGATCCCCGGCACGGCGGCGCGCAGTTTGCGCAACTTGGACTTGTATTCCAGCGCCGTGTGGTTGCGCTTCATCGCCGCAAGGATGCGGTCGGAGCCCGATTGCACCGGCAAGTGCAGGTGCTTGACCAGCTCCGGCACGTCGGCGTGGGCCTGGATCAGGCTGTCGGAAAACTCCAGCGGGTGGGACGTGGTGTAGCGAATCCGGTCGATGCCGTCGACGGCCGCGACCACGCGAATCAGTTCGGCCAGGTCCGCCAGGCGCCCGTCGTGGGTGGTGCCGCGATAGCCGTTGACGTTCTGCCCAAGCAGGGTCACTTCACGTACGCCGTTCTCGGCCAGGTGGATGATCTCGGCAATCACGTCATCGAAGGGCCGGCTGACTTCTTCGCCGCGGGTGTAGGGCACCACGCAGAACGTGCAGTATTTGCTGCAACCTTCCATGACCGACACATAGGCGCTTGGGCCGTCGATGCGCGGTTCGGGCAAATGGTCGAATTTTTCGATTTCCGGGAACGACACGTCGACCTGCGGCAGCTTGCTGATGCGCGCGGCATCGATCATCTCCGGCAGGCGGTGCAACGTCTGGGGACCGAACACCACGTCGACGTAGGGTGCGCGGTCGCGGATCGCCGCACCTTCCTGGCTGGCCACGCAACCGCCGACGGCAATCACCATGTCGGGGTTGGCCAGTTTCAGTTCACGCCAGCGACCCAGTTGCGAGTACACCCGGTCCTGGGCGCGTTCGCGAATGGAGCAGGTATTGAGCAGGATCACGTCGGCGTCTTCGGCACGAGCGGTGACTTCCAGGGCCTGGTGTTCACCCAGCAGATCGACCATGCGCGAGCTGTCGTACTCGTTCATCTGGCAACCGTGGGTTTCGATGTAAAGCTTCTTGGCCATGGATACAGTCATCACGTGATTCAAAGAACCGCGCATTATAGGGAACATGTCCCCAGGTTCCTACCGCTGTGCGTCCGGTGGCTATGCTATAGTTCGCGCCCTCATTTTTATCCCCCGATGTGTTGCTCGCCTGCCATGACCAAACGTGAAGCTCCAATCTACAAGGTGATTTTCCTCAACCAGGGCCAGGTGTTCGAAATGTACGCCAAGCAGATCTATCAAAGTGATCTGTGGGGCTTTCTGGAAGTGGAAGAGTTCGTCTTTGGCGAGCGCACGCAAGTGGTCGTCGACCCGAGCGAAGAGAAGCTCAAGGCGCAGTTCGAAGGTGTGGTGCGCAGTTTCGTGCCGATGCATTCGATTGTGCGCATCGACGAAGTCGAACGCCTTGGCACACCGAAAATCAGCGAAGCCCGCGGCGGAGTCGGCAATGTGATGCCGTTTCCGATGCCGATGCCTGAGAAGTAAGGCTGACACCGAGTCGGGCTCATCGCGAGCAGGCTCGCTCCCGCACCGAGCAACGAATTGTGGGAGTGAGCCTGCTCACGATAGGGCGAGAAAGGTCTTTACAGAATCAAGGCAACGGGGCGAAAGGCGTACGCCCATCGGCGCTCTGCAATTCCATCAGGTATTTGCGGAAGATCTGCCCCAGCACCTGGGTGGCGACTTCAAGTTCTTCCCGAGGCATTTTCTCGGCGACCTCATCGGCGGTGTCCAGCGCATCTTCGGCGCCATTGACCGCTGCCATTTTCAGCACGATATACGCCTGAACGTTATTGGCCGGTACGCCTTCGCCGTGGAAGAACATGGTGCCGAGTTTGAACTGCGCCTGGGCGTGGCCTTGCAGCGAGGCCTTTTCGAAATAGCTCAGGGCTTTGTTGAGATCGCGCGAGGTGTTTGTACCGGCGTAATAGAACTCGCCCAGCTCGTATTGCGCCTGGGCATCACCGTCATCCGAGGCTTTCTGGCAGGCAGCAAGCGCCTGTTCCAGGTCTTGCGGCTGGGTATTGAGGGTGCAGCGACCCATCGCTGGGATCAACAACGAGTTACCGCCTGCTTGTGCGAGCGCGAGCAGGGGTTGAAGGAGCAACAGGCAGCCCAGTGCAAGGATGCGGCCGGTGCGGTTCATGGGAATCGACTTACCTCTGAAGGGCACGCGGACCCGTCGAGGGGATCCAATAAGCGCGCATTATGAAATAAGCAGGGCCAACCTTACAAAGTCTTTACTCGTTTTTCTGCTGCGCGGGGAATATATCTCCCGGTTTGCGGGGGATTATCGGCAGATCGGTAGGAAAATACGCGTGTATGTAGGTGGAAGCTGACGCTGGCAATCGCCAACGTCAGCGGCACTGCGTTTATTTCAAGGCGGCGAATGCACGCTCGGCGGCATCCAGCGTGAGCTTCAGCTCGGCTTCGCCATGGGCGATCGAGGTAAAGCCGGCTTCGAACGCGCTTGGCGCCAGGTATACGCCCCCTTCGAGCATCAGGTGGAAGAAGCGCTTGAACAGGTTCGCGTCGCTGGCCATCACGTCATCGAATGTCACAATGTCGTCGGCACCGCTGAAGTACAGGCCGAACATGCCGCCCGCCTGGGTGGTCACGAACGGAATGCCGGCGGCATCGGCCCTTTGTTGCAGGCCATCGAGCAGGCGGCTGGTGTAGTCGCTCAGTTCGTCATGGAAGCCGGGGCGGCTGATCAGGCGCAGGGTGGTCAGGCCGGCGGCCATCGCCAGCGGATTACCCGACAGGGTGCCCGCCTGGTAGACGGGGCCCAGTGGCGCGATGTGCGACATGATTTCGCGTTTGCCGCCGAAGCAGCCGACCGGCATGCCGCCACCGATGATCTTGCCGAAGGTGCTCAGGTCCGGGGTGACGCCATAATGCGCCTGCGCGCCGCCGAGGGCGACACGGAAACCGGTCATCACTTCGTCGAAGATCAACACCACGCCGTGCTTGTCGCACAGGCTGCGCAGGCCTTCGAGGAAGCCGGGCGCCGGCGGCACGCAGTTCATGTTGCCGGCCACCGGCTCGACAATGATGCACGCCACTTCCTGGCCGACTTCGGCAAGCATCGCCTCGACGGCGTCGATGTCGTTGAACGGCAGAGTCAGGGTGTGCCGGGCGAACGCCGCCGGCACGCCTGCCGAACTGGGCACGCCTTGGGTCAGTGCACCGGAGCCGGCCTTGACCAGCAGGCTGTCGGAGTGACCGTGGTAGCAGCCTTCAAACTTGATGATGCTGTCGCGACCGGTGAAACCACGAGCCAGACGAATCGCGCTCATGGTGGCTTCGGTGCCGGAGCTGACCATGCGCACCATTTCCATCGACGGCACGATCGAACACACCAGATCGGCCATCTGGGTTTCCATCTCGGTCGGGGCGCCGTAGGACAGGCCGTGTTCCAGCTGCCTGCGCACCGCGTCCAGCACGTCCGGGTGGCTGTGGCCGAGAATCATCGGGCCCCAGGAACCGACGTAGTCGACATAGCGCTTGTCGTCTTCGTCGGTGACGTAGGCACCCTGCGCGTGCTTGAAGAACAGCGGTGTGCCGCCCACGCTCTTGAAGGCGCGGACAGGCGAGTTCACGCCACCGGGAATGTGTTTCTGGGCATTGGCAAACAGTGTTTCGGAACGAGACATGGTCGGGCTCTCAATATCAGACTTTCAGTAATTCGTTGAAGGCGCGGGCGCGACGGGTGACTTCAGTCGTGCTCTGGGCGCCAAACAGGCCGTGGACCACCGCCAGCAGATCGACCCCGTGGGCCACCAGCGGCGCGGCGTTGTCCAGGGTGATACCGCCGATCGCACAGATCGGCAGGTGCAGTTGGCGGCGGGCTTGGTCCAACAATTCGAGGCTGCAGCTCGGTGCCCCGGGTTTGGTGCTGGAATTGAAGAAGCGCCCGAAGGCGACGTAACTGGCGCCTTCCCTGGCCGCCTGTTCGGCGAGCTCGAGTTGTGCGTGGCACGTCGAGCCGATGATGGCCCGGGAACCGAGCAGGGCGCGGGTCGGCGACAGCGGGCCATCGGTCTGGCCCAGGTGCACGCCGACGTTCAGGCGCGCGGCCAGTTCGGCATCGTCGTTGATGATCAAATGGGTCTTGTAGCGTTCGCACAGGTCGCGCAAGGCCTGCGCTTCACGCAGGCGGCGGGCTTCGTCATCGCTCTTGTCGCGGTACTGCAGCAGGGTGACGCCGCCTTCGAGCGCCGCCTCCACGTACGACAGGAATTTACCGGCCAGTAACTGGCTGTCGGTAATGGCGTAAAGGCCGCGTAGTTTCATCGGACAAGCCCCATGGCGTTACGAACAGAAATCCAGCGGAAGACGACGCGGAACGAACTGGCCTTTGCCCAGCTGTTCGGCATCGCGCAGGGTACGCCACGTGTAGTTAAGTGCAGTCTGTACGGCGCTGGCGAGATTTTCGCCCTGGGCCAGACGACCGGCGAGGGCGCTGGCCAGGGTACAGCCGGAACCGTGATAACTGCCGGGCAGGCGCTGGCAGATGAAGGTTTCGCGGTGACCGTCGCGGCTGTACAGGCGATTGTGGATTTCGCTTTCCTCGCCATGACCGCCGGTGATCAGCAGGTGTTTGACGAACGGCAGGAGTTTTTCAGCGCATTCGTCCGCCGTGCCTTCGGGCAGTTCGGCGAGGATTCGCGCTTCCGGGAGGTTGGGCGTGGCGATGATCGACAGGGGCAGCAGGCGTTCGCGCATGGCGTAACCGACTTCATCCTTGCCCAGTCGTCCGCCGCCGCCGGCGCGCAGCACGGGGTCGCAGACCACCGGCAAATGCGCCTGCGCCTGGAGCAGTTCGACAACGGTGTCGACCATCTCCAGTGAGCCGAGCATGCCCAGCTTGACCGCCGCGACGTCGGAGTCGTTGAGCACGGCATTGGCCTGGGCCAGTACCCACTCGCGGTCGAGAACGCGGAAGTCGGTGACGTTGACCGTGTCTTGCACGGTCAGGGCGGTGACGGCCGGAGCCGCATGGCAACCCTGGGCGAGCAGGGCTTCGATATCTGCCTGCAAGCCGGCGCCACCACTGGGATCGTGGCCGGAGAGACAGAGGACAACAGGGCGAGAGCTGTAGATATTCATGGTGCGCGAGCTTACCACCAGTCGCCCAGCGAGTCATGGGAGTGACCTCGCGGCGGCCTACAGGAATGCGCCTGACGGCCGATGCACTGTTGTAACCTGACCATTTAAACAATTCTGCTCCTTTGTGCGTCGCTGGAACGCCCGTACTAGAGCCTTTTCGGGAAATGTTTCAATGGTGTTCAATGGCCATCAACGGCTATGCTAGAGTGGATCCAAACCAATAACAGGTAATGCCGGTTTTACGTCTACTCAAAGGGAATGAGGGGCTTTTTGAGATTAACCGGACAGGCCACGCTGGGGCTTCAATGCGCTATTTGCTGATGTTGCTGTTTTGCTTGCCCCTTATGGCCAGCGCAGTTGAATTCGATGAGTTCACTCAAAGCCTGCCCCTGGGCCGAACCCTGCAAGTGTTCGAAGACGCCGGTGGCCAGGCGACCATCGACGAGGTGCTGGCGCAAGCCGCGAGCGGGCAATTCAAGCCCCACGACAAGGCCACCCTCAATGCCGGTTATTCGCGCTCGGCGTTCTGGCTGAAAATCGACCTGCATTACCGCCCGATCAATCCTGCCGCCCAGCGCACCTGGTTACTGGAACTGGCCTATCCGCCTCTCGACCGGCTTGACCTGTACCTGCCCGATGCGGCGGGTACCTATCACCTGATCCGTCAGACTGGCGACGCCTTGCCGTTCGACAGTCGCGAAATTCGCCAGAACAACTACCTGTTCGACCTGAGCTTCACCCCGGGCCAGGCGCAAACCGTGTACTTGCGTCTGCAGAGCGAAGGCTCGATCCAGGCGCCGGTCACGTTGTGGTCGAGCACGGCATTTCTGGAGGAACAGCCGGTCCGGCTCTACGTGCTGGGTCTGATTTACGGTGTGTTGCTGGGGATGCTGGTCTACAACCTGTTCATCTACCTGAGTGTGCGCGACACCAGCTACCTCTATTACATTGTCTACATCGCCTCGTTCGGCCTGTATCAGTTGTCGGTGAATGGCGCGGCGGTCCAGTATTTCTGGCCGAACAACCCCTGGTGGGCCAACGCTGCCACACCGTTCTTCATAGGCTGCGCCGGGTTGTTCGGCAGCCAGTTCGCCCGCAGCTTCCTGCAAACGGCCACGCTCAGTCGCTGGCTCGATCGCCTGTTGCTGGCGCTGATCGCGTTCGGTGCCCTGGTGGTCGGGTTGTCATTGATGACCAGTTACGCCCTGGCCCTGCGCCTGGCCACCGCTTTGGCGCTGACGTTCACCGTGGTGATTTTCGCCGCCGGGCTGTTTTCCTGGTGGCGTGGCCTGCGGGTGGCGCGCTACTTCATCATTGCCTGGTCGGCGTTTCTGCTCGGCGGCATCGTCAACACGCTGATGGTGCTGGGTTACCTGCCGAACGTGTTCCTGACCATGTATTCCAGCCAGATCGGCTCGGCCATCGAGGTGGCGCTGCTGTCGCTGGCGTTGGCCGACCGCATCAACGCCATGCGCGAGCAACAGGCGCAAACCTTGCTCGACGCCGGTCAAAAGCTCGAAGTGCTCAACCAGCAACTGGAACACGGCAACAAGCTCAAGGACGAGTTCCTCGCCACGCTGACCCACGAGTTGCGTACGCCCATGAACGGCGTGATCGGTTCGCTGGAGTTGATGCAAACCGTCGAGATGAACCCCGAGCTCGAACAGTATCAGCAAACCGCCGCCGGTTCCGCGCGGGACATGATGCGCATGGTCAACGGCATCCTGACCCTCACCGAGTTGCAGGCCGGCAAGCTCAAGGCCAATGCGTCGACGTTCAGCCTGCGTAGCGTGATCGATGCCCTGCGCATGCAATTCGAAGGCAATGCCTCGGGCAAGTCGCTGGACTTCAAGGTCGATGTCGCGCCAGGCCTGCCGGACCGGGTACACGGCGACAGCAGCAAGTTGGCGCAATGCCTGGAATGCCTTCTGGACAACGCGATCAAGTTCACCCGGGTGGGCGGCGTGGCGCTGAGGGTGACGGGCAAACCCGTGGCATCGGGGCGGCTGGCGTTGTCCTTCGCGGTCATCGATACCGGCATCGGCTTCACTGATCTGGGCGAGGCGACGCTGTACCAGCGTTTCTTCCAGCTCGACGGCTCGATGACCCGCGAGCACGGCGGGCTGGGCGTGGGCCTGGCGATCTGCCGGCAACTGGTCGACTTGCTCGGCGGGCAACTGACCCATCGCTCCGAGCCCGGGCGCGGCAGCCGCTTCCAGCTCGATGTCGAATTCGAGGTGCCGCTGGCCGAGCCTGTCGCAACGCCGATGATGCGCGATCTCCCACACCTGCGCCTGCCTCAGGACTGCACCGTGCTGCTGGTGGATAACAACGACATCCATCAATTGCTGATGCGCGGCATGTTGCTCAAGCTCGGGTTTCGCGTGCGCACCGCCGACGACGGCGTCGCTGCGCTGGATTTCCTGCGCCGTGAAACGTTCGACGCGGTCTTGCTCGATAGCGAGCTGCCGCAGATGAATGGCGTATCGCTGTGTTGTCAGATCCGCGCCTTGCCGGGCTGTGAGCACGTGCCGGTGTTCATGATTGTGCTGAACGTCGACCGGGAGCGTTGCGTGACCGCAGACTTGATCCACTACCTGAGCAAACCGGTGAAGTTCGAAGACTTGCAGGCGGCCCTGTATCGGCGAGTGCTCTGTCCGCAACAGGGCGAAAGCGCCGACAGTTAGGCGGATATGCCACTTTGTTCGGCTTCGGGGCAGTGCTTAACTGGACCCCTGGCTGACCCAAGGAGCCCCGTCATGAACCTGCATCAGTTCGCCGAAACCCACGAAGTCACCAACCAGCCCCCCTCGCTGGACGGCACCAACCTGTACCGCATCGACCTGCCTTTGCAGGAGTGGTCACGGCGTTTCGGGGCGGGGTGGGCCGAGGCGCGCATCGACGCCTACGGTGCACTGGCCGGCGGGCCGCTGATGGCAGCGGGCTTTTTGGCCAATCAGAACAAGCCGGTGTTCGCCAGCCATGACCGCTACGGTCATCGCATCGACCTGGTGGAATTCCACCCGGCTTACCACGAACTGATGCGCACGGCGGTCGAGCACGGCCTGACCTCCTTGCCGTGGACGCATCCGCAGTCCGGCGCCCATGTCGCCCGCGCCGCCATGACCTATCTGCACAGCCAGGCCGAAGCCGGCAGCGGCTGTCCGCTGACCATGACTTTCGCCAGTGTGCCGGCGATGCGCCTGCAGCCCGACCTGGCCGAACAGTGGCTGCCGAAAATCCTCGCCACCGAATACGATCCGCGCAATGTCGGCATGGCCCACAAGGCGGGTGTCACCCTTGGCATGGCCATGACCGAGAAGCAGGGCGGCACCGATGTCCGTGCCAATACCACCAAAGCCTATCCGGTGGGCGCCAGCGGTCCGGGCCAGGCCTACGAACTGGTGGGCCACAAGTGGTTCTGTTCGGCGCCGATGTGCGATGCCTTCCTGACCCTGGCGCAGACCGACAAGGGCTTGACCTGTTTCCTGCTGCCACGCCACCGCCCGGATGACACACGTAACCAGTTCTACATCCAGCGTTTGAAAAACAAGCTCGGCAACTGCTCCAACGCGTCCAGCGAGGTCGAGTTTCGCGGTGCGCTGGCGTGGATGGTCGGCGAAGAAGGGCGGGGCGTGCCGACCATCATCGAGATGGTCGCCATGACCCGTTTCGATTGCATGGTCGGGTCCAGCGCGCTGATGCGCCAGGCGTTGACCCAGGCCAGCCATCACTGCGCCCATCGCCGTGTCGGCGGTAAGCGCCTGAGCGAGCAGCCGTTGATGCAGAACGTGCTCGCCGATCTGGCGCTGGAAAGCGAGGCGGCCCTGGCGTTGAGCCTGCGCATGGGCAAGGCGCTGGATCATCCGGGTGACTCGCATGAAGCGAAATTCGCCCGCCTGGTGACGGCGGTGGGCAAATACTGGATCTGCAAGCGCGCGCCCGCCATGATCAACGAAGCCGCCGAATGCATGGGCGGCGCCGGCTATGTCGAAGACAGCATCCTGCCGCGCCTCTACCGCGAGGCGCCGGTCAATTCGACCTGGGAAGGCTCAGGCAACGTGCAATGCCTGGATGTGCTGCGGGCGCTGTCGAAGGAGCCCGGCGTGCTTGACGTGCTGTTCAGCGAGTTGGGTGACGGGCATGGCGATAAACGCCTGGCGGCGCATATCGACCAGTTGCACGCCGCCTTCAGGGATACCGGCGACATTCAATACCGGGCGCGGCAGTTGACCGAAGACATTGCCTTGGGGTTGCAGGCCAAGCTGTTGCTGGAGGCGGGCAATTCGGCGGTCAGCGATGCCTTTATCGCCAGCCGCCTGGGGGCGACGGGCCGGGTGTATGGGGCGTTGCCGCGAGGGCTGGAGGTCGAAGCCATCGTCGCCCGCTCGACGCCACCTCTGTAAACAACGCGGATCAAAGCGTGGTGGAGCGGGTAGGACTTGGTCTTTGGGCGACACGCCACTGTTCCCGTGGGGCGACGATGCAGGCAAGATGAAGCTCTGCAAGTCAGAACACAGGATGCTGATCGTGACCGAAGCTTTTATTGTCGTCCAAACCGCCGAGCAAGCCGTGGATCGGCTTGCGTACTTGCACAATCGTGCAACCACCGCGCTGAACCAGGCGCTCATGCGTTACCTCAAGGACCGTATTGAGCCGGACGCCGAACAGCGTGCGATGTTTCGTTATCCTGAGCTGCGTCTGACCTACCACTGTCAGGGCGAAGTCCCGCAAACCACGCGGGCCTATGCCAAGGTCCAGTTGCCGGGCACCTACAGCGTCACCGTCACCCACCCGGCGGCTTTCCGCAAGTACCTGCTGGAGCAACTGGTGCCCTTGATGCACGACTTCACCGTGACGGTGGAAGTCGGCATCAGCCAGCAGAACATTCCTTATCCGTACGTGGTCGAGCAGGGCGATGAGCTGGCCGGTTCCGGCGTGACCGCCGCGGTGCTGGCGCGGGTTTTCCCCAGCACCGATCTGTCCGCCGCCACCGACGGCATTGCCGACGGCCTGTACGACTGGGAAAACACCGATCCACTGCCGCTGGCGCTGTTCGATGCCGCGCGGGTGGATTTCTCCCTGCGCCGCCTGGTGCACTACACCGGCAGCGACTGGCGCCATGTGCAGCCGTGGATTCTGCTGACCAACTACCACCGTTATGTCGACCAGTTCATCGTGCATGGCCTGGAGCAGTTGCGCAGTGATCCACGTTTCGTGCGCATGGTGCTGCCGGGCAACGTGATCATCGAAAAGAGCATGGACCATGGCGAAGCCTCGGCGATTGCCGCAGGCGTGGTCTGGCACCGTTACCAGATGCCGGCCTATCACCTGATCGCCGCCGACGGCCATGGCGTGACCCTGGTGAACATCGGTGTCGGCCCGTCCAACGCCAAGAACATCACCGACCATCTTGCGGTGCTGCGCCCGCATTGCTGGCTGATGATCGGGCACTGCGGCGGCCTTCGCCAGTCGCAGACCATCGGCGACTACGTACTGGCCCACGCCTACATGCGGCGCGACGGGATTCTTGACCGGGTGGTGCCGCCGAATATTCCGATCCCGGCCCTGGCCGAAGTGCAGATGGCCTTGCAGCAGGCAGCCGCCAACGTCACCGGCGAGAAGGGTGACGAACTGAAAAAACGCCTGCGCACCGGCACCGTGCTGACTTACGACGACCGCAACTGGGAATTGCGCTGGGCCCAGGAGCGACCGTTGATCAACCTGTCCCGTGCCGTGGCGGTGGACATGGAAAGCGGCACCATCGCCGCCCAGGGCTATCGCCTGCGAGTGCCGTATGGCACGTTGCTGTGTGTCTCGGACAAGCCGCTGCACAGCGAAATCAAACTGCCGGGTTCGGCCAACGCGTTCTATCAGCGCGCGGTCAGCCAGCACTTGAAGATCGGTATCGAGGCGGTGGACCTGCTGCGCACTGAGCTCAACTCGCTGCATTCGCGCAAATTGCGCAGTTTCGACGAGCCGCCGTTCCGCTGACGGCCATGGCCATTTGTCGGTCGGGGCACTAGCATGGGCAGCCCTGACCGTCAGATGTACCTGTGCTTATGTCCCGTCCTCAACGCCCCGTGTCCCGCCGCCCTGGCGCGAACACCCCGTCATCCGCCCCGCGTCGGGTCGCCAAGGCACCCCCGGCCGAACCGAAGTTGATCCTGTTCAACAAACCTTTCGATGTGCTGACGCAATTCAGCGACGGCGAAGGGCGGGCGACGCTCAAGGATTTCATTGCGATCCCCGGGATCTATCCGGCAGGGCGGCTGGACCGCGACAGCGAGGGTTTGCTGTTGTTGACCAATGACGGTCAGTTACAGGCGCGGATTGCCGACCCGAAGCACAAACTGTCCAAGACGTATTGGGTGCAGGTGGAAGGCGAACCGAGCGCCGAGCAGTTGCAGCAGTTGCGTGAGGGGGTCGAATTGAACGACGGCATGACCTTGCCCGCGCAAGCGCGGCAACTGGAGGAACCGCAACTGTGGCCGCGCAACCCGCCGGTGCGCTTTCGCAAAAGTGTGCCGACCAGTTGGCTGGAACTGGTGATTCGCGAGGGGCGTAACCGCCAGGTGCGACGCATGACGGCGGCGGTGGGCTTGCCCACGCTGCGGCTGGTGCGGGTCAGGATCGGCGACTGGTCGATCGAGGGGCTCGATCAGGGACAGTGGAAGGAGGTGCCGGCGCGTTTATAACGTACCGGTTTCGATCAGGCCGATGACCACGCTTTTGATCACGAACGCAGCCACGCCCAGGCCCAGCACGAAGAACAGGATGAACGAGCCAAAGCGCCCGGCCTTGGATTTTTTCGCCAGATCCCAGACGATGAAACCCATGAAAATGATCAGGATGCTGACCAGTCCGGTCATCATCCACTCTTCAAACAGTGCAGGATCCATCTAACATCTCCAGCGCGGTTGCGGCTAAAAAGGCGGGGCGAGTATACGCCATGCTGGATTGGCGCAGCATTGACCTGCGGCAGCGTGTCGCAGCTATTCGTCGTCTGTGCGCCCCTCGACACGAACAGGCGCGCTCCCACAGGGGCGCCGCCGTCTCAGTGGAGCGTCCCGGCTCGCGATGGCGTTGTCAGCTACGCAGGTGAGTCAACGGCAGCTCGGTGCTGTTGAGCACCTGGTTCAACACGAAGCTCGAGCGCACGCTCGTCACCCCTTCAATGCGGGTGAGGTGACCCAGCAGCAATTTCTGATAGTGGTCCATGTCCGGCACCACCACCTTGAGCTGGTAGTCGGCGTCCATCCCGGTCACCAGGCTGCATTCCAGCACCTGCGGCAAGGTGCGGATCGCCGCTTCGAAGTTTTCGAAACGCTCCGGCGTATGCCGGTCCATGCCGATCAGCACATAGGCCGTCAGGCTCAGGCCAAGCATTTTGCGGTCCAGCAGCGCCACCTGGCGGGAGATGTAGCCGTCGTCCTCCAGTTGCTTGACCCGCCGCGAGCACGGCGACGGTGACAGGCCGATGCGTTCGGCCAGCTCCTGGTTGGAAATGCGCGCGTCGCGCTGCAATTCCGCCAAAATGCTCAGGTCGTATCGGTCGAGTTTGCTCATCAATCAGGCCTTTGTCATATCAATTGCGGCAGATTATCTATCCAGGGTTAAAAATTGCGCAAGTCATGTTTATTTGAGCAATCTTCGCAATCCTTTGTCGGCGTCGCAGGCCTATCCTTATCACCAGAATCACTGCTCGGACAAACAGTCCACGGCGACTCGCCCAATCAGGCCAGTCGCGGCCGCCACCCCCACAGGGGATGTGTCCGGCCCCCGAGCTGCACACTGTCCAGAAGACGGCGTGAGGTGAGCCGACGTCAAAAGCGTCGAGCACGGACGAAGTTCTCAAAGGGAGGCCGACGGGTCTCCCTTTTCTTTTGCCCGGGATTTCTTGCCGGCGCCCTCAATAAATATGTTTCGCGACTGATAACCTGTTGCAGAACCGGCCTGTGCTTTCCCAGTCTTACGTACAAGCCCTAACCCGCAGTGAGGATAAGCATGAAGTCGCGCATCTGGCGTTTGGCCGGAGTTGGTTTGCTGATTGTTGGTGTTGGGGTCGGTGTCACTGCGCAATCGCAAGCCGATGAGCCGCAGAACCGGGGTCCGGAAAACGGGCAGCGCGGCGACGGCCGCCAGGGCAATAATCAGGGGCATGGCGGCAACAATCAGCCGCGTGCGCAGAACAACGACATCATCCGGGGCGACAACAGTCGTCAGTTCGAGAACAACGGCCAGCCGCGCAGTGGTGGGCAGAACAACCCGCCGCGAGATTTCAACAACCCCGTTCGGCCGCCACCGCCGCCGCCACAATTGCCGGCCAACGATCTGCCGATCCAGGGGCGGCCCGACAGCGTGCGCCAGACCCAGCAGCCCCAGCGTGGCTACTATCAGGATGTGCCTCGGCGCAACGATTACAACCAGCACTGGCAAAACAACGGTCCGCGTCCCGATGATCATGCCTGGGCAGGTCGCCCGAACGGACACGGCAATGGCTGGGGTCCTGGCCCGCAGTACCGGCCCGGCCACGTGATCGACCGCTTCCCGGACCGCGACTACCGCGTGCCCTATCGCGGTCAGGATTACTTCTACTCAGGCGGTTACTGGTACCGTCCGCTCGGCCCGCGTTATGTGGTGGTGCAGCCGCCGCGCGGGATCCGTACCCGTTACCTGCCGGATTACGCCCGTGAAGTCTGGATCGGCGGCGCGCTGCTGTTCCTCGCGGCCGGTTCGTACTACGCCTATCAGGAAACGACCCAGGATTATGTGGTGGTCGAACCACCGCTACAACCGCCGCCTCAGGCCGGCAACGGCTACGACGTGGTGGCCTATCCGGCCAACGGCCAGTCGCCGGAACAGGTCAACCAGGACGGCTACGAGTGCTACCAGTACGCCGTGCAGCAGAGCGGTTTCGATCCGCGCACCGCCACCTACCAGCCCGCGCCTGCGGTGGTGCAAACCTACCGTCAGGCCCAGGGCGACTGCCTGGGCAGTCGCGGTTATCAGGTGACTTACTGAGCCGCCCGGGCCGCCTTCACCACTTCCTGCGGGTCGGCGTGCACCAGCACTTCGGCTCGCGGGTAAGCGGCGTGAATCGCATCGGCGGCCTGATCGCTGATGCCGTGGGCGACTGACAGGGTCAATTCCCCCGGCAACTCCAGGTGCAATTGCACGAACCACTGATTGCCCGAGACCCGTGTGCGCAGGTCGTGCGCGCCCAACACCCCCGGGACGCTGCACGCCAGTTCGAGCATGTGCTGGCTGACGTCGGGCGGCAGTTCCTGATCCATCAGCACGGTGAAGCTTTCCCGGGCGATCTGGATCGCGCTCCAGAGGATGTACGCGGCGATCCCCAGGCCAAACCAGGCGTCCACCTGATGCCAGCCGAACCCGGCCAGCACCAGCGCGACCAGAATGCTGCCGTTGAGCAGCATGTCCGAGCGATAGTGCAGCGAATCGGCGCGCACGGCATTCGAGCCGGTGGCCTTGATCACCCGGTGCTGCAGCATCAGCAGGCCCAGGGTCAGCACCAGCGAGAACACGATCACCCCGATGCTGATCCACGGCGCGCCCACCGGCTCAGGGTGCTTGAGCCGCTCGAACGCCTGGAAGGCAATCAGCGTCGCACTGCCGCCAATGAACAGGGCTTGCGCCATGCCCGCCAGTGACTCGGCCTTGCCATGGCCGTAGCGGTGATCGTCATCGGCAGGGCGCAACGCGTAGTGCACAGCCAGCAGGTTGAGCAGCGAAGTGACGCCGTCGAGGGCCGAATCGGTCAGCCCGGCCAGCATGCTCACCGAGCCACTCAACCACCAGGCGATGGCTTTGGCGACCACCAGGGTGCACGCCACGGCCACCGAGGCGCGGGTGGCCAGCCGCAGCAGGCGGGCGTGTTCGGAGCTCGAAACCATAGGGGCGGTTATCCTTTCAGGGCTGGATCAGGCAGCCGGTTGCAGGCCAAGCATGGCCAGTTGCTGCGGGCTGCCCTTGTGCTGGATCAGGCGCGGGTCGTCCAGCGGGAAGCTGCGGCCCAGCTCGGTTTCCAGGATCGTCTGCAGTTTGTGGGTATCGACCTTGCCGTCGGCACCGATGGCTTCCTTGAGTTTTTCCGGCGCGACATGGGCGGTCTCGCCGGGCGCGTAATAGATCGCCCCGGTGGCGAAGTCCACGGCAAACGCGATCAGGCCGGGGATGATGTAGAACAGCAGGCCGACGGCGTCGAGCACGGCAATCGCCGGGTCGATCTTGCCGTCGATCTGGCCACGGCGGTCGGGGTAGAAAATCGAACCGCACGCCGTCACCTGGGTCAGCAGGGTCGCCACCAGTACACCGCCAATCAGGCGAAAGGGAATACGCATAGGAAAACTCCTGTCATCTGGAAAAACGAAGCATCGTCGGTATGAGTTAGGACCGCGACGAACACCGGGCAGTTCGCCGTTATACTCGCGACTCTGTTTGGGAGCCAGCATGATTTCTTTGCCGATTGATGAAGTTTTACCCGCCCTGCGTGAAGCCTTGGCGACACGCCATGAAGCCGTGCTCGAAGCACCGCCCGGCGCGGGTAAGACCACCCGCGTTCCCCTGGCCTTGCTCGACGAGGCCTGGCTGGCCGGGCAGACCATCCTGATGCTCGAGCCAAGGCGCCTGGCCGCGCGGGCGGCGGCGGAACGGCTGGCCAGTGAGCTGGGGGAAAAGGTCGGCGAAACCGTCGGTTATCGCATTCGTCTCGACAGCAAGGTTGGCCCCAAGACCCGTATCGAAGTGGTCACCGAAGGCATCCTCACCCGGCGCTTGCAGGATGATCCGGCGCTGGACGGCGTGGGTTTGCTGATCTTTGACGAGTTCCATGAACGCAGTCTCGACGCCGATCTGGCCCTGGCCCTGAGCCTGAACGGGCGGGAGCTGTTTCGTGATGAGCAGCCGCTGAAAATCCTCCTGATGTCCGCCACGCTGGAAGGCGAGCGCCTGGCCGGGTTGCTCGACGACGCGCCGATCCTGCGCAGCGAAGGGCGCATGTACCCGGTGGCGATGCGCTGGGGGCGACCGTTCCAGCCCGGCGAATTCATCGAGCCGCGCGTGGTGCAAACCATCCTCGAAGCCCTCAACGACGAAACCGGCAGCCTGCTGGTGTTCCTGCCGGGGCAAGCGGAAATCCGCCGCGTGCATCAACAGGTGGCGGATGCGTTGGGCGAGGGCACGTCCGTTCTCCTGTGTCCGTTGCACGGCGAGCTGGACCTGGCCGCGCAACGGGCCGCGATCGATCCCGCCCCGGCCGGCAAACGCAAGGTGGTGCTGGCGACCAACATCGCCGAGACCAGCCTGACCATCGACGGCGTGCGCGTGGTGATCGACGCCGGGTTGGCGCGGGTGCCGCGTTTCGATCCGGGCAGCGGCATGACGCGTCTGGACACGCAACGCATTTCCCGCGCCAGTGCCACGCAGCGTGCGGGCCGGGCCGGGCGTCTGGAGCCCGGTGTGTGTTATCGCTTGTGGTCGCAGGATCAGCACGAGCAATTGGCGGCGTATGCCAGCGCCGAAATCGTTGCCGCGGACCTGGCCGGCCTGGCGCTGCAACTCGGTCGCTGGGGCGTCGCGCCGGAACAATTGGTGTGGCTCGACGTGCCGCCAGCGGCCGCTTATGCCCAGGCCCAGGACCTGCTCGAGCGCCTCGGCGCGCGGGACGGTGAAGCGCTGACCCGTCATGGGTTGGCGATGGCCGAACTGCCGGCGCACCCGCGTATCGCGCATTTATTGTTGCGCGGGCAGGCGCTCGGCCTGGCCGACATGGCCTGCGAGGTCGCGGCATTGTTGGGCGAACGCGACATTCTGCGCGGAGCGGGGGCCGATCTGCACAGTCGGCTGGCGCTGTTGTCCGGTGAGGAACGGGCCACGCGTGGCGCCCAGGGCGGTGTGCAGCGCGCCCGGCAACTGGCGCGGCAATATCGCGGGTATCTGCGGGGCAGGGCGTGCGAACCGGTGAGCGATCCGGACCACCCACGCTGGCTGGGGGCCTTGCTGGCGCTGGCCTACCCCGACCGCGTGGCTCAGCAACGACGCGCAGGGGGTGCGGAGTATCGCCTGGCCAACGGGCGTGCCGCGTTGTTCGCCGAAGCCGACAGCCTGATGAAGCAAACGTGGCTGGTGATCGCCGACCTTGGCAGTCGTCAGGGCCAGCGTGAGGAGCGGATCTACCTGGCGGCGGATTTCGATCCGGCGCTGTTCGATTCCGTCCTCGCCGAACAGGTGCGGGTGGTCGATCAACTGGACTGGGACGAGCGCGAAGGCGTGTTGCGCGCCGAGCGTCAGCGCAAGGTCGGGGAGCTGATTCTCAGCCGTGAGCCCTTGACCGGGCTGGATGAAACCGCGCGCAGCCAGGCGCTGGTCAATCTGGTGCGGCGCAAGGGCCTGGAGCTGTTGCCGTGGACGCCGGAGTTGCGCCAGTGGCAGGCACGGGTCGCGTTGCTGCGCCAACTGGACCTCGACGGCAAGGGCGAAAGCGAGTGGCCGGACGTCAGTGACGGGGCGTTGCTCAAGGGGCTTGAGCACTGGTTGCTGCCGTACCTGGGCAAGGTGTCGCGGCTCAGTCACTTTGCCAACCTGGACTTGTCGAGCATTGTTCACAACCTGTTGCCCTGGCCGTTGCCGCAACGCCTGGATGAACTGGCGCCGCATCATTTGAGCGTGCCGTCGGGGTCGTCCATTCGCCTGGATTACAGTGAGCAACCGCCGATTCTGGCGGTGCGCCTGCAAGAGCTGTTCGGCCTCGCCGAAACCCCGCGCATTGCCGGCGGGCGACAGGCGGTGAAGTTGCACCTGCTGTCCCCGGCGCGACGGCCGGTGCAGGTGACGCAGGATCTGGCGAACTTCTGGCGCAGTACCTATGCCGAGGTGAAGAAGGATTTGAAGGGGCGCTATCCCAAGCATTACTGGCCGGATGATCCCCTTGTGGCGGAGGCCACGGCACGGATCAAGCCCCGCAAATAGTCCCGTTTCTTGCCTCGTGTGAGCGAGCCTCAAGGCACATTTTTAGCGGTCAACTGCTCGCGGCAGTAATCGGCAAACAACTGCGCCGGCTTGGTCAACTGCCCGCGCTTGAGCCAGGCCGCCACCAGGCCGGAACCGGTGACGTCTTCGACGATGTCCACGCACACCACTTTCTGCCCGTCATAGGTGCATTCCGAATGCGGCCGGGTGACCAGGATCGAGAAGCCGAACCCTTGCCCGACCATACCCCGCACCATCTCGATCGACGGTGAGCTGAAGGCAATCTGCGGTTGCAGGCCCAGCTCTTCGAACAGGCTGACGAAATAGGTCCGGCTCGGTTGCACGTCCAGCAGGATCATTGGCTCCAGGCACAGGTCGCGCAGCGAGACTTGCTTGAGCTGGGCGAAGCGGTGGTCCGCCGGCAGCAACGCATAGGGGCGTTGCGCCGGCATCAGGGGCTCGGTTTCGATGGTGGCGTCGAGGTCGTGTTCATACAGGATCGCCAGGTCGAAGCTGCCCGAGGTCAGGCCTTGCACCAGCTCCTGCTGTTCGCCGTCGCGGATGCGGATCTTCACCCCCGGATACAGCGCCGAGAAACCGGCAATCAATTGCGGCAGGTACAACGGCGCAACGGTTTCGAAACAGCCGATATCGATTTGCCCGGCCACCACGTCGTTGTCGGCCAGGGCGTTCTGTTCGAATTCCCTGGCCATGCGCAGCAGTTCCTGGGCCTTGCGGTAGAAACGCGCGCCGCTGGGAGTCAGGGATACCCCCTGGGCGTGATGACGGATCAGCAACTGCACACCAAAGCTGTCTTCCAGCCCCTTGATCGCCGTGGATATGGCCGGCTGGGCGATGTACAGCTTGCGCGAGGCCTCGGCGACGCTGCCGCATTCGACGGTGGTAATGAAGTACTTCAATTGACGCAGGTTGTAGGCAGCCACGGCGAACCTCGGGTGGATGGGCACAACATCTAGGCAATTTTTGCGCCGACGGCAGCCGTTCTGACGCCGGTGTCGGGTGTGCCTGAACAATAACCACATCGCACACCGCCCGGGAGATGGGCTGCCCAGTTTTTTCATGGTCTGCGAAGACATTTTTACTATTTTTGCTGGACTCGGGGCTGAGCGACTATCCACTGCACAAGAAAGCCCATGGAGCATTTGAGCGTGTTCGAGCTTGCATATTGGCAAAAAAAAGCCGCGACATTGGCGTTGCCCGACCAGGCCTGGATCGACGGTCGACAGCGTACCGCGCAGTCGGGTCAAACGTTCGCGGCGATCAATCCTGCGACCGGCCAGCTTCTGGCCAACGTGGCGGCGTGCGGCACCGAGGAGGTGGACATCGCGGTCGGTAATGCGCGGCAGGTCTTCGAGGCCGGGAGCTGGGCCTCACGGTCGCCGGTCGAGCGCAAGCAGGTGCTGCTGCGTCTGGCCGATCTGATCCTGGCCCATCGCGAAGAGCTGGCGCTGCTGGATTCGCTGAACATGGGCAAGCCGGTCATGGACGCCTATGACATCGACGTGCCGGGGGCCGCCGGGGTGTTTCGCTGGTACGCCGAAAGCCTCGACAAGCTCTACGATCAGGTCGCTCCCAGCGCACAGAACGTGTTGGCCACCATTACCCGCGAAGCGCTGGGTGTGGTCGCCGCCGTGGTGCCGTGGAATTTCCCGCTGGACATGGCCGCGTGGAAACTCGCGCCGGCCCTGGCCGCCGGTAACTCGGTCATCCTCAAGCCCGCCGAGCAATCACCGTTTTCCGCCCTGCGCCTGGCCGAGCTGGCGCTGGAGGCGGGGCTGCCGGCCGGCGTGTTGAACGTACTGCCCGGTCTGGGCGAGCAGACCGGCAAAGCCCTGGGGTTGCACCCGGATGTGGACAGTCTGGTGTTCACCGGCTCCACCGAGGTCGGCAAGTATTTCATGCAATATTCCGCGCAATCGAACCTGAAACAGGTGTGGCTGGAATGCGGCGGCAAGAGCGCCAACCTGGTGTTCGCCGATTGCCAGGACCTGGACCTCGCCGCCGAAAAAGCCGCGTTCGGCATCTTCTTCAATCAGGGCGAAGTCTGCTCGGCGAACTCGCGGCTGCTGGTCCAGCGTTGCATTCATGACGCGTTCGTCGAACGCCTCAAGGCCCAGGCACAGCGCTGGTTGCCGGGTGACCCGCTGGACCCGGCGAGCCGCGCCGGCGCCATCGTCGACAGCCGTCAGACCGCACGCATCATGAACTTCATCGAGCAGGCCGAACGCCAGGGCGCGACCAGGGTGTGCGGCGGCCGCCAGGCGAGGTTCAATGGGTCCGACAACTTCATTCAACCGACGATCTTTACCGACGTGACCCCGGACATGCCGCTGTTTCGCGACGAAGTGTTCGGCCCGGTGCTGGCCGTGACGCCGTTCGATGACGAGGCACACGCCTTGCAACTGGCCAATGACAGCGTCTACGGCCTGGCCGCGTCCCTGTGGACCGACGACCTCAACCGCGCCCACCGCGTGGCCCGGCAATTGCGCGCGGGCACGGTGTCGGTGAACAGCGTCGATGCGCTGGACGTGAGCGTGCCCTTCGGCGGCGGCAAGCAGTCCGGATTCGGCCGCGACCTGTCGTTGCACTCATTCGATAAATACACCCAGTTGAAGACCACCTGGTTTCAACTTCGCTGACAAGAAAACGGAGAACTGGCGATGACCACCCCACGTGACACCCGCGATTACCAGGCCGCCGACGCTGCGCACCACATCCATGCCTTCGTCGACCAGAAGGCCCTCAACGACGAAGGGCCGCGCGTGATGGTCCGTGGCGAACGCCTGCACCTGTGGGACAACGATGGCCGGCGTTACCTCGACGGCATGTCCGGGCTGTGGTGCACCAACCTGGGTTACGGTCGCCAGGACCTGGCGGCTGCCGCGGCCCGCCAGCTGGAGCAACTGCCGTACTACAACATGTTTTTCCACACCACCCACCCGCAGGTCATCGAGCTTTCGGAGCTGCTGTTCAGCCTGTTGCCCGGTCACTACAGCCACGCGATCTACACCAACTCGGGCTCCGAAGCCAACGAGGTGCTGATCCGCACCGTGCGGCGTTACTGGCAAGTGCTGGGCAAGCCCGAGAAGAAGGTCATGATCGGGCGCTGGAACGGTTACCACGGCTCGACCCTGGCAGCGACGGCGCTCGGCGGCATGAAATTCATGCACGAGATGGGCGGCATGCTGCCGGACATCGAACACATCGACGAACCGTATTTCTTCGCCCATGAAGGTCAGCTGACGCCCGCCGAGTTTGGCCGGCGGGCGGCGCAGCAGCTGGAAGCGAAAATCCTCGAACTGGGCGCGGACAAGGTCGCCGGGTTCATCGCCGAACCGTTCCAGGGTGCGGGCGGGATGATCTTTCCGCCGGAAAGCTACTGGCCGGAAATCCAGCGCATCTGCCGTCAATACGACGTGTTGCTGTGCGCCGATGAAGTGATCGGCGGCTTTGGCCGAACAGGCGAGTGGTTCGCCCATGAGCACTTCGGTTTCGAGCCCGACACCCTGTCCATCGCCAAAGGCCTGACTTCCGGCTACATCCCCATGGGCGGGCTGATCCTGTCGAGGAAAATGGCCGAGGTGCTGGTGGAGCAGGGCGGCGTGTTCGCTCACGGCCTGACGTATTCCGGGCACCCGGTCGCGGCGGCGGTGGCCATCGCCAACCTCAAGGCCTTGCGCGATGAAGGCGTGGTGACACGGGTCCGGGACGACATCGGGCCTTATCTGCAACAGTGCCTGCGCGAGGTGTTCGGCAATCACCCGCTGGTGGGCGATATCCAGGGCGTGGGCATGGTCGCGGCATTGCAGCTGGCTGAAGACAAGCGCAGCCGCAAGCGCTTCGCCAACGAGAACGACATCGCCTGGCGCTGCCGCACCCTTGGTTTCGAGGAAGGGGTGATTATTCGCTCGACCCTGGGAAGGATGATCATGGCGCCGGCGCTGATTGCCAGCCGCGAGGAGATCGACGAGTTGGTCGGCAAGACGTTGAAAGCGCTGGATCGTACGGCGCAGGAGTATGGCCGACTTTGATTCTGTAGCGTTCTTTCGGCCCTCATCGCGTGCAAGCCCGCTCCCACACTTGATCTATGTCGTACACAAATTCTGTGACCGACAGGTCAAAGTGTGGGAGCGGGCTTGCCCGCGATGACGGCCGCTCAATCAGCACACCTTTCATCTTTTGCACCCCCTCCGTGCACCCCCGCCAACCCTGCCCTTTTACCGCGCACGCTACCCAGTTTTTTCATCACTCCCGCCGACATATTTCCTCATTTTCCTGAGCCCGGCCTTGGTCCAACATCGACTTCGCCCGTCAGTTGAATGCCGTGCGCCGCAAAGTCCAGCAGAGACCCCAGGCCATGGCCCACCCCCGACGCTGCCGGTCGTACTGCCCATGACAAAACTAAATCAACAGCTTTGGGAGTGCTTCATGATCAAGTCCTTGCTTACCTGCGTTGCGCATCCGCTGGCGGTCACCGCCATCGCCGCTACCGTCGCCGGCAGCGCCCAGGCCGGAACCCTGTCCATCGGCCACACCACCTGGGTCGGTTACGGCACTCTCTACCTGGCCCGGGACCTGGGCTACTTCAAGGAAAACGGCCTGACCGTCGAATTGCCCGTGGTCGAAGAGGCCGCGATGTACATGGCCGCCCAGGCGTCGGGGAAGTTGTCCGGCTCGGCGTCGACCATCGATGAAGTGCTCAAGTACCGCCCGCAATTCTGCTTCAAGGCCGTGGCCGCGCTGGACGACAGCCATGGCGGCGACGGCGTGCTGGTGGGCAAGGACGTCAAGAGTCTGCAAGAGCTCAAAGGCAAGGCCGTGGCGGTCAATGAAGGTTCGACCTCGCAGTTCTGGCTGTCGTATTTGCTGAAAAAGCACGGCATGAGCATGAGCGACATCACCGTGCAGAACATGACCGCAGACGATGCCGCAACCGCCTTCATCGCCGGTCGCGTACCGGCCGCTGTGACCTGGGAGCCGCACCTGTCGATGGTGCGCGCCAAGCAGCAGGGCAAGGTGCTGATCGACAGCAGCAGCACGCCGGGGGTGATCGTCGACGTGGTCGCGCTCAACTGCACAGTGATCGAGAAGCAACCGGAGGACGTCAAGGCCCTGGTTGCCGGCCTGTACAAGGCGGTGCAGTTCACCAAGGACCATCCGCAGGAAGCCTACAAGATCATGGCCGAGGGTGTTGGCGGTTACCTCGCCGATCCGAAGGAGCTGGAGGCGGCCGCGCAAGGCGTACGTTTCTATGACCAGGCCATGAGCGAGAAACTCCTTGGCTCGCCGGGCAAGCCGGGCGACAGCGCCCCCTTGATCAAATTGGCCAATGAAACCGCCAGCGAACTGCAGGGCAAGCACTACAACGTCAGCAATGACGATCTGGTCGACAACCGTTTCGTCAGCCCGCTGTAGGAGGTACGCATGTTCAAGCGCAAATCGTGGCTGAGCCGCTGCATCACGCCCAAGACCCATCTGCCGGTGGCGGTGATCTGGAGCGCGAGCGGGCTGGCCTGGGTGTTGTTGGTCGGCCTGTGGGCCGGGTTGTCTTATGGCGGTGTGGTGCCGGGCATGTTCCTGCCGACCCCCGGCGCGGTGGTCGAGGCCGCCCTGCGTCTGGGACGCGATGGCACGCTCGGCCAGCATGTGTGGGCGAGCGTCGAAGTGGTGATGGTCGGCTTCATTGTCTCGTCGCTGGTGGCGGTGCCGCTGGGGTTGCTGATGGGCAGCTTCCGCATCGTCCAGGCGTTCCTCGAGCCGATGGTGAATTTCATCCGCTACCTGCCGGTGACCTCGTTCGTGCCGCTGTTCATTCTGTGGATCGGTATCGGCCTGGAGCAGCGGGTGTCGGTGATCATCTTCGGGGTGTTTTTCCAGCAACTGGTCATGATCGCGGACGTGTCCAAGGGCATCTCCAAGGACCTGATCAACGCCTCTTACACCCTCGGCTCGAACCGCCGCGATGCGGTGTTGCATGTGATCGCACCGGCGTCGTTGCCGGGTGTGCTCGACACCTTGCGCGTGACCATGGGGTGGGCCTGGACGTACCTGGTGGTCGCCGAGCTGGTCGCTGCGTCCAGCGGCCTGGGTTACCTGAGCCTCAAAGCCATGCGCGGCTTCCAGGTGGATGTGATTTTCCTCGCCATCGCGATCATCGGCCTGTTGGGCCTGATCACCGATCAACTGTTCCGTTTCCTTCGCCTGAGGATTGCCGCATGGGCTCAGTAACCGCCGTCAACCCACGTTTCGTCGCGCCGACGGCCACCCCGATGCACAGCGCGCCGCGCCTGCAGGTGGACAAGGTCAGCCTGCGTTACCCGAAGCCCGGCGGCGGTGTGTTCACCGCGCTGGACCAGGTGTCGTTCGAGGTGCCGGATCAACAGTTCGCCGTGCTGGTCGGGCCGTCGGGCTGTGGCAAATCGAGTTTGTTGTACCTCACCGCCGGCCTGAACGAACCCACGGAAGGCGAGATCCATGTCGGTGGCCAGCAAGTGCAGGGCCCGGGGGCGGATCGCGGCATGGTGTTCCAGAGTTACACACTGTTCCCGTGGCTGACCGTGCGACAGAACGTCGAGTTCGGCCTCAAGCGTCGCGGCATGGCGGCGGCCCGGCGCAAGGAAATCGTCGATTACTACGTCAATGAGGTGGGCCTCGCCGGCTTCGCCGACAACTACGCCAAGCAGCTGTCCGGCGGGATGATGCAGCGCGTGGCGATTGCCCGGGCACTGGCCAACGACCCGCAGATACTGCTGATGGACGAACCCTTCGGCGCGCTCGACAGCCAGACCCGACTGCAGATGCAGCAGCTGTTGCTACGGGTCTGGGGCAACAGCAAGAAGACCGTGCTGTTCGTGACCCACGACATCGACGAAGCGATTCTGCTGGGCGACCGCGTCTGTGTGATGGGCGCGCGGCCGGGGCGGATCAAGCAGATCCTCGACGTGCCGATCGAACGCCCACGCACCCTGGACATGGTCATGGAGCGCTCGTTCATCGAGATGAAACGCAACATTTTCGGGTTGCTGCATGATGATCTGGAGGAGGTGCATTGAGCCTGCGCTTCCTGGCCCGCTCCCACTGTTTGTTCGGTGGGACTAAGGCGCCGCCGGCAACAAAAACCGCCCGATCACCGGCAAGTGATCGGAAATGCGCAAGGTATCGTCCTGCCGCACCATCGCCTCGACCCGTTTGATGCGCGGACTGTAGAACAGGTAGTCGACCGTGCGGTCCGGCCCGCTCAGTCCCGGGTCATTCGGGTAATGGGTGAGCCAGCGTGCCCGATCGATCCCGCCGGCTTCGTTGTTGGTGGGGATCATCGGGTACTTGTCCCATAACACATGCAGGGCGCTGTCGGCGGAGTAGGGCGTGCGTTGTTCGGTGGGCAGGCGTCGATACTGGCTCAGGGGCAACAGGTTGAAGTCGCCACCGATCAGCCACGGGGTGCCACGGCTTTCGAACCTGTCGAGTACTTTGGCCACGGCGGTGACCTGGGATTGCAGGGTGTCGTCCGGCTGCAAGGCGCGATCCAGGTGCGTGTTGAGCACGGCGATCTGGCCACCATCGCTCAGTGGCAGGTAGCTCACCAGCAAGGCGTTTCTGGGTTTGAACTGACGGCTGATGAAGTTGGCTGGCGCGACCGGCAATTGCAGGCGCTCGGCATGCTCGACCTGATAGCGGCTGAGCGTCGCCAGTTGCCGGCCGACGCTGCCGTAGATCGGTGGCAGCGGCACGAAATCGGCTTTCCAGTCGAAGGCATGGGTGCTGCACGGGTACAGGTCGGCGACCCGCTCCTGGAGCAGTTTCAATTGATTCTGGTAGTCGCTGGCCTTGGCGCCGTCGTCGAGTTCCTGCAGCAGCAGGATGTCCGGCTGTTCATCCCGCACCACCCGCGCCACTTCATCGAGACTGAAGGCCATGTCGGCGTCGGTCGGGCCTTCGTCGGGACCGGCCGCCAGGTCATTCCAGAACACGTAGCGCTTGCCCGCCAGGTATTGGACGTTCCAGGTCATGACTTTCAGCGCCTGGCCCGGCACCAGTGTCGGCGCCTTGGCGTTGCAAGTCACCGGCAGCACTTCCCGGGCTTCGGGACGCCAGGTCAGGCTGTAGATCAGCAAGGCCGTCAGACCGATCACAATCAGCAGGCCCAGCAGGGTGTAGCGCAGTAGACGGGTCATGGCTCGGCTTATAGCGTTACAAAGAGAGGGCCCGAGCATAACCGAGCAAAAACGGCCTGCACATCCATTCCCTGTTCAGAGTGGCCGGTCGGCTTTTTCGGAGGCGTCGCTGATCAGCATGAACAAGCGGAACAGCACCACGCTGGTAAACAGCTGCAAAAAGCTGTGGGCGCTGTCGATCAGCAGGGAAATCACCGGGTTCTGCGGCTCCGGGTACACCTGCAGGGTCAAGCCCTTGAGCACCCACAACGGTCCCATCACGCACAGGATGCACACCAGGATGCGCAGGAAATGGCCGCGGGTCTGGCGCAGGCTTTCCTTCATCGCGGCCAGTGGCGCCAGGCCACGCAGCACCAGCAGGTATTCGCCAAAGGCCAGGGCCACCATCAGCCAGATGCCCGGCAGGAAATACAACGACAGGCCAAGCAGGATCAGCAAGGTGTTGAGCGCGGTCAGCAGGGCGAAACGCGGCCACAGGTAGGCGGACCTCGACAGCAGCTCGCGGGTGCTCGGCGACTCGCCGCGGCTGCGGGCATCGAGGAACAGGATCAACGCGGCGGTGTACAGCGGGTACACCAGCAGGCCGACGATGACACTGATACCGGGAAAGCTGTCCGGTTCGGTGGAGCGATCGACCACCTGTTGCAGCAAGGCTTCGAAAATCACCAGCGGCAGACACAGCCGCACGATCTGGCCCAGATTGCGTTTGAAGAAATACAAGGAGTCGCGCAGTACGTCGAACGGATTCATCAGTGGGTATCGCAGGTTGAAAGCAGTGGCCCACTTTAACCGATGCAGCGCGTCAGGGCGCAAACGTAAACGTTCGGTAAAGGTTATTGAATCAAGTTGTTTCAGCCTCCATTAAGGTCAGGCACCGTATCCTCACGGGAGAAGGGCAATGATTTCCGGCAATCTGAGAGGTCGCCATGAACAGCGAAGAACAAACCCTGATCGATGGACTGTTTTCCCGGCTGCAGCAGGCCGAAAGGGACGCAGCCCCGCGCGACGCCCAGGCCGAGGCGCGGATCAAGGAGCACCTGACTCGCCAACCTGCGGCGGGCTACTTCATGACCCAGGCCATTCTGGTGCAGGAGGCTGCGATCAAAAACCTCGACGCGCAGAACCGGCAGCTCGCCGAGCAAGTCCGGCAATTGCAGGCCGAACTGCAATCGGCCAAGGCGCAGGCGCCCGCCGCAGCGCCGAGCGGTGGTGGTTTCCTGTCGAGTATTTTCGGTGGCGCCTCCCGCGACACTCCTGCACCCAGCGCACCGCCGGTCAGCGGGGGCTGGCGTGAGCCGGGGCGTTCGTCGTTCGGCGCCCCTGCACCCCAACAGAACTTCGCTGCACCGCCACCGCCGCCCAACTATGCGCCGCCACCGCCGGCGGGCAGCGGTTTTCTCGGCGGTGCGTTGAAAACCGCCGCCGGTGTCGCGGGTGGCGTAATGCTGGCCCAGGGCATCAGCAGCCTGTTCAGCCATCATCAGCAGCCAGACGTGGTCGAAGTGATTCGCGAAGAGCCGGCGCAGGTCAACGATCAGCACGCTGACAACGGCTGGGGCGATGACCAGCGTGTGGCCGACAATGCCCATGACCAGGGCGGTTACGCCGACTCCGACTACAGCGATGACGGCTCGTCGTTCTTTGGTGGCGACGACGATTCCTATGTCTGATCGGCCGGTCTGACCTGCCGTTCGTCCGGAGCGCTGCGGCGCTCCGGGCCGATTATTCGCGGAACATTCCTCGAGGCTGGCATACTGGGCCACTTTTCGCGCCAGGTGGCTGATTTAGCCTTGAGGAAAACCGGTGAAAAAAATTGCCGTGTTCGCCGATGTCCAAAACCTCTATTACACCGTGCGCCAGGCTTATGGTTGCCACTTCAACTATGCCGCGCTGTGGGCTGATGTCAGCAAACAGGGCGAGATCGTCGAAGCCTACGCCTACGCGATCGATCGCGGTGACAGCAAACAGCAGCAGTTCCAGCAGATCCTGCGCAACCTGGGCTTCACCGTGAAGCTCAAGCCCTACATCCAGCGCAGCGACGGCTCGGCCAAGGGTGACTGGGACGTGGGCATCACCCTCGACATCATGGACGCGGCGGATCACGTCGACGAAGTGGTGCTGGCCTCCGGCGACGGTGATTTCGACATGTTGCTCGAGCGCATCATCAGCAAGCATGGGGTCCAGGCAGTAGCCTACGGCGTACCGGGCCTGACGGCCAATTCGCTGATCCGCGCCGCCAGCCGCTATGTGCCGATCGAAGGTGCCTTGCTGCTCAAGAATTGATTGATACGGAGTTGAAACCGGTTTGGAACGCATTGCAGTCATCGACTTTGAAACCACCGGGATCTCCCCGAGCAGCAGCTGCCGGGCCACGGAAATTGCCGTGGTGATCCTTGAACAGGGGCGCATCGTCGAGCGTTACCAGAGCCTGATGAACGCGGGCGTGCGGGTCCCGGCGTTCATCGAGCAGCTGACCGGCATCAGCAACGCCATGCTGCGCAGCGCGCCGCCGGCCGAGCGGGTGATGAACGAGGTCAACGAGTTCGTCGGCACCACGCCACTGCTGGCGCACAACGCCGCGTTCGACCAGAAGTTCTGGGACTTCGAACTGGGGCGGATCAAGCGCACGCGTTTGCAGAACTTCGCCTGTTCGCTGCTGCTGGCCCGCCGCCTGATGCCGGCGGCGCCCAACCACAAGCTCGGCACCCTCACCACCTTCGCCCAGTTGCCCCACACCGGCCAAGCCCACCGGGCGATGGCCGACGCCGAAATGGCGGCCAACCTGACCGCACACCTGGCGCAGGAGTTGCGGCAAACGCATGGCTTGCGCGAGCTGTCCCATGACCTGCTGGTGAGTTTGCAGAAAGTCCCGGCGGCGAAGATCCATGACCACCTCAAGCGCCATCGCGGGTTCTGAAAAACGGCCAACCCTGCTCGCGATGGCGGCGTATCAGTCAACAACTGTGTTGATTGATCAATCGCTTTCGCGAGCAAGCTCGCTCCCACCGGTGTCGGGGAGGCTTCAAGCCTTGCCGTTGCCTTCGATATGCCCCAACGGCACGCGCTTTTCGATGGCGCTGGACAGCACGATCGACGTCTTGCTGAAACCGAACTTGGCGATCCGGTTGATCAACGCCTCCAGTTCCGGCATCGAACCCACCGCCGCCTGCATGATCACGCACGGATCGCCGGTGACCCGGTGGCATTCGGTCAGTTGCGGAATTTTGATCAGGTCGTCGTAGGCCTTCTGGTTGCCGTGCTGGTTCAGGCGCAGTTCAATCACGCACTGGATCGGCAGGCCGAGCTTGGCCATGTCGACTTTCGCCTGATAGCCGGTGATCACCCCGCAGGCTTCCAGTTTGGCCACGCGTTCGGCCACGGCGGGGGCGGACAGGTTGACCTTGCGCGCGAGGTCGGCGTAGGACGCCCGGCCGTTTTCCAGCAGGGCGCCGAGGAGCATGCGGTCGTATTTGTCCATGATTCGACTCCTGAAAATGGCCGACTTTCGAAAGCACGGTTTATAGCGTCGATCTCCGTGATTTGAAAAGTGTACCGGCGCTATAAACAGGTTTTGTAACTTATTTTCCGCGGTTGGCCTTTCTAGAATAGCCACTCACCTGTTCTGCCTGCGAGCTACCCCATGTCTGGCCTTCGTCGTTTTCCCTTGCCGTTGATCGCTGCCTTTTTCGCGCTGTACGTGATTTGGGGCTCGACGTACCTGGTCATCCGCATCGGTATCGAATACTGGCCACCGCTGTTGCTCGCCGGTATTCGCTTCGTGATTGCCGGGACGCTGATGTATGCCTTCCTGCGCTGGCGCGGGGTGCCGGCGCCCACCTGGGCGCAGTGGAAGGCGGCGGGGATCATCGGGATCCTGCTGCTCAGTTGCGGCAATGGCGCGGTGAGCGTGGCCGAGCATACCGGCGTCGCCTCGGGTGTTGCTGCGCTGGCGGTGGCCACGGTGCCGCTGTTTACCCTGCTCTGTGGTTATTTCTGGGGCGCGCGCAATACACGCCTGGAGTGGGCCGGGATTGTCCTCGGGTTGATAGGCATTGCCATGTTGAATCTGGGCTCCAACCTGCAGTCCAGCCCGTTGGGCGCGGCGTTGCTGGTGTTTGCGGCGGCGACCTGGGCGTTTGGCTCGGTCTGGAGCAAGCACCTGCCGTTGCCCCAGGGCGCGATGGCCAGTGCTGTGGAAATGCTGGTGGGGGGCGTGGCTTTGTTGATCGGCAGCGCGGTGAGCGGCGAGCACCTGCCGCCCATGCCGCCCCTGGAAGGCTGGGTCGCGTTGGCGTACCTGATCCTCTTCGGTTCGATCATTGCCTTCAATGCCTACATGTACCTGTTGAAAAACGTGCGTCCGGCAGCGGCCACCAGCTATGCCTACGTCAACCCGGCGGTGGCGGTGTTGCTGGGAATCGTGTTTGCCGGCGAGAGCATCGGGATCGAGGAAGCGCTGGCGATGCTGGTGATCATCAGTGCCGTGGTGTTGATCGGTTTGCCGCAGTGGCGGCGGGCGCCGCAACGACCGGCTGCGGTGGCGCAGGCAGAATCGAGTGTGAATTAGGGTAAACTGCGCGGCATTGCTCCTTGTTTGAACAACCCGCGCTGAATTTTCCTACGGTAATCCCATGACTTTCGCCACCCTTGGCCTGATCGACCCCTTGCTGCGCTCTCTCGAGAAGCTCGGCTACCAGACCCCGACGCCGGTTCAGGCGCAAGCCATTCCGGCGGTGCTGGCCGGTCGCGACCTGATGGCCGCCGCCCAGACCGGCACCGGCAAGACCGCCGGCTTCGCGCTGCCGCTCCTGCAATTGCTGGCCATGGAAGGGCCGAAAGTCACCGCCAACTCGGTACGCGCGCTGATCCTGGTGCCGACCCGCGAGCTCGCCGAGCAGGTCCACGAGGCCGTGCGCCAGTACGCCGAGAACCTGCCGCTGCGCACCTATGCGGTGTACGGCGGTGTCAGCATCAACCCGCAAATGATGAAGCTGCGCGGCGGCGTGGACCTGTTGGTCGCAACGCCGGGCCGCCTGCTCGATCTGTTCCGCCAGAACGCCCTCAAGTTCAACCAGTTGCAGACCCTGGTGCTGGACGAGGCCGATCGCATGCTCGACCTGGGTTTTTCCGAAGAACTGGCGAACATCTACAAGGCGCTGCCGAAGAAACGTCAGACCCTGTTGTTCTCCGCGACTTTCTCCGACGCCATCCGCCTGCTGGCCGGGCAGATGCTCAATGACCCGCTGAGCATTGAAGTCAGTCCCCGCAACGTGGCGGCCAACACCGTCAAGCAGTGGGTGGTGACGGTGGACAAAAAGCGCAAGCCCGAACTGTTCGTGCACTTGATGCGCAAGGGCAAGTGGAAGCAGGTACTGGTGTTCGCCAAGACCCGTAATGGGGTGGACGCGCTGGTGGAAAAACTCCAGGGGCTGGGCGTCAATGCCGACGGCATCCATGGCGACAAGCCGCAGGCTACTCGCCAGCGCGCACTGGACCGCTTCAAGGCCAGCGAAGTGCAGATCCTCGTGGCCACCGACGTGGCGGCCCGTGGCCTGGATATCGAAGACCTGCCATTGGTGGTCAATTTCGACTTGCCGATCGTGGCCGAAGATTACATTCATCGCATCGGACGGACCGGGCGCGCGGGCGCTACCGGCCAGGCTATTTCCCTGGTGTGCGCTGACGAGGTGAACCTGCTGTCGGCCATCGAGACGTTGACCCGTCAGACCTTGCCCCGGCAGATGGAGCAGGACTTCGAGCCTGAGCACCGCGTACCGGAGACGGATGCCAGCGGCCAGGTGATCAAGAAGCCGAAAAAACCGAAGAAGCCGAAGGCGTCCGGTGGTGGCGGCAAGCGCAATCTCGGCAAGTGGGTGGACAGCGGCGACACCACGCCAGTGGAACCTTCGATCAAGCCTGTGCGAAAAGTACCGGTGTTCAATACCGGGCCACGCAAGCGCAAGCCTTGATCGACTGCGGCTCCCACAGTCAAACGTATTTCCATGCTGGAACGCGGGCACCTGTGGGAGCGAGACCGGTTGCCGGCGATGGGCGCGCGACTGCTCTCAATCCCTGTGCCGCAGCCACTGCGCCATCCCCAACCCCGCCGCCCGCCCACTGGCGAAACACGCGGTCAGCAGGTAGCCACCGGTCGGTGCTTCCCAGTCGAGCATCTCCCCGGCGCAGAACACCCCCGGCAATCGCTTGAGCATCAAGCGTTCGTCCATCGACTCGAACCGCACACCGCCTGCGCTGCTGATGGCTTCGTCCAGTGGCCGGGTTTTCACCAGGGTCAGGGGCAATGCCTTGATCGCCTGGGCCAGCAAGGCTGGATCGGTGAAGTCTGCGGCGGTGGTCAGTTCGCGCAGCAATGCCGCCTTCACACCGTCGATCCCCAATTGACTGTGCAGGTGCTTGGACATCGAGCGTGAGCCACGGGGTTTGCTCAGCGCCGCCTGAATCTTATCCACAGGGCGGCCCGGCAGCAGGTCAAGGTGCAGGGTCGCTGAGCCGTTCTGGTTGATCGCTTCGCGAATCGGTGCCGACAGCGCGTAGATCAGGCTGCCTTCAACCCCGGTGGCCGTGATGACACATTCGCCGAGGCGTGGAATGTCGTCATTGAGTCCGATGGCAATGTTTTTCAGCGGCGCACCGGCGAATTTGCTGACCATCAACTCGCTCCAGGCCTGCACCTCGAAACCGCAATTACTGGGTTGCAGCGGCATCAGTTCCACGCCGCGCTGTTCCAGTGGCAGCCTCCACGCGCCATCCGAGCCGAGTCGTGACCAGCTGCCGCCGCCCAGGGCCAACAGGGTCGCGTCGGGTCGCAGGTTTTTTTCACCTTCAGGGCTGGCCATGCGTAATGCGCCGCTGTCATTCCAGCCGAGCCAGCGGTGGCGGGTGTGGATAACCACGCCGTTGTCGCGCAGACGCTTGAGCCAGGCCCGCAGCAGCGGTGCGGCTTTCATGTCGGTGGGGAACACCCTGCCGGAGCTGCCGACGAAGGTTTCGATGCCCAGGTCATGAATCCACTGGCACAGCGCCTCGGCGCCAAAGGCGCGCAGCAGTGGAGCCATCTGCGGCGCACGTTCGGCGTAGCGTGAGAGGAACGCCGGATAGGCTTCGGAGTGGGTGATGTTCATGCCGCCCACCCCGGCCAGCAGGAATTTTCGCCCCACCGACGGCATGCCGTCGTACAGATCGACCTTGAGGCCGGCCAGGCTCAACACCTCCGCGGCCATCAGGCCGGCAGGGCCACCGCCGATGATGGCGACGCGGGAAGGGGAGGGGGTCGAGGGTTGAGTCATGGCAAGCGCTGCGGTCTGGCTGAACAAGCCGGGCATTCTATCAGTACACAGGGATTCTCAATGAATTCAGGGCTGATCAAAAAACAACCACCGATCTGCAGCCTTTACCGGCTATGGCCTGCAGGACCTTTCACTCAGGTTATCCACAGGCGGTTCCACAGCCGTTGTGGGTAAAGCATCCACAACTCAGTGACAACCTGATGACGTCCAGACCCGTTGCGCGCTGTGATGGAGGATGCCGTGGCGTCGAGCCAGGGCTTGCCGGTCCTTGCTGTAGCCACCGCCAATCACCCCGACCACCGGGATATCGCGCCCCAGGCAATGACGCATCACGCTTTCATCCCTTGCGGCCACGCCTTCGTCTGTCAGCTTCAGGTAACCGAGCGCGTCGTCCTTGTGTACATCCACGCCGGCGTCGTACAGCACCAGATCCGGTTGATACAACGGCAGCAGGTAATTGAGTGTGTCATCGACGATTTTCAGGTATTCGCCATCGCCCATGCCCATGGGCAACGGGATGTCCCAGTCGCTTTGAGCTTTGCGTGCAGGAAAGTTCTTTTCGCAGTGCAGGGAAACGGTAATCGCCTCCGGGGTGTTGTGCAGGATGCGCGCCGTGCCGTCGCCCTGATGCACATCGCAATCGAAGATCAGCACTCGGTTCACCCGACCGCTTTCCAGCAGGTAATGGCTGATCACCGCCAGGTCATTGAAGATGCAGAAGCCCGCAGGATAATCGTAATGGGCGTGGTGCGTGCCGCCGGCCAGGTGACAGGCCAGCCCGTGCTCCAGCGCCTGTTCCGCCGCCAGCACCGAACCGCCGACCGCGCGCACCGTACGTCGGGCCAGGGCTTCGCTCCAGGGCAGGCCGAGGCGCCGCTGGTCTTCGCGGGACAACTCGCCGTTCATGTAGCGTTCGATATAGGCAGCGTCATGCGCAAGGGCGAGAATCTCCGGGGGGCAAAGTGGCGGGCGCAGGAGGTCGGCGTCGCGGGTCAGTCCGCTGTCCACCAGGTGATCGCGCAACAGGCGGAATTTGTCCATGGGGAAGCGGTGGTCCGCGGGAAACTCGGGGCTGTAGTCATCGTGGTAAATCAGCGGCAATGGCATGACGTATTCATTCAGGACGGCGGGCAGGAATGCAGGAAGGATCCTACCAGCGTTGTAGACTGGCGACATGGGAAGGGGGAGCACACGATGGAGCCAATTCTGGAACTGGAGAGCGCGCGCCTGCTGCTGCGGCAGTGGCGTGACGATGATTTGCCGGCGTTTGCGGCGATGTGCGCCGACCCGCAGGTGATGCGTTATTTCCCGGCGCCCCTGAGTCGGCTGGAAAGCGCTTCGCTGATCGGGCGCGTTCGCGGGCACTTCGCCGAGCACGGTTTCGGACTCTGGGCGCTGGAACGCAAGGACACCGGGGCCTTCATCGGGTTTACCGGGTTGGGCGTGGTCGGTTTCGATGCGCCGTTCACCCCGGCCATTGAAATCGGCTGGCGCCTGGCCCGTGAACACTGGGGCCTGGGTTACGCCAGTGAGGCGGCGTGGACCGCTCTGCGTTGCGGCTTTGACCGTTTGGCGCTGGAAGAGGTGGTGGCCTTCACCAGCGCCATCAATACACCGTCGGAGAAAGTCATGCAGGCGATCGGCATGCAGCATGATCCGACGGATGACTTCGAACACCCCAGGCTTGCACCCGGTCATCCCCTGCGTCATCACGTGCTGTACCGCATCAGCCGGGAGCAATGGCTGCAAACCTTGCATGGCTAAGCCGTCCCGGACGTTTACAATGGCACCCATGATGGCTCCGGCCAGAACCTGAATGGGCCGCCGCAGCCAGGACTGCGCGGCATTGCGTTGTGTGAGGAGAGTCCGAATGAGCCACGTGTTGGAAGATCTGGTCGATTTGCTGACCCTGGAACCGATCGAGGAAAACCTGTTTCGTGGCCGCAGCCAGGACCTGGGTTTCCGCCAGCTGTTCGGCGGCCAGGTGCTCGGCCAGTCCCTGTCGGCGGCCAGTCAGACCGTCGAGGAAGCGCGGCATGTGCATTCGATGCATGGTTATTTCCTGCGCCCTGGAGATGCCGGGCTGCCGGTGGTGTATCAGGTTGACCGGGTGCGCGACGGCGGCAGTTTCAGCACGCGTCGAGTCACGGCGATCCAGAAGGGCCAGCCGATTTTTACCTGCAGCGCCTCGTTCCAGTACGACGAAGAAGGGTTCCAGCACCAGCGCGAAATGCCGGTGGTGGTCGGCCCGGAAAACCTGCCCTCGGAGCTGGAGCTGACCCAGCAACGAGCCCACCTGATCCCCGAGCACATGCGGGAAAAATTCTTGTGCCCCAAGCCGATAGAGTTTCGACCGGTCACCGGGGAAGATCCCTACAACCCCAAGCCCGCCGATCCGATCAAGTACGTGTGGTTCCGCGCCGACGGCGCCCTGGCCGATTCCCCGGCGCTGCACAAATACCTGCTGGCCTACGCATCGGATTTCGGTCTGCTGACCACCTCGCTGCTGCCCCATGGCAAATCGGTGTGGCACAAGGACATGCAGGTCGCCAGCCTCGATCACGCGCTGTGGTTCCATGCAGACCTGCGTGCCGATGACTGGTTGCTGTACGCGATGGACAGTCCCTGGGCGGGCAATTCCCGTGGTTTTTCCCGTGGCAGCGTCTTCAACCGAGCCGGGCAACTCGTTGCATCGGTAACTCAGGAAGGCTTGATCCGCCACCGCAAGGATTGGGCATGAGCCTGACCGACGTACGCCATTGGGTGTTCGACATGGACGGCACCCTGACGGTGGCCGTGCACGACTTCGCGGCCATTCGTGTGGCGCTGGCGATTCCGGCCGAAGACGACATTCTCACGCACCTGGCGGCGTTGCCGGCCGACGAAGCCGCGGCCAAGCACGCCTGGTTGCTGGAGCATGAGCGGGACCTGGCATTGGGGTCGAAGCCGGCACCGGGTGCCGTGGAACTGGTGCGCGAGCTGGCAGGGCGCGGTTATCGGCTGGGGATTCTCACGCGCAATGCGCGGGAGCTGGCGCATGTGACATTGCAAGCCATCGGCCTGGCCGACTGTTTTGCCGTGGAGGATGTGCTGGGCCGCGACGAAGCACCGCCCAAGCCGCACCCGGGCGGTCTGCTCAAGCTGGCCGAGGCCTGGAAGGTGCCGGCAAGCGAGCTGGTGATGGTCGGCGACTACCGTTTCGACCTGGATTGCGGCCGGGCGGCCGGGGCACGCACGGTGCTGGTGAACCTGCCGGACAACCCCTGGCCGGAATTGACCGATTGGCATGCGGCGGATTGCGGGGTGTTGCGGGAAATGCTGTCGGCTTGAGGGCCGCATCGCGAGCAGGCTCGCTCCCACAGTGAATCTTGTGGAAGCGAGCCTGCTCGCGATTCCGTCACTGACCGAACACGGCCTTCTGCCCCTGCGGCGACATCAGCATTTCACCGCCGTCATGCCCGACCCCGGGCACTTCAATCAATTGTTGGTTCAACCCCTGGGGATGACGGCGCTTGAGGTACTCGAAGTAATTGCGCCCGCGAGCCAGCCGGTTTGCGCCCTGGGCCCTGGCTTCGCAACCCTTGTCCAACGCCGGATGATTCGGGTCGATGTCCTGCTGCCCCAACAGGTAAACGATGTCGCGCTGGACGTACTTTTCCTCCAGCTGCGGTGCCGTCTGACCTTCGGCATAGGCCGGCAGGTCCGCCAGGCCATACTTCCAGCGATTGAAGTCCACGCAGCCGGCATGGCTGAACGCCACGGGCCGTCGCTCATCGAAATACGCATAGGAAGACGGATTGGCGATGACATAGCGCACGTGCACGCCCGCCGCCTGGAGTTCTGGCTGATCGTGACTCAACAATGCGTACCGCTGAACCACCTGCGCGCCGCCGGAGTGTCCGGCGATCACCACGTCCTTCACATCCGGAAACTGACGGCGATCACCGAGGCGGGCAATGATCTGGTCGAGGGCGGCATAGGCACTCAGGGTAAATGGAGCGGTGGATAAACCGCCGGCCATCCACTCATTGCCTTGCCAGCGCAGGACGGTATCGGCCACGGGATGACGGGCCACGTCGGTCTCATTGAGGAATTGCGGGGCGATCACCAAGGTGTTGGCATCTTGCCCGGCTTGCTGCGCCGCCCGCTCGGCGTTGCGGCGATAGGTTTCGGCATTGCGCAATCGCCCGTGGAGGATGATCAGCACCCGTTCGATTTTCGCCGGCGCCGGGCCGATGCCCACCGCCATCTCGCCTTCTTTCAACAGCAGCCGGCCGGGGCTGATCTCCTTGACCCCCTGCTCGACAGCCTGGGTACTTGCACTGGTCAACAACAGAAGCAACAGCCACTTTTTCATTTACAGGGTTTTCGCCGCAAAGGTATCGCACTGGCCCACCTGGCCCTGCGCAAATCCGGTTTTGAACCAGCGCACCCTTTGCGCTGATGTGCCATGGGTAAACGAGTCCGGCACCACGCGGCCCTGACCCTGCTGTTGCAGGCGGTCGTCGCCGATGGCATTGGCGGCATTCAAGGCTTCCTCGATGTCGCCGGGCTCCAGCCAGTTCAGGCGTTTCTGCGCATGGTTGGCCCAGACGCCGGCCAGGCAATCGGCTTGCAGCTCCTGACGCACCAGCAGGCCGCCGTCGCCTTCCATTTGCCGGCCCTGCTGGCGGGCGGTCTGAATTTTCGCCGAGACACCGAGCAAGGTCTGAACGTGATGGCCGACTTCGTGAGCGATCACGTAGGCCTGGGCGAAGTCGCCGGCGGCGGAAAAGCGTTGCGACATTTCCTGGAAGAACGCCATGTCCAGGTACACCTTCTGGTCAGCCGGGCAATAGAACGGGCCGGTTGCCGAGGTGGCCAGGCCACACGCCGAGTTCACGCGGTTGCTGAACAGCACCAGGGTCGGGTCCTTGTACTGCCGGCCGGCCTGCTGAAAAATCTGACCCCAGGTGTCTTCCGTGTCACCGAGGATCGAGCGCACGAACTCTGCACCTTCATCGTTGGCCGGTGGCGCCTGGCGGGTTTGCGTCGAAGCCGGCGCCGATGGCTCGCTCATCTGCCCGGTCAGTTGACCGAGGATCTGCAGCGGGTCCTGGCCGGTGATCCAGCCGATCCCGACGATCAGAATGATCGCCGTCAGGCTCAGCCCCTTGCCGCCACCGAAGCGCATGCCGCCACCGCCGCCGACATTGTCGCCACGGGCATCGACGACGTTGTCGCTGCGCCGGCCTTTTCTCCATAGCATGTGGGAATCCTCTGGTTGTCCGTGGGATGAGTGTTGCTGGTGAGTGGGAGAGGCGCCAGTCCGGTCGTCCGGCTTTTCGTGTCACGACGCAGTGCGCGTTGTATTGAACGTGGATCCCCGACCGAATTCCCTCAGGCGTCGGGTTTTTATCTTCGTTCGATAATCGGTTGGAAGATCTGGCCAAAGCGGCCCCGTCACGGTTACGGTATGGGTTGTTGTACGACCTCGCGGGTTCGCAACGCTTTTTGATCTTCGATGTGGGACACAAGGATTACCTGATGACCGTCAGCACCCCGCTCTCCGGCGTAAACCAGCCCTTCAAGGGGATTTTGCTGATCGTCCTTGCTACCTTCCTCTTCTCCAGTCACGACGCCTTGTCGAAATACCTGTCGGGGTTCTACCCGATCGTCATGGTGGTCTGGGCGCGGTATGTGGTGCACACCGTATTGATGGCGGGGATTTTCCTGCCGCAATCCGGGCTGCGCGTCCTGCGTACCAAACGGCCGCTCCTGCAATTGATTCGGGCGTTATGCCTGTTGGGCACCAGCCTGTTCTTCACCACCGGCTTGCAGTACATCCCGCTGGCCGAAGCCACGGCGGTCAACTTTCTTGCGCCGGTACTGGTGACGGCGCTGTCGGTGCCGCTGCTGGGAGAACGCGTCACCCGTGGCCAGTGGATTGCAGTGATTTGCGGATTTGTCGGGGTGCTGATCATTGTCCACCCCGGCGGCGACCTGTTCACGCCGGCGGTGTTGCTGCCGTTCTGCTCGGCACTGTTCTTCTGCTTCTACCAGTTGCTGACCCGCAAGCTCAGTGAGATCGACAGCCCGACCACCAGCAACTTTTTCGCCGGCCTGTGCAACACCCTTGTCATGAGTGCGATGGTGCCGTTCTTCTGGCAAATGCCCAGCGTGGGGCATGGCTTGATGATGGTGGCACTGGGCGCCTGCGGGATGACCGCACACCTGTTCCTGACCCAGGCGTTCCGCCACGCCGCCCCGGCACTGCTGGCGCCCTTCGGTTACTGCCAGATTGTCTTTGCCGGCTTGCTGGGCTGGTTGCTGTTTGCCCATACGCCGACCCTGACCACCGTGATCGGGATTGCGGTGATCTGCTGCAGTGGCCTGGCGGCGGCCTGGCAGCAGAGCCGCAAATAGAGGCTCGTCATTCAAAAAGCACTGTGGGAGCGAGTCGGCTCGCTCCCACAGGAACTGCGCTGCCTGCTTACTCGGTAACGTTCGGAATCTTGCGCGGTGCCATGAAGTACATCCAGGTCAGCGCGATGAAATACATTGCCGGAATCAGGGTGAACAGCACGGTGTAGTTGTTGTGGGTGACCGTCAGAATGTGGCCGACCAACTGCGTCATGAACATGCCGCCGATCGCTGCACACATGCCGCCAAAGCCGAACACCGTACTCATCATGTGTTTAGGCGTGTAGTCCATGACCAGGCTCCAGATGTTCGCGGTCCAGGCCTGGTGCGCACCGATTGCCAGGGAGATGGCGAACACCGCGACCCACAGGCTGCTCGAACCGGCGGCCATGACCACGCCGATGATGCAGCAGGCGAACAGGAACATGGAGATCAACCGCGCCTTGATCGGATTGACGCCACGACCGATCAGGAACGAAGACAGGATGCCGCCACCGACGCTGCCGAAGTCGGCCGTGAGGTAGATGATGATCAGCGGGATACCCATCTGGGTCACGTTGATCCCCAGGTTGTATTGCTGGTTGAGGAACGGTGGCAGCCAGTACAGGTAGAACCAGAACACCGGCGCGGTCAGGGAGTAGGCGATGGCGAAGGCCCAGGTGCCGCGCATGCGCAGGATTCGCGAGAACGGTACGCGGGCCTGTTCCGGCTCGACTTCCTTCTGGATGTAGGCCAGTTCAGCGGGTTTGACGCTCGGGTGGTCTTCCGGGTTGAAATACTTCAAGCCCCAGAACAGCAACCAGATGCCCCCCAGCGCCGCCATGCACAGGAATGCTGCCTGCCAGCCCCATGCGTGCAGGATCAGCGGCAGCAGCATCGGGGTGAACATTGCCCCGACGTTGGTCCCGGCATTGAAGATGCCGGTGGCCACGGCGCGTTCGCCGGAAGGGAACCACAAGCGCGTGGTTTTCACGCAGGCCGGGTAGTTGGCGGCTTCCGTCAGCCCGAGGATAAAGCGGCAGACCATGAAGCCGGCAGCGGAAGTGGCCAGGCCATGGGCACCGGTCGCCAGGCTCCAGAGCAGGACGGCACAGAAGAATACGCGTTTCACGCCGACCCGGTCGATCAGGCGGCCTTGCAGGACGAAACCGATGGCGTAACCGACCTGGAACCAGAAGTTGATGTTGGCGTAATCCATCGCCGTCCAGCTCATTTCCTTGGCCAGGATCGGCTGCATCACACCCAGTGCGGCACGGTCGATGTAGTTCAGAGTGGTCGCGAAAAACACCAGCGCCAGCATGCCCCAACGGGTTTTGCCGACAGCCATGGCGCCACGGATCTTGTCGCCGATGCCGCTGGGGGCAGGGGTCATGGAGGTACGCTCCATGGGAGAGCTTTGAGAAGGAGTCATGTAGGCCACCCGATTGTTTTTATGTGGTGTGGTGTGTCGTTGTTGACCGAACCCGGTGGTTCACGACCGGACTCAATGTGTCGTCGATGTTGCGCAGTGGACGAAAAATCGTCAATTCGCACGGGGGCATTGTGTTCGATAATCGAACACAAAACTAACCGGATAGTACACTTTGAATTGCTCATTGAAAAACGTGGCTGAATAATCGGGTCATTCTTTCAAAAGCGGCGCAACTTCCCTGTAGCCGAAGCCTCCACCGGGAGTCGAACCATGCAACGTTCCATTGCCACCGTGTCCTTGAGCGGTACCCTGCCGGAAAAGCTCGAAGCCATCGCCGCCGCCGGTTTCGACGGCGTGGAGATTTTCGAGAATGACCTTCTCTACTACGACGGCAGTCCGCGGGAAATTAAACAGATGTGCGCCGATCTCGGGATCGCCATTACCCTGTTTCAACCGTTTCGGGACTTCGAAGGCTGCCGTCGCGAGCGCCTGCCCCGTAACCTGGAACGAGCCGAACGCAAATTCGACCTGATGCAGGAACTGGGCACCGACCTGGTGCTGGTGTGCAGCAACGCTTCGCCTGACTCGGTGGGCGACGAGCAGATTCTCGTCGACGACCTGCGTCTGCTGGCCGAACGCGCCGGGGCACGCGGCTTGCGCATCGGCTACGAAGCCTTGGCCTGGGGGCGGCATGTGAACACTTATCAACAGGTGTGGAACATCGTGCGCCAGGCCGATCACCCGAGCCTGGGCGTGCTGCTCGACAGTTTCCACACGTTGTCGCTCAAGGGCGATCCGAGTGCTATTGCCGATATTCCCGGCGACAAGATCTTCTTCGTACAAATGGCCGACGCGCCGATCCTGGCCATGGACGTGCTGGAGTGGAGCCGGCATTTCCGCTGCTTCCCGGGCCAGGGTGAATTCGACCTGCCGGGCTTTCTTGCGCCGATTATCCAGAGCGGTTACAGCGGGCCGTTGTCGCTGGAAATCTTCAACGACGGTTTCCGTGCCGCCCCTCCGCGCGCCAATGCCGCCGACGGCCTGCGCTCTTTGCTGTACCTGGAAGAGAAAACCCGCGAGCGCCTGGCGCAGCAAGCCCAGCCCGCGCCGAACAGCGACATTCTGTTCGAGACCCCCAAGGCCAGCGAATACAACGGCATCGAGTTTCTCGAGTTTGCCGTGGACGAGAGCCTCGGTGCCAAGCTGTCCCATTGGCTGGAGCGACTGGGGTTCGTCAAGGCCGGACAGCACCGGTCCAAAAGCGTCAGCCTGATGCGCCAGGGCGATATCAACCTGATCCTCAACTGCGAGCCCTATTCGTTTGCCCACAGTTTTTTCGAGGCCCACGGCCCGTCGCTGTGCGCCACCGCCGTGCGGGTCAAGGACAGCACCAGCGCACTGGCCCGGGCGGTGGCTTACAAGGGCCAGCCCTATCGCGGACTGGTCGGCCCCAACGAGTTGGAACTGGCGGCGGTGCGGGCGCCGGATGGCAGCCTGATCTACCTGGTTGACCAGCAGGCCGACGTCTATCACACCGATTTCCATCTGCAACCGAACGCCGTGGCCCGTGGCGGCCTCAAGCGCATCGATCACATGGCGATGGCCTTGCCGGCCGACAGCCTCGACAGTTGGGTGCTGTTCTACAAGAGCCTGCTGGATTTCGAGGCTGACGATGAAGTCGTGCTGCCAGACCCCTACGGGTTGGTGAAGAGCCGGGCCCTGCGTAGCCGTGACAGTTCGATCCGCTTGCCCTTGAACATTTCCGAGAACCGTAACACCGCCATCTCACACGCGCTGTCGAGTTATCGTGGCTCAGGCGTGCATCACATCGCGTTCGACTGCGACGATATCTTCGCCGAAGTCAGCCGTGCCAAGGAGGCGGGCGTACCGTTGCTGGACATCCCGCTCAATTACTACGACGACCTGGCGGCCCGCTTCGATTTCGACGATGAGTTCCTCAGCGAACTGGCCTACTACAACGTGCTGTACGACCGCGACCCCCAGGGGGGCGAGCTGTTTCACGTGTACACCGAACCGTTCGAAGGCCGGTTCTTCTTTGAGATCATCCAGCGCAAGAACGGCTATGCCGGTTACGGCGCGGCCAACGTTGCGGTACGCCTGGCGGCCATGGCCAAGTCCCGTAGCGGTACGATTCGTCAGGCCAAGTTGTAGGAATTTGGTAAACACGAGGTTAAACCGACGCCGCGCGGCTTCCTTCACTGTGCAGTGCGGCTCATAATCGCCAGCCTGTGCAGTGATGGCCGTGAGCCCACAATGACCTTGATTTCAGAACTTTCCCCAGCGCCCGACGAACCCTTGGCCGAGCCTCGAAAGAGTCGCAAGAACAACCCGGAAAAGACCCGCGAGAACATTCTTCAAGAAGCCATTGTCGAGTTCGTCCAGCAGGGACTTTCCGGCGCTCGCGTCGATGCGATCGCTGAGCGCATTCACACCTCCAAGCGCATGATCTATTACTACTTCGGCAGCAAGGAGCAGTTGTACGTCGAGGTGCTGGAGAAGCTCTACGGCGACATCCGAAACACCGAAAGCCGCCTGCACCTGGCCGAACTGGCGCCACAGGAAGCGATTCGGCGGCTGGTCGAGTTCACCTTCGATCACCATGACCGCAATGTCGGCTTCGTGCGCATCGTCAGCATCGAGAACATTCACAACGCTGAATATGTGAAGCGTTCCGATGCGATCAAGGCGATGAACAACACCATTCTCGATTCACTGGGGGTGATTCTGCAGCGCGGGGTCGAAGAGGGCGTGTTTCGCCCGGGGCTGGAGCCGCTGGACGTGCATCTGCTGATCAGTTCGTTCTGCTTCTACCGCGTGTCGAACCGGCACACGATCGGTGAGATTTTTCAGATCGACCTGCCGGAAGAAAGCGTCAAACAGCGTCACCGGCAGATGATCTGCGAGTCGGTGTTGCGCTATCTGCAGGCCTGACGGGGTTTGACGGGAGCCGGTTCGCCGGCTCCAGGTCCTTGCTCAGCCATTCATGCGCTGAAAGTGCGCGAGCATCCGCTGCGCATCCGGCACCACGCCGCTGAACAATTCAAACGCCTTCACCGCCTGGAACACCGCCATGTTGCCGCCATCCAGCGTCCGGCAACCCAAGGCGCGGGCGTGACGCAGCAACTCGGTCTCCAGTGGGAAGTAAACGATCTCCGCCACCCATAGCTGCGGTCGAAGCAGCGCCGCCGGAACCGGCATGCCCGGCAGTTTTTGCATGCCCATGGGCGTGGTGTTGACCAAGCCTTCGGCCTGCGCCAGCGTGCCCGGCAGATCATGCCCGGCCATGGCGCGGTTCGCGCCGAAGTGCTGATTGAGATTGTTCGCCAGGCTCTGCGCACGGCTGGTTTCCACGTCGAAAATGCTCAGACGTTGTACGCCTTCACTCAACAATGCATGGGCGACCGCCGCCCCGGCACCTCCGGCGCCCATCTGCACGACACGCTCGACCGCCGCGTCCTTCAGGCCCCGACGGAAACCCTCGGCGAAACCCAGGCAGTCGGTGTTGTGGCCGATGCGTTTGCCATCCTTCAACACCACCGTGTTCACGGCACCGATACCCCGGGCCTCGTCGGACAACTCGTCGAGCAGGGGAATGATGGTCTGCTTGCACGGGAAGGTAATGTTCAGGCCGGTGAAGCCCATCTGTTCGGCCGCCTTCAGCAGGTCGGGCAGGGCCAGGCTGTCGAGCTTGAGTTGATCGAGGTCGATCAGGCGATACAGGTAGCGCAAGCCTTGGGCATCGCCCTCCTGCTCATGGAGCGCGGGTGTGCGCGACGCCTGGATGCCGGCGCCGATCAGGCCGGCCAGTACAGCACTGTTGCGAGTCATGGTGTTCATCCCTTCAGGCGCAGGCTGAAATGCTCCAGCGCCAGTCGATAGCCATGGCTGCCGAACCCGGCCATCACCGCTGTGGCAATCGCTGAAACGAAGGAATGGTGGCGAAAAGGTTCGCGGGCATGGACGTTCGACAGGTGCACTTCGATGACCGGCAATTCGCTTGCAACCAGGGCATCGCGAATGGCGACCGAGGTGTGCGTCCAGGCGGCGGGGTTGATGACGATCCCGGCACAGCGACCGCGAGCGGCGTGAATCCAGTCGAGCAATTCGCCTTCATGGTTGGTCTGGCGAAACTCCACCGCCAGGCCGAACTCCTCGGCGGCACGCCCGCACAAGGCTGAAATGTCCGCCAGGGTCTCATGGCCGTAGGTGCCCGGTTCACGGGTGCCCAGCAGGTTAAGGTTCGGGCCGTTGAGCACCAGAACGATCGGGTTCATCGGGTCTCTCCACTTTTTATTGTTGGAATGGGCTGAAGGTTCAGCCTGTGGAGATAAAATGTACTAGGTGGTTAATTTGGTCAATTGGAGAGGGCCCGCGCCACTCTTTTGTGTTCGGTGATCGGACGCTTTCAGGGTTTTGAACGAGGCAGCTGTTCCAGCAGAAAATCGATGAACGCCCGTAACCGCAACGGCATATGCCGGCTTTGCGGGTAGAGCAGGGTGAAAGGGCGTGAGCGGCCGCCGTAGGGTTTGAGGACTTCCACCAGCGAACCCTCGGCCAGCTCGTTTTCGACGATGAAGCGATAGGTCTGAAACAGGCCGGCGCCGTGTTTGGCCAGGGTCACGCCGCCCAGAACGTCGTCGGAGCAACTGAGGTTGCCCTCGGCGAGTATCTCGCGCTGCTCGCCGTTGTCGTTGAACAGCCAGGCGATTCGCCGGCCGCTGCTCGGCAACTCGTACTGGATGCACTCGTGCTGCTTGAGGTCGTCCAGGGTCTGCGGGGTGCCCGCGCGTTCGAGGTATTCGGGCGTGGCAATCATCACCAGTTCCGCATCTTCAAGTTGCCGCGCAATCAACCCCGAATCCGGAATCGCCCGCACGCGAATGGCCACGTCATAGCCTTCGCCGACAAAGTCGATGTTGCGATTGCTGATGTGCGACTCGACTTTTACCTGGGGAAAACGCTGCCGAAAAGCCGGTAGCAGCGGCAGGATCCGATGATGGGCGTAGGTCGTCGGAATGCTGATGCGCAAGGTCCCGGAAGGCTCCTGCTGCTGGCCCATCACCTCGCGTTGAGCTTCGACCAGTTGCGCCAGCGCCTGACGGCATTCCTCGTAGTACCGGCGCCCGCTGTCGGTCATTTTCACGCTGCGCGTGGTGCGCGCGAACAACCTGACACCCAGACGTTCCTCCATGCGCGACACCGAGCGACTCACCGCTGCCGGCGTGACGCCCGCCACCAGTGCCGCGGCGGTAAAACTGCCGGCTTCGGCGGCCAGGCAAAACAGTTCGATGCTGCCGAGCTGAAGATCGTCGAATGTGCGCTGCATGATTGATTACACCAGGGATCAAATAAAGGGCCTGATGCAGTGTTTATCAAATTACCGAAAGGATTGCTCACCCTTTTTACGCGTATCCAGAGCCTTGGCGCGGGTTTCCATGGCCAGCCTCAATCACCGACTGAGCCGGCACAAAAAAGCCGTCGGAACGACGGCTGTTTTGTCAGGGCTGGCTGCGCTTAACGCCGGGTCAGCAACACCCCGGATTCCATGTGATGGGTCCATGGGAACTGGTCGAACATCGCACAGCGGGTGATGCGGTGGGTGTCGTGCAACTGGGCGATGTTGGCCGCCAGGGTGTCCGGGTTGCAGGAGATGTACAGGATATTGTCGAAGCGTCGGGTCAGTTCGCAAGTGTCCGGGTCCATGCCGGCACGGGGCGGGTCGACGAAGACGCTACCAAACTCGTAGCTCTTCAGGTCGATGCCGTGCAGGCGACGGAACGGACGCACTTCATTCAGGGCTTCAGTCAGCTCTTCGGCGGACAGGCGCACCAGCGTGACGTTATCCAGCGCATTTTCGCTGAGGTTGCTCAAGGCTGCGTTGACCGAGGTCTTGCTGATTTCGGTGGCCAGCACCTTGCGCACGCGGGTCGCCAGGGGCAGGGTGAAGTTGCCGTTGCCGCAATACAGTTCCAGCAAATCGTCGGTGCGCTCGCCCAGCGCATCGTAGGCCCAGTTGAGCATCTTCTGGTTTACGGTGCCGTTGGGCTGGGTGAAGGCGCCTTCCGGTTGGCGGTAGCTGAACGTGCGACCACCGACTTCAAGTTTTTCGACCACGTAGTCGTGACCGATCACCTCACGCTTGCCCTTGGAGCGACCGATCACGCTGACGTTCAGGTCCGCTGCCAACTTCGATGCCGCGGCATGCCAGTGTTCATCCAGCGGGCGGTGATAGCACAGGGTGATCATCGCGTCGCCGGCCAGGGTGGTCAGGAACTCCACCTGAAACAGCTTGTGGCTCAGGGCCGAGCTGGCTTGCCAGGCGGCTTTGAGCTGCGGCATCAAGGCGTTGATGCGCAGGCTGGCGATCGGGAATTCTTCGATCAGGATCGGCGTGCGCTTGTCTTCCTGGGAAAACATCGCGTAGTGACGCTCGCCGGCTTCACGCCACAGGCGGAACTCGGCACGCAGGCGGAAGTTCTTCAGCGGCGAGTCGAACACCACGGGCTCGGGCGCATCGAACGGAGCCAACAGGTCGCGCAGGCGCGCCACCTTTTCTTCAAGCTGGACGGTGTAAGCCTGGGAATCAAAAGTCATGCGTTGAACCAACCCAACTTGATCACGAACAGAATCGACAGAATCACCAGCGCCGCGTTCAGTTCACGGCCACGACCGGACAGCAGCTTGATCGCCGTCCAGGCGATGAAGCCGAAAGCGATGCCGTTGGCGATGGAGTAAGTGAACGGCATGGCCAGGGCGGTGACCACCACCGGTGCGGCCACGGTAATGTCTTCCCAGTCTATTTCGGCCAGGCCGGATGTCATCAGCACGGCGACGAACAGCAGCGCCGGCGCGGTGGCGAAAGCGGGAACGCTGGCGGCCAGTGGCGAAAAGAACAGCGCCAGCAGGAACAGGATCGCGACCACGATCGCCGTCAGGCCGGTGCGGCCACCGGCGCTCACGCCGGCTGCAGACTCGATGTAGCTGGTGGTGGTCGACGTACCCAGCAGCGAACCGGCCATGGCGGCGGTACTGTCGGCAATCAGCGCGCGACCCATTTTCGGCATGTGGCCGTCCTTGCCCATCAGGCCGGCGCGCTTGGCGACGCCGATCAGGGTGCCCGAGTTGTCGAACAGATCGACGAACAGGAACGCGAAGATCACGCTGACCAGGCCAATGTCCAGTGCACCCTTGATGTCCAGTTGCAGGAAGGTCGGCGCCAGCGAGGGTGGCATCGACGTCACGCCACCGAACGGGGTGAAGCCCATCAGGATCGAGACGATGGTGACCGCCAGGATGCCGATCAGCACCGCGCCGCGTACGGCCAGCGCTTCCAGGGCCACGATCAGGGCGAAGCCAAGGGTGGCCAGGATCGGAGCCGGTTGTTTCAGGTCGCCCAGGCCGACCATGGTCGCCGGGTTGCTGACTACGATGCCGGCATTGTGCAGGGCGATCAGCGCCAGGAACAGGCCGATACCGGCGGCAATCGCCGAGCGCAGCGGCAACGGGATGCTGTTGATGATCCATTCCCGGATGCGGAAGATCGACAGCAGGAAGAACAGCACCGCCGAGATGAACACCGCCCCCAGCGCGACTTGCCAGGTATGGCCCATGTGCAGGACCACGGTGTAGGTGAAGAAAGCGTTCAGGCCCATGCCCGGCGCGAGGGCGATCGGGTAGTTGGCGATCAGGCCCATGACCGTGGAGCCGATGGCGGCGGCCAGGCAGGTCGCGACGAACACCGCGCCCTTGTCCATGCCGGTTTCGCCGAGGATGCTCGGGTTGACGAACAGAATGTAGGCCATGGCCAGGAAAGTCGTGACGCCCGCAAGAATCTCGGTACGCACATTGGTGTTGTGTGCCTTGAGTTGAAACAGCCTTTCCAGCATGTCTGCTCCCCGTGGCGCGCCCGGCGCCGTGAATGTATCGACCTCAACAGCAAAGCACAGACCGCTGCAGGCGCCTGGAATTTTCTGTGGGTCGGAAAAAGCCGCGCATCATACCAGCAGCGTGGCGCCATGGCTGCTTATGGCGGTGATCGTCGTCGATGTTTTGCGTTAAAGCCAAGTGCGCCATACTGCGCGCTGGTTTTGGGGGATGGGGAGCGGCATGAAACAGTATCTGATCAGCGCATTCGCGACAGGGGTGATCCTGACGCTTGGGGCACAAGGCGCCATGGCGGCATCGGCGGCACCGTTGAGCCAGGTCAAGGTGCTCAAGGTCGAATCGCCGGCGTGTGGTTTCGAAAGCATTGACGAGGGGCAGCAGAGGACCCACTGCGATCACAGCGGACCGAACATCAAGGTGTATGTGCTGGAAATCGGCTATGGCCGCGCCGCGCAGGCCGGGCTGGACGGCTTCGACGTGAATGGCACGCGGACCCCGGTCTGTGCCTACGACAATGGCAACCTGACCGAGTGCAGCCCAGGCAAAAAAACCGTGGGTTACCTGTATGTGTTCGATCTGGCCGGCAAACAGGAAGGCACGTTCACCTTCAGCAACACGTCGATCAACGCACCGCGCAACACGCTGTCGACGCAGCTTTACATCCGGTAATGGCGGGTTCTGACAAGCGTCAGGAAAGCTGACTACGCTTCAAGGATCATCCTGTGGATTGCACCCATGACCTTAAGAGCCCTGATTCCCCTCGCCGAGGGCATCGATGACCTGCAAGCCGTGACCCTGATCGATGTACTGCGCCGCGCCAAGGTGGAAGTGGTGGTGGCCAGTATCGAGGGTCGCCGCATGCTCACTTGCGCCCGTGGCACACGCGTCACGGCCGACGGGATGCTGGTGGATGTGCTGGCCCAGACATTCGACCTGATCGCCTTGCCCGGCGGTGCCGTCGGCGCGCAGCACCTGGCTGCGCATCAGCCCCTGCAGCAATTGCTCAAAGACCAGGCGGCGGCCGGTCGACTGTTCGCCGGCATCGCCGAAGCCCCGGCTCTGGCGCTGCAAGCCAGCGGAGTCCTGCGTCAGCGCCGGATGACCTGCCTGCCTTCGGCCAGTCATCAACTGTCAGGCTGCAACTTCGTCGATCAACCGGTGGTGGTCGATGGCAACTGCGTGACCGCCCAAGGCTCGGGATGCGCACTGACGTTTGCCCTGACGCTGGTGGAGCACCTGTGCGGCAAGGCCGTGCGGGTGGCGGTGGCGGGGGAGTTGGTGGTCTAGATCTTTTCAGGCGGGGGCCGCAAGGGGGGTAATCACTGGCTGCTCCCGCCGCTCCGCGTGCCAGAGGTCGTAATCGGTTTGAACCCCTAGCCACATCCGGGCTTTGCCAATCCCTGCTCTCTCCAGACGCACCGCCAAGTCTGGACTGATCGGCGCATGTCCGTGCAGCACCCGGGAGAGGTGCGGGCGTGCGAACCCCAAGTGACGTGCCAGTTCTGTCACGCTGATACCCAGTTCGGGCAGTACATCCTGTAGAAGCGTTTCGCCCGGGTGCGGCGGGTTGTGCAAGGACATGGCCTGCCTCCTGTCAGTGATAGTCCAGATAATCGACCAGTTCGATGTCCGGACCCGTAAAACGGAAAATGATCCGCCAGTTTCCCGAAACGCTCATTGACCAGTATTCGTTCAACTCACCTTTAAGTGGATGCAATCGCCATCCCGGCAGGTCGAGGTCTCCAGGAACCACAGCGCGGTCCATGAACTGCAATATCCGGGAAAGGCGCTTCGCATGGTCGGCACGGATTCCACGTGTCGAGCCCGTCTCGTAGAAGCCGCGAAGGCCTTTGTGCTGAAAGGATTTGATCATGCCACGAGTGTAAGGTGATACATTACACCGAGTGCGCTAACTATGTATTGCATCTGGTCGGCAATTTTGTGCTTGTCGCGGTTCACCCCTGATCCCCTTTCGATCAATCCCTTTGAACACCCCCACACCCCTGAAGTCGTACCCCTTATGACGGCGGTTTGCCAAAACGCCGCGAACGTACGACCAACCGTGAGGTGTTTATGAGCGCGACCTTCCCCGACGAGACGCCGCCGTCGTTTGCCCGTCTTCCGTTGTCCCTGATACTTAATGGCCAGCCAATCCGGGTTGAAGTCCTGCCCTGGACCACGTTGCTGGATTTGCTGCGGGAGCAACTGGGCCTGATCGGCAGCAAAAAAGGTTGTGATCACGGCCAATGCGGCGCCTGCACGGTGTTGCGTGACGGCAAGCGCGTGAATGCCTGCCTGACCCTCGCGGTGATGTGCCAGGGGGCCGAACTGACCACGATCGAGGGCCTGGCGAACGGTGACGAACTGCATCCGATGCAGCAGGCCTTCATCAGCCACGATGCCTTTCAATGCGGCTATTGCACGCCGGGGCAGATCTGCTCGGCGGTCGGGCTTGCCAATGAAGGGCGGGCGCAATCCAGTGCCGACATTGCAGAGCTGATGAGCGGCAACCTGTGTCGTTGCGGCGCTTATAGCAATATCCGTGATGCCATCGAAGAAGCGCTGCCGGCGTGCCGCCAGCGTGTCGGACAGGGAGGCGAACAATGAACCCTTTCCATTACAGCAAACCCCTTTCGGTACAGGAGGCGGTGCAGCTTGCCGGTCCGGCCTCGCGCTTCATCGCCGGGGGGACGAACCTGCTGGACCTGATGAAGGAAAATCTCACACGGCCGGAGCATCTGATCGACATCACCGGGCTTGCCCTGAACGACGTGAGCGAAACAGCCAGGGGTGGGGTGATGATCGGGGCCCTGGTCAGCAATGCCGACCTGGCCTGGCATCCGTTGATCGAGCAACGTTACCCGTTGTTGTCCCAGGCCATCCTCGCTGGCGCATCGCCGCAACTGCGAAACATGGCCAGCACGGGCGGTAATCTGTTACAGCGTACCCGTTGTTACTACTTCTATGACGCCGCCGTGCCGTGCAACAAACGCGAGCCGGGCAGTGGCTGTCCGGCGCGCACAGGGCTCAACCGGATTCACGCGATCCTCGGCGCCAGCCGCCAGTGTGTAGCCACCCACCCTTCGGACATGTGTGTCGCGCTCGCCGCCTTGAACGCGGTGGTCCATGTCCAGGGCCGCAGCGGTGCACGGACTATTGAATTCGCGGACTTCCATCGACTGCCCGGTGATACGCCCGAGCGCGACAATCAACTGGCGGACGATGAGTTGGTCACGGCCGTGGAACTGCCGGCAGCGGGTTTCGCCGAGTACAGCCATTACCTGAAGATTCGTGATCGCGCTTCCTATGCCTTCGCCCTGGTTTCCGTGGCGGCGGCGCTGGATTTGACAGGCCCGGTCATTCGCGAGGCGCGCCTGGCCCTCGGTGGCGTGGCGCACAAACCCTGGCGCGATGAAGCGGTAGAGGCCTGGCTGGTGGGCAAAGCGGTGAGCCACGAAACCTTCGGCGCTGCTGCGGATGCCTTGCTGCAAAACGCTGAACCCCTCGAACACAACGCTTTCAAGGTGGCGCTGGCGCGTCGGGCCATCATTCGCGCCCTGAACACTGCCGCGCAGGGAGGACACGCCTGATGAACACCTTTACTCAACCCATGGGCCAGCCGCTGGACCGCGTCGACGGTCGCCTCAAGGTCACCGGCCAGGCTCGGTACGCCGGGGAATTCGGCGAACCCGGCTTGCTTCACGGCAGTGTCGTGTCCAGTCGCATCGCCCGTGGTCGGGTGGTTCACATCGACACCTCGAAAGCGCTGGCGTTGCCCGGCGTGGTGGCCGTGATCGACCACACCCACCGCCCGGAAATCGCCAGTTACGACAAAAGTTACGAGGACGCCGACTCGGCTGACGGCTCGCCGTTCCGTCCGTTGTACAACGACCGGGTGCTTTACAGTGGGCAGCCATTGGCGCTGGTCGTCGCCGACAACCTGGAACTGGCGCGCCACGCCGGCTCGCTGATCACGATTGAATATGACATCGAGCCGCATCAGACCGATCTGTTGAGCCTGCAAGGCGAAGCCCGTCCGGCGCCCGCAGAACTGCCCAAGCCTCGCGGGAATTTTCAGGCCGAGTTCGCCGGTGCGGCCTTGAGCCTGGACCTGCACTACAGCACGCCGATCGAACACCACAACCCGATGGAGCCGCACGCCAGTACGGTGCTGTACCAGGCGGATGGCAGCCTGCACATTCACGACAAGACCCAGGGCACGCAGAACTGTCAGGCCTATGTGCAGAAGGTCTTCGGCCTTGAGGAGCAGCAGGTCAGGGTTTTCGCGGCGTTTGTCGGCGGTGCCTTCGGCTCCGGTCTGCGTCCGCAGTACCAGCTACCCCTGGCGGTGATGGCCGCGTTGTACCTCAAGCGCTCGGTGCGCGTGACCCTGACACGCCAGCAGATGTTCACCTTCGGTTATCGCCCGCGCACCCTGCAGCGCCTGCAATTGGGGGCGGCTGCCAACGGGCGTTTGTTGGCGGTGGCGCACTCCGCCATCGGCCAGACATCACGCTTCGAGGACTTCACCGAGCACGTGGTGGAGTGGAGCGGCATGCTGTACCACTGTGACAATGTGCAGTTGACCTACAAGCTGCTGCCACTGGATGTGTTCACCCCGCTGGACATGCGCGCTCCCGGTGCGGCGCTTGGGCTGATCGGCCTGGAATGCGCGATGGATGAATTGGCCTGCGCTTTGGCGATCGACCCGGTGCAGTTGCGGTTGATCAATTATGCCGAGCGCAACCAGAACGAAGACAAACCCTATTCCAGCAAGCAATTGCGAGCGTGTTACGCCCAGGGCGCCCAACGTTTTGGCTGGGAACAGCGTAATCCCGAGCCGCGCAGCATGCGTCAGGGTCGGCAGTTGGTGGGCTGGGGCATGGCCGGGGGCGTCTGGGAAGCGATGCAGCAAAAAGCCAGTGCCCGGGCATCGCTCGACCCGCAAGGCAAATTGACGGTCAGCAGCGCGACCACGGACATCGGCACCGGGACCTATACCGTGATGACCCAGATCGCTGCGCAGGCGTCGGGCGTTCCCTTGGAGGATGTCACCTTTGTCCTTGGCGATTCTTCACTGCCCAAGGCGCCTTTGCAGGGCGGGTCCTTCACCGTGTCGTCGGTGGGCACCGCCGTGCAGCAGGCTTGTGAAGCGTTGAAGGAAAAGCTGCTGGCCGTGGCGCGACAGACGTCGGCGGACTTCGCCGGGGTCACCGCGCAGCAGGCTGATTTTGCCGAAGGCCACCTCTCGTTCGGTCAGGCGCGGATCGCCTTGCACGAACTGGTGAAACGCAGTGGCGAGGAGCTGATTGACGTCCAGGTGGACGCCGAGCCGGACCCGAAGCGCAAGGCGTACGCCACCGCGACGCACTCGGCCGTGTTTGTGGAAGTGCTGGTGGATGAAGCGTTGGGCACGGTGAAGGTCAATCGGGTGGTCAGCGCCATCGCGGCAGGGCGGGTGGTCAACCCGAAAATGGCCCGTAGCCAGATTCTCGGCGGGGTGGTGTGGGGGATCGGCATGGCCTTGCATGAAGAGACGCAAACCGATCATGGCCTGGGGAGACACATGAACCACAGCCTGGCCGAGTACCACATTCCGGTAAATGCCGATATCGGCGACATTGACGTGCTGTTCGTCGAAGAACACGACGAAATCGTCAATGCGCTCGGATCAAAGGGCGTGGGCGAAATCGGCATTGTCGGGGTGGCGGCGGCGGTGGCCAATGCCATTTACCACGCCACCGGCAAGCGGGTGAGGGATTTCCCCATCACCCTCGACAAACTGCTCTAGACCTTGGCTTCTTCCGCCGGTACATGCATGCGGTCACGGTTGGCCAGGGTCGGGAACAGCTTGATCCAGACCCCGGTCACCACCAGCGTGCCCAGGCCGCCCATGACCACGGCCGGCACGGTGCCGAACCAGTGCGCGGTGACGCCAGACTCGAACTCGCCCAGTTGGTTGGAGGCACCGATGAACAGGCCGTTCACGGCGCTGACGCGACCGCGCATCTCATCCGGTGTTTCCAACTGCACGAACGACGCACGAATGACCATGCTGATCATGTCCGCGGCGCCCAACACCACCAGCACGGCCAGGGAGAACCAGAACGAAGTCGAGAGGCCGAAGGCAATGGTCGCCACACCGAACACGCCGACGGCGGTGAACATCACGCGACCGACATGGCGATCCACGGAGAAGCGCGCCAGCCACAGCGACATCAACAAGGCACCGACAGCCGGCGCCGAACGCAGCAAACCCAGGCCCCAGGGGCCGGTCAGCAGGATGTCCTTGGCAAACACCGGCAGCAGCGCCGTCGCCCCGCCGAGCAATACGGCAAACAGGTCCAGGGAGATCGCCCCGAGAATGTCCGGACGGCTGCGGATGAAGCGGATGCCGGCCAGCAGGGAATCCAGAGTCGCCTTGCCCTTGTTCAACGGCGTTTGCCGGGCGGGCAGGTTGAGCATCAACAGGCAGGCGATGACGTACAGAATCACGGTCGGCCCGTACACCCAGACGCTGCCGAAGGCATAGAGCAGGCCGCCGAGGGCCGGAGCGACGATGGTGGCCGACTGTTGCGCCGACTGGGCGGCGGCGACGGCGCGGGGAAACAGCGCAGCCGGCACGATGCTCGGCAGCAGCGCCTGGGTCGTCGGCATCTCGAAGGAGCGGGCGGCACCGAGCAGAAAGGCGAGGATGAAGATCATTTCCCGGGTGACGTGGCCGGTGGCGCCGCCAATCGCCAGGGTCAACGCGATCAACGCCTGCAGCGACTGACAGATGGCCGCGACCTTGCGTCGGTCATAACGGTCGGCGACATGCCCGGTGTGCAGCATGAACAGCACTCGCGGGGCGAACTCCACCAACCCGACCAGGCCCAGGTCCAGCACGTTGCCGGTCAATTGGTAGAGGTTCCAGCCGATGGCTACGGTGAGCATCTGAAAGCCGCTGGCGGTGAAAATCCGGGCCAGCCAGAACGCGATGAAAGGGCGGTGATGACGTAACAGCAAAGGCGCTTGGCTGGGCATCAGGAGCAGATCTTGAGCAAAGGGAAGGGCGAGATTATCACCAACCTGTAACCAGAAGTTGCAGGATCGGAAAATTTAGTTAGCTAGACACCGATCAACGGATTGCAGGTATTCCCACTGTGGCAGCGAGCCTGTTCCGGGCGGCGTTGCGACGAATGCGCCAGCCCGTTCGCGAGCAGGTTCAGTGGCATGACGTTTTCGCCAGCAGGCACGTTCCACCGCAAATGTGCACAACGGATGCTTGCGGCGCCCACTGAGGCAACCTGTCACGCGGCAAAAGACCACACCGTCCATCGTCAAAAACCGGACTACTCTTTTACCCAAGCTTGATCCAGATCAAGACCCTTTGCGGAATTGGTCCGGTGGCCAGATGGCCAGACTCCCTACGATGTGATGTTTGTAAAAAAAGAACGAATCGAAATTCGCCACACTCCATATCCGTGGGGGCAGTGGGTGTAGGCCGCAAGCCTTCAGCCGGTATTACCTGACAGAGGAAGACTTATGTTCGGTTTGGAGGCGCTTGATCTCGCCCGAATTCAATTCGCGTTCACCATCTCGTTCCACATCCTGTTCCCGGCCATCACCATCGGCCTGGCGAGCTACCTGGCGGTGCTCGAAGGCCTGTGGCTGAAAACCGGCAACGACACCTATCGCGACCTGTACCATTTCTGGTCGAAGATCTTTGCCGTCAACTTCGGCATGGGCGTGGTGTCTGGCCTGGTGATGGCCTACCAGTTCGGCACCAACTGGAGCCGCTTCTCGGACTTCGCCGGTTCGGTCACCGGGCCGTTACTGACCTACGAAGTGCTCACCGCTTTCTTCCTGGAAGCCGGGTTCCTGGGGGTCATGCTGTTCGGCTGGAACAAGGTCGGGCGCAACCTGCACTTCTTCGCCACGGTCATGGTCGCCATCGGCACACTGATCTCGACGTTCTGGATTCTCGCGTCCAACAGCTGGATGCAAACGCCCCAGGGCTTTGAAATCGTCAACGGCCAGGTCATCCCCACCGACTGGCTAGCCGTGATCTTCAACCCGTCGTTCCCCTATCGCCTGATGCACATGGCCACGGCGGCCTTCGTTGCCACCGCGTTCTTCGTCGGTTCTTCGGCGGCCTGGCATCTGCTGCGCGGCAAGGACAACCCGGCGATCCGCAAGATGCTGTCGATGGCGATGTGGATGGCGTTGATCGTGGCGCCGATCCAGGCGGTCATCGGCGACTTCCACGGGTTGAACACGCTCGAGCATCAGCCCGCGAAAATTGCCGCCATCGAGGGGCACTGGGAAAACAAGGGTAACGAGGCGACCCCGCTGATCCTGTTCGGCTGGCCGGACATGAAAGAGGAAAGGACGAAGTTCGCTGTCGAGATTCCGTACCTGGGCAGCCTGATCCTGACGCATTCCCTGGACAAGCAGGTGCCGGCGCTCAAGGAGTTCCCGCCGGAGGACCGGCCGAATTCCACCATCGTGTTCTGGTCGTTCCGAATCATGGTGGGCCTGGGGCTGCTGATGATTTTCACCGGCCTGTGGAGCCTGTGGCTGCGCAAGAGCGACAAGCTGTATACGTCGCGGCCGTTTCTGTATCTGGCGTTGTGGATGGGGCCATCGGGTCTGGTCGCGATTCTCGCCGGCTGGTTCACCACTGAAATCGGCCGTCAGCCTTGGGTCGTCTACGGCTTGATGCGCACGGCGGACGCGTCCTCCAATCACAGCGTGATGCAAATGAGCATCACCCTGGTCCTGTTCGTGGTGGTGTATTTCGCGCTGTTCGGTGCCGGCCTGGGCTACATGATGCGGCTGGTGCGCAAAGGGCCGAAGATCGACGAGGGCAAGGAAACCAACGAGGGTGGGCCCGGCAAGAAACGTACGCCGGCACGTCCGCTGTCCGCTGCTGACGATGATGGCGCCGACGACCACAGCCCACGCCTGACCAAGGAGATTTGAATCATGGGTATTGATCTTCCGCTGATCTGGGCCGTGATCATCATCTTCGGCATCATGATGTACGTGGTCATGGACGGTTTCGACCTGGGGATCGGGATTCTCTTCCCGTTCATCCCGGGCAAGACCGACCGTGATGTGATGATGAACACCGTCGCGCCTGTCTGGGACGGCAATGAAACCTGGCTGGTGCTGGGGGGCGCGGCGCTGTTCGGTGCGTTCCCGCTGGCGTACTCGGTGGTGCTCTCGGCACTGTACCTGCCCCTGATGTTCATGCTGATCGGGCTGATCTTTCGCGGCGTGGCGTTCGAGTTCCGCTTCAAGGCCAAGGACGACAAACGTCATTTGTGGGACAAGGCGTTCATTGGTGGCTCAGTGGCCGCCACCTTCTTCCAGGGCGTGGCGCTGGGGGCGTTCATCGATGGACTGCCGGTGGTCAACCGCCAGTTTGCCGGTGGTTCACTCGACTGGCTGACGCCGTTCACGATGTTCTGCGGCGCGGCACTGGTGGTGGCCTATGCGCTGCTCGGCTGCACCTGGCTGATCATGAAAACCGAAGGCAAGCTGCAAGAGCAGATGCATGACCTGGCGCGACCCTTGGCCTTCGTGTTGCTGGCGGTGATTGGCGTTGTCAGTATCTGGACACCGCTGGCCCATGCCGAAATCGCGGCGCGCTGGTTCACGCTGCCGAACCTGTTCTGGTTCCTGCCGGTGCCGATCCTGGTGCTGGTGACCATGTATGGCCTGATCCGCGCGGTGGCACGCAATGCGCACTACACGCCGTTCCTGCTGACCCTGGTCTTGATCTTCCTCGGCTACAGCGGCCTGGGCATCAGCCTGTGGCCGAACATCGTGCCACCGTCCATTTCGATCTGGGACGCCGCCGCACCGCCGCAAAGCCAGGGTTTCATGCTGGTCGGTACCTTGTTCATCATCCCGTTCATCCTGGGCTACACCTTCTGGAGCTACTACGTGTTCCGCGGCAAGGTCACCCATGAGGATGGGTATCACTAGCCACTGCCGGAAACCGTTTTGCTCGCGATGGCGTCATCAAAGGCGTCATCGACCCCGCAGAAGAGGAGTGCAACGCCATGACGGGTAAACACACTTTGCAGGAAATCGAAGCCGCCGAGAAAAAACCGCTGTGGAAGCGGCTGGGCTGGCTGGCGATGATCTGGGCTGGCAGCGTGCTGGCGCTGTTCATCGTCGCGAGCCTGATGCGGCTGTTCATGAATGCCGCAGGCTTGTCGACCCACTGAGTTCGCCTCATCCCATCCCGTGGCCATAGGGCACGGATTGACAACCCTCCTGCACCGGAGGGTTTTTTTTGCCCGGTGATTATTTCCGGGCTTTGAGAATCACGAACTTGGGCGTGGCCGCCACTTGTTCCACGCCGCGGAACAACCGCGCCAACTTGCTGTGATAACCCAGGTGGCGATTGCCCACGATGTACAGCGCTCCGCCCACCACCAGTGCTTCCCGTGCCTGCTGGAACATCCGCCAGGCGAGGAAGTCCCCCACCACTTGCTGCTGGTGAAACGGCGGGTTGCACAGCACCACGTCCAGCGATTGTGCGGCCTGCTCGGCCAGGCCGTCACCGGCCCGCACGAGCACCTCCCGTTCACCCAGTGCGGCGCGCCAGTTCTCGGCTGCCGATTGCACCGCCATGAACGACTCGTCCACCAGCGTGTAGTGCGCTTGCGGGTTCTGCAGGGCGCTGGCGATGGCCAGCACGCCGTTTCCGCAACCGAGGTCGGCCACGCGCGCCGTGCCGAGGTTCGTCGGCAAGTGCGGTAGAAACGCACGGGTGCCGATGTCCAGGCCCTCGCGGCAAAACACGTTGGCATGGTTGAGCAGCTCGATGGCCGGTGTATCCAGTCGATAGCGGGTCGGGTAAGGCGATGTCGCCGGTGCCTTGCCTTCAGCCGTCGCGATCAGCAGGCGAGCCTTTTTCACCGCCAGTGAGGCTTGCAGGGGGCCGATGTAACGTTCGAGCAAATCGCCGGCGGCTCGGGGCAGGTGTTTGATCATGGCGCCGGCGATCACCTGGGCGCCGGGTGCCAGCCGGGTTTGCAGGCGGATCAGTTGCTCCTCGAGCAAGGCCAGGGTTTTGGGTACGCGGATCAGCACACGGTCAAACGGACCGGTGAAGGTTTCGCTGGCCGGCACCTTCGGCACGGCGTCAAACCCATGGCCATTGCGGGTGAGATTTTTTTCCAGGCCCAGAAAGGCCAGGTACGAGTCGCCGCTGCTGGTGACCTGGACCTTGCCCACCAGGCTTGCGGCCAGAGCCCCGAAGCTGTCGTTGAGCACCAGTACGCGGGTCTCCGGCAGCAGTTGCTGCCCGGCCAGGTGATTGAGCAGGTATTCATCGGCCGCATCAAACGCCTGCAGGGGTTCGTTCTGCTGGTCTGGCTGGCGGATCAGGTCGAGTCGGGCGAAGGGTGTTTCGAGCAAGGGCATGGGGCGGGGCTCTGGGTAATCAACGGGTATCCCGCGGCCCAGGGGCGTTGTAGCGGGCGAAACCGTCCGAGTGTACTGCGTCGTGAAAGGTGACACGCTCAACACTCTGGAGGCGTCGCAAATGGTACTTTTTTTTCCTCTGGATTACTTGCAGGTTTTCATTTGCCCGGGATCTCGGGGCTATTGAGGTAGCCAGCCTTGATGGCCGCGATGATGGCCGAAATCTTGTTGTTGACGCGCATTTTTACAATCGCGCTTTGAATGTGGAAATGGATCGTGCGCGAACTCAGATTGAGAATTCTTGCGCTTTCATCCGCCGTCTTGCCCGCTGCCGCCAGTTCCAGTACGTCGATTTCGCGAGGCGAAAGGTGTGGGGCGGGCGTTTTCTTGGGCAGCGACTGCATGACCAACTGATGCAGATGGCGACCCATGAACACGGAAAACCCGAGATTTTCATAAAGCTCCAACGGGTTGATCGGGCAATGGCTTCTGGCCAGACTCAGAACGCTGCACAGGCCGCTTTCCTCATCATGCAGCGCTTGCGACCAGCCATGTTGAATCCCTTGCGCTTCGAGCGCCTCCCACAATGCGGGTGTCTTGGCGAACAGTTGTTCGCTCCAGACAATCGGCAGCATGGAATGATTGCAATGTGCTATTACTGGATCAATCGAGAAGTTCTCGTGCGCATGCCCCGTTTTCCATCCCGCCGGGAAGTTGTGGCGTCCAATAGTATTCAACTGATTGTTTCTGGTTTTGTAGGTGGTTGAAAAGGCAAAAAATTTGAATCCGATATTCTTCGCAAAGCCGAGGGCAATGCGATAAGCGGAATCGATATCCGTCGTGCACGACAGGTGAGTAAGTTGAGCCTCCTTCCATCGTTCCATCTCGTTTCTCCACACATCATTTTTATTAAGTGTCCTTGGATCCAGGATCCTGCACGTGGTGGATTGTAGGATGGTTCTTACATGCGATTGAGATTTTTTGGCTTTACCGACATCGGCAAACTAGCTATCCGGTTCTATTAAACAATATGTTGGTCTGTAGGTAATACCGAGGGTTAATAATTAACTGAGTAATAACTCTATATGCATGTTGCATGTGTGAAACAGTTATGAGGATTAGTGGAGGTTAAAGGCACTACAAATGGTGGGTGTTTAATCCGCGTGCTTTGCGGGACACTGGAGCGACCTGTCCAATGGAGCCCCCCATGACCGCCAGCGCAGAAAAATTCACCCGGCAGACCCTGCTCGACGTCCGGCCGTTAACCCCCAACCTGTTCACGTTGCGCACGACACGGGATCCGGGCTTTCGTTTCCGTGCAGGTCAATTCGCCCGGCTGGGGGTTACCAAGGCGGATGGCAGTACGGTATGGCGGGCCTATTCCATGGTGTCCTCGCCTCATGACGAATTCCTCGAGTTCTTCTCCATCGTGGTGCCGGGTGGCGAGTTCACCAGTGAACTCAGCCGCCTGGGCGTGGGCGATACATTGCTGGTCGAGCGCCAGGCCTTTGGCTATCTGACGCTCGACCGTTTCGTCGACGGGCAAGACCTCTGGCTGTTATCCACAGGCACCGGTGTCGCGCCGTTTCTGTCGATCCTGCAGGATTTCGAGGTGTGGGAACGATTCGAACGGATCATTCTCGTCTACAGCGTACGTGAAGCCGCTGAGCTGGCTTATCAGGCACTGATCGCGGGGCTGGCGCAGCGAGACTACCTGGCCGAATACGCGCACAAGTTGCAGTTCATCCCCACCGTGACCCGCGAGCAGCATCCGGGAGCCTTGAACGGCCGGATCACCACGCTGCTGGACAATGGCGAACTGGAGCGGGTGGCGGGCCTGGCCATGACGGCCGAGCATTCCAGGGTCATGCTCTGCGGTAACCCGCAGATGATCGATGACACGCGCAAGCTGCTGAAACAGCGCGACATGAGTTTGAGCCTGAGCCGACGTCCCGGACAGGTGGCGGTGGAAAACTACTGGTAAGAAAAACGGCGCCCCGAAGGCGCCGTTTGGGTCAGCGGCCGTTACTCGGGCCGTTGATTCTGCGCTTTGAGCAGATCGCGAATTTCCCCCAGCAGCTCCTCTTCCTTGGTCGGAACAGGCGGCAGGGTTGGCGCGACCGCCTCTTCGCGCTTCAAGCGGTTGATGGCCTTGACCCCCATGAAAATCGCAAACGCGACGATGATGAAGTCGATCACGCTCTGGATGAATTTGCCGTAAGCCAGCACCACGGCGGGGGCGGCCCCTTCGGCGGCCTTGAGCGTCACGGCGAGGTCGCTGAAATCCACGCCGCCAATCAGCAGCCCGAGCGGCGGCATGATCACGTCGCCGACGAACGACGACACGATCTTGCCGAAAGCGGCGCCGATGATGATACCGACCGCCATGTCAACCACGTTGCCTTTGACCGCGAAGGCCTTGAACTCACTGATCACGCCCATAGGTTGTTTCCTTGTTACAGATGAGGTTGGTTACGCAGTGTAAGCCAGCGACAGTCTTCTCGCTCGAAACAACTGCTTACAGAGATTGCCTGCAGTCGACCGGCCTTGCGGGAAAAAGTTTACGAATCATCCGCCTGGCGCGAGCATTGATGGACTGCGCAATGGGTTAGGGGCTGCAGGTTTACATGTAGCGGGGAGGTTGCAATCGCTAAAAAACGGAATGAAGAGTTGGATTGTTGTAAAGGTGGTTATCTTGATACAAATTTTTACATATTGAAGTGTGGGATTGCTAGTGGTTGGTATTAGATAGGGTCGCCACTAAATTGCCAGTAATGAGTTGCGCTTTTTTCAAACATTAAAATTTTGCAGTTTTTTGTACATGGCTTCGTAGTATCAAAAATGTTTGTACAGCTTTTTGTCGGTGTTGAATGAATGCCTCCTTGAACAGTGATTATTTTTCGAGATGCAAGTCAAATAAGTTGGCGGTTCGGTCATTGTTATTCATGTGTTGCTATTAAACATCGCCTGTCTGTCGTCGACGCGCCTATTCAGTCCAGCTGAGCTATCATCGCGTTTTTTGCCGGGAGTTCAGATGGCCAAGGCCAAACGCATGTATGGCTGCACCGAGTGTGGCGCAACGTTCCCCAAGTGGGCCGGCCAGTGCGCAGAGTGCGGAGCCTGGAATACCCTGACCGAAACCATGGTCGAAAGTGGCGGGGCCGCAGCGCCCAGTGGCCGCACCGGCTGGGCCGGCCAGCAGGCCCAGATCAAGACCCTGGCAGAAGTCAGTGTCGAGGAAATCCCGCGCTTTTCCACGGCATCCGGTGAGCTTGACCGGGTGTTGGGCGGCGGCCTGGTGGATGGCTCCGTGGTGCTCATCGGCGGTGATCCGGGCATTGGCAAGTCAACCATTCTGTTGCAAACCCTGTGCAACCTCGCCAAGAGCATGTCGGCCCTGTACGTCACGGGCGAAGAGTCCCAGCAACAAGTGGCCATGCGTGCACGGCGCCTGGGTTTGCCCCAGGACCAACTGCGGGTCATGACCGAAACCTGCATCGAAACCATCATCGCTACCGCCCGGGTGGAAAAACCCAGGGTCATGGTGATCGACTCGATCCAGACGATCTTCACTGAGCAACTGCAATCGGCGCCGGGCGGTGTTTCCCAGGTTCGCGAGAGTGCGGCGCTGCTGGTGCGTTATGCCAAACAGAGTGGCACGGCGATTTTCCTGGTCGGCCACGTGACCAAGGAGGGGGCCCTGGCCGGACCGCGGGTGCTGGAGCACATGGTCGACACCGTGCTGTATTTCGAGGGTGAGTCCGATGGACGCCTGCGCCTGCTGCGGGCGGTGAAGAATCGTTTCGGTGCGGTCAACGAGCTGGGTGTGTTCGGCATGACGGACAAGGGCTTGAAGGAAGTTTCCAACCCGTCGGCGATTTTTCTGACTCGCGCTCAGGAAGAAGTGCCGGGCAGTGTGGTCATGGCGACGTGGGAAGGCACCCGGCCGATGCTGGTGGAAGTCCAGGCGCTGGTGGATGACAGCCATCTGGCCAACCCGCGCCGGGTTACGCTGGGGCTGGATCAGAATCGACTGGCCATGCTGCTGGCGGTCCTGCACCGCCATGGCGGCATTCCCACCCACGACCAGGACGTGTTTCTCAACGTGGTCGGTGGGGTGAAGGTGCTGGAAACCGCTTCCGACCTGGCGCTGATGGCGGCGGTCATGTCCAGTTTGCGCAACCGGCCATTGCCCCATGACCTGCTGGTGTTCGGCGAGGTCGGCCTGTCTGGCGAGGTTCGCCCGGTGCCGAGTGGTCAGGAGCGTTTGAAGGAAGCCGCCAAGCACGGTTTCAAGCGTGCCATTGTGCCCAAGGGCAACGCGCCCAAGGAAGCGCCGCCAGGGTTGCAGATCATTGCGGTCACCCGTCTGGAGCAGGCCCTTGACGCCTTGTTCGAATAGCTGAAGGCCGAGCCAGGCCGTGAAGGGATGAAACGCTGGGAGCGAGCCTGCTCGCGAAGGTGACATTCCAGTCGCCGAGGCTCTTTACAGGCGTACCGGCCTTTTCGCGAGCAGGCTCGCTGCCACAGGATTTTTCAGGCCTCGATCAGTGCGCCGAGCTCGCGTTCGAGTTCCTCAGGATCACCCAGGTTGAACTCGATCAGGCGCCGCAGCCGTTCGATCGACTCCAGGCTGATGTGCCGGCACACGAAACCGAGCTGGCCGTGGTCTTCATGGGTCAATTGCACATCCATCCTGATGTCGACGTCGTCGCTCAAATGAATGTCCACGGAAAAATCCTGTTCCCGATTGCCCAGCCACGGTTCGGGGCGCTCGACCAGCAAACCCTTGAGTGACAGGTCGATCAGTTTCACAGGCCAGATGAAGGGCCCCTGGATCAGCTCTGTTCGGGCATCGAACGCAATTCGTTTGAAGCGGCGGCGATCGGCAGGGTGCTCGCTCATGGCGCTATCCTCGGATGGGTTCGCTGACTATAGACCCCCCTTGTGACAGCCTGCCAGCCGGGATCGGCGTCTAGACCAATGTGGGGTATGGTCTTTGGCGTCAGGAGAGCTAAACTCGGGGTGGCTGTCTTTCTTGTCCACCCTGGCTGGAATTAAAAAATGAAAAATAACAATAGCCTGCTCCGCCACATACCCTGGCTGCTGCTGGCAATCGTGGGAGCGTGCGCCCTTGGCGTCGTGGCATTGCGTCGAGGCGAGGCCATCAACGCCTTGTGGATTGTGGTCGCTGCCGTGGCCATCTACCTGGTCGCGTACCGTTACTACAGTCTGTTCATCGCCAACAATGTGATGCAACTCGATCCACGACGGGCCACCCCTGCCGTGCTCAACAACGACGGTCTGGACTATGTACCGACCAACAAGCACATCCTGTTCGGTCACCACTTCGCGGCCATCGCTGGCGCGGGGCCGCTGGTCGGTCCGGTCCTGGCGGCGCAGATGGGCTACCTGCCTGGCACGCTGTGGCTGATTGCCGGCGTGGTGCTGGCCGGTGCGGTGCAGGACTTCATGGTCCTGTTCCTCTCCACCCGCCGCAACGGTCGCTCCCTGGGCGACATGGTGCGTGAAGAAATGGGCCGCATCCCCGGCACCATCGCGCTGTTTGGCTGCTTCCTGATCATGATCATCATCCTCGCGGTGCTGGCGCTGATCGTGGTCAAAGCCCTGGCCGAGAGCCCATGGGGCATTTTCACGGTGATGGCGACCATCCCGATCGCGATGTTCATGGGCATCTACATGCGCTATATCCGCCCGGGTCGCATTGGCGAAATCTCGGTGATCGGTGTGCTGTTGCTGCTCGGCTCGATCTGGCTCGGTGGGCAGATCGCTGCCGATCCGGTATGGGCCAAGGCCTTCACCTTCACCGGGGTACAGATCACCTGGATGTTGATCGGTTACGGTTTCGTGGCCGCGGTATTGCCGGTGTGGCTGATCCTGGCTCCACGTGACTACCTCTCCACGTTCCTGAAAATCGGCACCATCATCGCCCTGGCGATCGGTATTCTGGTGACCATGCCCGAGCTGAAAATGCCGGCACTGACCCAGTTCATCGACGGCACCGGTCCGGTGTGGAAGGGCGGTCTGTTCCCGTTCCTGTTCATCACCATCGCCTGTGGTGCGGTTTCCGGTTTCCATGCGCTGATCTCGTCGGGCACCACGCCCAAACTGCTGGATAACGAAACCAACGCCCGTTACATCGGTTACGGCGGCATGCTGATGGAGTCGTTCGTCGCCATCATGGCCATGGTTGCCGCGTCGGTGATCGAGCCAGGCGTGTACTTCGCCATGAACAGTCCGGCGGCGGTGGTCGGTGGTGACGTGGTGGCCGTGGCACAGACTGTCAGCAGCTGGGGCTTCGCCATTACCCCCGAAGCGCTGCAGGCCGTGGCCAAGGACATCGGTGAAACCACCATCCTGGCCCGTGCCGGCGGCGCGCCGACCCTGGCGGTCGGTATCGCGCAGATCCTGCACAGTGTCCTGCCGGGTGAAAACACCATGGCGTTCTGGTACCACTTCGCGATCCTGTTCGAAGCGCTGTTCATCCTGACCGCCGTGGATGCCGGCACCCGTGCCGGGCGTTTCATGCTTCAGGACCTGCTCGGTTCCTTCGTCCCGGCGCTGAAACGCACCGAATCCTGGACCGCCAACCTGATCGCCACCGCCGGTTGTGTGGCCATGTGGGGCTGGTTGCTGTACCAGGGCGTGATCGATCCATTGGGCGGCATCAACACCCTGTGGCCACTGTTCGGCATCTCCAACCAGATGCTGGCCGGTATCGCGCTGATGCTCGGCACTGTCGTGCTGATCAAGATGAAGCGCCAGCGCTATGTCTGGGTGACCATGCTGCCTGCGGTCTGGCTGCTGATCTGTACCTCCACCGCCGGTTTCATCAAGCTGTTCGACGCCAACCCGGCGATCGGCTTCCTGTCGCTGGCGAAGAAGTACAGCGATGCGCTGGCCAACGGTCAGGTGCTGGCACCGGCCAAGAGCGTCGAGCAGATGCAGCACGTGATCTTCAACGCCTACACCAACGCCACGCTGACCGCGCTGTTCCTGTTCGTGGTCTTCAGTATCCTGTTCTATGCGCTCAAGGTCGGTATTGCCGCCTGGGGCACCAAAGAGCGTACGGATAAAGAAGCACCCTTCCAGGCCCTGCCGGATGCGTAAATCGAGGAGTGCAGCATGTTCAATGACCTGAGTCGCCTGGGTAAGTACCTTGGGCAGGCTGCACGCCTGATGGTCGGCATGCCCGACTACGACACCTATGTCGAGCATATGCAGAGCAAGCACCCGGACAAACCGGTGATGAGCTACGAGATGTTCTTTCGGGAACGCCAGGAAGCGCGTTACGGTGGCAAGGGTGGGCCGAAGTGCTGTTGATCCGCTGAGCGGGTCATGATGTAAGGCAAAAAACTGTGGGAGCGAGCCTGCTCGCGATGGCGGTATGTCAGTCAGCATCACCCTCGACTGACACCTCGTTATCGCGAGCAGGCTCGCTCCCACATTTGTTTGGTATTGAACCCTGAAGACAGGAGACTCGCCTTTGTCCTCTCCCATTCCCGTCACGATCCTGAGCGGTTTCCTCGGCGCCGGCAAAACCACGCTGCTGCGCCACCTGCTCAAGGCCGAGCACGGCTTGAAAATTGCCGTGATCGAAAACGAATTCAGTGACGCCGGCATCGACACCCAGCTGTTGGGCGACGAGCCGGTGCAAGTGATGACGCTGTCCAACGGCTGCGTCTGCTGCACCATCCACACGGATTTGACCAAAGCGCTGTACCTGCTGCTCGAGCGTCTGGACAGTGGCGAGCTCGCCTTTGACCGCCTGGTGATCGAGTGCACCGGCCTGGCGGATCCGGCGCCGGTGGCGCAAACCTTCTTCATCGACGAGGAATTGCGTGAGCGTTACATCCTCGATGGCATCATCACCCTGGTCGACGCCGCTCACGCCGATGTGCACCTGGCCCAGACCATCGCCCAGGCGCAGATCGGCTTCGCCGACCGACTGCTGGTGAGCAAGCGCGATCTGGTGGACGAACCGACGTTCAACGCCCTGAGCGAGCGCCTGACCCGCATCAACCGCCGCGCACCGATTCGACTGGTGGATCATGGCAAGATCGATCTGGCGGAATTGCTCGATGTGCGTGGGTTCAATCTCAATGCCGACCTCGGGGGCGGCGTCAGTTTGCGTCCGGTCAGTTCGGCACCTTCGGTCGATCGCATCTCCAGCCTGGTGCTGCGCACCGACAAGCCGCTGGATATCGACAAGCTGAGCGAGTTCATGAACGAACTGCTCGAAGACCACGGCAAGCAATTGCTGCGCTACAAAGGGGTACTAAACATCCAGGGCGAGCCGCGACGCATGGTGTTCCAGGGCGTGCTGAAGTTGTATGGCTTCGATTGGGATACCGAATGGGCGCCCGATGAGACGCGTGAAAGTGTGATCGTGTTCATCGCCGATGATTTGCCTGAAGAGAAAATTCGGGCGGGATTCGATAACGTGGCGGCCGGTTGAAAGCAACTCGCTGCCCGTGGGGTAGACAGCGGGCGCGATGAACTTTCGCGCCCGCTGGACGTAAGCAGTGACACTCACTTGATGTTTCGTCGTGAGGCTGGCGTGGCCGATATATTTCCCAACTAGCGCAACGCTGATCTTTCAACTGTCTTCTGTGAGTGTCCGCTTTTTGTATTTCGAGTTTCGAGCGCGCGAAAGTTAGCGGGAGCGGATATTTGCGGCACGCTTGAGTTAAATATCAAGTCACTTCCAGGAATGCTCTTTAACTATTCCTGCGAGTCGTTGAAATGATCAGGCTGCGCCCCGACTCTCAATGTCGAGTTTGAACTCCAGGGGCTTGGCTTTGTGCGACTCCGTGCAGACGAGCCCGCCGACTTTGGTGTTGCCTCGCACACTGAGTGTTTTGCCGCCTCTGGTGCGGATCCGGATGGATGCCGTCTCTTCGCCCAATTGGTCAAGCGTGATGATGCGGCCCTGCTGGTCCAGGAGATTGAAAGTGGTTTGTCCGCTGTTGGGCGAATAGGCTCCGATGAAGTCCTTCGTCTCATTACTCAATGCCTGACGATGGTACAGCCCGTTGGTGAACAGGTAGATGGAGTAATAGTCGTCGATGCAATAGAAATAAAATTTCAATTGATGCGGTGACACATCGCTTTTGACGCATAAATGGTTCGAGACATCCATATTGGCCTCGAAGGACCAGGTGTCGTAATCCAGCTTTTGTATGTAAGTGGTTTTGCCATAAGTCAACCTGGGTAGATGCAGGTTACCGTGCGAGGTTGATAGTGTTGCAACGAAAGAGCGTTCTTTGTTCTGTCCCATTGTGTTATGTCCATTAACTGGTTTAATTGCGTTGTTGCGGTCGTTATTAAGCTAGCAGTTATGAACTATTAAAGAGATTGGCTTTTAATGATCTGATGTTTCTACCCTTGATGACGGGGCGCTATCGGTCAGCCATATTCAAGACAAAAAAAAGCCCGGCCAATTGGCCGGGCTTTCAGTCATCCGCTATCAGGCGCCGTACACCGGCAGCTTCTTGCAGATGGCCTTGACCTTCTCGCGAACGGCGTCGATCACCGCTTCGTTGTTCAGGTCAGCCAGGATGTCGCAGATCCAGCCGGCCAGTTCCTTGCACTCGGCTTCCTTGAAACCGCGAGTGGTCACGGCCGGAGTGCCGAAGCGCAGGCCGGAGGTGACGAACGGGGAGCGTGGGTCGTTTGGCACGGAGTTCTTGTTCACGGTGATGAACGCCTTGCCCAGTGCGGCGTCAGCATCTTTACCGGAGATTTCCTGCTTGATCAGCGACAGCAGGAACAGGTGGTTCTGAGTACCGCCGGAAACCACGTCGAAACCGCGTTCGATGAACACGCTGGCCATGGCCTGGGCGTTTTTCACCACTTGTTGCTGGTAGGCCTTGAACTCAGGCTGCAGCGCTTCCTTGAAGCAGATCGCCTTGGCGGCGATCACGTGCTCCAGCGGGCCGCCCTGGGCACCCGGGAAGACCGCGGAGTTGAGTTTTTTCTCGATGTCGGCGTTGGCGCGAGCCAGGATCAGGCCGCCACGTGGACCGCGCAGGGTCTTGTGGGTGGTGGTGGTTACGACGTCGGCGAATGGCACCGGGTTCGGGTACACGCCTGCGGCCACCAGACCGGCCACGTGGGCCATGTCGACGAACAGGTAGGCGCCGACCTTGTCAGCGATTTCACGGAAGCGCGGGAAGTCGAGGATCTGCGAATAGGCGGAGAAACCGGCCACGATCATCTTCGGCTTGTGCTCGACCGCCAGGCGCTCGACTTCGTCGTAGTCGATCAGGCCATTGGCGTCGATGCCGTACTGCACGGCGTTGTACAGCTTGCCGGAGGAGGAAACGCTGGCACCGTGGGTCAGGTGACCGCCGTGGGCCAGGCTCATGCCCAGGATGGTGTCGCCTGCTTGCAGCAGGGCTAGATACACGGCGCTGTTGGCTTGCGAACCGGCGTGCGGTTGAACGTTGGCGTAATCGGCGCCGAACAGCTCCTTGGCGCGGTCGATGGCCAGTTGCTCGACCACGTCGACGTACTCGCAACCACCGTAGTAGCGCTTGCCCGGGTAGCCTTCGGCGTATTTGTTGGTCAGAACCGAGCCTTGAGCTTCCATCACCGCAGGGCTGGTGTAGTTTTCCGAAGCGATCAGCTCAATGTGCTCTTCCTGGCGCTGAGCTTCTTGCTCCATGGCGGCAAAGAGATCGGCGTCGTACTTGGCAATAGTCAAATCACGGCTGAACATGGCGGTCCTCAAGGATCGGGGGCAGAAAAGGGAGGCATTCTAACCCAATGGGTTTTAGATGGCATATGAAAGGACATCATGTCGTAGACAAGCGGGCTTCATGACGGGATCGGCGGTGAACAGGCCGGCCTCAGCGCGAGCAGGCCCGCTCCCCAAAGGGTCAAGGGCCTACCTGAAAAACTGCGCAAGCCTTCCTGCTCGCGATGCGACCCGCCCGTTCACCCCGGACCTCAATCGAACACGAACAACGCATCATTGCTGAACTGGGCTTCGAACCGGCCTGCCGCCATCGGCCGTCCGAACAGGTAGCCCTGAACCTCATCGCAACCATGCTCGCGCAGGAAGTCGAGCTGCTCATGGGTTTCCACGCCCTCGGCGATCACCGCCAGGTTGAGGCTGTGGGCCATGGCGATGATCGCCCGGGCGATCTGCGCGTCCTGTTCGCCCGAAGGCAGGCCGTCGACGAAGGTGCGGTCGATTTTCAGCACATCGATCGGGAATTGCTTGAGGTAGTTGAGCGACGAGTAACCGGTACCGAAGTCATCGACGGCGATGCTCAACCCGAGGTTCTTCAACCCGTCGAGAATCTGCATCGCCTCGCTGACTTCGCGCATCAGGATACTTTCGGTCAGTTCCAGCTCAAGGCACGCCGGCGGGAGGCCGGTTTCCTTGAGGATGTTGGCGATGCGCGTACCCAGTTGACCATCGGAAAACTGCCGCGCAGAGATGTTCACCGACACTTTCGGGACGCGGACCTTGGACTGGTGCCAGGTCTTGAGCTGGCTGCACGCTTCCCTGATCACCCAGTCCCCGACATCGACCACCAGCCCGAGCTCCTCGAGCACCGGGATGAAATCCCCTGGCGGCACCAGGCCGCGGCGTGGATGGCGCCAGCGCAGCAAGGCTTCGGCGCCGGTCAGGCGTTTGCCGTCGCCACTGAATTGCGGCTGGTAATACAGGATGAATTCGTTCTGATCCAGGGCATGGCGCAGGTCGCTTTCCAGCTCCAGGCGTTCCAGGGCACTGGCGTTCATGTCGGTCTGGTAGAACTGGAAGTTGTTCTTGCCGCGCTCCTTGGCGTGGTACATCGCGGTGTCGGCGTTTTTCATCAACTGGCTGAGTTCATTGCCATCCTGCGGGCTCAAGGCAATGCCGATACTCGCGGTGACGAAGAACTCGCGACCTTCCAGTACGAAGGGTTTGACCAGGCTGGCGAGAATCTGCTCGGCCACGTGAATCGCCCGGTTCAGGGCGACTTCCCGGTTGACCCGCGGTTGCAGGAGCAAGGTGAACTCGTCGCCGCCCATGCGGGCCACGGTGTCGTCATCGTCGACGCAACCGAGCAGGCGCGTGGCCATTTCCTTGAGCATGCGATCGCCGGCGGCGTGGCCCAGTGAGTCGTTGATCGGCTTGAAGCGGTCAAGGTCGAGGAACATCAGCACCACCCAGGACTTTTGCCGTTCCGCCGATTGCAACGCGGTGTGCAGGCGGTCCTGGAACAGGGTGCGGTTGGGCAGGTGGGTCAGGGCGTCATAATAGGCGAGGCGGTGAATACGCTGCTCGCTGGCCTTGCGCTCGCTGATGTCGGTGAAGAAGCAGACGTAACTGGCCAGGTCGCCTTCGTCGTCGAGCACTGCCGTGATACCGACCCACGCCGGGTAATGTTCGCCATTGCGGCGCTTGAGCCAGACTTCGCCTTCCCAGGTGCTGTTCTGGTTCAGTTGCTTGAGCACATAACGCAGGTGGGCTTCCTGTTGCTCGTCGACCGTCAGGATGTTCGGCAGCTGATCGAGTACCTGCTCGACCGCGTAACCGCTGACGCGGCTGAAGGCCTCGTTGGCCTGGACGATGTAGCCCGCCGGGTCGGTGATCAGGATCGCCGAGGTCGAGTGCTCGAATACCGTGGCCGCCATGCGCAGGTCTTTCTCGGCACGTCGTTGCTGGCTGATGTCGCGACCGACGCCGAGCACGCCTTCGAAAGCGCCGTGTTCGTCCCACACCAGCACCAGGCGCAACTCGATAGGAATCTTGCGCCCATCGCCGCGCAGGCAGTCGAACACGAACAGCTGGGTCTGCACCTGGTTGCGCAGCAGCGCCAGTTGATCGGGTTTATCCAGCGCTTTGCTGACACGGTCCATCAGGCTGAAGATGCCGGACAATTGCTGGGGGTTGGCAATGGTGGTCTGCCAGCCATTGCGGAAAATCCAGTCGACGTCATAACCCAGCACGCCTTGCACCGATGGGCTGACATAGTTGAGCGAGAGTTTGCTGTCGGTGGAGAAGATCACGTCGCTGATGCTTTCGGCCAGCATCCGGTAGCGCTGCTCGCTGTCGCGCAGGGATTCGCTGGCCTCGATCTGCTCGGTAATGTCCTTGGCCACGCCGATGATCCGAGTGACCTGATCGTATTTGTCCCGCGCCAGGGCCTGCTCGCGAATGTCGAAACGCCGCCATTTGCCGTCCCGGTGACGGAAGCGCAGCTGGCATTGCAGCAACTGGGCGTAGCCCGAATGTCGCTGGGCCTGGCGCGAACGATGGTAGTAGTCGGCATCTTCGGGGTGCAGGAGGATTTCCCAGAAATACTCGCCCATCTGGTGCAGTTCGGTGCGGTTGTAGCCGAGTGTCTGGCCCAGGTGGTGGTTGCTGAAGATCATTCGCTGGCTGATCACGTCCTGCACGTACAGGTGATCCGGCACGGTGCGCACCACGTCGGACCAGAACCCTTCACGCTCGAGCAGCGACAGTTCGATGAGCTTGCGGCTGGTGATGTCGTTGATGCTCAGGATCACCGCTTTATAGTCGCCCGGGTCTTCCGGCAGGCGCAGCACCAGCCACAAGTGTTGGTCGCGGCCGTTGGCGTCCGGCAGTTTGATTTCCAGTTCGAGCTGTTTCTGCTGGTTGAGCACCGCATCGAGCACCTGATTGCCGATGGCGATGCCGTCCAGCGGGTTGCCGTCGATCAACAATTTCCAGGCTTGTTCGCAGGTGCCGACGTTGAGCAGTTGCAGCGCCACCTGGTTGACCTCGGTGATCCGCAGTTCCTGCAACATTTGCCGCCGTTGGTCCGTGACGGCCAGCCAGGTTTGCAGTTGTTCGCTGCCTTGCAGGTTCGCCTTGTCGAACGCGCTCCTCAAGCCCGACACGTCGAGGACGCACAGCGCGACGCCGGTGCCTTCGAAAATATCCTGGTAGCGGCGACGACCTTCCGTCACCTGGCGTTGGCGGCGGCGCAGGTTCAACAGGGCAATCAGCGGCAACAGGGAGAACGCCAGCCCCAGCAGGCATTTGCCGATGAAGGCGGGCAGCAGTTCCTCGATGACCCGTTGACGGTCGAACAACCCGCGCAATTGCCAGTCGCTATAGCTCAGCGGCACCGTCAGCACACTGTTGGCGACATCGGCTTCGGTCAGTTCGCCGGGTTTGGCCAGGGGACCCGACGGGTCACGGCTGAGGACCTGGTGATTGACGCGGTTTTCCACCAGCCACATCGGGCGGATGCCGGTTTCGTTCAGTTGGGTCAGTGCCGAGAAAAAGTTCGGCTTCAGGCGCAACGCCCAGTAACCGCGTGTACTGCCGCTGGCCTGATGCAGCAGCAGGTGCACCATCGAGCCATTATCGGCGTTGCTGAAATAGTGCACCTGGGCGCGGCTGCGTCGAACCAGCTCGGCAAGGTAGTCGGCGTCGTCGCTGTCGGTGGCACTGTCGCTGAGGATTTTGCCGGAAGGGCTCAGTAACGCAATGCTGAGCAGGTCGGGCATGCTTTTCCGCAGCTTGCGCAACAGCTCCTGTTGTTCGTCTGCACTTTGCGGTTGCTCGACGATCGGAAGCAGGTTGAGGGCAATCTGCGCGTTGAGCGACATGTTCAGGCTGACTTGCGCGGCCAGGTCGGCGGTGTAGTCGATGGTGTACTGGCGCTGGTTTTTCTGGGTTTCCCGCAGTTGATCCAGCAACTGCCAGAAGAGCAGGGCGAGCAGCAACAGCACCAGTGTCGCCAGCACGCCTTTCAGGGTTCCGCGCAGGGGGGAGCCGGGCGCACCGGTCGGTGCACGGGTGATCGGGGGCGGCGTGACGTTGGACAAGCTGTGATCCTGCGGTTTGGCTGGACTGGCGCGACGTGCACTATAAGCCGGACGCCCGAAGGGCGCCTAGCATGCCTTGACTTGTGGCAAAGTGCCAGCCCCGTTCGGCTGGACTGCCTCTCGTCATTCAGGTAGCTTTGCCGGTTACGCGGGAGCGTTCCAGCTCCTAGAATCAGGTTTTTTCAGCGCGCAGCAATGATAGCCATCAAGCGTCGACGCGCACCGGCCTGGCCAGGCTTCGCCTGCGCTCCACCCATTCATCAGTCACTGACCCAAGGTTCTCCATGGCTCAATACGTATTCACCATGCATCGGCTGGGCAAAGTTGTTCCGCCGAAGCGGGAAATCCTGAAAAACATTTCGCTGTCCTTTTTCCCTGGCGCCAAGATCGGCGTGCTCGGCCTCAACGGTTCGGGTAAATCCACGCTGTTGAAAATCATGGCCGGCGTCGACACCGAATTCGAAGGCGAAGCCCGTCCGATGCCGGAGCTGAACATCGGTTACCTGCCACAGGAACCGATCCTGGACCCGACCAAGACCGTCCGTGAAGTGGTCGAGGAAGCGGTCAGCGTGATCAAGGACGCCCAAGCGCGCCTGGACGAGGTCTACGCGGCTTACGCCGAACCGGATGCCGACTTCGACAAACTGGCGGCTGAACAGGCCAAGCTCGAAGCCATCCTGCAGGCGGGCGACGGTCATAACCTGGAACGTCAGCTGGAAGTTGCCGCCGATGCGCTGCGTCTGCCGGCCTGGGACGCCAAGGTCGAACACCTGTCCGGTGGTGAAAAACGTCGTGTGGCCCTGTGCCGCCTGCTGCTGTCCGCACCGGACATGCTGCTGCTCGACGAACCGACCAACCACCTGGACGCCGACTCCGTCGCCTGGCTGGAGCATTTCCTCCACGACTTCCCGGGCACCGTGGTTGCGATCACGCACGACCGTTACTTCCTGGACAACGTCGCCGGCTGGATTCTGGAACTCGACCGCGGTGCGGGCATTCCTTACGAGGGCAACTATTCGGGTTGGCTGGAAGCCAAGTCCGATCGTCTGGCCCAGGAGTCCAAGCAGCAATCGGCCCATGAAAAAGCCATGAAGGAAGAACTGGAGTGGGTGCGCAAAGGCGCCAAGGCCCGCCAGTCCAAATCCAAGGCGCGCCTGCAACGCTTCGAGGAAATGCAATCGCAGGAATTCCAGAAGCGCAGCGAAACCAACGAGATCTACATCCCGGCCGGTCCGCGCCTGGGCGACAAGGTCATCGAGTTCAAGAACGTCACCAAGGGCTACGGTGATCGCGTGTTGATCGACAACCTGTCGTTCTCCATGCCCAAAGGCGCCATCGTGGGCGTGATCGGCGGTAACGGTGCCGGTAAATCGACCCTGTTCCGCATGCTGATGGGCAAGGAAACACCGGATTCGGGCAGCATCGAAATCGGCGAAACCGTGCAACTGGCCTGCGTCGACCAGAGCCGCGAAGACCTGGACGGCAGCAAGACCGTGTTCCAGCAGATCTCCGACGGTTCGGACCAGATCCGCATCGGCAACTACGAGATTCCGTCGCGTACCTATGTCGGTCGCTTCAACTTCAAGGGCGGCGATCAGCAGAAGTTCGTCAAAGACCTGTCCGGTGGTGAGCGCGGTCGCCTGCACCTGGCCCTGACCCTGAAAGAGGGCGGCAACGTCCTGCTGCTCGACGAACCGTCCAACGACCTCGACGTTGAAACCCTGCGCTCCCTGGAGGAAGCCCTGCTGGACTTCCCGGGCGCCGCCATTGTGATCTCCCACGATCGGTGGTTCCTGGACCGTGTGGCCACGCACATCCTGGCGTACGAAGACGACTCGCAAGCGGTGTTCTTCGAAGGCAACTACACCGAGTACGAAGCCGACCGCAAGAAACGCCTCGGGGAGGCGGCCGCCCAGCCGCACCGCGTACGACACAAGAAACTGGCCTGATTTCGGGTTGGCTGGATGAAAGAGCGGAGCCTTCGGGCTCCGTTTTTTTTTGCGTTTTTCCTGTGGCCGCGTGGGGTATTCATCGCGAGCAGTGGCACAGGACCGATTTTGTGGGAGCGAGCCTGCTCGCGATAGCCTTTCCATGGGTGGTGCAATGCCTGGCTCCGACATCCCCTTTCTGGTGCAAAAAAACGTCGTATTTCCGGATGAATTTATATCCAATGCACCATTTAATTTCATAACTGCGACATTTTGCGCTGTTCCAGTGCGTGAATCGTTTGTTACAGTCCGGCTCAAAATCTTCCAACGACAACAAATTTGCCGAGACTTTTCCATGATTGAATCCGTCGACTCCTTCCTTGCCCGACTGAAAAAACGCGACCCGGACCAGCCGGAATTCCACCAGGCCGTGGAAGAAGTCCTGCGCAGCCTGTGGCCGTTTCTCGAGGCCAATCCGCATTACCTGACCTCCGGCATCCTGGAGCGGATGTGCGAGCCGGAGCGGGCGGTCGTGTTTCGCGTGTCATGGGTCGACGATCAAGGCAAGGTGCAGGTCAATCGCGGTTTCCGCGTGCAGATGAACAGCGCCATCGGTCCGTACAAGGGCGGCTTGCGCTTCCATCCGTCGGTCAACCTCGGTGTGCTGAAATTCCTCGCCTTCGAGCAGACCTTCAAAAACTCGCTGACCTCGCTGCCGATGGGCGGCGGCAAGGGCGGTTCGGACTTCGACCCCAAGGGCAAGAGCGACGCGGAGGTCATGCGTTTCTGCCAGGCCTTCATGAGCGAGCTGTACCGCCACATCGGTGCGGACGTTGACGTGCCGGCCGGCGACATCGGCGTCGGTGCGCGTGAGATCGGTTTCCTGTTCGGCCAGTACAAGCGCCTGAGCAATCAGTTCACCAGCGTGCTGACCGGCAAGGGCCCGAGCTACGGCGGCAGCCTGATCCGCCCGGAAGCCACCGGTTTCGGCTGTGTGTACTTTGCCGAGGAAATGCTCAAGCGCCGCGGTGAAACCGTCGAAGGCAAGCGCGTGGCCATCTCGGGCTCGGGCAACGTAGCGCAATATGCCGCGCGCAAGGTCATGGACCTTGGCGGCAAGGTGATTTCCCTCTCCGACTCCGAAGGCACGCTGTATTGCGAGGCCGGTTTGACCGAAGCGCAATGGCTGGCGTTGCTGGAGCTGAAAAACGTCAAGCGCGGCCGCATCAGCGAGCTGGCCACGGCATTTGGCCTGGAGTTCCGGGCCGGCCAGTGCCCCTGGGACCTGGCGTGCGATATCGCGCTGCCGTGCGCGACTCAGAACGAACTCGACGCCGAGGCTGCGCGCACGCTGTTGCGTAACGGCTGCGTCTGCGTGGCGGAGGGTGCGAACATGCCGACCACCCTGGAAGCGGTGGATCTGTTCATCGACGCCGGCATCCTGTTTGCGCCAGGCAAGGCGTCGAATGCCGGCGGTGTGGCGGTCAGCGGTCTGGAGATGTCGCAGAACGCCATGCGCCTGTTGTGGACCGGTGGCGAAGTGGACAGCAAGCTGCACGGGATCATGCAGTCGATCCACCACGCCTGCGTGCACTACGGCGAAGAGAACGGCCGGGTCAACTACGTCAAGGGCGCGAACATCGCCGGTTTTGTCAAAGTTGCCGACGCCATGCTCGCCCAGGGTGTGGTTTAAGCCGTTTCGATGCGGATGATCTCGATCGTCTGATCCCCGGCCGGGCGTTGCCACAGCACCTCGTCTCCGAGTTGTGCGCCGAGCAATGCCCGGCCCAGCGGGGAGCCCCAATTGATCAGGCCGGCCGGCGCGTCGGCCTGGTCCTCGCCCACCAGTTGCACGGTGCGCTCGGTGTCGTGTTCGTCGGCGAACGTCACACGGCTGCCGATCTGCACTTTTTGCGTTGAGCTGGGTGCCGGCACGACCTGCGCACTTTGCAGGCGTTGATTGAAGTAGCGCAGATCCCGCTCCAGGTCGGCCAGACGTTGCTTGTCGGCCTGCTCGCCCCTGGCCGACTGCTCGCCGTGGCGTTGCTGCAGCTCGGCAACCTTCGCCTGCAACTGGGCAAGGCCTTCGGGCGTGACGTAATTGGGCTGCGTGCTGACCTGGCGTTCGACGGGCTGGTCGGCTTGCGCGGCGGCGTTATCTTCATTGACGAAGGCGCGACTCATGGGTGTCCTCCCTGTTATAGGGTTTGGGCCATGGTCACAGGCTTTTGGTTTCCTGTCAGCGACTCATTGCGAGTGAAAGGCCCGGGCGGTGTCCTGGTCTTTCTGCTGCTGCCAGGCTTTTTCCCGCTCGTCCCAATGGTGGCTGCGATAGTCGTCGCGCTCCTCGCTCTCGCGCATGGCCTGGCACTGGCGAAAGCCATCGCTCCAGCCCTCGGCGTAGGGCCGGTCCTTGAGGTAGCGGGCAACGTTCTTGCGAAATTCGCCGGTGATCGCACCGGCGGCCTGGCGACCGCTGCTGCAACCATCGTCGAAGCCATCGGCGAATGCCGGCGGGTATCCCCTGGCAATCAACGCTTCGTGGGTCGTCTGGCAACCCGCGATCAACAGCACTACACCCACCACCGCCATACAGCGCCGCATCGTCGTCTCCCGAGCCGCTCAGCGGCTGATGAAGCGAGTCTACGAGCAGGTTCGTGAGGCGTTCGTGAAAGGGGTGTGATGGATGTGTCATGAAACATAAAATGTGGGAGCGGGCTTGCTCGCGAAGGCGGTCTGCCAATCAACGGCATGGTGGCTGACACACCGCCTTCGCGAGCAAGCCCGCTCCCACATGGGATTTGCGTCAGTAGTGATACCACTTCACCTCGAGCATCACCTCGTTTTCAGGGGTGGCCAGGTGGCTGAATTCACGTTGGGCGCTCAGGCGCAGGCCAAGGTTGCGCGACAATTCCCACTGCTGATTCAGGCTCAGGCTGCGGCGCACTTCGCCATTGGTGAAGAAATCACTCTTGGCTTCCAGGCTGAAGTTGCCCAGCGGGTTCTTCCACAGCAGGCCACTGTTGAACCCGGCGGCGGGCGAGATGAACTCGGCGAAATCGTTGTTGTGTTCGACCCGCACGGTGCCCAGGGCAAAACCCAGCATGTCCTCACTCAGTTGCCACGTGCCGCCGCCCCCACCGTTGACGTGGCTGACCAGGGTTTCGTCATCATGCTTGCCGGGAACGCGCTCCAGCCCGCCGGTGACTTGCCAGGACAGCGGCTGCAGCAGCTCGTTGCGCGGCGTCAGCGAGCGGATGGTCGCCAGATCCAGTTGCTGCAATTGCCACTGATTGCCTTCGTACTGGCGCAGTTTCATCTGCAGGATTTCGATCTGTGCGCCCAGGGGGAAACTCTCGGCGTTGTCGTTGAGGTCGTGATAGGCCATGCGCAGGCCGTATTCGCCGAAGGCCTGGTCGCCCCGGGTGCCGATGCCGGCCTGCCAGGTGCGGGATTCGTGGCCATCTTCGGGCAGGCCGGGTTGGGCGATGTCCAGTTCCGGCGCCGGGTTCTGGTTGATCGCCCGCAGCAGTTCGAAACTGCGCTGGGCCCGCTGCGGATCACGTTCCTGACCGTTGGCGCGGTAGCGTTCGAGGCGATAAGCGGCATCGATGATCAAGGCCTGGCGCTCGCGGGGTTGTGCCTTGAACGCCGGCTCCTGCAATTGTCGCTGATCGGCGCTGACCTTCAGCACCCACTGTTGTTCTTCAGGGTCCAGCGTCTCGGCGCGACTCAGCAGTTCGCGCTCACGCGATGGCCGGTACTGGATCGACTCCACCAGGCCGGCTTCCTTGACCGCCTTGACGGTGTCGGTGGGGATCGCCGTCAGGGGGAACTGTTCCGTCAGGCGCAGACTCGGGCGTGCGACCTGCAACAGTTCCAGCAGGCGATAGGAGCAGTTTTCGTCGAAGAAGAAGTAGTCGAACTGGATCTGCTTCAGCTCCCAGACGTGCTCGACCATGCGCTCGGTTTCCTGCTGCGTCAGGTTCAGGCGGTATTCCCACAGGTCACGGTTTTCCAGGCTGCGGTATTCCGAGAGTTTTTCCTGGTAGGGCACCAGCGCAAACAGGCCCGGATAGCCGCCCATCAAGCCCTTCCAGGCGTACAGGATGCTGTTGTCCGAGCCTTCGATGTAGGCGCCGAAGTTGATGGCGTAGCTGAGCAGCGAGGTCTTGTCGCTCTGGACATCCGCCTGGTCGATGCGCAACAGGGTGTGGCCGAACATCGACGACGGGCTGTTCAGGTAGGCAGCCGGGAAAATCATCACCGCGCTGTGAGGCGAGACATCCTTGAACCATTGCTTGAACTCGGCGCATTCAGGCGTCGGCAGGTCGGTCAGATCGAGCTGCGCCTTGAGCCAGCGGGTGCGGGAGGGATAGACGCATTGGGCGTGTTGCTCGCCGGCACTGGCCGGTGCATACAGCGCCTGGACGGTGGCTGCCAGCTCACGGTCGGGGTGTTCGTTGCCGTCCGGCGCCAGGAAGAATTTCCGGTCGCTGACATAGCTGCGCCAGCCGCCCAGTTTGGCGGTTTCGTAGTGGCCCAGGGAAATCCAGAAGGGATCGTTGGCCAATTGCTGCAAACGTTGATTGTCGATGTGAGGCGCGGCGGATAGCGGGGCGCAGACACACAGCGCCAGCCAGGCAAGGCGTTTGAGCATAGTCGGGCAACTTAAATTCGAAAGAAATAAAGACCCAAGGAGGGGCAGGTCCAAAAAATAAAACCCGCTCCCCGAAAGGAACGGGCGGGTCGAGCTTAAGCTTGAGTAGCGTACTTGGCCAGACGCGGATCGTTTTTCAGAACGGCCAGGGTGTTGGTATGCACGTCTTCAGCGGTCACGTCAGCCTTGCTGAAGATCTGCTGGAAGTGCTCGTGGGTCACGGCAGCGAAGTGCGCACGGTCTTCCGGCGCCACGCCCAGTACCACGGCGTAGGTCGTCAGCGCTTCGCCATTGCCTTTGGCCATGTCTTCCGACAGCTCGTTCATCATGCCATTCATGGCAAACCAGGATTTGCCGCCATAGGTCAGCGACGCATTGGTCGAGCAACCGTTGGTGCCGGAAGTCATGCCGAACGTTGCGTTACCGGAAGTGCCGTTGGTGGTGGATGCCAGGAAGTGAGCCGGAGTACCACGCTGACCTTCGAACAGCATGTTGCCCCAACCGCAATCCGGGCCGCCTGGCGCCTGAGCCATGGCGTTGATGGATACAGCGGTGAAGAGAGTACCGAGAAGAATCCGTTTCATAGCTTTGTTCTCTTTATGTGCATACCAATGGACAAGGGTTTGGCCCGAACAGGCGCCAGAGGGCCGGTTATTGTTCCAGCCGCGCAGGTTGGAGTTTAGGCAGGTTCCAAGGGTTCCGTTACTTTTTGCGAAATATTCGTTGAAAACGTTGATTTAGACCCGGTCCGCCTGGGGGAGCCGGTTTGTCTATGCTCAGGCTGACGCTGCGCCTTGCAAGTGGGCTATGGGCAGCGCCAGAATGCCGCTATCTGCCCCGCCTGATGTAAGGAAGCCCGATGCCTGATCCTGTTGCTGCCAGCTTGCGTCTAGCGCCCGAAGCGCTGACCCGTCCGTTTTCCGCTGAACAGTTCAGCTTCTCTACCACCAATGATCTGGAGCCCTTCCGCGGTGTGCTTGGCCAGGAACGTGCGGTCGAAGCCTTGCAGTTTGGCGTGGCCATGCCGCGCCCCGGTTACAACGTGTTCGTCATGGGTGAACCCGGCACCGGCCGGTTTTCGTTCGTCAAACGTTACCTGAAGGCAGAGGGCAAGCGATTGCAGACCCCGTCGGACTGGGTCTACGTCAACAACTTCGATGAACCGCGCGAACCCCGTGCCCTGGAGCTGCCGTCTGGCAGCGCCGGCGCGTTCATCGGCGACATCAACGCCTTGATCGACAACCTGCTGGCGACGTTTCCGGCGGTGTTCGAACACCCTTCCTACCAGCAGAAGAAAAGCGCCATCGATCGCGCGTTCAACCAGCGCTACGACAAGGCGCTGGACGTGATCGAGCGCCTGGCGCTGGAGAAGGACGTCGCGCTTTATCGCGATGCCAGCAACATTGCGTTTACCCCGATGAGCGACGGCAAGGCCCTGGATGAAGCAGAGTTCGCTCAGTTGCCGGAAGCCGAACGCGATCGCTTTCACGACGACATTTCCGCCCTCGAGGAACGTCTGAACGAAGAACTCGCCAGCCTGCCGCAATGGAAGCGCGAGTCGAGCAACCAGTTGCGTCACCTCAATGAGGAAACCATCACCCTGGCCTTGCAGCCGCTGCTGTCGCCATTGTCGGAAAAATACGCCGAGAACGCGGCGGTGTGCGGTTACCTGCAGGCCATGCAGGTCTACCTGCTGAAAACCGTGGTCGAACAATTGGTCGACGACAGCAAGTCCGACGCGGTCGCCCGCAAGATGCTCGAAGAGCAGTACGCGCCAAGCCTGGTGGTCGGCCATGCCGCCAGCGGCGGTGCGCCTGTGGTGTTCGAGCCGCACCCGACATACGAAAATCTGTTCGGCCGCATCGAATACAGCACCGATCAGGGCGCGCTCTACACGACCTATCGGCAGTTGCGTCCGGGAGCGCTGCACCGGGCCAATGGCGGGTTCCTGATCCTCGAAGCAGAAAAAATGCTCAGCGAGCCGTTCGTGTGGGATGCCCTCAAGCGCGCCCTGCAATCGCGCAAGCTGAAGATGGAATCGCCACTGGGCGAACTGGGCCGCCTGGCCACGGTGACCCTGACTCCGCAACACCTTCCGTTACAGGTCAAGGTCGTCATCATCGGTGCGCGCCAGTTGTATTACACGCTGCAGGATCTCGATCCGGACTTCCAGGAGATGTTCCGCGTCCTGGTGGATTTCGACGAAGACATCCCGATGGTCGACGAGAGCCTGGAGCAATTCGCGCAGTTACTGAAAACCCGCACCTCGGAAGAAGGCATGGCGCCGCTGACGGCGGACGCCGTCGCGCGCCTGGCGACCTACAGCGCGCGCCTGGCCGAACACCAGGGGCGTCTGTCGGCGCGTATCGGTGACCTGTTCCAGCTGGTCAGCGAGGCGGATTTCATCCGTCACCTGGCGGGCGACGAAATGACCGACGCCGGGCACATCGAGCGCGCGCTGAAGGCCAAGGCCACCCGCACCGGGCGCGTTTCGGCGCGGATTCTCGACGACATGCTGGCCGGGATCATCCTGATCGACACCGATGGCGCCGCCGTCGGCAAGTGCAACGGCCTGACGGTGCTGGAGGTCGGCGATTCGGCCTTCGGTGTGCCGGCGCGGATTTCCGCCACGGTCTATCCGGGCGGCAGCGGCATCGTCGACATCGAGCGCGAGGTCAACCTCGGCCAGCCGATCCACTCCAAGGGGGTGATGATCCTCACCGGTTACCTGGGCAGCCGTTACGCCCAGGAATTCCCCCTGGCGATCTCCGCGAGCATTGCCCTGGAGCAGTCCTACGGCTACGTCGACGGCGACAGTGCTTCGCTGGGCGAGGCGTGCACCTTGATCTCGGCCTTGTCGAAAACACCGCTCAAGCAGTGTTTTGCGATCACCGGTTCGATCAACCAGTTTGGCGAAGTGCAGGCGGTGGGCGGGGTCAACGAGAAGATCGAAGGCTTCTTCCGCCTTTGTGAGGCCCGTGGGCTGACCGGCGAGCAAGGGGCGATCATTCCGCACGCCAACGTGGCCACGTTGATGCTCGACGAGAAAGTGCTGGCGGCGGTGCGTGCGGGGCAGTTCCACGTGTACGCGGTACGCCAGGCGGACGAAGCCCTGAGCCTGCTGGTGGGCGAACCGGCCGGTGCGCCGGACGAGAACGGCGAGTTCCCCGAAGGCAGCGTCAATGCCAGGGTGGTCGAGCGTCTGCGAGTCATTGCCGAAATGATCAGCGAGGAAGACCTCAAGGAAGCCGAGAAGGAAGCGGCACAGGAAGCGTTGGCGGAGGCCAAGCCGGCCTGATTTGAGCGCCGCAGATTAAACCTGTGGGAGCGGGCTTGCTCGCGAAGGCGGTGGATCAGTCAGCAATTGTGTTGAATGTTGAACCGCCTTCGCGAGCAAGCCCGCTCCCACAGGGATATTGGGTGCATCCGCTAATAAAGTGCCATCACTCTGGCGTCAAGATTCACACAATGACCGCTCGGCGCCTTCTGGTCTCAGTTGGCGTCCTGTTCGAACTTTTCTTCTATCCTCAGCTCAAGGATAAGGAGAGTCATCACTGGATCGAGACAGCTCCCCTCTGGGGGCTGAACAGCGGATCTACCGAGGGGCGCCGCCATGTCGCGCAACCTTTGCCTCACCCGTCAATGCCTGGGCCTTGTGACCCGTATCGAGTGTGCCATCCGCCCTTTGGCGGGGGATACGGGCATGTGGACCTTGCTCTTCGCTGCCGGAATGGCCGGCGAACAACCTTCAGCCATCAAGGCGCAGGGCCCGTTTCATGGTCCGTTCGTGGCTGAGTCCATCCTCGACACCATCGTTGAAAGCCTGACCCTGCATGGTTACGAGCTGGCGGACGATCCGCAGATCTGGTGCCTGCACCTGCAGGCCCAGTTGCGGGAAATCAACGGCGGACGTTGCCGCAGTTCGGGCGGCTTTCCGTCCTGACGGTCGACAGAGTCACGGCGCCGGGTCGGACGTCTCAGTCTTGTCGAGCTTGACCTCGAAACCGTACTGCACGGTGCTGAGGTCGGTACGCTGATAGGTTTCCAGCCGTGTGGGCTGGCCGTAGAAGTAATGCACGCCGAATAACGCCGGGCCTTCGGGGCTCGCGTCGTGGCTGACCGAAAGAATCTCCTTGAGGTAGTGACCGCTGTTGTCCCTGGCGAAAAAGCGCCAGTCCTGGGCGGGAAAGAGCTTCAGGTCCACCACCAGTGCATTGCCTTTGAGCTCCAATCCTTTGGGCAGCGCGTGGGTATCGTAGGTCTGCTTGTCGACCGTTGCCAGGAACAGGGGCATGGAGCCCACGGCGTAGGCGGGCGTCTGCGCGAACAGGTTCAAATCGTAGGTGATGACGCCTCTCAGGGGGTCGATCTGATAGGCCTCTGGCGGCAGTTCGATCGGCTCATCGCGCTTGCCGCGGCTGTCCTCGGTAAAGAAGGTGACCGGGCTTTCGCCAGGATTGAATTCGCTGCCCAACAGCTCATCGTTGAAACTTCGGGTGTGGTCGAATTCGATGCGCGCGGCGCTCGGTTCATCGACCGACTGGCGGATGCTGACGCTTTTTTTCAGTTGTTCCTCGCTCAGCGCTGCCCCTTTTAGCCACGTGGGGGCCTGGTCGTCGTACACCACCACGGGCAGCGTCAGGGGCTGGATGGCTTTTTCCGTGGTGTGCCGATCGAAGCGACGGACCGGCAGGTCAAGGTCCTTGCGCGTGACCGTGGCGGTCGAGAAGTCGAGCAGGCTGACCTCGAGGCTGTCGACCGGCCCGTTGAAATACACTTTGGAGTACAGGTTTTTCTGTTGCTGCTCGAAGACCCGTTGCTCGTCTTCAAGCTGTTTTTCGAACGCTTCGCTCCAGGCCTTTTCCTTCTGCATCTTTGCCAGTTGTTTTTGGTAGAAGGCAATTTGCGCGGCGCTCTGGTTGATCGAGCCCGAGCGCGAAAGAAATTGCCCGGTGGCGTCCCTGGCCTGGACGATCAGCGGGTTGAGGGGCGTTTCAGCGACCTCGGGCGCCAGCGGCGCGCTGTTGTTGTACTCGATTTCGGCGTAGTTGCCGGTCAGCTTCACCAGCGTGACGCTGAGGTTGTCGTTGCGGCGGGTCTGGCCGATGTCCTTTTTCGTCAGGTCAAAGCTGTAGAGCCGACGCGGTGCGATGACTTCCACTTTGCCCTGCAGGCTGACGGGTTGTGGCTGGTGCTTGTTTTGCAGGCCGTCGATGAACGGGTAGGTCACCGTGAGGTCGTCAGGATGGGTCAGGTTCGAGCTGGAGGGGCTCAGTTGGATGCCGGGATCGGTTTCCGACCATTCCGGCTGGAACGCGATCACGCGCTTGTCACTCAGGGTCACCGACTGCCATTCCAGTCCGTGGGGAAAGAAAAAACCGGCCGGTATGTCGAAATTGAAGGGGAACAGCGGTTGCAGGTCGGTCAGGTAATCGGAACTGGAGTCCTTGTGCAGCACGATCAGGCCATTGATGTAGGTGTCGACCAGGGCCTGGGGCGTGGCGTAGTGCTTGAGCACGGCCAGGACATCTTCGCCGTATTCGGTTTCCACAGGCTTGCTGTCGAGCTTGAGCTGCGCCCGTTCGAGCAATAACAACGAACTGCCCAGTTCGGTCACGGCATCCTTGAGCCTGGGGTCCTGAATCGCTGCCAGCGACGTTTCGAACTGCGCGGTCTTTTCGTCCAGATTGGTCTGAGGTTTGTCCTCGCCGGGCGAGCAGCCACCGGTCAACAGTGCCAGAAACATGCCGAGGCTTTTCAAAGGCAATCGCCCATCCATTTCCAGTCTTCCTGTCTGATATCACTGCGCTGTCAATGGTTTGGACACTAGCAGAAAAACCTTGTCATACACGTGCAGGTGGCGGATTTACCGACGGTTTATGGGTGTAACAGGCGGCTGGTATACTCGCCGCCATTTCCAACCACGTGTGAGATTCAATGGAACGCTTTATCGAAAATGCAATGTACGCCTCCCGCTGGCTGCTGGCGCCGATCTACTTCGGCCTTTCCCTCGGTCTGCTGGCCCTGGCGCTGAAATTCTTCCAGGAAGTCTTCCACGTCATCCCCAACGTGTTCTCGATGGCCGAGTCCGATCTGATCCTGGTGCTGCTGTCGCTGATCGACATGGCGCTGGTGGGCGGCCTGCTGGTGATGGTGATGATTTCCGGCTACGAGAACTTCGTGTCCCAGCTGGACATCGACGACACCAAGGAAAAGCTCAACTGGCTGGGTACCATGGACTCGTCTTCGTTGAAGATGAAGGTCGCGGCATCCATCGTGGCCATTTCGTCGATCCACCTGCTGCGGATTTTCATGGACGCAAAGAACGTCGATCCCGAGCACCTGATGTGGTACGTGATCATCCACATGACGTTCGTGGTCTCGGCGTTCGCCATGGGGTACCTGGACAAGCTCACCAAGCACTGATTGGCCCGGTGCGGGTATGAAACAGACGGGCGGTGGCGTTCCGGCTTGTACTTTGAGGTTCTGAAGCCTATCCCTAAAGGGATGTTGTCTCGCCAGTGCGTGGGGTGCGTTCATGAACTTCGTAGAGCTACATGCTTATGCCATCGCCGGGAAAATCGATGAGCTGAACCTGGTCTCGCTGGAAGGCGGGATCTATCTGCTGGAGGCGCGCATGCACGGTGCGGCGTATCCGTTGAGCGATGCCCGGGGCCAGATGTTCCACTTGCGCTCGGTGGAGCACGCACGGGCGGTGCTTCACGACTTTCCCGACTTGCCGTTCAACCTGGTGCACACCTCGGTCCATGATGAAATGTGCGGGCTGGAGGCGGGGACCGGGGAAAGCCTCAAGGTGCCCATCGGCTTCGGTTCTGCCTGGCATCATTGACACCCCTCATCAGCACATCGACATCTGTGCTAGTCTGCTGGCCCTTTTTGGTTCCGGGCGCTCCGGGGACGCTGTGCATGCACGGCAAATCCAGGGTCGCCCGCACAGCGGAGCAGTGTCATGTCCGAAGTAAATCTGTCCACCGACGAAACCCGCGTCAGCTACGGCATTGGCCGTCAGTTGGGCGACCAACTGCGTGACAACCCACCACCGGGCGTCAGCCTGGACGCGATCCTGGCCGGCCTCACCGACGCGTTTGCCGGCAAGCCAAGCCGTGTGGGCCAGGAAGAGTTGTCCGCCAGCTTCAAGGTGATCCGCGAAATCATGCAAGCCGAAGCGGCTGCCAAGGCTGAAGCGGCCGCTGCGCAAGGCCTGACCTTCCTGGCTGAAAACGCCAAGCGCGACGGCATCACCACCCTGGCCTCCGGTCTGCAGTTCGAAGTGCTGACCTCCGGTGATGGCGCCAAGCCGTCCCGTGAAGACACCGTGCGGACCCACTACCATGGCACCCTGATCGATGGCACTGTGTTCGACAGCTCCTACGATCGTGGTCAGCCTGCAGAATTCCCGGTTGGCGGCGTGATCGCCGGCTGGACCGAAGCCCTGCAACTGATGAATGCCGGCAGCAAATGGCGTCTGTACGTGCCGAGCGAACTGGCTTACGGCGCTCAAGGCGTCGGCAGCATTCCGCCGCACAGCGTACTGGTCTTCGACGTCGAGCTGCTCGACGTTCTGTAAGACCCGGCCCGATGGCACATCGGGCTAATGTGGGAGCGATCCTGCTCGCGAAGGGGTGATACTCAACACCTTCAATGAGGGTGACACCCTTTGCGAGCGGGCTCGCTCCCACTGTTCTTTCGCTGTTTCATAGTTCGATCTTGTTGTGCAGCTCATGGGTCGGTCGCAACGCCCGGGCATAGCAGAACAGAAACAGATTGCGCACCAGTTCCTTGAGCACCACCGGCTCGCTGGAACTCAAGCCACTGACGTCCAGGTCACCCTGATCCTGCAGCTCGCTCAAGGCTTCCTCTTCCAGTACCGCACAGACTTCCCCGGTTTCCCGGTGCAGGATCCTGAGGTAAGGGTGTGGGCGATCCAGCCAGGCGTCGATCAAATAAGTCATGGTTCTCATCTCCATTGATTGGGTTCAATGAGAATAATTCTTATTCAAGAAATAGCAAGGGCCTATTGGCCAATTGTGATTTTTTCCGGGTGGAGATGTGTCGGGTCAATCGGCTGGCGTCTGGCGATTGCGGGGGAGGGGAGGGCGAAGCGCCATCCCACGCCGGGCGTGGGATGGAATGCGGCAGGATCAGACTTTTCTGACGAACTCGGACTTGAGCTTCATCGGGCCGATACCGTCAATCTTGCAGTCGATGTCGTGATCGCCATCGCACAGGCGGATGTTCTTGACCTTGGTGCCGACCTTGACCACCAGTGAAGTGCCTTTGACCTTGAGGTCCTTGATCACGGTGATGGTGTCGCCATCCTGCAGGACGTTACCCACTGAGTCCTTTTTCACCGCGTCATCGGACGCAGCCTCGGCTTCGCCACTGGCGGACCATTCGTGGGCACACTCCGGGCAGATCAGCTGGGCGCCGTCTTCATAAGTGTATTCGGAATTGCATTTTGGGCAGGGTGGCAACGTGCTCACTAAAGCTCCTTGGGTTCAGGATCGCTAAAAAGCGCACATTGTATAGGGTTTTACAAAGGAGGGGGCAGGCGGCACGAAGCTGATGTGGGAGCGGGCTTGCTCGCGAAAGCGTCAGATCTGCCAACATTTCTGTCGACTGTCAGTCCGCATTCGCGAGCAAGCCCGCTCCCACAGGGTTTTTTCGTTGTCAGTGCGTACGGGCGACCGCAAACTCGCTCAGCTCCACCAGCGCATCGCGATACTCGCTGGCCGGCAGTGCCTCGAGGCATTTGATCGCGCGGGCCACGTAATCGCGGGCCAGTTGCGCGGTGTATTCCAGCGAGCCCGAGGCTTCCACAGCGGCGCGGATGCTTTCGAGGTCTTCGATGCCGCCTTTCTGGATGGCCTGGCGTACCAGTGCAGCCTGTTCCGGCGTGCCTTCGCGCATGGTGTAGATCAGCGGCAGCGTCGGCTTGCCCTCGGCCAGATCGTCGCCGACGTTCTTGCCCAGGGTGTCCGCATCGCCCTTGTAGTCCAACAGGTCGTCGACCAGCTGGAACGCCACGCCCAGGTGATCGCCAAACGTGCGCAGGGCTTCGGCCTGCTCCGGCGTCGCTTGGCACAGGGCCGCGGCGCTGTGGGTCGAGGCCTCGAAAAGCATCGCGGTCTTGCCGCGGATGACTTCCATGTAGGTTTCTTCGGTGGTGCTGGCGTCCCGGACCTTCGACAACTGCAGCACTTCGCCTTCGGCGATGATGCGCGTGGCTTGCGAAAGGATCTTCATCACCGGCATGGAGCCCAGTTCGACCATCATTTCGAAGGAGCGCGAGTACAGGAAGTCGCCCACCAGCACGCTCGGGGCATTGCCCCACATGGCGTTGGCGGTCGAGCGACCACGGCGCATGCCGGACATGTCGACCACGTCGTCATGCAGCAGGGTGGCGGTGTGCAGGAACTCGATGGTCGCGGCCAGCAGGCGCAGGTCGTCGCCTTCGCGGCCCAGGGCCTTGCCGCACAGCAGCACTAATAAAGGACGCAGGCGTTTACCCCCGGCCGAGGTGATGTAGTCGCCGATTTTCGACACCAGCGGCACGCGGGACGTCAGCTGCTTCTTGATGATGCCGTCGACGGCGCTAAAATCGTCCGCCACCGCGCGGTAGAAAGCTTGGGGTTGCATCAGCGACAGTCGCTCCAGAAGGGTTGCGCGGCATGCTAGGACCCACGTCCGGGCCTGTCAAGGCGCGATGGACGGCCTATTGCAAGGCGCTCGTGCCTTGCGTACAATCGCGCACCCTGAACTTCCTGGGCAGCACCTGCCTTACGCAATTGCAACGGGCCTTCCAGCCCATGCAGCCATGCCAGCCAATACCTCTTCCTATAAAGAGCTGGGTGAGCAGGATTATCGGAGAAATACCATGTCTTATGCAGTAATCGTTACTGGCGGCAAGCAGTACAAAGTCGCCCCAGGTGAATACCTGAAGATCGAAAAACTGGAAGTCGCTACCGGCGAATCCGTTACCTTTGATCGCGTTCTGTTGGTTGCCAATGGTGACGACGTGAATATCGGCGCTCCAGTTGTTGCTGGCGCTACCGTTGTGGCTGAAGTGATCTCCCAAGGTCGTCACGATAAAGTCCGCATCATCAAGTTCCGTCGCCGTAAGCACCACATGAAGCGTATGGGCCACCGCCAGTGGTACACCGAGATCAAAATCACCGGTATTCAGGCTTAATTTCAGCCTAATTCCTCACTAGGAGAATTGAACTCATGGCACACAAAAAAGCTGGTGGTAGTACCCGTAACGGTCGCGACTCAGAAGCCAAACGCCTTGGCGTGAAGATGTATGGCGGCCAGGCTATCAAAGCAGGCAACATCATCGTGCGTCAGCGCGGCACCCAATTCCACGCTGGCTACGGCGTTGGCATGGGTAAGGATCACACCCTCTTCGCTAAAGTCGAAGGCGTGATCAAGTTCGAAGTAAAAGGCGCCTTCGGTCGTCGTTACGTGAGCGTAGTCGCAGCTTAATTGCGAACTCGCTGGAAAAGCCCTGTCTCGCGACGGGGCTTTTTCGTTTGTGGGGTGAGTCTCTTGCAAAACTGTTTGTACGGGTTGTCGGCGCGCTGGACTCGCCGTCGGTGATTGAGGTCGCTACGCTCATTTTTGCAAGAGTCTTATGTCTGGATTTTTTCGGCTCGTCCGTATGGCGAGAGGCGTTGTGTTATGAAGTTTGTTGATGAAGTATCCATTCGAGTAAAGGCCGGTGACGGCGGCAACGGTTGCATGAGCTTCCGTCGCGAAAAATTCATTGAGAACGGCGGCCCGAACGGCGGCGACGGTGGTGATGGCGGCTCGGTCTACATGGTCGCCGACGAAAACCTCAACACCCTGGTGGACTACCGTTACACCCGGCACTTCGATGCCGAGCGCGGTTCCAACGGTGGCAGTACCGACTGCACCGGCAAGAAGGGCGAGGACCTGGTGCTGCGCGTGCCGGTCGGCACGACCGTGATCGACTCCGCCACCCAAGAGGTGATCGGCGACCTGACCAAGGCTGGTCAGAAGTTGCTGGTTGCCCATGGCGGCTGGCACGGTCTGGGGAACACCCGTTTCAAATCCAGTACCAACCGTGCTCCGCGCCAGACGACGCCGGGCAAGCCGGGCGAGCAGCGTGACCTGAAGCTGGAGATGAAGGTGTTGGCGGACGTGGGCCTGCTGGGTCTGCCGAACGCCGGTAAAAGTACCTTCATTCGTTCGGTGTCGGCCGCCAAGCCGAAAGTCGCCGACTACCCGTTCACCACGCTGGTGCCGAACCTGGGTGTGGTCTCCGTTGATCGCTGGAAAAGCTTCGTGATCGCGGACATTCCGGGTCTGATCGAAGGGGCTTCCGATGGTGCCGGCCTGGGGATTCGCTTCCTCAAGCACCTGGCGCGCACGCGTCTGCTGCTGCATCTGGTGGACATGGCGCCGCTGGACGACAGCAGTGCGCCGGACGCAGCTGAGGTGATCGTCAGCGAGCTGACCAAGTTCAGTCCGTCCCTGGCTGAGCGCGATCGCTGGCTGGTGCTGAACAAGTGCGACCAGATCCTTGAAGAAGAGCACGATGAGCGGGTCAAGGAAATCGTCGAGCGCCTGGAGTGGACCGGTCCGGTCTACGTGATCTCCGCGATCTCCAAGCTGGGTACCGAGCGCCTGTGTCACGACATCATGCGTTACATGGAAGATCGTGCCGACCGCCTGGCGAACGACCCGGCTTACCAGGAAGAGCTGGCAGATCTCGATCAGCGCATCGAGGATGAGGCGCGTGCCCAGTTGCAGGCCCTGGACGATCAGCGTGCCCTGCGTCGCAGTGGCGTCAAGTCGGTCCACGATATCGGTGACGATGATTGGGACGAAGAAGACGTGGATGATGAAGATGGTCCGGAAATCATTTACGTGCGCGACTGATTCGTTGCGATAAACTGAAGCGCCGCTCAAACGAGCGGCGTTTTAGTATCTGGAAATCGTCAGTATCTGGGAACTGGTAGACACGAATAACGTTACGGGCAGCGCCAAGTCGTGCTGCCCTCAAGCTAAGGTTGAAGATGATGCGGAGCAAGGTGACAGGTGCGCAGCGTTGGGTCGTGAAAATCGGCAGCGCGTTGCTGACGGCGGACGGCAAGGGCCTGGATCGCGCAGCCATGGGCGTATGGGTTGAGCAGATGGTGGCCTTGCATGAGGCGGGCGTCGAGCTGGTGCTGGTGTCCTCCGGCGCGGTGGCGGCGGGCATGAGCCGCCTGGGCTGGACCGTACGACCCAGTGCGATGCACGAGCTCCAGGCCGCCGCCGCAATCGGCCAGATGGGGTTGGTGCAGGCCTGGGAGTCGAGCTTCGCCGAGCATGGCCGGCACACCGCGCAGATTCTTCTGACGCATGACGACCTGTCCGATCGCAAGCGCTACCTCAACGCCCGCAGCACCCTGCGCGCCCTGGTCGAATTGAAAGTGATCCCGGTGATCAACGAAAACGACACCGTGGTGACCGATGAGATCCGTTTTGGCGACAACGACACCCTGGCAGCATTGGTGGCCAACCTGGTCGAGGCCGACCTGTTGGTGATCCTGACCGACCGTGACGGCATGTTCGACGCCGATCCGCGCAACAATCCTGACGCCCAGCTGATTTACGAGGCGCGTGCCGATGATCCGGCGCTCGATGCGGTAGCGGGCGGTACGGGTGGCGCGCTGGGGCGTGGCGGCATGCAGACCAAACTGCGTGCGGCGCGCCTGGCCGCGCGTTCCGGTGCGCACACCATCATTGTCGGCGGGCGCCTCGAGCGTGTGCTGGATCGCCTGAAAGCTGGCGAGCGCATCGGCACCTTGCTGTCGCCGGAGCGCGGCATGCTGGCGGCGCGCAAGCAGTGGCTGGCCGGGCACCTGCAGACCCGCGGCACGCTGGTGCTCGATGCGGGGGCGGTGACGGCGCTGTCCAAGGGCAACAAGAGCCTGCTGCCGGTGGGTGTCAAACTGGTCCAGGGCAGTTTCCGTCGCGGTGAAATGGTGGTGTGCGTGGCTCCGGACGGTCGTGAGATTGCCCGTGGCCTGGCCAACTACAGCGCGCTGGAAGCACAGAAAATCATTGGGCAGTCGTCTGAGGCGATTGTCGGTCTGTTGGGTTACATGGCGGAGCCGGAGCTGGTTCACCGCGATAACCTGATCCTGGTCTGAAGGAATACCTGAATGCGTGTGGCAAAAGGATTGTTGGGTCTGCTGTTGGCAATGCCGCTGCTGGCGTCGGCCGAGGAAATCGGTCAGGTGTCGACGGTGTTCAAGTTCGTCGGGCCGAACGACCGTATCGTCGTCGAGGCGTTCGATGACCCGAAAGTCGAGGGTGTGACTTGCTATCTGTCGCGCGCCAAGACGGGCGGAGTGAAAGGTGGTCTGGGGCTGGCGGAGGATCGTGCCGAGGCCTCCATCGCTTGTCGCCAGGTCGGGCCGATCAACTTCAAGGGGCAGTTGAAGGATGGCGAGGAGGTGTTCAAGGAGCGCACTTCGCTGGTGTTCAAGACCATGCAGGTGGTGCGCTTTCTCGACAAGAAGCGCAACACGCTGGTGTATCTGGTCTACAGCGATCGTCTGATCGAGGGCAGTCCGCAGAATGCGGTGACGGCGATTCCGATCTTGCCGTGGGCGAACGCGCGGTAAGTCCAGCGCAAATCAAAATGTGGGAGCGGGCTTGCTCGCGAATGCGGTGTGTCATTCAACATTAATGTCGGCTGACACACCGCATTCGCGAGCAAGCCCGCTCCCACTCTTTTTGCGGTGATCAATAAATCACAGGCAATAAAAAACCGACCCTGAGGTCGGTTTTTCAGTGAACGCGTCGCTTAGGCAGCAGCGGCAACGTTCAGGGCCTTGACGTGGCCATTCAGGCGGCTCTTATGACGAGCAGCTTTGTTCTTGTGGATGATGCCTTTATCGGCCATACGGTCGATAACTGGCACAGCCAGAACGTAAGCGGCTTGAGCCTTTGCAGCGTCTTTTGCGTCGATGGCTTTAACTACATTCTTGATGTAGGTACGAACCATGGAACGCAGGCTGGCGTTGTGGCTGCGACGCTTCTCAGCCTGTTTAGCACGTTTTTTGGCGGAAGGTGAGTTGGCCACCGTCGAGCTCCTCGAAAGACTTTTTAGGAAATAGCAAACAAAATAGGCCGCGAATCATGCCGATGAGTTGAAGTCTTGTCAAGGGCGGGTGAGACGTTCCGCTAAGTGGTAGGTATAAAGAGGCGGGAGATTTCTTTCCGGCGTTTGACCTGTAAACTCGCGAGCTTTGGCTCTGTGCTGTTGCGGCGCGGAGTATCGCACAAGTAGGCGCGTTGTTCGCCTGCTGTTTATCGACAGGCACAAACTCTTTCAATGAATCTGCTCAAATCGTTGGCCGCCGTCAGCTCCATCACGATGCTTTCCCGGATTCTCGGGTTCGTTCGTGACACCCTCATCGCCCGTGCCTTCGGTGCGGGGATGGCGACGGACGCCTTCTTCATCGCGTTCAAACTGCCCAATCTGTTGCGGCGGATCTTCGCTGAAGGGGCTTTTTCCCAGGCATTCGTGCCGATTCTGGCCGAATACAAAAACCAGAAGGGCGAGGAGGCGACCCGCACCTTCGTTGCCTATGTCAGCGGCCTGCTGACGCTGGTGCTGGCGCTGGTGACGGCATTGGGCATGCTGGCCGCCCCCTGGGTAATCTGGGTGACGGCGCCGGGCTTTACCGACACCCCGGAAAAATTCGAGCTGACCTCCAGCCTGCTGCGCGTGACCTTTCCTTATATATTGCTGATCTCCCTGTCTTCCCTGGCGGGAGCCATCCTCAATACCTACAACCGTTTCTCGGTGCCGGCTTTCGTGCCGACCCTGCTCAACGTCAGCATGATCATCTTTGCGGTGTTCCTGACACCGTATTTCGATCCGCCCGTCATGGCCCTGGGGTGGGCCGTACTGGCCGGTGGCCTGGCGCAGCTTCTGTATCAACTGCCGGCCCTGAAAAAGATCGGCATGCTCGTACTGCCGCGCCTGAACCTGCGTGACAGTGGCGTCTGGCGTGTCATGAAACAGATGCTGCCGGCGATCCTCGGGGTCTCGGTCAGTCAGATTTCGCTGATCATCAACACCATTTTTGCGTCGTTCCTGGTCGCCGGCTCGGTGTCGTGGATGTACTACGCCGACCGCTTGATGGAACTGCCCTCCGGGGTGCTGGGGGTGGCGCTGGGCACGATTCTCCTGCCGACCCTGGCCAAGACCTACGCGAGCAAGGATCGCAGCGAATACTCGCGAATTCTCGATTGGGGCCTGCGTCTGTGCTTTGTGCTGGTGCTGCCGTGCTCACTGGCCCTGGGAATCCTGGCGGAGCCGCTGACGGTTTCGCTGTTTCAATACGGTCAGTTCAGCGCCTTCGATGCGTCCATGACGCAACGGGCGCTGATCGCCTATTCGGTCGGGTTGCTCGGCATCATCGTGATTAAAGTATTGGCGCCGGGCTTTTATGCGCAACAAAACATCCGTACACCGGTAAAAATCGCGATTTTCACGCTGATCGTCACACAGTTGTTCAACCTGTTGCTGATCGGGCCGCTGGCTCACGCCGGCCTGGCCCTGGCCATCAGCGCGGGCGCGTGCCTGAATGCCGGGTTGCTGTTCTATCAACTGCGCAAGCAGCAGATGTATCAGCCGCAACCGGGCTGGGCGAAGTTCGGCGCCAAGCTGGTGGTTGCCGTGCTGGTGATGTCTGCGGTATTGCTGGTTGCAATGCACTTCATGCCGCCCTGGGACCAGGGGCACATGCTCGAGCGCTTCCTGCGTCTGGGCGCGTTGGTCGTGGCCGGTGTCGTCTCGTATTTCGGCATGTTGCTGTTGATGGGTTTCCGTTTGCGCGATTTCAATCGCAAGGCGTTGAGCTAAGTCTTCGCCTTGAAAATCATGGGCGGGCCGGCGGTTTTGTCGGCCCGATCACTTTGGGTTACGGTGCTGCCTGTCGTCGGCCGCCGGGTGTGGTTATAATCGACCACTTTATGAGCAAGAAGCGCGTTATGCAGCTGGTTCGAGGCCTCCACAACCTGCGCCCCCGGCATCGGGGATGTGTCGCCACTATTGGCAACTTTGACGGTGTTCACCGTGGTCACCAGGCTATCCTGGCAAGGCTGCGTGAGCGCGCGCGCGAGTTGGGCGTACCCAGCTGCGTGGTGATTTTCGAACCCCAGCCCCGGGAGTTTTTCGCCCCCGACACGGCGCCTGCGCGCCTGGCCCGCTTGCGGGACAAGCTGCAGCTGCTGGCGGGCGAGGGTGTCGACCGGGTCTTGTGCCTGGCTTTCAATCAGCGCCTGAGCAAGCTCAGTGCCAGCGAATTCGTCGATACCATCCTGGTCGACGGCCTGGGCGTGAAGCACCTGGAAGTCGGTGACGACTTCCGGTTCGGCTGTGACCGGGTCGGCGATTTCGAGTTCCTGCAACAGGCCGGCGTCATGCAGGGCTTTACCGTCGAAGCGGCGCAAACCGTCGAACTCGACGGTATTCGCGTCAGCAGCACCCAGGTGCGTAATGCCCTGGCGGCGGCCGATTTCGCCCTGGCCGAACGCTTGCTCGGTCGTCCGTTCCAGATCACCGGGCGGGTACTGCATGGCCAGAAACTGGCGCGCCAGCTGGGTACGCCCACCGCCAACATTCAACTCAAGCGTCGCCGTGTGCCGTTGACCGGGGTTTACCTGGTCAATGTCGACATCGACGGCAAGACCTGGCCCGGTGTCGCCAACATCGGCGTACGACCAACGGTCCAGGGGGATGGCAAAGCCCACCTCGAAGTACATCTTTTGGATTTTGCCGGCGATCTGTACGACCGGCGTTTGACCGTGGTTTTCCACCACAAGCTGCGTGAAGAGCAGCGTTTTGCCTCCCTGGAGGCCTTGAAAACGGCGATCAACGCGGATGTCGCCGCCGCCCGTGCACTAGCCGCACCTAGCGCCCATCGCTAATGAAGAGCCTTAAATGACCGACTATAAAGCCACGCTAAACCTTCCGGACACCGCCTTCCCAATGAAGGCCGGCCTGCCTCAGCGCGAACCGCAGATTCTGCAGCGCTGGGACAGCATTGGCCTGTACGGAAAGTTGCGCGAGATTGGCAAGGATCGTCCGAAGTTCGTGCTTCACGACGGTCCTCCGTACGCCAACGGCACGATTCACATCGGTCACGCGTTGAACAAGATTCTCAAGGACATGATCATCCGCTCGAAGACCCTGTCGGGCTTCGACGCACCCTACGTGCCGGGCTGGGACTGCCACGGCCTGCCGATCGAGCACAAGGTCGAAGTCACCCACGGCAAGAACCTGGGCGCGGACAAGACCCGCGAACTGTGCCGTGCCTACGCGACCGAGCAGATCGAAGGGCAGAAAACCGAATTCATCCGTCTGGGCGTGCTGGGCGACTTCGCCAACCCGTACAAGACCATGGACTTCAAGAACGAGGCCGGTGAAATCCGCGCCCTGGCCGAGATCGTCAAGGGCGGTTTCGTGTTCAAGGGCCTCAAGCCGGTGAACTGGTGCTTCGACTGCGGTTCGGCCCTGGCCGAAGCGGAAGTCGAGTACGAGAACAAGAAGTCCTCGACCATCGACGTGGCGTTCCCGATTGCCGATGAGGCCAGGCTGGCGGCCGCTTTCGGCCTGTCGTCGCTGGCCAAGCCAGCCTCGATCGTGATCTGGACCACCACCCCGTGGACCATTCCGGCCAACCAGGCGTTGAACGTTCACCCGGAATTCAACTACGCCCTGGTCGATATCGGCGACAAGCTGCTGGTACTGGCTGAAGAGTTGGTGCAAGCGTGCCTGTCGCGCTATGGCGTAGAAGGTTCGGTGCTGGCCACCGCGACCGGCTCGGCGCTGGAGCTGATCAATTTCCGTCATCCGTTCTACGACCGTCTGTCGCCCGTGTACCTGGCCGATTACGTCGAACTGGGCGCCGGCACCGGCGTGGTTCACTCCGCCCCGGCCTATGGTGTGGACGACTTCGTGACCTGCAAGAAGTACGGCATGGTCAACGACGACATCCTCAACCCGGTTCAAAGCAACGGCGTGTACGTGCCGTCGCTGGAGTTCTTCGGCGGCCAGTTCATCTGGAAGGCCAACCCGGCCATCGTCGACAAGCTGACCGAAGTCGGTGCACTGATGCACACCACGGTCATCGAACACAGCTACATGCACTGCTGGCGCCACAAGACCCCGCTGATCTACCGTGCCACCGCACAGTGGTTCATCGGCATGGACAAGCAGCCGACCACTGGCGATACCCTGCGCCAGCGCTCGCTCAAAGCCATCGAAGAGACCGGTTTCGTTCCGGCCTGGGGCCAGGCGCGCCTGCATTCGATGATCGCCAACCGCCCGGACTGGTGCATTTCCCGTCAGCGCAACTGGGGCGTGCCGATCCCGTTCTTCCTGAACAAGGAAAGCGGCGACCTGCACCCGCGCACTGTCGAGCTGATGGAAGAAGTCGCCAAGCGCGTCGAAGTCGAAGGCATCGAGGCCTGGTTCAAGCTGGACGCCGCAGAGCTGCTGGGCGATGAAGCGCCGCAGTACGACAAGATCAGCGACACCCTGGACGTCTGGTTCGATTCGGGTACCACGCACTGGCACGTCCTGCGTGGGTCGCACCCGATGGGGCACGACACCGGCCCGCGCGCCGACCTGTACCTCGAAGGCTCCGACCAGCACCGTGGCTGGTTCCACTCGTCGCTGCTGACCGGTTGCGCCATCGACAACCACGCACCGTACCGCGAACTGCTGACTCACGGCTTCACCGTCGATGAGGCCGGGCGCAAGATGTCGAAATCGCTGGGTAACGTGATCGCGCCGCAAAAAGTCAACGACACCCTGGGCGCCGACATCATGCGTCTGTGGGTGGCATCGACCGACTATTCCGGCGAAATGGCGGTTTCCGAGCAGATCCTGCAACGCAGTGCGGACGCTTACCGGCGTATCCGCAACACCGCGCGCTTCCTGCTTTCGAACCTGACCGGTTTCAACCCGGCCACCGATCTGCTGCCGGCCGACGAAATGCTGGCCCTGGACCGTTGGGCCGTGGATCGCACCCTGCTGCTGCAACGTGAGTTGCAGGAGCACTACGGCGAATACCGTTTCTGGAACGTCTACTCGAAGATCCACAACTTCTGCGTGCAGGAGCTGGGTGGTTTCTACCTCGACATCATCAAGGACCGCCAGTACACCACCGGCGCCGACAGCAAGGCCCGCCGTTCGTGCCAGACCGCGCTGTTCCATATCAGCGAAGCACTGGTGCGCTGGATCGCCCCGATCCTGGCGTTCACCGCCGACGAGCTGTGGCAATACCTGCCGGGCGAGCGCAATGAGTCGGTCATGCTCAACACCTGGTACGAAGGCCTGACCGAGCTGCCGCAAGGCTTCGAGCTGGATCGTGCGTACTGGGACCGGATCATGGCGGTCAAGGTCGCGGTCAACAAGGAAATGGAAATCCAGCGCGCGGCCAAGGCCGTCGGCGGCAACCTGCAAGCCGAAGTGACACTGTTCGCCGAAGACGCGCTGAGCGCCGACCTGGCCAAGCTGAGCAACGAATTGCGCTTCGTGCTGATCACCTCGACGGCCAGTGTTGCACCGTTGGTGCAGGCACCGGCCGATGCGGTGGTCACCGAAGTCAGCGGCTTGAAACTGAAAATCGTCAAGTCGGCCCACGCCAAGTGCGCCCGTTGCTGGCACTGCCGTGAAGACGTCGGCGTGAACCCGGAGCACCCGGAAATCTGCGGTCGTTGCGTCGACAATATCAGCGGTACTGGCGAGGTTCGTCACTATGCCTAATGGCGTTGGTCGTTTCGGACGGCTGAGCTGGCTCTGGTTGAGTTTGCTGGTCCTGGTCATCGACCAGGCCAGCAAGTTCTACTTCGAAGGCTCGCTGAAGATGTACCAGCAGATCGTGGTGATCCCCGATTACTTCAGCTGGACCCTGGCGTATAACACCGGTGCGGCGTTCAGCTTCCTGGCCGACAGCTCCGGCTGGCAGCGCTGGTTGTTCGCCCTGATCGCCGTCGGGGTCAGCGCGGTGCTGGTGGTGTGGCTCAAGCGTCTGGGGCGCAACGAAACCTGGCTGGCCGTTGCGCTGGCCCTGGTGCTCGGTGGCGCGCTGGGCAACCTGTATGACCGCATCGCCCTGGGCCATGTGATCGATTTCATCCTGGTGCATTGGCAGAACCGCTGGTATTTCCCGGCGTTCAACTTCGCCGACAGTGCTATTACTGTCGGTGCCGTGATGCTGGCGCTGGACATGTTCAAATCCAAAAAAACCGGAGAAGCCGTTCATGACTGAACAGGTAGTGGCTGAACAACGCATCCGCGAGCACACGGAAGTCACTTTGCACTTTGCACTGCGCCTGGAGAACGGCGACACGGTCGACAGCACTTTTGACAAGGCCCCGGCGACCTTCAAGGTCGGCGACGGTAACCTGTTGCCGGGTTTCGAAGCCGCCCTGTTCGGTTTCAAGGCTGGCGACAAGCGTACGCTGACCATCCAGCCGGAAAACGCATTTGGCCAGCCCAACCCGCAAAACGTGCAGGTCATCCCGCGTTCGCAGTTCAAGGACATGGAGCTGTCGCCAGGATTGCTGGTGATCTTCAACGATGCGGCCAATACTGAACTGCCGGGTGTGGTGAAAGTGTTCGATGACGAGCACGTGACCATCGACTTCAATCACCCGCTGGCCGGCAAGACACTGACCTTTGACGTGGAAATCATCTCCGTCACAGCGCTGTAACAGGTGGGGCGAGCCTGCTCGCTCCCTCAGTGGTTATTCATTGTTTCGCCCGCAAGACACGAGGCACACCATGCAAATCAAACTCGCCAACCCCCGTGGCTTCTGCGCCGGTGTGGATCGGGCGATCGAAATCGTCAACCGCGCCCTGGAAGTCTTCGGCCCGCCGATCTATGTGCGCCACGAAGTGGTCCACAACAAATTCGTCGTCGAAGACCTGCGGGCTCGCGGCGCGATCTTCGTCGAGGAACTGGATCAGGTGCCGGACGACGTCATCGTGATCTTCAGTGCCCATGGCGTCTCCCAGGCCGTGCGCAGTGAAGCCGCCGGTCGTGGCCTCAAGGTCTTCGATGCGACCTGTCCGCTGGTGACCAAGGTGCACATCGAAGTCGCGCGCTACAGTCGCGACGGTCGTGAATGCATCCTCATCGGCCATGCCGGTCACCCGGAAGTCGAAGGCACCATGGGCCAGTACGACGGCAGCAACGGTGGCGCGATCTACCTGGTGGAAGACGAAAAAGACGTCGCCGAATTGCAGGTGAACAACCCTGACAAACTGGCGTTCGTGACCCAGACCACCCTGTCCATGGACGATACCAGTCGCGTCATCGATGCCCTGCGCACACGCTTCCCGGCCATCGGCGGCCCGCGCAAGGACGACATCTGCTACGCCACGCAAAACCGCCAGGACGCCGTCAAAACGCTGGCCGACGAGTGCGATGTGGTGTTGGTGGTCGGCAGTCCCAACAGCTCGAACTCCAATCGTCTGCGTGAACTGGCCGAACGCATGTCCACTCCGGCCTATCTGATCGATGGCGCCGAGGACCTGCAAAAGAGCTGGTTCGAGGGTGTCGAGCGGATCGGCATCACCGCCGGTGCTTCCGCTCCGGAAGTGCTGGTACGTGGCGTGATCCAGCAATTGCAGGCCTGGGGCGCCACCGGTGCCGATGAGCTGGCAGGGCGCGAGGAGAACATCACGTTCTCCATGCCCAAGGAACTGCGCGTTCGTTCGATCTGATTCACTTCTCGCATAATCCCTGCCTGGTTTTATCGTTGGCCAGGCGGGTGCGGCCGCTCGGCGCCACCACCACCTGCAGCCGGCTCAACGGTTCGCTGGCGTCGCAGAGGTACAGGGTTCCGGCATTGAATGACTTCGACGGTGCATGCAGCATGCCCAGCCTGTCGAAGCGAATACCCCGCCTGAACCACCAATTACCGACCATGCGCACGCCCGAGGCGTTCGCGTGCTCGGTCACCTGCGGATTGTCCGGGTCATCCGCCCCCTTGCCGCTGAGGTCGAAAATGATTCGCCAGCCCCGGCCCCAATCCCCGTCGATGCCATGAATCACCACGGTCTGATGGTGGGTGATGGCCAGCGTCCGGGCGCTGCGGATACCGTGGATGATCGACTTCGCCGCTTCCTCTCGATGCATGGATTCGGTCAGCGTCGCGAATGCCGGACTGATCAAGTGCAGAACAATCCCGACAATTGTCAGTCCCATAAGCAGTTCGATCAGGCTGAAACCCTGCTGATGCATGACATCTCCCTCCATGGCGTCGGGCAGAGGCGCAATCCTTGCGCCAGTAATGGCAAAACAACCGCACGTCTGTCGGTCGGATGTTCTAGCGTGTAAGCAGGTATAGCCGACGGCAACGGAGGGCACCGATGGATCATCGTACAAAAGGTTTCACGCTGATCGAGTTGCTGATTGCGCTCGCGATTTTTCTGATTCTCATCACGATGGCCGTGCCCATGTTCACCCGTTCGGTGCAGGGGACCCGGGCCGACACCGAGATCAGCGACCTGCAGCGCGGTCTGAATTTTGCCCGGCTCGAGGCCATCGATCGGGGCATTACCACCCGGGTGCGGCCAACGGCCGGCGGCAGTGGCTGGACCGGAGAGCTGTCGGTCTATGACAGCACGGGCAATGCGCCCAATGTATTGCGGGTTGTTCCAGCGATGAGCAGCGGTGCGACTCTGACGCTAACCTCAGGAGTGACCGCCATCGAATTCAACAATCTGGGCGGTCTGTCGGCACCTTCGACGGCGGTGGTGATCAACTATGTACTGGGGACGCAGAGCAGGACGCTGAACGTGTGCTTGAATGGACGAATTCTATTGGGTGGAAGCTGCGGATGAGGGGAAGGAGCAAGCGTGCACAGGAAGGCACTACGCTGATTGAGGTTCTGGTGGCACTGCTGATCCTGACCGTCGGCCTGCTGGGCGCGGCGGCGTTTCAGCTCAATGCGCTGAAGTACACGGACAGTGCGCGCATGAGCAGCCAGGCGAGTTTCATCGCCTATGACATGCTGGATCGCATTCGTGCCAATTCCGGTGCGGACTACACTGTCACACCGCCGACCTCGGGCAACCTGAATGTCGCCCGGGATCAGGACCTCTACGACTTCGCCTCCAACATCACCACGCTACTGGGCAGCACCGCCACCGGATCCGTCACCCTCAATCAGCGGGTGTACACCATCACCATCAATTGGGACGACTCACGCGCCGCCAATGTCGCCAACACCCGGCGCAGCCTGGTGGTGACCAGTCGTGCGGCGGTCGACCCGGTGGCGACGCCATGAATCGACGCAATCACGGGTTCGGCCTGATCGAACTGCTGGTGGCCCTGGCATTGGGGTTGGTGGTGGTGCTCGGCGTGGCGCAGATTTTCATCGCGGCCAAGAACACTTACGTCAGTCAGAACTCAGCGGCCAACATGCAGGAGGACGCGCGTTTCGTGCTGAGCAAGATGATTCAGGAAATCCGCATGGTGGGGATGTTCGGTTGTGTGGGGACGATTGTCGACGCCAGTGACGGTACGACCTTCGGCGTGGCCCAGGCCACGCCTATCAGTTGGGACAATGCCAATCTCAAGCTGACCCTGGTCACCGCTGACGTGGGCACGACAGGCGGGACGCCGACCTGGACGGTGGTGTCCGATTGCCGCAATACGGCCACCGCGTATTCCAATGCAAGGGTGCCGGCCGGTGGGCAATTGGCGTTCCCGATTCGACGCTTGATCTACAGCCTCAAGAACAATCAGCTTACGATGGGGGTCGGCGTCGGGACGCCGGCCCAGGCGGTGCTGATCGATAACGTCAGCGCCTTCAATGTCAGCTTTGGCGTGGCGAGTTCAGCGAGCGATGTCGCGGCCTCCAGCTACAGCAGTAATCCTGCGGACGCTGCGCGAATCCGCAGCGTGCGCCTGACGTTGACCCTCACCGATCCGGCACGGCAGGTTCGCGATCAAACCTTCAGCGTGGTTGCCGCCTTGCGCAACCGGCTGCCATGAGGGGAGGGCCGATGAGTGTTTATCCCGTGACGCCTGGCCGTCAGCGTGGCATGGCGCTGCTGGTCAGCCTGGTGTTTCTGTTGCTGCTGACGCTGATCGGCATCTCGTCGATGCAGAACGCCAACCTGCAGGAAAAGATGGCCAACAGTATCAACCTGCGCAACCAGTCGTTTCAGAACGCCGAGGCGGCGCTGCGCATGGGTGAAAGTGCGGTGCAGATGAGCACCTACACCTTGCCGATTTGCAGCGGCACTACCCAGTGCGCGCCTCCGGCCGAGTCATCGTCAATCACTGGCGCCGGCTTCAATTCCACGTCGGGCGTGACCTGGATAGCAGCCGGCAATGGTTTTTACGGGGTGCAGAACATCGGGGCTTCGCTGAATGCCGTGAATGTGCCGAGCAACACCTCTGCGACGCTGTACCGGGTCACCGCAGTGGCCATTGTCGGCAATAACGTTCGCAGTGTGGTGGAGAGCATTTATGCGAAATATTGAGCGCCGCTCCGGGCTATGGAAGTTCGGTGCCGGCATTGCAGCGGGCTTGTACCTGTCGGCGCCGGTGTACGCCTTCACGCCCTCGGAGTCACCCTTGCTGAGCGCGGCAGCGGTTGCGCCCAATGTGATGCTGCTGATCGATGATTCGGGCAGCATGAACAACATCATCTGGGCGGCGGGTTTCAAACCGGATGAAAACTACCCGCAAATCGCCAACTGCAGTTCGAGTTTTTCGTGCCTGACCGGCCAGAACCTGGACATGAGCGATACCAATATCTTCCTGTCCAGCCTGAACCGGGGCGGATGCTCCACCGCCGGTAACTGGTACGGCTTTTATCGTGGCTTTCTCGGGCTGGGGTCCATTTGCCTGCGTTTGCCTGATCCTGTGGGCAACGGCAATACCCGCTACTCGGCGAACTACCTGTCCTATCTGGTCAGTCTGGCCAACGGTACCAGCCGTGACTTCACTACCGGCGCGATTCCCAACGATTACCGCATCAGCGTGGCCCAGGATGTATCGACCAATCTGGTGGCGAGCAACCGATCGTTGCGCATCGGCCTGGCGACCTTCAACCCTCCGGTGAGCGGCAACCCCGGCCCCGGCGGTTTCATCGCCCGCGCCATCAGCGACCTGTCCCCGGTCAGTGGCAGCGTCACCCAGGCCCAGGCGAACGCCAACTACACCGCGCTGATCAACTCGATCAACGGCCTGAGTGCGATCGCCAACACGCCTTTGGCGGAAAGCTATTACGAAGTCACGCGCTACATGCGTGGCATGGCGCCGTACTACAACTCGACGCCTTCGACCTACACCAGCCCTATCCAGTACCGCTGCCAGAAAAACTACGGCGTGGTGATCACCGATGGTTTGCCCACCTACGACCGGACCTTCCCGACCAATGATCCCTTGGGTGGCAGCCGCTTGCCGAATTGGGACGGCAACAGCGCGAACGATGGTGACAACCTCAACGGCGACGGTGAAGGTGACACCCTGTACCTGGACGACATCGCCAAGTTCGCGTTCGACATCGACATGCGCACCACCGGCACCGACGCGGGCGGCAAGAGCTGGAACGCCGCCGATTTTCCCAAGCAGAACATGAACACCTACACCGTGGGTTTCACCGCCGCGAACCAGATGCTGTCGGATGCGGCCAGCTACGGGCAGGGCAAGTACTATCAGGCAACGGACAGTGCAGGGCTGAGCACGGCGTTGGCGTCAGCGCTCAGCGACATCACTTCCAAGGCCGGCTCCGGGGGCAGCGGCACCACCAGCAGCTCGATCGTCGGTGTAGGCTCGTCCTACTACCAGACCAGCTACGACCCCAAGGACTGGCGCGGCACGGTCCGGGCTTATGGCATCACCGCCACCGGCGCAGTGAACACCTCCTCGGTGCTCTGGACCACCGACACCGCGATTGTTCCCGGCGCCACGCCCCCGACTTATCAGTCGTGGAGCACGGCCAGCAATGCGCCGATCAACCTGGCCTTCGGCAATTTCGCGCCCGCGCAGCAGACGGTATTGAACCAGGGTTTGCCTACGGGCATCACTGGCGCTGACCTGGTGGAGTGGAGCAAGGGCACCAACAAAAGCGGTTTGAAAGTGCGCAGTGTGTTGCTGGGTGACATCATCAATTCACCGCTGATGCTCGCCTCACCGACGGACCAGACCGCCTCCGACCTGGTGGGCGACACCAGCTACAGCAACTATCTGGCGACCAAGGCCAGCAACATGAACAGCAACCTGGTGGTCAACGGCAACGACGGATTCGTCAGTGTCATCAACCCCGGCAACGGGGCGCGGCGTTACGCCTACATGCCCTCCAGCGTGCTGCCCTACCTGCGGCTGATTTCCGATCCGGCCTACATCAACGGCGTCAGCCACAAGTTTCTGGTCGATGGCCAGGTCGGCATCTTCGACGCGCAACTCAATAACGCCTGGAAGACCCTCGCCATTGGCGGAACAGGGGCGGGGGGCAAGACCTTCTACGCCTTGCAGCTGTTCGACGCCTCGGCCGGTAACGTCACTCGAGCGTTGTGGGAGTTCAGCGCGCCAGCCACCCCGAATGCCGCCAACGCTTTTAATGACCTTGGCTACGCCTATGCCCGTCCAGAGGTGGCACGCTTGGCCGACGGCCGCTGGGCGGCGTTCATTGCCAACGGATACGGTAGCAACTCCGGCGTGGCGGCCTTGTACGTGGTGGACATTCGGGATGGCTCGCTGATCCGCAAAATCGTGGTCGACAGCACGGAAACCACCAACGGCTTGTCGTCGGTGGAACTCAAGGTCAATTCGCAGAATGTGGTGCAGGCCGCGTATGGCGGCGATCTCAATGGACGCATGTGGAAGTTCGACCTGAGCGCCAGTGCCCCCAACAGCTGGGGCCTTGCCTTTTCCGGCAAGCCCCTGTTCACCGCGCCGGGTGGAGACACCCAGCCCATCACCGCGCAGCCGTTGCTGGCGGACAACTCCCTGGGCGGCAAGGTGGTGTTTTTCGGTACCGGAAAATTCAACGAGTCGGTGGACAAGACCAACAAGGACCTTCAGGCGTTCTATGCGGTGTGGGATGCGGACGGTGGCTCTGGCCAGATCACCACGGCCAGCTTGCAGGCCCAGTCGATCACGGGGGTGTTCGCAGGCGCTTCGGGCCAATTCATTACCACCAGCCAGAATGAAGTGATCTACCCCGGCAAGAAAGGCTGGTATCTGCCCTTGGTCTACGGCGGTGTTCTGACCGGCGAACGGGTGATCAACCAGGCGGCGCTGGTGCTGGGGCGAATCGTGTTCACCACGGCGATCGTGGACACCACGGACCCTTGCGCCAGTTTCGGCAGCGGCAAGGTCGTCGAGCTGGATGCGTTCAGCGGTAAGATGCTCAATTACGCCGTGTTGGATACCACCAATGACGGGTTGATTGACGGCAACGACGCCGTGTCCAGCGGTGTGGTCTTTTCCACGGGTATTCCCCTGGTCAACATGATCGCCAACGCGGGCACCGCCAAATACGTCGGCGACACCAGTGGTGGCATCGTCAAGTTGACGGAGAAAGGTGGCGGCGGCAGCCGCCGCATCATGTGGCGGCAAATCCAGTGAGCGAGCGTTCAGGCATGCGTAGATCCAACCGCGGTTTTACCTTGATTGAAATCATGATCGTGATTGCGATCATCGGTATCATCATCACCATTGGCTATCCAAGCCTCACCGAGTACGTGAAGAAGGGCCGTCGGGCGGAAGTGGCCGGCCTGCTTTCCGAGCAGGCGCAGATTCTCGAGCGATTTTATTCGAGGACCAACCTCTATACGGGTGCCACCGGCCTGAGCGCCGGCAATGACTACTACACCATCACCCCGACCCTGGCGGACCAGACCTTCCTGCTGACTGCCACGCGCAAGGCGGGCAGTGCCATGGCCGGGGACAAATGCGGTGATTTCACCCTCACCAACACCGGTGTCAGGAGCATGGTCAATGCGACGTCCGGGCTGACGACCAAGGATTGCTGGGGTCGCTGAGTTTCAGTTTTCGGGTGCCTTTTGCGCCTTCTGTCTATCTAACGGTTGGATCGGAACATGACCATGCAACAGCAAGTAGTGATCGTCGGCGGTGGTGTGATTGGCCTGCTGACGGCGTTCAATCTCGCCTCCGAAGTGCAGAGTGTCGTGCTGCTGGATCGGGCGAGTGTCGGCCAGGAGTCGTCCTGGGCCGGCGGCGGCATCGTTTCGCCGCTTTACCCGTGGCGCTACAGCCCGGCGGTCACTGCGCTGGCCCACTGGTCCCAGGATTTTTATCCACAGCTGGGCGAGCGCCTGTTTGGCGCCACCGGTGTCGATCCCGAGGTGCACATCACCGGCCTGTACTGGCTGGATCTGGAAGACGAGGCCGAGGCGCTGGCCTGGGCCGAGCGGGAAAACCGCCCGTTGCGGGCTGTGGATATCTCGGCGGTACACGATGCCGTGCCGGTATTGGGCGCCGGTTTCTCCCGGGCGATCTACATGGCTGACGTGGCCAATGTGCGCAATCCTCGATTGGTCAAGTCGCTCAAGGCGGCGCTGCAGGCGCTGCCGAACGTGACGATCCATGAGCAATGCGAAGTCAGCGGTTTCATTCGTGAAGGCGATAAGGTCGTTGGGGTGCAGACATCGACGGGCGATGTCCACGGCGATCAGGTGGTGCTGACCGCAGGTGCCTGGAGCGGCGATTTGCTCAGGAGCCTGGGGTTGGAGCTGCCGGTGGAGCCGGTCAAAGGGCAGATGATCCTTTACAAGTGTGCAGCCGACTTCCTGCCGAGCATGGTCCTGGCCAGGCGGCGCTATGCGATTCCGCGTCGGGATGGGCACATTCTGGTCGGCAGTACGCTGGAGCATGAAGGCTACGACAAGACGCCGACCGATGCTGCGCTGCAGAGCCTGAAGGCCACGGCGGTGGAGTTGATTCCGGCGCTGGCGGAGGCCGAAGTGGTCGGGCACTGGGCCGGGCTGAGGCCCGGTTCGCCGGAGGGTATTCCCTACATTGGCCGGGTGCCGGGTTTTGACGGGCTGTGGCTCAACTGCGGGCATTACCGCAACGGGTTGGTGCTGGCGCCAGCGTCTTGCCAGTTGTTTGCCGACGTGATGTTGGGCAGGGAGCCGATCATCGATCCGGCACCGTATGCGCCGGCGGGGCGAATCTAGCCTCGATAGGGCGTCTGTCGGATCGCCTTGCCCGCCAGGCCATGCTCCCACGGGTCGATTCAAATGTTGTGAACGACGCAGATTCTGTGGGAGCGAGCCTGCTCGCGAAGGGGTCTCAATCCAGGCCGAATTTCTTCAGCCGGTAACGCATCGACCGGAACGACAAATTCAACCGCTGCGCCGCCGCCGTGCGGTTCCAGCGGGTTTCCTCAAGGGCCTGGAGGATGAGCTTGCGCTCGACGTTGTCCAGATAGTCTTCCAGGTTGTCGATCTGCGTCAGGTCCGGTACGCCACTGTCTGCGGAGCAATTGCCTTCGGCCAGACGCAGGTCGCCGGCCTCGATCTGCTTGTTTTCGCACAAGGTGTGCGCCCGCTCGAGCATGTTCTCCAGCTCTCGCACATTGCCGGGAAAACGGTAGCCCTTGAGCGCGTCGAGGGCCTGCGGATGCAGCCTGGTGACGGGTTGACCGCTGCTCGCGGCAAGCCGCTTGAGCACATGCCCGGCCAGCGTTTCGATGTCGTCGCGGCGTTCGCGCAAAGGTGGTACGCGTAGCTCGATGACGTTGAGCCGATAGTACAGATCCTGGCGAAAGCGTTCGCCGGCGACTTCGGCGTCGAGGTCTTTGTGGGTGGCGCAGAGAATGCGTACATCGACCACGGTTTCCTGTTGGCCACCGACGCTGCGCACAGCCTTTTCCTGTATCGCGCGCAGCAGTTTGACTTGCATCGCCAGGGGCAGATCCGCCACCTCATCCAGAAACAGCGTGCCGCCATGGGCTGCCTGGAACAGCCCGGGTTTGTCTTCGATGGCGCCGCTGAAGCTGCCTTTGCGATGGCCGAAAAACTCGCTTTCCATCAGTTCCGACGGGATCGCCCCGCAGTTCACCGGGATAAAGGGCTGGTTGGCGCGCGGGCCTTGCTCGTGGATCAATCGCGCCACCAGCTCCTTGCCACTGCCGGACTCACCGCTGATGTAGACCGGTGCCTGGCTGCGGGCCAGCTTGTCGATTTGCTTGCGCAGGTTGCGCATGGGCAGCGAGTCGCCCAGCAGGCGGCGGTCGACGCTGCTGCCTGGCGCGGGCATGCGCAGGGCGCTGCCGACCAGCTCGCGCAAGCGGCTGAGGTCCACCGGTTTGGTCAGGAAATCGAAGGCCCCGGCCTTGAGCGCGTTGATCGCGGTCTCCAGGCTGCCGTAGGCGGTGATCATCGCCACCGGCAGTTGCGGGTAGCGTTGCTGGATGTGTTGCACCAGATCGAGGCCCGTGCCGTCCGGCAGGCGCATGTCGGTCAGGCACAGGTCGAAGGTCTCGCGCTTGAGCAGGGACTGTGCTTCACCCAGGTTTCGAGCACTGAAGGTGTCGAGTTTCATGCGTCCCAGGGTGATTTCCAGCAGTTCGCGAATATCCGGTTCATCGTCGACGATCAAGACTTTTTGCGGTTGGCTCATGTTCAACTTTGTTTCCGTCCGTGAGCAAAGGTGATGCGGAAGCAGCCGCCCTGGTGTGACTTGAAGTCTAGGCGGGCCTGGTTGCTTTCGCACAGCTCTCGGGACAGATAAAGCCCCAGGCCGGTGCCTTGAGCACTGGTGGTGAAGAACGGCTCGAACAAATGCGCCTGTTGCTCCGGTGGAACGCCGGCGCCATCGTCCAGCACCTCGATGATCGGCAGTTGGGTGTCGGCATCGATGAACAGGCTCAGCCAGACCTGCGCCCGCTCATGTATCTGTGCGCTGTGGCGCCAGGCGTTGCGCACAAGGTTGTCGAGAACCTGGGTCAGTTGGTTCGGGTCCATCAAGGTGTTGAAATCACCCTGGCCGATGTCCAGGTGAATCTGCTGGTGGTCGAGCGCGCCTTCGCGGCTATCGGCGACGAACTGTTCCAGCCACGGCTTCAGGTCGAGCCGTTGCGGCACGGTCTGCTGGCGACGGGACAGTTGCAGGACGTTTTCGATAATCCGGTTCATGCGCTGGGAGTGATCTTGAATGATCTGGGTCAGACGCCGATCCGCGCCCTTCAGTTCCTCTGATTCCTGCAACAGCTGGGCGGCGTGACTGATGGCGCCCAGCGGGTTGCGTATTTCGTGGGCGATCCCCGCTGTCAGGCGACCGAGGGCCACCAGCTTGAGCTGTTGCGCCTGCTGGGTGATTTGCGCCAGGTCTTCGAGAAACACCAGGGTCTGGCGGTTAGCGCTCTGGTCCAGGGCAATGAAACTCGGTTGCAGTTCCAGCCCGCTGCCGGCGACCTTAAGGCTCTGGGGGCGCAATGTCGGGTTGTTCTGCCACAATTGCAGGCGTTCGATCAGCGCGGGCGAACAGGCGTCGATGGGTTGACCTTCAAGTGTGTCCCGGCCGAGCAGCACCAGGGCGCTGTGATTGGCCAACTGCACGCGCTGTTGGTCGTCGAGCACCAGAATGCCGGTGCGCATGCGCTGCAGGATCAACGCATTGAGCGCTTCGAGCTCCACGACTTCACTGGCCCGCTGTTCGGCGAGGGTCTCGCTGACTTCCACGCGTTGCATCAGCCCTTGCACCAGCAAGGCGGCGGCAAAGCACAGTGCGCCCAGCGTGGCGGCTTGCAGGTAATCGTTGGGGCTGGCGGGATGGCCGAGGCTCAGGAGTACGGTCTGCCCGACAATGCCAAGCGCGCCGACGGCGGCAATCAGCAGGCCGACCCGTCCTCGCAGTAACGCATTGCTGATGGCCACCGAGACCACCAGCAGGTTGCCAAAACCACTGGCGACGCCGCCGGCGGCATAGAACAGGCTGCACAGCATCAGAACGTCGATCAACGCCAGGCTGAACAGTTGCGCCGGACGTCGGATGTTCTCGAGGAAGACCACCAAGAGAATGTTGAGCACCAGGTACAGCCAGCTGCCATTGCGCAGCAGGCCGTCGTTGGTGGAGGTCAGCAACTGGTTGTCCAGGTTGCTGGAAATCAGCAGCACCAGCGTGATGCCGATACTGAGGCGGTAGAGATGATAGAGGCGCAGCAGTCGCTGCGCCTGTTTGCTGTCGGGGCGGGATGCCTCAGCGGTCACTGGGGCCCGGGCCTTGCTCAAGGTGAGCCTGGCTGCAGTACCACTGTTGTTGGAGATTCAGCGCGCGGTCGCGGGGCAGATGCAGGCCGCAATGGGCGCAACGTACCATGGGGGCGGCTTGCGGTTCGGCAGGAGGCCTTGGTGCGCTGCTCGACCCCTTGAACTTGCGCCAGAACCATACGGCGGCGGCAATCAGGGCGATCCAGAACAATAAACGAAGCATGATGGGCTGCTTTATCAGGAGAGATGCTGCAGTCTAGCCAATGACATGGGCAGCGCACAGCCTGTCAGCGTGCAAATGCGCACGATAAAAGACCCACCCTCGCGAGGCTGGCGCCGATCCGTCAAGCGTTGGCGGATCGGCGAGGCCGTGCCAGCACGAATTTACTTCGATGCCGTGCGCGGGTCGTCATGGCTATCGATGTACTCGATACCCAGCGGGCCGGTCCCGTACACCTGCGAGATGTACTCGCCGGACCGCGCCCAGTGGAAGTGCGGGGTGTTGGCCGGGAGTATCACCACGCTGCCCGGGCCATACGCGACCAGCTTGTCCGGGTCGAACACACTGCCAAAACCAATGTAGAAAACGCCGGACATCACGGTATAGATGCGGTCTTCAGGGTGCGTGTGGGGCATCAGCCGGATGCCGTTCGGCACCTTGACCCTGACCACATAAGGCGCCGGTTTACTCGGGTCGCCGGCCACAACGGCCAGTTTCACCTCCGCAGGGAAGGCGGGAAAGCTGCGCCATTCCACGTCCTCGTTGTGAACCGAGCCGGTTTTGCCCAGTGGCAAAGGCTGGGCCTGCACCACTGGCAGGAGTGCACTCGTCGCCAGCAAGGCTGCCAGCGCTGCCGTCATTGCGGTTTTGTGAATCATGATGGGCACCTCGGTACGCGGTTTTGGTTGAAGTCGTCATGGCGTTCGCCACGGGTCAGGCCGCAAGCCCGCCGTCGATCAGGTAGATCGCCACCGAAAATGTCAGGATGGACAGCACGGTACTGACCAGGATGGAGGTCGCGGCTTCGCTCTGGTAAGCACCGGTCTGGTTGGCGAACATCGCCGGGATCGTTGCCGAAGGCAGCGCGCACAACAGGATCATCTGTTGGGCATACAACCCATTCACGCCCAGCACTACGGTGGCGGCGAACATCAGGACCGGGTGGATGAACAACTTGAGCCCCAGGTTGCCCCACACTTCACCGGACATTTTCAGCTTCTCCGATGACATGATCAGTCCCAGGCACAGCAGCGAAACGCCCGGTGTTGCCTTGCCCAGAAGGTTGAGGGACTCGGCCGCGAGGGGCGGCAGCTTGATCTGCAGCAGGGAGAGCACGATGCCCAGGGCCGGCGCCCACATCAGCGGACGGCGTACCGCGCCCGAGAGGCTCGACATGAATGCCTGGCTGCCGCTGCCTTTGCCGTCGGCAATGGTCAGCAACATGGTTGTCAGCGGAATCATGACCAGGCTCGCCACCAGGTTGAGCACCAGCACCGAATAGATGCTGCCCGCTCCGTACATGGCGCCCAGAATGGGGATGCCCATGAACGCGGCGTCCGGGTAACCGTTGACGAAGCCCTTGAGCGTCGCCACCTTGAGATCGCGATGGCGCCACCAGCCGATGGCCAACGCGAGTATGTACATGCCCATGATGCCGATGAACGTGGCCAGGACGAATTTGAAATCGAACAGTTGTTCCCGTGGCGTGCTCGCCATGCCCGCGAATAACAGCGCCGGGAAGATCCAGCCGAGCACCAGGCGGCTGATCAGCAGGCTGTCCGACTGGGTCAGTCGCCCGCGTTTGCCGGCGATGAAACCCAGGGCGATTACAAAGGCGACGGGCAAGAGGGGCCCTACGATCCTGTCAAACATGGCTCAATCCTCGTATTTATTTTTATCAAGACTGTGGAAAAGGCTCGGGAAGGCCGCCAGGCACCGGCGGCCAGCGGGGTCAGACTTCGATGCGGTAGTCGCGAATGACGTCCTGGTCAGGTTCGAGGCCTAGCCCCGGTCCCTGCGGTACGTCGATGCGGCCGTTACGCGGAATGATGGCGTCGCCATAGAGTTGCGCTTCGAGGTCGAAGTAGCGCCATTCCACCAGGGATTTTGCGCCGCCCAGGGCCGCACTCCCGTGCACGGCAGCCAGCAGGCCAGGGCCGTCGTAGAAGGCGTGGACCATCACTGTGACGCCATGGGCATTGGCCAGCGCATAGACTTTCTGCAGCTCGGTGATACCGCCCATCTTGGCCGGGCTCGGCTGCACGAAATCCACCGCGCCGGCCTCGAGCAGGTGCTGGAAATCCATGAGCGTCGACGCGTTCTCTCCGGCCGCCACGGGGATGCCGCCGTGCTTGCGCACCGTTGCCAGGCCGGCATAGTTTTCCGGCGGCCACACCGGTTCTTCGATCCAGCGCAGGTTCAACGGACGAAGTTGTTCGGCGATGTCCAGCGCTTCGCGCACGGTCCATGGAGCGTTGACGTCCAGGGTGATCTCGACGCCCGGGCCTGCGGCTTCACAGGCAGCACGAATGACCTCGACATCCACCTCATGCAACTTGAGGTGGCGGAAGCCCGCGTTGACCGCGCGCTTCACGTTGGTGCGAATCAGGTCCGCGTCGGCGTAGCGGATCAGGCTGGCATACGCCGCCAGCGACGTGGCTTCACTGCCGCCGAGCAGCTTGAAGACCGGTTGGCCTGCGGCTTTGCCGGCGATATCCCAGAGCGCGATATCGATTGCCGACAGGCCGTAGATGAACGCGCCGCTGCGCCCGAAGACGTGAAATTTCTTTTGCAAGTCGCCCTGCAATTTCTCCCGCCGCGAGACATCGCAGCCGATCAGTTCCGGGGCGAGGATCTGGTCGATCACCACTTTCACTGCCGGTATGGCGGTGAACCCGAAGGTTTCGCCCCAGCCGACAATGCCGTCGTCGGTGGTGATCTTGACCACAAGTGAATCGACCATCTGCAGATCCTTCGGCCCCCAGACTCCGCCGGCAGACCGGCCGCCAGTGGTGAAGGGGATTCGAAGTGCAATGGTTTCGATGCTGGCAATTTTCATGGAGCGACGCCTCCGGCAGGTTGTACAAGGAGCGCGGGGATTTGTGGGTTTAACCGCGTCCAGGTGCAAATCAACCTAAATGATGTTCAGTTGTCCTTCAACAGAACAACTAGGCGCTTTTTTGATTTGGTCGGTTTCTTGTGCGTAACTTATTGATATACATGTATTTAATGATTACTTCGATTGAGTAATTTCAGTTATTCCTGTCTGGAACAAGTCTTCTGATGTAGATTAAGTGGACAAGTAAAAGGGATGACTCAGCATGAGTGAAATGAACGTGCAGCCCGTGTCGCGCAGACCTCATCTGGCCGAGCACATCGCTCGATCGCTGAGCGATGAAATAGCCTCGGGCCGACTGCGACCGGGAGATCGGCTGCCCACCGAACAGTTTCTCTCGCAAAACTTCGGAGTCAGCCGCAACGTCGTGCGCGAAGGCATCGCCACGCTTCGGGCGCAAGGGCTGATTCAGTCGCGCCAGGGCGTGGGGGTCTTCGTAGCGGCGGCGCCGGCGGCGGAGCGTGCGCCCTTGCCGGAAAACGCGCCGTTGCTTGACGGCGACAATACGATTCGCAACATGTTCGAAGTGCGAGCCATCCTGGAAAGCCAGGCCGCCGCGCTGACGGCGACGCACATGACGCCGCGCAAGCTGAAAACCATTCAGGATGCGGTCTTGCGCATGCAGTACGAGGGCGAGCCGACGCTGGACACGGTCAACGCCGACCTGGACTTTCATCGGGCGGTGGCCGCCGCGTCAGGCAACGATTACCTGGAAACGATGATTCGCACCGTGCTGGAACCCATGCGGGCATTGATCACGATGAACTTCGCGCGGCGTGGCCCGGTGTTCAGCAATATTCCGCATGCCGCCCGTGGCGAGCATGAGGAACTGGTGCAGGCGTTCATTGACCGGGATGCCGGCGCAGCACGGCAGATCATGGGCCAACACATCGTCAGTGCGGCATCGCGCTTTGGTTACGAGATCAAGTTCTTCTGAGAGAGCCGGGGCGGGGCTTGTTGTTTCGTTGTTCTACAAGCAGCCAAGTGCTTTGCCCCGGACAAAAAAAATCCGATGCCAACCGGCATCGGATTTTTTTGTGGCTGCGGTCAACCGAATCGGTTTGGCCGATCGGCGCTTAGTCGAACACGCCGAAAGTCATGTAGCTGAACCAGGAACGGTCTTCGTTGTTACCTTCCGCTTCGTGCTCTTCTTCTTCGATCACGTCGCCATTTTCGTCTTTAGGCTTGAGCTCGTTCGGGATTGCATCCTTGGCGTCCTGGAATTGCTTCTGCACGTCCTGGTTGGCGCGGGTTTCTCCCGGCGGCAGCGGTGGACGGGATTCGATCAGGCCCAGGGTGGCCTTGCTCAGCCACGAACGGTTGTCGGCTTCGTCCATCGAAGGCACGAACTGACCGTCCACCAGGCTTGGGTGGTTCGGGTAGTTGAGCTTCAGGGTTTCGAGGCTGGTGGCGGCCAGTTCGTCCAGGTGCAGGCGCTGGTAGGCTTCGGTCATCACCGCCAGGCCGTCGCCGACCGATGGGGTTTCCTGGAAGTTTTCCACCACGTAACGGCCACGGTTGGCAGCGGCCACGTAGGCCTGACGGGTCAGGTAGTAGTCGGCCACGTGAATCTCGTAGGCCGCCAGCAGGTTGCGCAGGTAAATCATGCGCTGCTTGGCGTCCGGCGAGTAACGGCTGTTCGGGAAGCGGCTGGTCAGCTGGGCGAACTCGTTGTAGGAGTCGCGGGCAGCACCCGGGTCACGCTTGGTCATGTCCAGCGGCAGGAACCGCGACAACAGGCCAACGTCCTGGTCGAACGAGGTCAGCCCCTTCAGGTAATAGGCGTAGTCCACGTTCGGGTGCTGCGGGTGCAGACGAATGAATCGCTCAGCGGCCGATTTTGCAGCCTCAGGCTCGGTGTTCTTGTAGTTGGCGTAGATGAGCTCGAGTTGAGCCTGGTCGGCGTAGCGCCCGAACGGATAACGCGACTCCAGCGCCTTCAGCTTGGCTGTGGCGGCGGTGTAGCTATTGTTGTCCAGGTCGTGCTGAGCCTGTTGATACAGCTCGACTTCGCTGAGGTTTTCGTCTACGACTTCCTTCGATGAGCAAGCGGCGGTCAATGCGAGGATGGCGATCAGCAGCAGGTGTTTCACTTGCATGGCGGCTTGCGTCCCTATGACGGCCGCTGTCTTGGGCGAGGCCGTCCTGTTATGATGAGCGCCCCGTTGAATAGCCTCGGGGCAAAAGACGCCGTATTTAACCACAAGCGCGCAGCCGAAACCAAAGGCTGTGCCGACGCCTAGTCCGAGCATGTCCGATAAAATAGAACTTCGCGCAGAGGTGCCGTCCGAATTGGGCGGCCAACGCCTCGATCAAGTCGCCGCACAATTGTTTGCCGAGCACTCGCGCTCGCGCCTTTCCGCCTGGATCAAAGAGGGCCGGTTGACTGTGGATGGAGCGGTCATCCGCCCGCGAGACATCGTGCACGGTGGCGCCATCCTCGAGCTGACTGCCGAGCAGGAAGCCCAGGGTGAATGGGTCGCCCAGGACATCGAACTGGATATCGTCTATGAAGATGACGACATCCTGGTCATCAACAAGCCCGCCGGCCTGGTGGTGCACCCTGCCGCGGGCCATGCTGACGGCACCTTGCTCAACGCCCTGCTGCACCACGTGCCGGACATCATCAATGTGCCCCGCGCCGGTATCGTGCATCGCCTGGACAAGGACACCACCGGACTGATGGTGGTGGCCAAGACCATTCAGGCGCAGACAAAACTCGTCGCACAATTGCAGAGCCGCAGTGTCAGTCGCATCTACGAGTGCATCGTGATCGGCGTGGTGACCGCCGGCGGCAAGATCAACGCGCCCATCGGGCGTCATGGTCAGCAACGCCAGCGCATGGCCGTGATGGAAGGGGGCAAGCAGGCCGTCAGTCATTACCGCGTGCTCGAGCGCTTCCGCTCCCACACCCACGTGCGGGTCAAGCTGGAAACCGGTCGCACGCACCAGATTCGCGTGCACATGGCGCACATCAACTTCCCGTTGGTCGGCGACCCGGCCTACGGCGGTCGCTTCCGTATCCCGCCGGCCGCGAATCCGACCATGGTCGAGTCGTTGAAAAACTTCCCGCGCCAGGCCCTGCATGCGCGGTTCCTGGAGCTGGAACACCCGAGCACCGGTGAACGCATGAGCTGGGAGTCGCCGCTGCCGGAGGATTTCGTCTGGCTGCTGACCCTGCTCAAGCAGGACCGCGAGGCGTTCGTCGGATGAGTGACTGGCTGATTCCCGACTGGCCTGCGCCTGCCGGGGTCAAGGCCTGTGTGACCACCCGTACGGGCGGCGTCAGCCTGGCGCCGTTCGACAGCCTCAACCTTGGCGATCATGTCGATGACAGCCCCGAAGCCGTCGCCGAGAACCGTCGTCGCCTCACCGAGCGCTTTTCCATCCAGCCGGCCTGGCTGAAACAGGTGCACGGCATTGCCGTGGCCCATGCCGACCCCGGCCAGGTCGCCACCGCCGACGCGAGCTGGACGGCGACGCCCGGCATCGCCTGCGCGGCCATGACGGCCGACTGCCTGCCTGTGCTGTTTTGTGACCGTGCCGGCACCCGCGTAGCCGCGGCCCACGCCGGATGGCGCGGGTTGGCGGCGGGCGTGCTGGAGGCAACCCTCGACACCTTGGCCGTTCCAGCCGGGGACGTGCTGGTCTGGCTCGGCCCGGCTATCGGCCCGCAAGCCTTTGAAGTCGGCCCGGAAGTCCGGGAAGCCTTCGTCCGGCAGGTGCCGGAATCGGCCAGGGCGTTCGTCCCTGGCGCCCATGAAGGCAAGCTCATGGCGGACATCTATGAGCTGGCGCGCCTGCGTCTGGCTGCCCGGGGTGTCACAGCCGTGTATGGTGGCGGTTTGTGTACCGTGACCGACCCACGCTTCTTTTCCTACCGCCGCCATCCGCGCACGGGTCGGTTTGCCTCCCTTATCTGGCTTGAACGCTAGACTTGTCTGATCTGCATCAACGTCAGGACGCTTGAAACTCCCAGAATCGACCGCATCTATAACGGTATCTGGCAGGCTTCTTCATTCAGGATGTTTATTGGTCCGGCCTGCTCCATAGGAAGGTGACCCATGCGAATAGATCGTTTAACCAGCAAATTACAGTTAGCCCTGTCCGACGCCCAATCCCTGGCCGTCGGCCTTGATCATCCCGGCATCGAGCCTGCGCACTTGATGCAGGCGATGCTGGAACAGCAGGGTGGTTCGATCAAACCCCTGCTGATGCAGGTCGGTTTTGACGTCAACAGCCTGCGTAAAGAGCTGACCAAAGAGCTCGACCAATTACCCAAGATCCAGAACCCGACCGGTGACGTGAACATGTCGCAGGACCTGGCGCGCCTGCTCAACCAGGCCGACCGCCTGGCGCAGCAGAAAGGCGACCAGTTCATTTCCAGCGAGCTGGTGTTGCTCGCCGCGATGGACGAGAACAGCAAGCTCGGCAAATTGCTGCTCGGCCAGGGTGTGAGCAAGAAAGCCCTGGAAAACGCCATCAACAACCTGCGCGGTGGCGAAGCGGTCAATGACGCCAACCACGAGGAATCGCGTCAGGCACTGGATAAGTACACCGTCGACCTGACCAAGCGGGCCGAAGAAGGCAAGCTCGATCCGGTGATCGGCCGTGACGACGAAATTCGCCGCACGATTCAGGTGCTGCAACGCCGGACAAAAAACAACCCGGTGTTGATCGGTGAGCCGGGCGTCGGTAAAACCGCGATCGCCGAAGGCCTGGCCCAGCGCATCATCAACGGCGAAGTGCCGGACGGCCTCAAGGGCAAGCGCCTGTTGTCCCTGGACATGGGCGCGCTGATCGCTGGCGCCAAGTATCGTGGCGAATTCGAAGAGCGCCTGAAAGCCCTGCTCAATGAACTGTCGAAGCAGGAAGGGCAGATCATCCTGTTCATCGACGAGCTGCACACCATGGTCGGCGCCGGTAAAGGCGAGGGTTCGATGGATGCCGGCAACATGCTCAAGCCAGCGTTGGCCCGCGGCGAGTTGCACTGCGTCGGCGCGACCACGCTCAACGAGTACCGCCAATATATAGAGAAGGACGCGGCCCTCGAGCGGCGCTTCCAGAAAGTGTTGGTGGACGAGCCGAGCGAAGAAGACACCATCGCCATTCTGCGTGGCTTGAAAGAACGCTATGAAGTTCACCACAAGGTGGCGATCACCGACGGCGCGATCATTGCTGCGGCCAAGCTCAGCCATCGCTACATCACTGATCGCCAGTTGCCGGACAAGGCCATCGACCTGATCGACGAAGCCGCCAGCCGCATCCGCATGGAAATCGACTCCAAGCCGGAAGTGCTGGACCGTCTGGAGCGCCGCCTCATTCAGTTGAAGGTGGAATCCCAGGCACTGAAGAAAGAAAGCGACGAAGCGGCGATCAAGCGCCTGGAAAAACTCCAGGAAGAAATCGCTCGCCACGAGCGCGAGTATTCGGACCTCGAAGAAATCTGGAACTCGGAGAAAGCCGAAGTCCAGGGTTCTGCACAGATCCAGCAGAAAATCGAACAGTCCCGCCAGGAACTGGAGGCGGCCCGTCGTAAAGGTGACCTGAACCGCATGGCCGAGCTGCAATACGGGGTGATCCCGGACCTGGAGCGCAGCCTGCAGATGGTCGACCAGCATGGCCAGAGTGAAAACCAGCTGCTGCGCAGCAAGGTGACCGAAGAAGAGATCGCTGAAGTCGTGTCGAAATGGACCGGCATTCCAGTGTCGAAAATGCTCGAGGGCGAGCGCGACAAGCTGATGAAAATGGAAAGCCTGTTGCACCAGCGCGTCATTGGCCAGGAAGAAGCGGTGGTCGCGGTTTCCAACGCGGTGCGGCGTTCGCGGGCCGGATTGGCCGACCCGAATCGGCCCAGCGGTTCGTTCATGTTCCTCGGCCCGACCGGTGTCGGTAAAACCGAGTTGTGCAAGGCGCTGGCCGAGTTCCTCTTCGACACCGAAGAAGCGATGGTGCGCATCGACATGTCCGAGTTCATGGAGAAACATTCCGTGGCTCGCTTGATCGGTGCGCCACCGGGCTACGTCGGTTATGAAGAGGGCGGTTACCTGACCGAGGCGGTGCGTCGCAAACCTTATTCGGTGATCCTGCTGGACGAGGTCGAGAAGGCCCACCCGGATGTGTTCAACATCCTGCTGCAAGTGCTGGAAGACGGTCGCCTGACCGACAGTCATGGCCGCACGGTGGACTTCAAGAACACCGTGATCGTCATGACCTCCAACCTGGGCTCGACGCAGATCCAGGAACTGGTCGGTGATCGTGAAGCGCAGCGCGCGGCAGTGATGGATGCGATTTCCACGCATTTCCGGCCTGAGTTCATCAACCGGGTCGACGAAGTGGTGATCTTCGAGCCATTGGCACGGGATCAGATCGCGGGCATCACCGAGATCCAGCTGGGTCGTCTGCGCAGTCGCCTGGCCGAGCGCGAGCTGAAACTCGAACTCAGCCCGGAGGCCATGGACAAGCTGATCGCGGTGGGTTACGACCCGGTGTACGGCGCACGGCCGCTCAAACGAGCGATCCAGCGCTGGATCGAAAACCCGCTGGCGCAGTTGATCCTGTCGGGCCGTTTCATGCCTGGCGACATCGCCAAGGGCGTGGTGGAGAACGACGAGATCGTCTTTGCCTGATCCCGACGGGCGGTAGAAACGAAGAGGCCTCGCATTGCGAGGCCTTTTTTTCGTCAGGTTGTTGAACTCAAAGGAAAAGGCTTGTAAAGTGCGCCCCGCAGTCAGTCACCCGGAAGGGTTTCCGCTCACTGGGCAGAAATCTGAAATAAGTTGCAAATCATTAACTTGAAAGCGATTTAGGGGTTGACAGAGGTGCTTAAGATTGTAGAATAGCGCGCCTCAGACACACGAACGCAGCGATGCGAACGGGTTGAAGAGGTGAAGCAAGCTTCACTGTTGTAACTTGAAATATGCAGTTCCGTGATAGCTCAGTCGGTAGAGCAAATGACTGTTAATCATTGGGTCCCAGGTTCGAGTCCTGGTCACGGAGCCAATTTCAAATCGGGGTATAGCGCAGTCCGGTAGCGCGCCTGCTTTGGGAGCAGGATGTCAGGAGTTCGAATCCCCTTACCCCGACCATATTTGGGTCGTTAGCTCAGTTGGTAGAGCAGTTGGCTTTTAACCAATTGGTCGTAGGTTCGAATCCCACACGACCCACCATTTTTGAAACCAGTGATGCTGGAATCAAATCTTAAGATCAGAGGCCAAAAGCGCTGATCGAAGAAGGCGCCTTCAAAGGTGCCTTTTTTTTACCGGGGTATAGCGCAGTCCGGTAGCGCGCCTGCTTTGGGAGCAGGATGTCAGGAGTTCGAATCCCCTTACCCCGACCATATTGAAAATCCTCGTATCGAAAGATACGGGGATTTTTTTTTGCCTGCGACAAAGTCACCACTTAAGTCGTCATACAACCCGCCGATAACCCGTGAAAGGGGGACTGCCAGACACCACCCCCAATTCTGGTCACTACAAGAAAAAAAGGCGCTCGTCATGTTGCTTCGTCAGTTGAATATTGCTCCCCGGGCAGCCTTGGGGTTTGCCTTGATCGCCGTGCTGGTGGCATTGCTCGGGGTGTTTGCCCTGGCGCAGATGTCGAGCATTCGCGAGAGCGAGGTCGCCGTGGAAAAACAATGGCTGCCGAGCATTCGCGGGGGCGACGAGATCCGTGAACTGATGCTGCGCATCCGCACCATTTCCCTGCGCATGGCGCTGGACCAGGACCCCAAAAACATTCCCGTCTACCGTGGCCAGATGGACACCCGTGACAAGGAGCTGGGCGAGAAAATCGCGGCCTATGACCATCTGGTCGACACCGCCGAAGGCCGCGCCTTGTATGACCAGTTCAAAACCACCTTCACCGCGTATCGCGCCGGCATCGCCCAGTCGTTCACCTTGGCCGAGCAGGGCCGTCGCGACGAATTGACCAAGTTGCTGCTGGTCGACATGAAAACGGTGGTCGATGGCTCCGGCAAGCAGCTCAATGACCTGGCGGAGCTGTTCGCCAAGCAGGTCGTGGTTGAAAGCGAGAAATCCGCTGCACACTATGAAACCTCGCGGACCATTGTCAGCCTGTTCATCGCGCTCGCAGCGCTGGCGACCGTGGCATTGGCCATGTTGCTGACCCGCAGCATTGTCCGTCCGCTGAGCGAAGCCGTAAGCGCCGCTGAAAGCGTGGCCCAGGGCGACCTGACCCGGCCTATCGCCACCCATGGCAGCGATGAGGTCAGTCGCTTGCTCAAGGCGCTGGCGACCATGCAGCAAAACCTGCGTGAAACCTTGCAAGCCATCAGCGGTTCGGCCACGCAACTGGCCGCCGCAGCGGATGAGCTGAACGCCGTCACCCTCGACAGCACTCAGGGGCTGCAGCAACAGAACAACGAGATCGAGCAGGCGGCCACGGCGGTCAACGAGATGACCACCGCCGTGGAAGAGGTCGCCCGCAACGCGGTGTCGACGTCCGATGCCACCCGTCAGTCCAGCGAGTCGGCACACCTGGGGCAGGAGCGGGTGAGCGAAACCGCCAACGCCATCAGCGCCCTGGCCAGTGAAGTGCAGCACACCGGTGAGTTGGTGCAATCGCTGGCCAATCAGTCCCAGGACATTGGCAAGGTGCTGGAAGTGATTAGGGCCATCGCGGAGCAGACCAACCTGCTGGCGCTCAATGCGGCCATCGAAGCGGCCCGTGCCGGCGAAAGTGGTCGCGGTTTTGCGGTGGTGGCCGATGAAGTGCGCGCCCTGGCGCATCGCACCCAGCAATCGACCCTGGAAATCGAGCAGATGGTCCAGGGCATGCGCAGCGGTTCGAGCCTGGCGCTGGACTCCATGAACGCCAGCGCTACCCGTGCCGCCAGCACGCTGCAACTGGCCGAGCGGGCAGGTGAGGCGTTGGTGGCGATCACCTCGTCAGTGCATGAGATTCACGAGCGCAACCTGGTGATTGCCAGTGCCGCCGAGGAGCAGGCGCAAGTGGCTCGGGAAGTGGATCGCAACCTGGTGAATATCCGCGACCTGTCGGTGCGCTCCGCCACCGGCGCCGACCAGACCAGCACCTCCAGCCATGAGCTGTCGAAGCTGGCCAATACCCTGCAGGGCATGGTCCAGCGCTTCCGGGTGTAAAGTCGACTGACGTAAAAAAGCCGCGCTTTCCCATCGGAAAGCGCGGCTTTTGCTTTTGAGGCTCAGGCGCCGTCGCGGTCTTTCAGGTGCTCGAACAGGCCTTTGGGCATTTTCTTGCCGTTGGCTTCGAAGTTGGCTTTGACGTTGTCGTAAGCCTCCTGCTCGTCGATGAAACCGTCATGGTTGGTGTCGATCTTGTCGAAGTCGGAGTTGGGCGCGACTTTCTTGAATTCGGCGCGGGACACTTTGCCGTCACCGTCGGTGTCGGTTTTTGCCATCGACGCATCGCCGCACTTGCCTTCGCCACATTTGCCTTCAGGGGTTTTCACCACCTGGTCGGCCGAGGCCAAGAGGTAACCCTGGGTCAGCGGCTGCGAAGCGAACGCCGAGCCGGTCAACATCATGCCGCCAGCCAGCACAGCGCCGAGCAGACCGATAGTGTTCTTGGTGGTACGAGACATTTCAATTCTCCTGGGTTGCACGACACAACCGTTCGATAAAGGACGCCACGCAAGTGCAGCGTTCACCGGAGCTGGCGGGGGTGCCTTGCTCGGATGTGGCCATTTAAAGGGCAGGGTGTATCGCTACTGTGTCGTGCGAAGGGGAGTTTGTAAGCGAAGGGGCAAAATAGCGGGGGAGATACAGTGGGACACAGTTCTGTGGATCGACCGGGCAATAAATGTGGGAGCGGGC